>NZ_CACRUY010000003.1 GCF_902652685.1 Mycobacterium sp. Marseille-P9652
GGCATTGTCAATCGGTTAGTGCAACATCTGGTCAGGCGGCTTGGTCGAGGAGTTGGGCGAGTCGTTGGGCGGGGGTGTCGAGGTTGAGTGTGGGGCGGGGCCGGCGGTTGAGGGTGTCTTGGATGCGTTTGAGGTCGGCTTTGGTGTAACGGCTTAGATCGCTGCCCTTTTCGAACCAGAACCGCAGAAGCCGGTTGGTGTTTTCGTTACTGCCGCGCTGCCAGGGTGAGTGCGGGTTGCAGAAGTAGACCGGGGCGCCTAGTTGCAGCGAGATCTCGCGCCAGTTAGCCATTTCGCTGCCGCGATCCCAGGTGATGGCGCGCCGCAGGTGCTCGGGCAGCTCGCTCATCGCCTCGATCATCGCGGCGGCGACGGCCGCGGCGCTGTGGCCGGTGGGTAGGTGCAACAGGATGGTGAAGCGGGTGCTGCGTTCGACCAGGGTGCCGATCGCGCTGGCGCCGCCGGGCCCCAAGATCAGATCGCCTTCCCAGGAACCGGGCACGGCGCGGTCCTCCGCCTCGGCGGGACGATCGCTGATCGTGAATTCCTCGCCGTTGTAGACGCCGTGGCTGACGTAGCGGCCCCGCGCTTTGCGTGCCGCCCGTTTGGTGGACAGGCATTTGTGCAGATCAGCGCGCAGACTGCCGCGGGTCTGCACATACAGGCTTTGGTAGATGGTTTCGTGGCTCACCCGGGCCTGCCTGTCATGGGGATGATCGCGGGCCAACATGTCGGCGATCAGTTTGGGACTCCACCCATCATCCATCCAGGCTTCGATCAGCGCGCAGAGCGGATTGTCCTTGAGCTTGAACTGCTTGGGTCGGCGTGCTCGGTCTGCGGCACGACCATGGGCCATCAGCGCGTGGTAGTCGCCGTCGGCGTTCCGGTTTCGTCGAACCTCGCGATACACCACGCTGCGATCACGGCCGATCTGCTTGCCGATGTCAGCATCACTGAGGCCGGCGTCGCGCCCGCGCATGATCATCACCCGCTCCTCGGCGCTGAGCCGGTGCCCATGCCCACCCGGGCGTGACAGATCCCCCGGATTGGCTAAACCCGAACTCCATTAATTTCGTCCGATCTTCATGGCGCCAGCCTCCCGCCACCAGCGCGACCCGGTATTCAGCGACACACCCACCACGCGCTCGGCCCGAATCACCGGCATGCCTTGGCACACCAGATCCAAAAACTCTCGCCGCACCGCCCTCGAAAACGGATAACCACTCGGCATGGCAACTCCTCAAAACAACGGATGTTGCACTGACCGTATGAATCCGCCCGGCGTGTCGTCGCAGCCGTTTACGTGTCACGGGTGTCCAGCCACCGGTCGGTCACCACCCGTTCCGGCCCCTAAGCTGAGCCGGTGGGCGACTTCGACCCCAGGGCCAGCTTCGCGCGGTCCCCGGTGGCCCGCCTGGCCACGACGGCGCCCGACGGGACGCCGCACCTGGTTCCGGTGGTGTTCGCGGTCGGCACTGACGACGGGGACGACACGGACGTGGTCTACACCGCCGTCGACGCCAAACCCAAGACCACCCGGCGGCTGCGCCGCCTGACCAACATCCGCGCCAACCCGCTGGTCTGCCTGCTGGCCGACCATTACGCCGACGACTGGACGCGGCTGTGGTGGGTGCGGGCCGACGGCGTCGCCACGGTGCACCAGGACGACGAGGCGATGGCGGTCGGCTTTCGCCTGTTACGCGCGAAATACCCTCAATACCAGTCGGTTTCGCTGAACGGCCCGGTCATCGCGGTGGCCGTGCGCCGCTGGTCGAGCTGGCACGCCTGAGCAGGGCGCCCCGGGTGATCGTCCCCGCCGGTCTTGTGGTCGGCGGAAGTTGGGGGAATGGTAGCTAGATAGGTACGCAACGACGCGGCCGAAGTCACGGAGGATTGTCATGGCGGACAAGACGACTGCTTCCCAGGGCGCGGCGACGGCCCCCACCGCCAACGGTCCGGGCGACATCCGCAACGTGGTGCTGGTGGGACCGTCGGGAGCCGGCAAGACCACCCTGGTCGACGCCCTCCTGGTGGCGGCGGGCGTGCTGTCGAGGCCGGGCTCGATCGCCGACGGCAGCACGGTCTGCGACTACGACGACGCCGAGATCCGTCAGCAGCGCTCGGTCGGCCTGGCCGTCGCATCCCTGGCCCACGAGGGCGTCAAGATCAACCTCGTCGACACGCCGGGGTACGCCGACTTCGTCGGGGAGCTGCGGGCCGGCCTGCGCGCCGCGGACTGCGCGCTATTCGTGATCGCGGCGAACGAGGGCGTCGACGAGCCGACGAAGTCGCTGTGGCAGGAATGCAGCCAGGTCGGCATGCCCCGGGCGGTGGTGATCACCAAGCTCGACCACGCCCGCGCGAACTACTCCGAGGCGCTGGCCGCGGCCCAGGATGCGTTCGGCGACAAGGTGTTACCGCTCTACCTGCCGACCTCCCCCGCCAACTGCGACGGTTTGATCGGGTTGCTCTCGCAGAAGCGCTACTCCTACACCGGCGGCAAGCGCGCCATTCACCCGCCCGACCCCGCGGACGCCGACCGGGTCGAGGAGGCGCGGGGCGCCCTGATCGAGGGCATCATCGAGGAGTCCGAGGACGAGTCGCTGATGGACCGCTACCTCGGCGGCGAGTCGATCGACGAGGCGGTGCTGATCGCCGACCTGGAGCGGGCCGTCGCCCGGGCGACGTTCTTCCCGGTGATCCCGGTGTGCAGCGGCACCGGCGTCGGCACGCTCGAATTGCTCGAGGTGGCCACGCGCGGTTTCCCGTCGCCCCTCGAGCATCCCCTCCCGGAGGTGTTCACGCCGGTCGGCGCCCCGCACGCGACCCTGTCCTGCGCCGCCGACGCGCCGCTGCTGGCCGAGGTGGTGAAGACGACGTCGGACCCGTACGTCGGCAGGGTCAGCGTGGTCCGGGTGTTCTCCGGAACCATCAGGCCCGACGCGACCGTCCACGTGTCGGGCCATTTTGCGTCGTTCTTCGGCGCCACCAACGGGAACGGGCACACCCATCCCGACCACGACGAGGACGAGCGCGTCGGCGCCCTGTCCTTTCCGCTCGGCAAGCAGCAACGGCCGGCGACGGCGGTGGTCGCGGGTGACATCTGCGCCATCGGCAAGCTCAGCCGCGCCGAGACGGGTGACACGCTGTCGGACAAGGCCGAGCCGCTCGTGCTGCGGCCGTGGACGATGCCCGAGCCACTGCTACCGGTCGCCATCGCGGCGCACGCCAAGACCGACGAGGACAAGCTGTCGGTGGGCCTCGGGCGGTTGGCCGCCGAGGACCCGACGCTGCGCATCGAGCAGAACCCCGAGACCCACCAGATCGTGCTGTGGTGCATGGGCGAGGCCCACGCCGGGGTGGTGCTCGACGCGCTGGCCAACCGCTACGGGGTCACCGTCGACACGGTGGAGTTGCGGGTCCCGCTGCGGGAAACGTTCGGCGGCAAGGCCAAAGGCCACGGCCGGCACGTCAAGCAGTCCGGCGGCCACGGCCAGTACGCCGTGTGCGACATCGAGGTGGAACCGCTGCCCGAGGGCACCGGTTTCGAATTCCTCGATAAGGTGGTCGGCGGGGCGGTGCCGCGGCAGTTCATCCCGAGCGTCGAGAAGGGGGTGCGCGCGCAGATGGAGAAGGGTGTGCACGCCGGTTATCCCGTGGTCGACATCCGGGTCACGCTGCTCGACGGCAAGGCGCACAGCGTGGACTCGTCCGACTTCGCGTTCCAGATGGCCGGTTCGCTGGCGCTCCGGGAGGCGGCCGCGGCCACCAAGGTGACCTTGCTGGAGCCCATCGACGAGATCTCGGTGCTGGTGCCCGACGACTTCGTCGGCGCGGTGATGGGTGACCTGTCGGGCCGGCGTGGTCGCGTGCTCGGCACCGACACGGCGGGCAACGAGCGGACCGTGGTGAAGGCGGAGGTGCCCCAGGTGGAGCTGACGCGCTACGCGATCGACCTGCGGTCGCTGGCGCACGGTGCCGCGTCGTTCACCCGGTCGTTCGCCCGGTACGAGCCGATGCCCGAATCGGCGGCCGCACGCGTGAAAGCGACCGTCTGACAATTCGTTTCGAGGTTTGGTCAGACTCCGCCGAATTGACTGGCCACGGCCCGCCGGTCGAGCGAGCCCTTCGCGGTGTGTGGCAGCTCGGCGCTCAGTTCGAAGCTGGCGGGCACCTCGTAGGGGGCGAGCCGGCCGCGGCAGAACTCCGCGAGCTCGTCGGGCGTGGGCGCGGTGGTCCCACGCGGGACGATCACCGCGGCGACCGTCTCCCCGTACATGGGGTCCGGCCGGGCGAAGACGGCTACCTCCAGCACGTCGGGATGGTTGGCCAGGACGCCCTCGACGTGCTCCGGGGAGATCTTCTCCCCGCCGCGGTTGATGAGCTCCTTGATGCGGCCGCGGATCGTCAGATCGCCCGCCGCCGACAACGAGCCCAAATCGCCGGTGCGCAGCCACCCGTCGGTGAAGTTCGCCGCGGTGATCGCGGGGTCGCCGAGGTAGCCGCGCACGACGGTGGGGCCGCGCAGCCAGACCTCCCCGACGGCGTCCGGGGGCACCGGCTCGCCGCCGGGCCCGGCGATCCGGATCTCGGGTCCGGTCGAGCGTCCGACCAGACCCGGTGTGGCCGCCGGGTTTTCGCCGTGTTCGGCGCGGGTGGTGGCCACCTGGTGGGTGGCCTCGGTCATGCCGAAGGCGCACACCACCGGCGCCGAGAACGCGTCCTGCAGCGCGCGGGCGGCCTCGGCGGTGAGCGGGGCGCTGCAGCTGCGGATGAAGCGCAGCCCGACCGGGCCGTCCCCCTCGCGCCCGGTCTTGGCGCGCTCCAACAGGATCTGGTGGATGGTCGGGACCGCGGTGTACCACGTCGCGCGCGCGGCGGCGACGTCGTCCCAGAACGTGTGCGCCGAGAACCGGCCGCGGGCGGGCAGCAGCACGGTGCCGCCGGCGGCCAGGGTGGCCAGCAGGGCGGCGAGCAGCCCGTGGCCGTGGTACAGCGGCATCACTGCCACGGTCGCGTCGTCGGGACCGAGGCCGTATCCCGCCACGATGGCCCGCACCGACGCGGCGAGGTTGTCGCGCGTCCAGGGAACCATCTTCGGCACCCCGGTGGTTCCCCCGGTGAACATGATCATCGCGTCGTCGTCCCGGAGGCCCTCGGGCGTGGCGACGGCGTCCCGCGCCGGCCCGGCGGCCCGCAGGCGCACCGCGGGCGTGCCGCCGTCGGCGCTCACCGCGATGGGCCACCACCACCCTTCGCCGGCGGGTTCACCGTCGACCAGCACGGCCCGCGCGCCCACCCGCTCGCAGCGGGTCCGCTGCTCCTCGACGGGCAGGGCCGGGTCCAGCGGCACCGCGACGAGATCGCCCCGCGACGCCGCCAGCAACCCGACGACGAACTCGGCGTTGCTGCCGGCCCGCAGCGCCACCCGGTCGCCGGGCCGCAGACCGGCGCCCGCCAACTGCGCGGCCAGGTCCTCGGCCAAACCCGCCAGGTCGCGATAGGCGATGGGCGTGCGGTTGTCGGTGATCACCAGGGCCGGCTTCTCGGGAAACCGGCGCGCCGACGCCCCGACCAGGTCGGCGATCCGGGGTGCCGCGCCGCCGGCGGCCGGAACTTCGCTGCCGGTCATCGAGTCAGACGTCATGCCGCGCTCCTCGGGTGTGAAGGGTTCTGATGGCACCATGCCGAACCGCCCACCCGTAAGTCCAATACTGACTCGCTCACAACCGATAACCGCCGCCTATCGATAGACACCGTCGATCGGTGCATAGCGGCTTAGTCTTGGACAGCCGCCCGCCGCGTCGACCACAGTGGTCAACGGGCGCGGCGCACGCCACGCGCCGGAAAGACGCGGGGAGAGAAGGGGTCGCCACCATGACCGCAGTCACGGGACGCCTGACCGACGGCTTCCACCTGGTGGTGGAAGCGCTGAAGGCCAACGACATCGACACCATCTACGGCATCGTCGGCATCCCGATCACGGACCTGGCGCGCAGCGCCCAGGCGTCGGGCATCCGCTACATCGGATTTCGCCAGGAGGCGTCGGCCGGCAACGCCGCGGCCGCTGCCGGCTTCCTCACCCGGCGGCCCGGCGTGTGCCTGACGACGTCGGGCCCCGGCTTCCTCAACGGACTGCCAGCGCTGGCCAACGCGACCGCCAACTGCTTCCCCATGATCCAGATCTCGGGGTCCAGCAACAGGGCGAAGGTGGACCTGCAGCGGGGCGACTACCAGGACCTCGACCAGCTCTCTGCCGCAAGGCCGTTCGCGAAGGCGGCCTACCGCATCGGCCGGGTCGAGGACGTCGGCCGCGGCGTCGCGCGCGCGCTGCGCACCGCGATCTCCGGGCGGCCGGGCGGCGTGTACCTCGACATCCCCGGCGCCGTGCTGGGCCAGGCGATGGACGCCGCCGCCGCGGCGGCCACGGTGTGGCGGGTCGTCGACCCGGCCCCCCGCCAGCTGCCGGCACCGGAGGCGGTCGGCCGCGCGCTCGACGTGTTGCGCGAGGCGCGCCGGCCCCTGATGGTGCTCGGCAAGGGCGCCGCCTACGCACAGGCGGACGGCGCGATCCGTAAGTTCCTGGAGGACACGGGGATTCCGTTCCTGCCGATGTCGATGGCCAAGGGCCTGCTGCCCGACTCGCACCCCCAGTCCGCCGCCGCCGCCCGGTCGCTGGCGATCTCGCGCGCCGACGCCGTGCTGCTGGTCGGTGCGCGACTGAATTGGCTTCTCGGCCACGGGGAGTCACCCCAGTGGTCCGCCGACGCGAAATTCGTGCAGGTCGACATCGACGCCTCGGAGCTGGACAGCAACCAGCCGATCGCCGCGCCACTGGTCGGCGACATCGGTTCGGTGATGTCGGCGCTCTGCGACGCGGTGGCCGACCGGCCGCTGACCGTCGCCGCCGAGTGGGCCGCCGAGCTTGCCGACCGGAAGGCGCGCAACGACGCCAAGATGTCAGAACGGCTGGCCGAAAACCCGCACCCGATGCGGTTTTACAACGCGCTCGGCGCCATCCGGGCGGTGCTGCAGGACAATCCGGACGTCTACGTGGTGAACGAGGGAGCCAACGCCCTGGACCTCGCGCGCAACGTCGTCGACATGGAACTGCCACGCCACCGGCTCGACACGGGCACCTGGGGCGTGATGGGCATCGGCATGGGCTACGCCATCGCCGCCGCCGTGGAGACCGGCCGGCCGGTGGTGGCGATCGAGGGCGACAGCGCATTCGGTTTCAGCGGAATGGAAGTCGAGACCATCTGCCGCTATCGCCTGCCGGTGACCGTCGTCGTCCTCAACAACGGCGGCGTCTACCGCGGCGACGAAGCGCCCGCGGACGGCCACCCGGCGCCGACCGTGCTGAACGCCGGGGCTCGGCACGAGCTGATCGCTGAGGCGTTCGGCGGCAAGGGACATCACGTCACCACGCCATCCGAGCTGCGGGCCGCCCTCGCCGATGCCATCGCCTCACACGGGCCCGCGCTCATCGACTGCCAACTGGACCCGGCGGCCGGGGTGGAGAGCGGGCACCTGTCGAGCCTGAACCCGAAGGCGTCGGGCGTCAGCGCCGGTGCGTGAGCGCCCTGAGTCGCGAGTCGAAGAACTCGTCGAGCTTCAGCTGCCCGGCCGACGCGGTGAGCGCGCGCGCGACCGGCGAGCCCGGTCCGGAACCTCCTGTGGCGAGCGCGATTTCGGCCGTCAGTACCGGGTCGGCCAGCTCCACGGCGCGGGTGTCGGCGCCCAGCGGTGACGTCCACAGCCAGGTATGCGGCACGATGCAGGCCCAGTTTCCGGTCGCTACCTGAGCGAACAGCGAAGCGACGGAATCGGTTTCGACCTGCGGCACGACGGTGAAGGCGTGTTCGCCGAAGGCCGCGTCGATCATCTGGCGGTCCCGCATGTCGGGCGTCAGCAGCGCCAGTGGCAGCTGAGCGGCCTCAGGCCACGTGAGCGTCGACGCCCCCGGGAGAAGCATGTCCGCCGGGCACAGCAGGACATAACGCTCCCGGTACAGCGGCACCAGGTTCACGTCGTGGGCCTCCGCCGGGTCGGAGTGGACGATCGCGGCGTCCAGCTCGAATTCGCGCAGGCGCCGGTACAGTTCGGTGGCGGCGAGGCGGGATTGGATGTGCACCTTGGCCAACGGGTGTGCCGAGCAGAACGCGGAGAGAACCAGGGACGCCGTCGTCGACGCGGTGGGAACCGTGCCCAGCCGCAGCGTCCCGGTGATGCCCGAGCGCACCGCGCGCACCTCGGCGGTGAACGCGTCGTGCTCGGCGAGAATCCGCTTGGCCCACACCACCAACCGGTCACCCTCGGGGGTCAGGCCCTCGAAGCTGTGCCCGCGGTTGATCAGCGTGACATTCAGTTCCCGTTCGAGCTTGGCGATCGCGGCGGACAACGCCGGCTGGGAGACATGGCATTTCTCGGCCGCGCGGGCGAAATGGCGCTCCTGAGCCACCGCGACGAAGTACTCCAGTTGACGAAAGAGCACCCGCACCTCCCCGGATGCCGGGCCACCGACGTCGCCGAGGCAATGTTTGCTGAAAACCGTAATGGGTAGACGGCCAGTAGAATACCGTTGTGTCGAATGCACCAGCGCGAAGGGTAAAGGCCATGCGTCGAGCGGTTCGTTATCTACTCGTTATGGTAGCGGTCGCGTCGCTCGGCCTGTTCGGAAGCGCCGCGCGCGGCCTGGCCGCGGTCCCGCTCCCCCAGCCCGTGCCCGCAATAGCCTCGATATCGCCCGCCAACGGCGCGGTGGTGGGGGTGGCGCATCCCGTCGTCGTCACGTTCAGCGCACCGGTCACCGACCGCGCCGCCGCCGAGCGGACGATCCGCGTGACGTCACCGGTGATGACCGGGCACTTCGAGTGGCCCGAAAACAACGTCGTGCAGTGGGTTCCGGCCCACTACTGGCCCGCCCACTCCCACGTCTCGGTCACGGTCCAGGCGCTCGACAACACCGGTTTCGAGACCGGCGACGCGCTGCTGGGGGTGGCCAGCCTGTCCGCACACACCTTCACCGTCAGCCGCAACGGCGAGGTGCTGCGGACCATGCCGGCGTCGATGGGCAAGCCCAGCCGCCCCACCCCGATCGGCAACTTCACCGCCCTGGAGAAGGAACGCACCGTGGTCATGGACTCGCGGACCATCGGCATCCCGCTGAGTTCGCCCGAGGGCTACAAGATCACCGCCAGTTACGCCGTGCGCGTCACCTGGAGCGGTGTCTACGTGCACTCCGCGCCGTGGTCGGTGGACTCGCAGGGCCACGCGAACGTCAGCCACGGGTGCATCAACCTGAGCCCGGACAACGCCGCATGGTACTTCAACCAGGTCAACGTGGGCGACCCGATTCAGGTGGTGGCCTGACCCGTCAGCCGGGCGGATTGGCCTTGATGGCGGCGTCCTGCTTGCGGCCGATGTCCGCCGCCGCGGCCTGGTCGATGGGATCGTTGGGCGCGCTGTCGAATTCCATGTTCACCAGCGCCTTGCCCTCGGTGAACAGCAGCACCGTGATCGCCTGCGAGTTGTCCGGCGACGTGCCCTGAATGATGTTGCCGTTGGAGCCGACGTCGACGGGCTGCCAGGTTCCGCTGACTTTGCTGGCGTAGTTGGCCTTCGTGTTTTCCACCCCCGCCGCCGCGGCCGCGGGGTCGGCCACGATCAGGATGGTGTCGCCGATCCGGCGGCTGTTGTCGGGGCTGGCGAACAACTGCGCGACACCCGCCGCGTTGTTGGGGTTCAGCACGGGCGGTTGCGGGGCGGCGACGTCGCCGCCGATGTCGCTCGGCTTGATCAGCAGGCCGCTGTAGTCCTTGGGTTGCGCAGCCGCCGACGGGCTCGTGACGGTGCTGGACGAGGCGCTGGTCGACGACGACCCCTTGTTCTTGTCTTTGTCGTTGTCTCCACATCCGCTTACCAGGGCGCCCGTCACCAGAGTGGCGACGGCCCAGCCGGCGACGGCGCTGCGAGCAACCTCCATGGGTGATCCCTCCACGTCGATCGATGTCCGATGGGAATTACGGCGCCTATGAAGATACGCGCAAGGCGTCGCCGGTGGGTACGCCTAAAGCGGCCTAAGCTGGCGTGCGGAAACGGAGCCGGCGGGGTGAGGAGTCTTCGACGATGACGGCTGAGACGGCGCATGCCGTGCGGTTCGACCGCTACGGCGGCAGGGATGTGTTGTACGTGGCCGACATCGACATGCCGTCGCCCGGGGCCGGCGAGGTGGTGGTCGAGGTCCGCGCGGCCGGCATCAATCCCGGCGAGGCCGGCATCCGCGTCGGGGCGTTGCATGACATGTTTCCCGCCACCTTCCCGTCCGGGGAGGGCAGCGACCTCGCGGGCGTGGTGACCGCGGTCGGAGCGGGCGTCACCGAGTTCGCCGTCGGCGACGAAGTGCTGGGCTTCAGCCTGCGCCGGTCCAGCCATGCCACCCACACCGCGGTGCCCGTCGGCCAGCTGATCCGCAAGCCCGCCGAATTGAGCTGGGAGGTCGCGGGTTCGCTGTATGTCGTCGGCGCGACGGCCTACGCCGCCGTCCGCGCGGTGGCGCCCCGGGCGGGGGACACGGTCGCGGTGTCGGCGGCCGCGGGCGGGGTGGGCAGCCTGGTCGTGCAGCTGCTCGTGCTGCGCGAGGCGGTGGTGCTCGGCATCGCCGGACCGGACAACGCGCAGTGGCTGCGGGAACACGGCGCGATTCCCGTCGAGTACGGTGACGGCCTGACGCAGCGGTTGCGTGAGGCGGCACCTGACGGCGTCGA
Organism: Mycobacterium sp. Marseille-P9652; assembly: GCF_902652685.1. Lineage (GTDB taxonomy): Bacteria > Actinomycetota > Actinomycetes > Mycobacteriales > Mycobacteriaceae > Mycobacterium. The sequence continues at coordinate 10,770 of NZ_CACRUY010000003.1, forward strand.
CGCCTTCATCGACCTGTTCGGGCCGGACTATATCGACGTGGCGGTCGACCTCGGCGTCGCGCCCGAGCGGATCGAGACCATCATCTCGTTCCAGAAGGCCGCCGAGGTGGGCGCCAAGACCGAGGGCAGCGCGGATGCGTCGACGCCGGAGGTGCTGGCCGAGATCGCCGAGCTGGTCACCAGCGGCGCAGTCGAGTTCGACATCGCCGCGACCTTCCCGCTGGACCGGGTGGCCGACGCGTTCGAACTTCTCGAGCAGCGCCACACTCACGGCAAAATCGTTCTGCTGCCGACCAATTCGGGGTGAAGCAAAGCTCCATTCGGTGAGCAGACCCCTGACGTGGTTACCCTCGACACCATGGCCAACACTTTGCAGGATCCCAGGGTCGCGACGGTGCTCGACGCGATGTACGCCGAGGCGAACAACCAGATGTCGCTATTGCGCGACAGGCGGGGCGATTTCGATCGGCCGATGAACGCGCGGGAACGCGCCGAGGCGATGAGCGAGTTCTACATCCCGGTGACCCCCGAGGCCGGCCGCCTGCTGTATTCGCTGGTGCGGGCGACGCGACCGGCCACGGTCGTCGAATTCGGCATGTCCTTCGGCATTTCGGCCCTTCACCTGGCGTCGGCGGTGCGCGACAACGGCAGCGGCCGGGTGGTGACCACCGAGCTCAGCCCCACCAAGATCGCCGCGGCGAAGAAGACGTTCGCCGACACTGGATTGGACGACGTGATCACCGTTCTCGAGGGTGACGCGCTCGAGACGCTGGCGAAGCTCGACGGACCGGTCGATTTCGTGCTGCTCGACGGGTGGAAGGATCTGTACCTGCCAGTGATCGAACTGCTCGAGCCGCGCCTGTCGCCGGGTGTGCTGATCGTGGCGGACAACACCAATGCGGCAGACACACAGCCGTACCTGGACCGGGTGCGCGACCCGGCCAACGGCTACGTGAGCTTCAACTTCCTGGTGCGCGACAGCGACAGCATGGAAGTCAGCTGCCGCACGGGCGATTAGTCGCGATCGCGAGCGCGGCGGCGGGGATCGCAAGCGCGGCGTAGCCGGGCGCAGCGGGTCCCCGCCAAAAGGCGTAGCCGGGCGGGGCCGGTCGCGACCGTAGGACTAGCGCAGCGACTCCTCGAGCCACGGCGTCAACCACTTCACGCCCTCGGGGGTGAGGTGGACGCCGTCGCTGCGTACCTTGATGCCGTCGACCTTGGCGGTGTAAACGCCGTCGGGACACAGCTTCTTGTTCAGGTCCAGGATCTGGACACCGGGGTGGTGCGCAACGGCCTTGCGCAGCATGGTGTTCCATAGGTTGACCCGCTCGGGCTGGTCCTCGGGATACAGGCGGCCGTCCGGCTTCTCGCCGCCCCGGCTGTAGGGCACCGTCGCGACGACGACCCGAACGCCGCTCGAGCCGGCGATGTCCAGGGCCCGCTCGAGCTCCCCGTTGAGGTAGGCGTCGAAAGTGGGGTCGCCGATGTGCGTCCACTGGCCCTCGTTGACGCGGTCGACGGTCTCCCAGCGACCGATGATGAGCAGCGCGACGTCCGGCTGATCCTGGCTCACCTGATTCGACCACCTGATCGGCCAGCCGTCGCACTCCGGCCGCTGGTCCAGCGTCTTGCCGATGTACCGGTACGGCGTGCCGCGCACCAGGCTGCAGCCGATCACCGTGTGGTCCAGGAACGCGAACCCGGGCGTCGGGGGCAGGTAGTGCATCCACGTCCACCCGATCGAGTCGCCGAAGACGGATACGGTGAACGGCCGATTGGGATCCCGTGGCCGCGGGCGGCTCCCCCCCGGGGGAGACGGCGAGACCGCGGCGACCGACGAGACGCCGGGCGGGAGGCCGTCCTCCCGCAGCCCCGGCCCGGTGCCCACGGGGACCACCAGCAGGGTCACCGCGGCGGCGCTGGCCACGGTGGCCGCCGCGAGCGGCAGCAGCGGCACCCGCGCCGGCCGCCAGCGCCGGATTGGTTGCTCGATCAGCCACCACGACAGCGCCGCCACCGCGACCGTGACGGCGCAGCGGGCACCGAACAGCGGCAGACCGGACCAGCCCGTGCGTTCGCCGTTGAGCGCCAAGAAGATCGGCCAGTGCCAGAGGTAGACGCCGTAGGAGATAGCACCCAGCCACACCAGCGGTCGCCAGGACAGCGCGCGGGCCACGGCTCCGCGTTGCTCGAGCGCCACCGGCGCGACGACGAGCACGGCCGCGAGCGCGACGCCGATCAGCAGCCCGTGGCGGAACTCTCCTGCCTCGCCCGTCGCGTAGTGCACGGCCGCCGCCAGGCCCGCCAGCCCGAGCACCGGCAGGATGCGGGCGACCCGGCGCCCCCACCGGGTGCCGATCAGGCACCAGCCCCGGTTCAGCGATGGCCAGTCCCGCACGAGCAGGGCCGCCGCGGCGGCGCCAATGAGCAACGCCTGCGCGCGGGTGTCGGTGCCGAAGTAGACGCGGTCGCGCGTCCCCGGGGACGTCAGCGCGATGGCGGCCGCGGCGGAGGCCAGCGCCCCCACGGTGGCGATGAGGAACATGGCGAAGCGCACCCCGCCGACGGTGGCGCGGGCGCGACGACGCCGCGCCCGCGCGGCCAGGGCGAGCGTCACCGCGATCAGCAACACCGGCCAGACGAAGTAGTACTGTTCCTCCACACCCAGGGACCAGGTGTGTTGCAGCGGCGACGGCGGGGCGCCCTGGGTGAAGTAGTCGGTGTTCTGGGCGACGAACCGCCAGTTGGCCACCCACAGGAACGCGGCGATCGCGTCGTTCCGCAGGCCCGTTAGGGCCTGGTCCGGAAGCAGCCCGCGGGCCGCGGCGACGGTGAGCACCATCAAGACCAGGGCGGGCAGCAGCCGCCGCGCCCGCCGAATCCAGAAGCCGGTCAGGTCGATACGGCCATTGCGGCCCAGTTCGTCCAGGAGCAGGGAGGTGATCAGGAAGCCGCTGAGGACGAAAAACACGTCCACGCCGATGAAGCCGCCGCCGACGCCGGGGATCCCGCCGTGCCCCACCAGCACGAGTCCGACCGCGATGGCGCGCAGCCCGTCCAGCGCGGGAATGCCGTTGGCCCGTTCGGGTTTGTCCCAGACCGCGAGCCGACCGACCCGGCGCACGGGCGCCACCCACCGCGTCCGCGCAGCAGAGGGCGCCGGCGCGGGATACCTCCCGCCCGGCTCAGCGTTCGCCGTCAGCGCGCCCTTGTGACCCTGTCGCCCGGCGCCATAGTTGATGCCGATACGTCGCTGCCCCTCCTCGTGATCGGAGCAAGCCTAAATGCGGGGAACTCCGATGGCCGGAAGACACGCGCGCCCCGAGCCGCATCAAAGGGGAAAACGACGACGGACGCCGTCGAAGCGCTCCCACATCAACGCTGTGCGTTCGGCGCTGGTGACGCGCGGGGTCTCTCGAGGCAGCGCCTCTGGGAGGTCGGCATGCTTGACCAGCCGGGTGGTCAGCGCCGCGGGCTCACCCGCGAGCATGTGGCGGTAGGTGAGGTTCCCGCGTTCGAACCCCTGGGTGTCGACCCAGTTGTGATAGCCGGGGTCGTGGTGGGCCAGAATCAGCCTCACTTTGCCGTCGCCGTCGACTGACGCCCGGCTCGGCGTGTAGCTCACCGGCCGGTAGAGAAAATCCATGCTGGTGAAGTACGCGCCCATGTTCGTGATCATCCACAGGCCCTCGTGGGCATCGAACTCGACGATGAGGGCTTCGTCCGGCCCCAGTTCCCAGTACATGTTGGCGGCGGTTCGTCCGCGCTTGCCGTCCGCATCCGACGGGTCCGGGCGGGGGAACCGGTTGGGATGCCGATGGTCTACGCCCCCATGGGCGAACGGGAAGTCGGGCCAGTCGCTCATCAGCCCGGTGACGAAATCCCCCGCCCAGCCCATCGCCTCGACCATCGTGGCGGGCGTCGGCACCGGCTTGGGCGACGTCATGTCGACGCGCTCGATGCGCATCCGCGCGGGGCGCTCATCCCAGCGGTCGAAGCCCTGACGGATGAACAGTTTTCGCGACGCGGCGGTGGTCGGCAACCAGTTCGGCCCACGCTCGGGACCGCCGACGTACAGCTCGAAAGTGCCGTCCGGCTCGACACGGAGTTGGTCGCCGAGCAGGTTCACCTCCGGCACGTCGCCAAAGGGCTCGTGCAGCACGCCGGGACCCCCCGGACGCGCGCCCTGCACGGTGACATTGAAAAACGGCGCGGTGCCGCGGGTTCCGGAGATGCGGTACGTCGATCCGCCGTCGATCCAGACCTGTTGGTAGGTGAAATCGGCGCAGTCTCCCCCGAGTTTGCGGGTCGGGTTACAGAAGGCGTGCAGCACCGGATAGCGGCTGTCGCGGGTTTCCAGTGCCAGATCGAAGGCCTGCCCCAGATTCTGCGTGAGAAAGCGGAACGCGTCGGCGCGCTGCACACCCGACGTCGCGTTGAAGTCCTTGAACGCCTGCCTGCCGGCCGCTTTCAACCGCTCGCAGAACTGATCCCACGCGTCGCCGAGCGCCGCATCGTCTGCCCCTTCGCCGAAAGCCATTGCATCCCCTTCGTTCTCAGGCGCCGAGCCTGTCGAGCATCGCGCTCACCGTCGCGCACGCCCGGCCGGCCGCCGCCAGCCTGCCCTCGGCGTCGATTCGCGGCCCGAGCAGTTCCAGGTCGAAGCCGAACCGGTAGCCCCCGGCCAACGCCTGAGCCACGAACGACTCGATCGGAATCGTGCCGTCGCCGGGCACCGCCCTGGCCGGCAGAGCCCGGTCTCCCAGCACGTAATCGCTCAACTGGATGAGTTGCGTCCGCGGCAGCGCCCGCCGCAGCAGGCCCGCGAGATCGGCTTCGGCCCAGCAGTGGAACAGGTCGATGCAGACGCCGAGCCCGGCCCGCTCGGCGAGGGTGACGGTGTCCCGCAGGGTGTGTGCGATATGGATGTCGGCGTAGAGGCTGGACGCGTTCTCGATGGCCAGGGCGACGCCGGCCTCCTCCGCCTCCCGCACGCACGGTTCGATCGCGCGACAGAACCGGTCGGCCGCCTGCTCCCAGTCCAGTTCACCGCGCCCGCCGGTGAGCATGTAGATGCACCGCGCTCCCACCCCGGCGGCGGCATCGATGAGCCCGGACAGGTGCGCGCGTCCGCCGGTTACCGACTGCCCTTCCGCCGACAATCGGCCGTCGCCGAACAGGTGGTAGACCGCCTCGACCCGGTAACCCTCGCCCCGGACCAGCCGCGCGAAGCCGGGGTCGAGAAGTTGGGCGTCGAGGACGCTCAGGTGTCGCAGGCCGAGGGATGTCCAATGCCGTTGCAGCTCAGCGAGGTCCGCCCCGAGGAAGGTGACATTGTGGACAGAGAGCCTGCTGCGCATCGGTGTGTCAATCGCGCTCTTCGATGCCGACGCCGAACCGCTCACGGAAGGGCGTGAATTCGGCGTGCAGGTCTTCGAGATTCTCCCCGATGTCGGTCAACACGCGCGTGGAGTACCGGAACTTGCCGTAGCGGTCGCCGCGGTTGTGGGCCAGGTAGTCGCGCATGGCCGCCTCGGCCTCCGCGGTGAGGGTGCGGCCGCAGAAGGCGTAGTAGCGGCCCACGGTCGCGACCGGATCGGCGATGAAGTCGGAATAGGGGACGTGCAGGATCCGGGGGTCGTCCACCATCGGGTGGGTCATGGTGTTGGCGATGCTGGCCCGAGTCATCTCGAGATGCTTCTTCGCCTCCACGGCGAGGTCGATCCCACCGACGATGCCGTCGAGGATGTCGGCCATCATCATGGTGCGGGACGCCGCGACCTGGACGGGGTCGCGGTGCAGCCACACCAGGGTCGCGTCGGGATAGGCACCGAACAGCTCCTGCAGGCGAAACCCGTGAAAGCCCTTCAGCACCCAGTATTTTCGCGGGCGGTTGTACTGGAACTGTTGCAGCATCGCCTTGTGCAGCCGGTACTGCGCCGCCGCGTCCGTCGGCAGGCCGGCGACCAGTGTCTGCATCGGGACCCGCCACCACGCCGTCGGGGTCATCACCCGGAAGTCGAAGGCCCAGGTGCGCTCGTCTTCCGGAAGACCGTCGCCGAGCATGTCGTTGTAGGGGTGGCTGAGCAGCCATTTGGGCATCTTCGCGTTGATCTCACGCCAGTCGGCGTCCGCCCGGGACCGGCGCGGGTCGTCCGGGCCGGTGACGCCGGGCGGCGGTGACGGGTACATCACCTCCCAGAAGCGCAGCGCGCGGGCGTGTGGATCCACCGCCATCAGGGCGTGCATCAGCGTGGTGCCCGAGCGCGGCTCGCCCGTCACGAACATCGGCCGATCGATCACCTCGGCGGCGATCGGATAGCGGTTGCGGTCCTCGATGAACTCCAGCCGCGACGTCAGCAGCCAGTGACAGACGTCCTCCGCCTGTGCGACGCCGTTCGGGTCCATGCCGATGGCGTTGAGGTGGTCGACCGCCAAGCGGAACCGCTCCGGCAGCGTCGGATCGCCGTAGTCGTCGAGTCCCGTCTCGGTGCGGGCGCGGGCGAGCATCGCGTTCGCGTCGAGTGCTGCCGTCACGGCTGAGCTCCACACAGACTCAACAACTCGTCCTCCGTCTTGCGCACGTTGACCTGCGAGGCGGCGCTGAACTCGAGTCCGGCCATCGCACCGTAGTCCAGGATCTTGGGAACGCGAAGCCCCGCATCCACATACGACTTGATGATTCGGGCAACCTCGTGTGGTGTGCCGTGCGGCACGACCGCCCGGATCGCGTCCGGGTCGACGCGGCGAAGGAAGTCGACGATCCGTTCGCGCGTCAGCGTCGTCGGGTCGATGTCGTGAAACCCGCCCCAGTCATCTCCCATCGGGTGAGCAAAGCCGAAGCGGCGCAGCTGTTTCGCCGGCACCTGCAGCAAGAACGCCGCCACCAGCGGGGCGCGCACGATCTTCTCGATCGCGTCGTCGTCTTCGCCGATCAGGCAGACCTGCACGTAGCACGGTGTGATCGCCATCGGGTCGCGGCCGGCCCGTTCGGCCGATTGCCTTATCGCGCCGAGCATCTCGGCGTAGTGGTCGGGGGTCCATGCTCCGGCCGGCCACCAACCGTCGGCGTAACGCCCGACGATGTCGAGCATCCGTGGCCCGCTGGCGCCGATCCAGATGGGCGGGAAGCGCCCCTGGTACGGCTCGGTGTCCAGCCGGGCATGACGCAGCCGGTAGAACCGGCCCTCGAAGTCCACCGGCCCGTCGCTGTCCCAGAGGAGTCGAATGACGTTCAGGGCTTCCTCGAAACGGCTGACGGGTCGGGCGAAGTCGAAACCGTAGGGCAGGATGTTCTCGGCCTCGCCGCTGCCCAGGCCGAGGATGAACCGCCCGCGGGAAAGGTGGTCGATGGTCAGCGCGCTCTGGGCCAGCATGGCCGGGTGGCGGCGGACCGTGTCCACCACACTCGTGGCCAACGGCACGTTGTCGGTCAGCACGGCCGCGGCCGCGGCGACCGCCATGCCGTCGAGGTGGCGGTGCGGCGACGGCGAGGACGTCGCGAGGTCGGTGAACTCCGGCGTCCACAGCGCATCGGGCCAGAAGCTCACCATGTGGTCGGGCAGCCAGATCGAGTGGTAGCGGCCGGTATCCAACTCGGCCAGGCCCGACAGGTTCAATGGAAGCGTCGTGCGTACGAACGCGGCGGGCCACACGTTCACCGCTCGATCCACTCCGAGTTCAGCGCGAAGTCGGACAGGTACCGGGTCGAGCTCCACCCGCCGTCGACGACGATCGTCTGCCCGTTGATGAAACTCCCGCCGGGCGAACACAGGAACGCGACGGTGCTGGCGATGTCGTCGACCATCCCCAGCCGCTGGTGGGGCGTCAGCTCGGTGTTGATCTTGCGGAACCGGTCGTCTTCCAGGCGATTCTCGACCATCGGCGTCACGGTCACACCGGGCGCGACGGCGTTGCAGCGGATGCCCGAGGCGCCGTACTGGCAGGCGATGTGGGTGGTCAGCGCGGTCAGCCCACCCTTGGCCGCCGAATACGCCCCGCCGCGAAGCCCGCCGACGACGGCGAACGTCGACGTGATGTTGATGATCGCCGCCGGAGGCCGCAGGTGGGGAAGCACCTCGCGCGCGAGCCGAAACGGCGCCCGCAGCATCAAACCCAGGAAATAGTCCAAGGTTTCGTCGTCCGTCTCGTGCAGCGGCTTGGGATTGCCCACCCCGGCGTTGTTGATCAGGAAGTCGACGTGCCCCCACCGGTCGACGGCGAGGTCGACAATCCGTCGCGGAGCGTCGTCCTGGGTCAGGTCGACGGCCAGGGTGGCGACCCGCGCCGGGTCGCCGATAGACCGTTCGAGCGCGGTCAACCGATCCTCGTCACGACCCGTGCCGAGGACGGCCATCCCCATCTCGGCGAGTTTCGTCGCGCAGCCCAGACCGATGCCGCTGCTTGCGCCCGTGACGATCGCGACCTGCATGTCAGCCATCCCGTGTCTCCCGGCGGCGACCCGCCGCGCCTTCGGGTGCCACGGACGTCAGCACCGCTCTGATCCGATGTTTGAGGACCTTGCCCGCGTCGTTCTTGGGGAGCGCGTCCCAGATGACCACCTGCTCGGGCGCTTTGAACGTGGCGACACCCTTGCTCTTCAGCGCGGCGAGCAGGCTCGCGACGTCGGGCCCCGACTCCTGCGCCGGGACGATCACCGCGCACGCCCGTTCCCCGGTCCGGTCGTCGGGCAGTCCGACCACCGCGATCTCGGCGATGCCGGGGTGGTCGGCGAGCAGGTCCTCGACCTCCTTCGCCGAGATGTTCTCGCCGTTGCGGATGATGACGTCCTTGGCCCGCCCCGTCACGAGGAGGTACTGGTCGTCGACCCAGCGGCCGAGGTCCCCGGTGCGGAAAAAGCCTGCGGCGTCGAATGATTCGACGTCGTCCTCGGGGTGACGGTAGCCCAGCAGCATCTGCGGTCCGCGCACACAGATCTCACCGTCGCCCACCGGGGCGGCGTCGTGTGGGACAAGCTTGATCTCGGCGATGCCGGCCCGTCCGTCGGTGTCCGCGGCCCGATCGGCTTCGTCGCGACGGGGTGCGCCGACGGTCGCGACCGGCACTTCGGTGCAGCCGTACACCCGGGTCACGACCGCCCGATCGAAATACCCGGCGGCGCGCCGGATCAGCGAGGGCGCCACGGACGCGCCGCCGCAGATGAAGACCTTCAGATCCGGCAGACGTGTGCCGGCGCGTTCCGCGGCGGAGAGCAGCTGCTGCAGAAACGGTGTCGCCCCCGCCATGTGGGTGCAGCGTTCGCCATCCATCAACGTCACCGCCGTCGACGCGTCCCAGCGGTCCATCAGCACCGCGGTGGTGCCGAGGATCAGCGGGCACTCGAACGCGTAGATTGAACCGCCGATGTGAGCGATGGGCGAGGGAACCAGGAACGCGTCACCCGCCTCGACGTTCCACTGGTCGCGGATCTGACAGATCAGGGCGTGGATCGAGTTGTGACTGTGCAGAACGCCTTTCGGGCGCCCGGCGGTGCCCGACGTGTACAGGACCATTCGGACCGCGTCCGGGTCCAGGGCCGGCAACTCGCGCGCGTCCCGCCGCTCGCTCAGCAGCCGGGGGTACGGAGTGTGTGCACCGGGTTCACCGCGCAGCACCACGACCTCGGGGGCACGGCGCATCGCGGCGGTCACGCGGTCGAGCATCGCCACGTAGTCATGGCCGCCGAACCGGTGCGGGACGAAGACCATGGCGGCCTCGACGTCTTCGAGGATGAAGCGCAGGTCGTGGTCGCGCAGCGACGGCAGGATCGGGTTCACCACCATCCCGGCAAGCGTCGCCGCCAGGTAGATCACCGCGGCCTCGTGCCAGTTCGGCAGCATGAACGACACCGTGCTGCCGGGCGGGAGGCGTGCCGTCAGGGCGGCGGCCAACCCGGCGGCCTGCGCGTGGAGCGTGGCGCAGTCCAGCCGAGTGTCGCCGTCCACCAACACCGTTCGCTGGGGTGAGGTCTCCGCGGCGGCCCGCAGTGAATCGGCCAGCGTGGTGTGCACCCACCATCCGGCCCGGTACGCCTCCGCCGCGCGTACCTCGTCCATCGCGACGCCCGGCCTACTCATTCACGCGGCGCATGGTCATCGCGTAGCGAAAGCTCGACGACAGATGGGTGTTGATCGTCACCTGGGCGACCTCGCCATCGGAGGTCTCGTAGGTGCGTCGCATCTGTAGCGCGGCGGTGCCCGCCGTCACTCCGAGGCCGTCGGCCAGCTCGGGAGGCAGCAGCACTGCGGCGATCTCCTGGCGCAGCTCGGCGATGCTCACACCGAACAGGTCCTCGATCAACGGGAAGATCGGGCCGGTGTGGCGCTGCAGCAGCCTGCCGACCGCGGCGAAATCGCGGTTGATGTAGTACTCTGTCCGGCACAACGGCGCCTGCGCGCCGTCGGCCTGCCGGTAGCCGCGCACCGAGAGCCACTGTGTGCCGGGCGCCAGACCCGTGCGGGCGGCGAGTTCGTCGTCGATCACCACCATCTCGTTGGACTCGATGGTCAGCTGCGCACCGGCCGCGAACGCGAGCAGGTCGTCGATCGACATCGTCTCCTGCGCATAGGAACTGGACGCCGGACGGGGAACCACACGGGTGCCCGCCCGAGGTCGCGAGGCGACGAGGTTGTCCTCGCTCAGCCGGCGCAGCGCTTCGCGGACCGTGTAGCGGCTCACCGCGAATCGCTCACACAGTTGGTGTTCGGTCGGTAGCTGCGAACCCACCGGGTACACGCCGTCGACGATCTCCTTGCGCAGCGTGCGCGCGATCTGCAGGTAGCGGTGTTCGCTCGAAATGGCCTGGGACATCAGCGGTTTTCCCGCGATCGGCGCAGGGCCAGGATGCTGCCGTCGCCGTCGGCCGAGAGGTAGAGCGTGCCGTCGGCCGCGGCGGCGATCCCGGCGAATGGGCCCTGCGGACCGGAGAACGGCGGCATGCCCTTGAGCGGCTTGGGCACCACGCCCGGCGGCGGGCCGACGGGCAGCCCGGACGCGATGGTCCGTCGGGCCTTGGTGTCCGGATCGAACCCGACCACCTCCCCGGTGCCGGCGTCGACGATGTAGAGCACACCGTCGTGCACGCAAATCCCTTGCGGGCGTTGCAGGTCGGCAACGACGGTGTCGACCCTGGATCCGTTCGCCGCGACCACCCGGCCGGCACCCGCCTCCGCCACCAGGCATGTCCCGTCCGGGCCGATCGCAACGCCGACCGGGTCGCGCAAGTCGGTGGCCAGCGCCTCGGTGTGGCCGGACCGCAGCGACAGCACGCGTCCGGTGCCCAACTCGGCGACGAGAACACCGCCGGCGCCGACCGCGACCCCGTAAAGCTGGTCGAAACCGTCTGCCAGCACGTCGGTTTCGTGCGCCGCCGGCCGGTAGCGGCCGACCTGACCACCCGAGGTCGTGACGACGAACTCGCCGGGACCGCTCGACGCCACGCCGCGGAGGAATCCGGGATAGCCGGGGCTGAACAGCATCCCCACGGTCTGCAACGATCCGTCCGGCAACGCCACGTAGAAGTACGTGCCGTCGGCGATGTAGAGCCGCCCGTCGTCGCCCACCGTGAGATCCAGCGGCCAGTTGAGCCCGCCGGGCAGCACCGTGCGCGTCGCGCCGTCCGGTGATATCTCGGTGATCTCCCCGGTGAAATTGGAGACGAGCAGTCGGTCGCCGACGAAGGTGCAGTTGTCCAGCCCGGGTCTCAGCTGGGCCAGCACCCGCCGATCGCCGCTGCGGGGATCGATGCGCAGCACCTGTCCGCTGGCGACCTGGGTCGAAACGATGTGGCCCTGAGCGTCGAACTTGACCGAGTCCGGCACGCCGAGATCGCCGGCGACGCACTGCGGTTGGCCGCCGTCCGGGTCGACGCGCCAGATCTCGTTGGCGCCCATCACCGGGAAATACAGCAGGCCGTCGGGTCCGACCTCCATCGCGTTCGGCGACGGCACGTTGTCCAACAGCACCCGTGGCGGCCCGCCGGTCATGTCGAGCTCCACGATGCGCCCGCCCTCGCGGCATTCGCCGATGAACAGCCGGCCCCGGTACACGGTGATGCCGTTGGCGGACGGGAGGTCGTCGCGCAGCACCGTGGTGCGCCCGGTCGTGTCGAGCAGGCTGACCCGTCCGTCCATCACCTCCGTCGCGTACAGGTTGCCGGCCGCGTCGAACGCGACGTCGTCGGGAGCCACGATCTCGCCGCCCTTGGCGCTCACCACTCCCAGTTCCCCGGTGCGAGGGTCCAGCGCGCTGATCTGGCTGCCGGTGACCTGTGCGATGTAGACGCGCCCATCCGGACCGGTGCGCAGGCCGTTGGCGCCGAACAACCTGCTTCCAGGCGTGACCCTGGCGAGTTCCCAGTCCTCGGCGATGTCGATCGGGTGGGCGACCGCATACCGCGATGGTTGCGCCGCGGTGGCCCGTGAAGTCGACATGTCCGGTCGAAATCCTTCCACCCGTGAGCGCCCGTCTGCCACGGACGCTACCAAGCGGCACTAGTCCAGACAATAGCCGCAAACGCGCCCTTTCCCGACCTTGACAGCCTGGGTTCTCGGTGGGAATAGTGTTCTCCAAAAGGCAGAATCCGACTTGTGGTCCGGACAAATGTTTGGGCGCTCGGGAAGCAGGTCATGCACGATTTCCTCAGGCTCGACGGCCGCATCGTCGTGGTGTCCGGTGCCGGCGGCGGCGGGATCGGCACGACGGTCACGGCGATGGCCGCCGCGGCGGGCGCCACCGTGATCGCGGTGAGCCGCTCGAAGGAAAACCTCGACGAGCACGTCGTTCCGTTGGCGCGCCAGGGCTTGACGGTCGTGCCCGTCGCCGCCGACGCGTCGACCGACGAGGGCATCGCCGCTGTCATCGACCGTGCGCGGCGCGCCGACGGAAACCTCTACGGACTGGTGAACGTCGCCGGCGGCGCCGAACCGTCGACGTGGATGCCGTCGACCCGCGTGACGCGCGGCGACTGGCGCAAGATCTTCACCGACAACCTCGAAACGGCGTTTTTCATGAGCCAGGCGGTGGCCGCCGAACTCGTCGCGCGGCAGCAGCCCGGGTCGATCGTGTCGATCTCGTCGATCAGCGGCATGAACACCGCGCCGTTTCACATCGCCTATGGCACCGCCAAGGCCGCGATCGCGGCGATGACCCGGACGATGGCGCTCGAGCTGGCCTTGTCCGGCATCCGGGTGAACGCCGTGGCGCCGGGCGTCACCGAGACCGCGGCCTCGCGCACCTATGTCGACGAGGATCCGGAGCGCGATCGACAGGCGATCGCGATGGGCCGCCGCGGCCGGCCCGAGGAGCAGGCCGGCGCCATCCTTTTCCTGCTCTCCGACCTCTCGAGCTACATGACCGGCCAGACGCTGCTCGTCGACGGTGGGCTCGACCTCAAATGGAGCCATCTGGGCCCCGACAACACCTCGCTGTTCCTCAAGGACGAATCCTTCCGCGCGGCGATCAGGAGGCTGACATGACCGACCTGGCCAAGGATGTGAACTCCGAAGCGGTCGAAGAGCTTTCGCAGCCGATGACGATCGGCGTCGAGGCGTACATCAGCGACGACTACGCCCGCGCCGAGCGCGACAAATTATGGCGGAAGGTGTGGCAGCAGGTTGGCCGCGTCGAGGAACTGCCCGAGGTGGGCAGTTACCTGACCTATGACATCCTCGACGACTCGATCATCGTGGTGCGCACCGGGGACAACCAGTTTCAGGCCCACCACAACGTCTGCATGCACCGTGGCCGCCGGCTGATCGACACACCCCAGGGCGCGAAGAACGCCCGCGGCCGGGCCCGCAAGTCGTTCGTCTGCGGATTCCACGGCTGGACTTACGGTTTGGACGGGGCCTGCACGCACATCCGCGAGGAACAGGACTGGCAGGGCGCGCTGACGCCGGAGAACACGCACCTGCGTCCCGTCAGGGTGGACACCTGGGGCGGCTGGCTGTGGATCAACATGGACCCCGACTGCGAGCCGCTGGCCGACTACCTGTTCCCCGCCGCGAAGATCCTCGACCCCTTCGGGCTGGAGAACATGCGCTACAAGTGGCGCAAATGGCTGCACTTCGACTGCAACTGGAAGGTCGCGTTGGAGGCGTTCAACGAGACCTACCACGTCTACACAACCCATCCGGAATTCAACCAGTTCGGCGAATTCAAGGGCTGGGCCAAGGCGCAGGGCAAGCACAGCAACATCGGCTACGACGCTCCCGACGACCTGGAGGCCACCAAGTCCAAGATCCGCCTCGGCACGGGCGCGGATCCGCGGGTCTCGACCGCCCAGATGCAGATCTACACCATGGAGGAGACCAACACCTCCACCACCGAGACGCTCGTGAACGCCGCCAAGCGACTGGTCGACGAATTGCCGGAGGGCACGCCGGCCGACAAGGTGCTCGAGCACTGGTTGGCGTCGGCCCGCCGCGACGACGAGGCCCGGGGCGTCATCTGGCCCGACATCCCTCCCGACATTCTGGGTCAGGCCGGCACCGCATGGCAGATCTTCCCGAACTTCCAGATCGGTCAAGGTCTGACGGTCGCGCTGTGCTACAGCGCCCGGCCACATCCCAGCTACGACCCGGACAAGTGCATCTTCGAGGTCTCGGTCTTCGAGCTGTACCCCAAAGGTCAAGAGCCGCAGACGCAATGGGAGTACACCCCGCCCGGGGATCCGCGGTGGCTGTCGGTTTTGCCCCAGGACTTCTCGAACATGGCGGCGGTGCAGCAGGGGATGAAGTCCTTGGGCTTCCGCGGCACCATGCCCAACCCGTACCGCGAGCGCAGCACCGTGAACCTGCACTACCAACTGTCGAAGTACATGGGTACCGGCGAACCAGAAGAGCTTTGAGGAGAAACGCGCCATGTCATTGTTCGACGAGTGCGGGCCGACCGACACACCCGACGACATCGACCTCGCCGCGCTGCGGGAAAAGTACCTGCACGAGCGCGACAAGCGGTTGCGCTCGGAGGGCTCCCAGCAATACCTCGAACTGAAGGGTGACTACGCCGACTTCTACGAGGTGGATCCGTACACGCCGGTGTCGGTCCGCGATCCGATCGCCGAGGACGTCGAGGTGGCGGTGCTTGGCGGCGGCATCGCCGGTCTGCTGGCCGGCGCCTACCTCAAGAAGGCCGGGGTCGCCGACATCCGCGTCATCGAAATGGGCGGGGACTTCGGGGGAGTCTGGTACTGGAACCGCTTCCCGGGAATCCAATGCGACAACGACGCATACTGCTACATCCCGCTGCTCGAAGAGCTCGACTACGTGCCGACGAAGAAGTACGCCGACGGCGCCGAGATATTCGCGCACTGCCGCAACATCGGCAAACACTTCGGGCTCTACGACGGGGCGATCTTCTCCACCCAGGTCACCGAGATGCGCTGGGACGACGCGATCCAGCGGTGGCGGCTCGGCACCAACCGCGGCGACGACATCCGCGCACGCTTCGTGGTCATGACGCAGGGCTCGTTCAACCGACCGAAACTCCCGGGCGTTCCGGGCATCAAGGATTTCACAGGGCACCAATTCCATTCGGCGCGATGGGATTACGAATACACCGGCGGCGACGCCAGCGGCGGACTGCACAAGCTCCGCGACAAGCGCGTCGCGCTCGTGGGCACCGGCGCGACCGGCGTGCAACTGGTGCCGCACCTGGGCCGGGACGCGCGGCATCTCTACGTCTTTCAGCGCACGCCCTCGTCGGTGGACGTGCGGGGCAACGAGCCGACCGACCCGAACTGGGCGGCGTCGCTGCGGCCGGGCTGGCAGGAGGAACGCAAACGCAACTTCCACCGCTGGTCGCCCCTGGGCGGAGGGGTGGTCTTCGACCAGGCCGACATGGTCTGCGACTTCTGGACCGAACTGGGCCGCAACATGACCGCGCGGCTCGCCGCGATGGACGATCCCGCGTCCCTGTCGATGGAACAGCTCGCCGCGATCCACGAGGAAGAGGACTACAAGGTCATGGAGCGGCTCCGCCGCCACGTCGACGCCGTCGTCGACGACCCGGACACCGCCGAGGCCCTCAAGCCCTATTACCGGTTCATGTGCAAACGGCCCTGCAGCAACGACGAGTACCTGGCTACCTACAACCGGCCGAACGTGACACTGGTCGACGTGTCGGACTGCAAGGGCGTCGAACGGGTGACCGAAAAGGGATTGGTGGCCAACGGGATCGAGTACGAGGTCGACTGCATCATCTGGGCCAGCGGCTTCGAGATCACCACCGAGATCAGCCGGCGCTACGCCATCGACGTCATCGAGGGCCGCGACGGCCTGTCGCTGTTCGACCACTGGCGGGACGGCTATCGGTCGCTGCACGGCATCACGAGCGCCGGCTTCCCGAACCAGTTCTTCACCGGTTTCATCCAGGGCGGCGTGTCGGCGAACACCACCGCGATGTTCGAGCAGCAGGCCGAACACATCGCCTACATCATCGCCGAGGCGATAGCGCGCGGGGCGACGACCGTGGAGCCTAGCCGCCAAGCGCAGGAGGACTGGGTCCAGACGATCCGCGAAGTCGCCGTGGACACAACGGAGTTCGCCGTCTCCTGCACGCCGGGCTACTACAACAACGAGGGCGGCGGTGGCGGGGAGGGCATCCGCTCGGCCATCGGCGAATACTATGCGCCCGGCTTCTACGAGTTCGGTGACCTGATCAAGCAGTGGCGCGACAAGGGCGACCTGGAAGGTCTGGTCCTGGGCGGATGATTCTGACGACGGCCCCCGCTCGGCGTTGCCAACGTCGACTTGTTGCGGGAAGAAAGCCCATTTCCCCACAACAACTCCGCGCTCGACGCGCGAGGCAAGCCGGTGCTTAGGTTCGACGACCGCGTGGCGGTCGTGACCGGAGCCGGCCGCGGCGTGGGCCGCGCGTACGCGCAACTTCTGGCGTCACGCGGCGCGAAGGTCGTCGTCAACGACTCCGGCGTCACACTGGCCGGCGACGGGCCCGACGCCGGACCGGCCGAGCGCGTGGTCGGTGAGATCGCAGCGGCCGGAGGGCGGGCCGTCGCGAGCACCGCGTCGGTCGGCACCCCCGCAGGGGGCGAGGCGATCATCCGGACCGCGCTCGACTCGTACGGGCGCCTCGACATCCTGATCCACAACGCCGGCATCGTCCGCCGCGGCTCGCTGAAAGAGATGAGCTACGACGACTTCGACGCCGTCCTCGACGTGCATTTGCGCGGCGCGTTCAACGTCGTACGGCCGGCGTTCCCGGTCATGTGCGAGTCCGGGTACGGGCGCATCGTGCTGACCTCCTCGATCGGGGGCCTGTACGGGAACCGCGACATAGCCAACTACGCGGCCGCCAAGGCCGGCGTGACCGGCCTGTCCCACGTCGCCGCCCTCGAGGGCGCCGCCGAGGGGGTCCGAAGCAACGTCATCATTCCGGCGGCCGTGACACGAATGGCCGACGGGATCGACACCTCGGCGTATCCCCCGATGGACGCCGATCTCGTTGCGCCCGTGGCGGCCTGGCTCGCCCACGAGTCCTGCTCGGTGACCGGGGAGATGTTCATCGCGCTGGCGGGCCGCGTCGCGCGCGCCGTCGTCGCCGAGAGCCCAGGCGTGTGCCGGCCGTCGTGGACGATCGAGGATGTCGACGAATGTCTGGACGCCATCCGCAACATCGATGCGCCGCTGGTGTTCCCGCCCGTGCCGGATGGTCACGGCGAGCACATCCGCTACAGCTTCGGGCTGGCGCACCGGTCCGGCGATCGGGGCGCGCTGCATGGCTGATCGGACGGGCCCGCTGGCCGGCGTGCTGGTGATCGACCTCACCGCAATGGTGATGGGCCCCTACTGCACGCAGATCATGGCCGACATGGGCGCCGACGTGATCAAAGTCGAACCGCCGCAGGGCGACAACACCCGATACATCTCCGTTGGCCCGGCGCCGGGCATGAGCGGGGTGTTCGTCAACGTCAACCGCGGCAAGCGCAGCGTCGTGCTGGACCTGCACACCGACGACGGCGCACGGGCCCTGCGCGCACTGCTCGAAACCGCCGACGTGTTCATCCATTCCATGCGCGCCAAGGCGATCGCCAAGCTCGGCTTCGCCTACGACGACGTCGCCGCCATCAACCCGGCGATCGTCTACACCAACTGCTACGGCTACGGCCGGCGCGGACCCGATCGCGACCGGCCCGCCTACGACGACACGATTCAGGCCGAGTGCGGCCTGCCGGCGGTGCAGGAGCAGCTGACCGGCGAGGCCGACTATGTCGGAACCATCATGGCGGACAAGGTCGCCGGCCTCACCGCGCTGTACGCCACCACGATGGCGCTGTTCCACCGCGAGCGCACCGGGGAGGGTCAGGAAGTCGAAGTCGCCATGTTCGAGACCATGGCGTCGTTCATGCTTGTCGAGCACGCCAACGGCGCCCTGTTCGACCCTCCGCTGGGTCCGGCGGTGTACCCGCGGACGGTGGCGCCCAACCGGCGTCCGTATCGCACTAGCGATGGGCACATCGCCGTGTTGATCTACAACGACAAGCACTGGAGCGCGTCGATGGAGGCGGTGCGGCCGGCTTGGGCCGACGAGTCGTATGCGACGCTGGAACAGCGCGCACGTCAGATCGACACGATCTACGGGTTGGTGGCCGAGACGATGAAACAGCGCTCGACCCGGGAGTGGTTGGCGCTGTTGCGCGAACTCGAGATACCGGCCGCTCCCCTGAACACCCCCGGCGACCTCTTCGACGATCCACACCTCAATGCCGTCGGCATGTTCGAGACCGTGGACACCCCGAACGGGCCGGTGCGCTTCCCGGGCGTCCCCACCTGGTTCTCCCGGACGCCCGGTCGCGTCGCGGGTCCGGCGCCGGAGCTCGGAGCCGACACCGCGGAGATACTCGAACAGCTCGGGGCGAGCGCGGCGCCGCCGGCTCACGATGGAAAGGAATTTTGAGAATGGCTGTGCCCGTGTACAAACGCATTCTCGACCTTTTCGAGGCCGAGGGCGTGAACACGCTGTTCGGCATCCCGGACCCGAACTTCGTGCACATGTTCGCCGAGGCCGACGCCCGCGGATGGTCGGTGGTCGCGCCGCACCACGAACTGAGCGCGGGCTTCATGGCCGAGGCGGCGTCACGGATGACCGGCAAGCCCGGGCTGTGCATCGGCACCCTCGGCCCGGGCATGGCCAACATCGCCGGAGCGGTCCAATGCGCGCTCGTGGAGAACTCGCCGGTGATATTCCTCGGCGGGCAGCGCGCCCGCGTCACCGAGCGCCGGGTTCGGCGCGGACGCATCCAATTCGTCCGCCAGGAGCCTCTTGTCGCAGCGTCGGTCAAGTACAGCGCGTCCATCGAGTACGCCGACCAGACCGACGAGATCGTCCACGAGGCAATCCGCCGGGCTATGTCGGGCACACCCGGCCCGGCCTACATCGAGTACCCCTCGCACGTGATACTCGAGGAGCTCGACGTCGCGGATCCGCCGCCGCCGCAGCGGTATCGGCTGGTGAACCAGGGCGCGGGTGAGCGGGAGGTGGCCGCGGCCGCGAAGCTGATCCGCGAGGCCAAGAGCCCTGTCCTGCTGGTCGGCCATGGCGTGCACACCTCCCGCACGCAACAGCAGGTCAAGGAGTTGGCCGAGCTGATGGCCTGCCCGGTGATCCAGACATCCGGTGGCACCTCATTCATCCCGGGACTGCAGGAGCGGACGTTCCCCTACTTGTTCTCCCCGGCGGCCAACGAGGCGGTTGAGGAATCCGACCTGTGCGTCGCGCTGGGTACCGAACTCGGTGAGCCCATGCACTACGGCCGCACCCAGCATTGGGCCGGCAACGACGCGAACCGCAAATGGGTGTACGTGGAGCAGGACCCGGCCGCCATCGGCGTCAACCGTCCGATGGACGTGGCGCTGGTCGGCGATCTGCGCGGTGTGGTGCCGCAGCTCGTCTCCGCACTCAAGGATTCTCCGCGCAAAGCCGCTCCCGCGCTGCAGGTCCTGATCGACAAGGATGCGAAAGAGCTTGCCGCGATGGCGGAATCGGCACCGTCCGGGCGCTCGCCGATCCACCCGGCGCGCTTCGTCGTCGAGGCCACCAGGGCATTCAACGAACTCGAGGACGGCATCATGGTGCGCGACGGTGGCGCCACGGTGATCTTCGGTTGGACCTACTCGCAGGCCAAGCCGCGCGACGTCATGTGGAACCAGAACTTCGGCCACCTCGGCACCGGCCTGCCCTACGCGATCGGAGCATCCGTCGCCGACGGCCGCAAGCGCCCGGTGATGCTGCTGACCAGTGATTCGAGTTTCCTCTTCCACATCGCCGAGCTGGAAACCGCTGCGCGGCTGAACCTTCCACTGATGTGCGTGGTGGGCGTCGACCATCAGTGGGGCTTGGAAGTGGGTGTTTACAAGCGCACGTTCTCCCAGCCGTCGCCGCAGCCCGGTGTGCACTGGAGCAAGGACGTCCGGATGGACAAGGTCGCCGAGGGCTTCGGATGCCACGGTGAGTACGTCGAGAAGGACGAGGAGATCGGTCCGGCGATCGCTCGCGCCTACGCCAGTGGCAAGGTCGGTGTGGTGCACGTGTGCATCGATCCGAAGGCCAATTCCGAGGAAATGCCCAAGTACGACCGATTCCGGACCTGGTATGCCGAAGGCACTCAGTAAGTAAGGAGCAGTCATGCGCGAATGCTTGCAGTTCTACATCGACGGCCGCTGGGTGGACCCGGTGCGGCCCAACACGTTTGACGTCGAGAATCCCGCCACCGAGCGGGCCTCGGGGCGGATCTCCCTCGGCTCGGCCGCCGACGTGGACGTCGCGGTCAACGCGGCGCGGCGTGCCTTCGCCGGTTGGTCGCAAAGCAGCCGTGAAGAGCGGCTCGACCTGCTGGAGGCCATCCTCGCCGAATACCAGAAACGGGCGGGCGATCTCGCCGAGGCGGTCACCGAGGAGATGGGCGCGCCGCCCGCCCTGGCCGCCGGCCCGCAGGTGCAGCTGGGGATCGGCCACCTGGTGACGGCGATCGATGTGCTGAAGAACTTCTCATTCGAAGAACAGCACGGGGCAACGCTGATCGCCAAGGAGCCGATCGGCGTCTGCGGCCTGATCACGCCGTGGAACTGGCCGATCAACCAGATCGCGGTCAAGGTGTATCCGGCGTTGGCGACCGGGTGCACGATGATCCTGAAACCGTCGGAGGTGGCGCCCTTCTCGGCCTACGTCTTCACCGAGATCCTCGACGCGGCGGGCGTGCCGGCCGGGGTGTACAACCTCGTCAACGGCGACGGCCCCGGGGTCGGCGTGGCCCTGGCGAGTCACCCCGACGTCGACATGGTGTCGTTCACCGGGTCCACGCGGGCGGGTGTCGAGGTGGCCAGGAATGCCGCCCCGACGGTGAAGCGGGTGACGCAGGAACTCGGCGGCAAGAGCCCCAACATCGTCCTCGACGACGCGGGCTTCGCCGACAGCGTGCGCGCCGGCGTGGCCAACATGATGCCGAACACGGGCCAGAGTTGTAACGCGCCGTCGCGCATGCTCGTGCCCAATTCGCGCGTGGCGGAGGCCATCGAGATCGCGCGGGGTGTTGTGGACCAGGTGAAGGTGGGCGACCCCGGAGACAAGAGAGCCATCGGACCGGTGGCCTCCCAGTCGCAATTCGAAAAGGTGCAACGCCTGATCCAGACGGGTATCGACGAGGGCGCGACCCTCGTCGCCGGCGGCCCGGGGCGGCCGGCCGGGCTGGACAAGGGCTACTACGTCAAGCCGACCGTCTTCGCCAACGTCAGCAACGACATGACGATCGCGCGCGAGGAGATCTTCGGCCCGGTGCTGTGCATCCTCGGCTACGACGATCTCGACCAGGCCGTGCAGATCGCCAACGACACCGATTACGGTCTGGCGGGCTATGTTTCGGGGGCCGACCTCGACAAGGCGCGAGAGGTGGCCCACAAGATTCGCGCCGGCTGGGTCACCATCAACCATGCCTTCGACATGAACTCGGCCTTCGGCGGATACAAGCACAGCGGCAACGGGCGGGAGTGGAGCGAATTCGGATTCAACGAGTACCTCGAAACCAAGAGCACCTTGGGCTACGCGCCGTAACGGCACGGATATCAGCGGGGAGGTCGTCGTGAAGTGTCGCGCCGCCGTCATCCGCGGGGTGGGCAGGGACTGGGAGATCCACGAGATCGAGCTCGATCCGCCCCGCAGCGGTGAAGTGCTGGTGCGCATGGCCGTTGCCGGAGTCTGTCACTCCGACGACCATCTGTTCACCGGCGATGTCGTGCCGACCCCCGAGGTGCTGGCCGCGAGCGGTCAGCCCGCACCGGACTGGTTCCCGCTCCTCGGCGGTCACGAGGGCGCCGGTATCGTCGCCGAGATCGGACCGGGCGTGACGACGGTGCGGCCGGGGGACCGCGTGGCGCTGTCGTTCATCCCCGCCTGCGGCAATTGCCGATTCTGCGTGAACGGTCAAAGCTACATCTGCGACATCGGTGCCAGCCTGTTCGTGCGGGAGATGCCCACCGACGGGACGTGCCGCCGGCATCTCGGAGACGAAAACCTCTTGGCCTACGGCCAACTCGGCACGTTCGCCGAATACGCGGTGCTCTCCGAGAGGTCCGTCATCAAGATCGACGACACGATCCCCTTCCACGCCGCGTCACTGGTGTCGTGCGGCGTGAGCACCGGGTGGGGGTCGGCGACGATATCGGCGGGCACCGAACCCGGCGACACGGTGGTCGTCATCGGCACCGGCGGTGTCGGGATGAACGCTTTGCAGGGTGCGCGGGCCGTCGGCGCGAGGAACGTCGTCGCGGTGGATCCGGTTGATTCCAAGCGGGATTCGGCGAAATTCTTCGGTGCCACGCATGCCGCCGCCTCCGCCGAGGAGGCGATACCGCTGGTCCGGGAGATCACCGCCGGCGTCATGGCCGACCGCGTCGTCCTCAGTCCCGGAGTGGTGCACGTGGACCTGATCCCGTTGGCGATGGCGCTGCTCCGCAAGGGCGGGATATGCGTGCTCACCGGAATCACCCCGTTCACCGAACCTCCGGTTCCGTTGGTGCTGCAGGAGCTCACCCTGTCGGCCAAACAGCTTCGGGGAGCGCTCTACGGCGGGATGAACCCGCGCACCAGCGTGCCGATGCTGTTGTCGCTCTACCAGGCCGGCGCGCTGAAGCTCGACGAGTTGGTCACCCGGCACTACCGGCTCGACGAGATCAACGAGGCGTTCACCGACCTGCGCGAGGGCCGCAACATCCGCGGCATCATCGATTTCACGGGCAGCTGAGCCGTCGGCCCCGGCCCTTCACCCCGGCTGGAAGTGCCGGCTGATCCCCTCGAGCATCGCGATGTGCGCCTTGACCGCCTCCCGTGTCGTGATCCCGGCCAGGGGGCGGGGCGCGGTGATGCGGATCCGCTCGGTGACGCGAGTGCCGCCCGGGACCGGCTCGAAACTCACCGTCCCGCGCAGCCGCACGCCGGGAGGCTGGTCGGCCTCGGTGCGCACGTCACCGTCGGCCGGCACGTGCAGCCGCGCGCGATAGGTCGCCTTCAACGTCAACGGCCCCAACGGGATCCGATCGACCACACGGTAGGCCTGCGAATAGCCGTCCGCCGTCTCGACGCGCGACAACGTCTCCACCGAGACGATCAGCGGGTGGACCAGCTTGATGTTGTCGAGGTCGACGTAGAAATCCCGGACCGCTTGCGGCGGGGCGGGCACGTCGCGGCTCAGCGTGCACTCGGCCTCGGCGACCCACCAGCTCACAGGGAGAACTCCGTCACCAATTGGGCGGTGCGCCAAGCGATCAGCGCGCCGAATACCGCCAGGGCGGCGATGGTCGCCGTGAGCTGGACCAGGTTGCGCCGGTCCTTCGGCGGGTAGACGTAGGCGGCACCGACCAACGCACCCGTCACCAGGCCGCCGACGTGCCCCTGCCAGCTGATCTGTTGCGAACTGATCGCCGGGGCGACGAACGTGAAAACCAGGTTGATCGCGATCACCGCGACCACCCAGCGCACGTCGAGGGTCAGCTTCCTGCCCACCACGAACGTGGCGCCGAAAAGTCCGAAGATCGCGCCCGAGGCGCCGGCGGTCGCCGTGTTGAGCGGCGACAGCAGGTAGACGAGCACGGAACCGCCGAGGCCGCTGAGCGCGTACAGCGCGCCGAATCGCAGCCGCCCGAGCCACATTTCGAGCGGCGGCCCCACGACGTACAGGGCCCACATGTTGAAAATCAGGTGCGTCGCCCCGTAGTGCAGGAACGCCGCCGTCACCAGGCGGTAGTACTGGCCGCCGGCCACGGCCGGCGGCCACAGGGTGAGGTCGCGCTCCAGGGTTCCCGACGCCATCTGCACGACGAACGCCACCACGTTGATCGCGATCAGCGCGTAGGTGACCACGGGCGCGCCGGATCGCTCCCGGCCCCCGAACTGGGTCCGCGGCTGACGGACAGTTCGCGCCCCCGCCGAGACGCACTCGACGCACTGGTGCCCCACGGCGGCGTCGCGCATGCAGTCCGGGCAGATGTAGCGCTCGCACCGGTTGCACCGCAGGTACGTCGGGCGGCCCGGGTGGCGGTAGCAGGTGGGCGCCTCGGCCGGCGACCGCGGCGCGCTGGGATGGGTCATCGGACCATTGTTGCGTGCCTTTCGCCCTACCGATCCCCATTTGCCCCGGGGCCGCGTTGGCATACCGTGTGGGGAGTGACCGGTGTCATCGAGCGTTACCTGGAGTGCCTGGCCGCCCACGACTGGGACGGCCTCGCCGCGACGCTCGCCGACGAGGGGCTCACGCGGGAGGGCCCCTTCTGCGACGTCGTCGAGGGCAAGGCGCACTACGTCGCCTACCTGCGCAAGGTGCTGACCAACCTCGAGGGCCACCAATTGCACGTGCAACGTGTGTCGCACGTCGACGACCGCCTGTCGTTCGTCGAATTGACCGAGGCGTTCGAGATCGACGGCGTGCCCGCGCAATGGCCCGAATGTCTGGCGTTCGAACGGGACGGCACCGGGCTCATCCGTCGGGTCAGCGTCTTCTTCAAACAGCCCGGCGCCGAGCCCGGCCGGTAGGCCGGGAATCTATTCCCTCACCCGCCGGATTGACCTACTGTGACTTGGGTGGAATCACACGGAACCCCGGAATTGGTGCCCGTAGAAAATTTGCACTCTGGTGATCCCGTCACCGACGTCAACGGTGGCGGACAGCGGTACATAGTCCTCGAGTCCAAGACCGTCGGCGACGGCTGCGTGGTGCTCGAACTCGAATCCCGCGTCGATCACCAGTTGCAGGTCATCGAGAAATCGTTCCCCACGGGATACCACTTCGGCAGGGCACACCACCGAATTCTGTAGCCGCTTCGATCCGGCCGAATATTGCGCGGTGTAGCCGTTTCGACGGCTACCGCGCATTCGTGTTATTCGACGGTGTCTTTGGCGTGTAATTCAGCGGGCCGGACGGGGATCGGCCGAATTCCCGGGTTCGGGGTCGCCGAACCAGCGCGCCGGTGCCCGTTCGCCGTAGGCGTCGTGCCATTCCCACCACTCGTAGGGCGGTGTCTGCGGATACGCCTCCGGTGAGTCCTCCCAGTTCTCCTGCCGCCCAAGGGCCGTCAGGTCCAGGAAGCTCCAGGTGGTGCCCAGGGCCTCGTCTCCGCGGTTGTTGACGAAATAGGTGCGAAAGACGCGCTCACCGTCGTGGATGAACGCGTTGGTGCCGTGCCATTCGTCGACGCCGAAGTCGGCATCGAAGCCGTCGGTCATGGTGTACCACGGCATCTCCCAGCCCATCCGCGCCTTGAGGCGCGCGATGTCGGGCTGCTTCGCGCGGGAGGCGAACACCAGCGTGGTGTCGCGGGCGTTCAGGTGGGCCAGGTGCCCGATGTGGTCGGCGATCATCGAACAGCCCCGGCAGGCGTGGTCGGGCCAGCCGTCCACCCCGGGCTCGAAAAACGCGCGGTACACGATGAGCTGGCGCCGCCCCCCGAACAGACCCGGCAGGTCCGTCGTGCCCTCCGGCCCCTCGAACTCGTAGCGCCCGGTCACCTCCAGCCAGGGCATCCGCCGGCGCAGCGCGGCCAGCGCGTCGCGGGCCCGGGTCAGTTCCTTCTCCTTGACCAGCAGGCGCTCGCGCGCCGCCGCCCACTCCTGCGCCGAGACGATCGCCGGTGCGTCCATTGCCATTGCCTCCCTTCGGGTTTGATTGTTCATGCGACCGGCGCGAGGCCCGACGCGGTCAGCAGGTAGGCATCGGCGCCCGGCGCGCCGCCGGCGAGTTCCAGCACCGCCCTCGCCGTCTGATCGGCGCTCAGCGCGGGACCCGAAGAGCGGACGAACGTGTCGACGTCGACGCCCTGCCGCTCGGCGTAGGCGGCGACGGCGCTGGCGCCCAACTCGGTAACCGGCGTGAGCCGCGGCAGCAGGGACACGAACCGGATGCCGAGCCCGGCCCGCTCGGCTTCGAGGGCGGCGTATCCGGCGACGAACCGGACGGTGGCCTTGGCGCCCGCGTAGCCGCCGCTCAGCGGTGACCCGTTGATCGCGGCGCCACTGGACAGCACGATCACCGAGCTGCCCGGAGCGAGCGGGCGCCGCAGCGCATGGCGGATCCAGTGAAAGGCCTGTGCGACGTCGACGTTCCAGTTCTCGCTGAAGCTCTCCCACGTCTGGTCCTGCAGCGGCCTCATCGTGGGCGCCGCCCCGGCGCACAGGACGAGCGTGCGGGGCCGGTGTTCGTCGATGAGGCGGACGGCGGTCGCAGGGTCGGCGGCGTCGGCGACGACCGGGACGAAGCCCGCGCCCAGCTCGTCGCGAAGCTCCTCGAGGCGCGAACCGGTGCGCGCGACGCCAACGACCTGAGCGCCCGCCCCCGCCAGGGCGGTGGCGATTGCTCGGCCGAATCCTCGGCTCGCGCCGGTGACGATCGCGGTGGTGCCGGCGAGTCCGCCGGCGCTGACATGAGTCATGGTCTGCTCGCTTTCGATACGGGAGTGATCGGCGCCGGCGTGGTGCCGGCCTTCCCTGGTTGAGATACGGCGCGCGGCGCGAATTCATCGCGGCCGGGCCGATGAATTTCGGCGCCCGGGTGTCTCTGTACTTCAATAGCGATCGAGCGATAGGAGAGTGCCGTGCCGGCTCAGGACGAGTTCATCGAGCAGGCGGCGCCGTTCCGTGCGGAGTTGATCGCGCACTGCTACCGCATGCTCGGCTCGGTCCACGACGCCGAGGACCTGGTCCAGGAAACCTACCTGCGGGGGTGGCGCGGGTACCCGGCGTTCGAGGAGCGCGCGGCCCTGCGCACCTGGCTGTACCGGATCGCGACCACCGCCTGCCTGCGCGCGGTGCAGAACCGCTCCCGCCGCGTGCTGCCGGCCGGGCTGGGCGACGGCTCGACCGATCCCGACGCGAGGCTGGACGATCACGGCGCGGCATACGAGTGGCTGGAGCCGATTCCGGATGCGCTGATGTTCCCCGGCCCCGAAGAGGCCGTCACCGCGAAGCACAGCGTGCGACTGGCGGTGATGACCGCCCTGCAGGAACTTCCGGCCCGTCAGCGCGCCGTCCTGATCCTGCGTGACGTCGTGCAGTTCAGCGCGGCCGAAGTCGCCGAACTCCTCGAGACCACCCCCGCCGCGGTCAACAGCTCGCTGCAGCGGGCGCGGGCCCGGCTCGCCGAGATCTCCCCGGACGAGGAGGGCCTGTCCGAGCCCGACGACGCCCCCCGGCGCGAACTGCTGGACCGGTACTGCGCGGCATTCGAGAACGCGGACGTCGCGGCGCTCACCGAGTTGCTGCAGGCCGACGTCAAACTCGAGATGCCGCCCATGCCCGTGTGGTTCGCCGGCCGCGACGCGGTGCTGCGCTTCCTCGCCGCGCGGGCCTTCGCGGCCCCCGGCGACGTCGCCATGTTCCCGACGGCGGCGAACTCGCAACCCGCGGTCGCCGAATACCGGCGCGCCGCGGACGGCGTCCTGCGGGCGCACTCCATCCACGTTCTGACCCGGGGCGCCAGCGGGATCGCGACCGTCACCGTCTTCCTCGAGCCCGGCTTGTTCAGCGCCTTCGGCCTGCCGCCGGCCCGGTAAGCTTTCGACAGGGCAGCTTTACCCCCGAAGACCAGACGATTCGACCCGCCGTAGCGGCCTACCGCCCGGAGCATCCGTGGACGGCTCCCCCACGCGCCGGGATCATGGGAACAATCTCGACGCAGGCGCAAGCGAAGGGTGAGGCGAGTGAAGATCCCCGGCGTGACGAGCGTGGTCGCCGGCGTGGCCGGCGGGGCCGCACTGCTGGTGCGGGCCGGCGTGTCCACCGCGGCCGGGGCGGCGGGCGCCGTGCAGGAGTTGACCAGCCCGGTGGCGGAACTGGCCGGACCGGTGGTGCAGTCGATGGCCAGCACGACGGGCCGGGCGATCGGGATCGGCGGTGCGGCCGCCCGCCCGGCGGGCGGGGTGACACCGCCGGTGCGCTGGCAGAGCGGCCGGCGCGTGCACCTCGACCTCGACCCGCTGCTGCCGTTCCCCGGCTGGGTCGAGCACGCGCCCGCGCTGGAGGAGCCGGTGCGGCGCATCCCCGGAATCGCCAGCGCCCACGTCGAGGGCGCGCTCGGCCGGCTCGTGGTCGAATTCGACGGCGACGCCGACGAGGACGCAGTGCTCGACGAGGTGCGGGACACGGTCTGCCGCGTCGCCGCCGACCTCACGCTCGTGGTGCCGAAGTCGACCACGCGGTCGGCGCCGTTCGCCGACCCCGGCAACCCGCTGGCGATCCTCGTCCCGCTGAGCGCCGCCGCCATGGACGCCGCCGCCATCGGCGCCGCGGTGACCGGCTGGCTGGGCCGATTGCCCGTCGCGCCGCGAAGCGCCCGCGCGGCCGCGGCCCTGCTGAACCACCAGCCGCGGGTGGTGGCCGTGCTGGAATCGCGCCTCGGCCGGGTCGGCACCGACATCGCGCTCAGCGCATCGACGGCGGTCGCCAACGGGCTGACCCAGGCGGTCGGCACCCCCCTGCTCGACCTGGCGCAGCGCAGCCTCCAGGTCTCCGAGGCGGCCGCCCACCGGCAACGCTGGCGGGAGCGCGAGCCCGAGCTGGCCAGCCCGAAACGGCCGCAGGCCCCGGTGGTACCCGTCATCTCGTCGGCCGGGCCCAAATCTCATGCGCCGCGCCACAATTGGGCCGCCGCGGCCGCCGGCGAAGTGTCCCACGTGGTGGTCGGCGGGGCGATCGACGCCGCCATCGACACCGCCAAGGGGTCGATGGCCGGCCCGGTGGAGGAATACACCGACCAGGCCGCGAACGCCTCGCTGGTCGCGGCGGCGGGCGCGCTGCTGGCAGGCGGCGGCACCGAGGACGCGGCCGGCGCCCTGCTGGCGGGCGTCCCCCGCGCGGCCCACGTGGGCCGGCAGTCCTTCGCCGCGGTCCTGGGCCGCGGGCTTGCCAACGCCGGGCAGCTGATCCTCGACCCGGGCGCCCTGCGCCGCCTCGATCGGGTGAAGGTGATCGTCATCGACGGGGCGGCGTTGCGCGGCGACAACCGCGCCGTCCTGCAGGCCCGCGGGGAGGTACCCGGCTGGGACGAGGACCGGGTCTACGAGGTCGCCGACGCGCTGCTGCACGGCGAGGAGGCCCCCGAGCCCGACCCCGACGAGCTGCCGGCGACCGGCGCGCGCCTGCGCTGGATCCGTGCGCAGGGGCCGTCGGCGGCGCCCGCGCAGGGCCTCGAACACGCCGACCTCATCGTCGACGGGGAACGCGTGGGCAGCGTCGACGTGGGCTGGGAGGTCGACCCGTTCGCGATCCCGCTGCTGCAGACCGCGCACCGCACCGGCGCGCGGGTGGTGTTGCGGCACGTCGCCGGCACCCAGGACCTCACGGCCAGCGTCGCCGTGAGCCACCCGGCCGGCACGCCGCTGCTGACGCTGGTGCGCGACCTGCGGACCGACCGCGGGCCGGTGCTGCTGATCACCGCGCTGCACCGCGACTTCGCGTCCACCGACACCCTGGCCGCGCTCGCCATCGCCGACGTCGGGGTGGCGCTCGACGACCCGCAGGCGGCGACGCCGTGGACCGCGGACATCATCACCGGCACCGATCTGGCCGCCGCGGTGCGGATCCTGTCCGCGCTGCCGGTGGCCCGGGAGGCCACGGAGTCCGCGGTGCGGCTGGCCAAGGGCGGCAGCACCCTGGCCGGGTTGCTGCTGGTCACCGGCGACCCGCGCACCGCCAGCCCCTTCGCGGTGCAGCGCTGGCTCAACCCCGTGAACGCCGCCGCGGCCGCCGCGCTGATGCAGGGCAGCTTCGCGGCCACGCGGGTGCTGCGCCAGGCCGACCCCACGCCGCAGCCGCTCACCGCGTGGCACGCCCTGGACCCGGAGATCGTCTACTCGCGGCTGGCCAGCCGCACGCGGCCCCTGACCGTCGAGGCCGGCACGGCGCCGTGGCGGCAGCTCCTTGACGACCTGTCCTACAACCCGGTCGTGGCGCCGCTGCGGGGCCCGGCGAGCCGCCTGGGTCGCCTGCTCGCCGCGACGCGGGCCGAGCTGGCCGACCCCCTGACGCCCATCCTCGCCGTGGGGGCGGCGGCGTCGGCGATCACCGGCAGCACGGTGGACGCGGTGCTGGTCGCGGGCGTGATGACCGCCAACGCGCTGGCCGGCGGGGTGCAGCGGCTGCGGGCCGAGGCCGCGATCGCCGAGCTGTTCGCCGAGCAGGACCAGCTCGCCCGCCGGGTCGTCCTCCCCACGGTCGCGACGGCCCGCCGCCGCTTGGACGCCGGCCGCACCGCCGAGCGGACCGTCACGGTCAGCGCGAAATCGCTGCGCCCCGGGGACATCATCGACCTGGCCGCCCCGGAGGTGGTGCCCGCGGACGCCCGTCTGCTGGTGGCCGAGGACCTCGAGGTCGACGAGTCCCTGCTCACCGGCGAGTCGCTGCCGGTGGACAAGCAGGTCGATCCGGTCGCCGTCGCCGACAGCGACCGGGCCAGCATGCTGTTCGAGGGCAGCACGATCGTCGCCGGGCACGCCCGCGCCATCGTGGTGGCCACCGGTGCGGGCACCCAGGCGCACCGGGCGATGTCGGCGATCGCCGACGTCGAGTCGGCCGCCGGCGTGCAGGCCCGGCTGCGCGAGCTGACCAGCAAGGTGCTGCCGCTGACCCTCGCCGGCGGCGCGACCGTCGCCGGCCTGGCGCTCGCACGCCGGGCGCCGCTGCGTCAGGCGGTGTCCGACGGCGTCGCCATCGCAGTCGCCGCCGTTCCCGAGGGCCTGCCGCTGGTGGCCACGCTGGCGCAGCTGGCCGCCGCGCAGCGCCTGTCCCAGCGCGGGGCGCTGGTCCGCACGCCCCGCGCGGTCGAGGCCCTGGGCCGCGTCGAGACG
This sequence comes from Mycobacterium sp. Marseille-P9652, assembly GCF_902652685.1. Classification (GTDB taxonomy): domain Bacteria; phylum Actinomycetota; class Actinomycetes; order Mycobacteriales; family Mycobacteriaceae; genus Mycobacterium. The sequence continues at coordinate 42,110 of NZ_CACRUY010000003.1, forward strand.
GTGTGCTTCGACAAGACCGGCACGCTCACCGAGAACCGGCTGCGCGTGGTGCGCAGCGTGCCGTACGGGACCCCGCCCGAGGGGCCCTTCCCCGACCTGACCGACCCGCGGGCCGCCGAGGTGCTGATGGCCGCGGCCCGCAGCAGCACCCAGCCGCACAACGGAGGCGGGCACGCCCACGCCACCGACGAGGCGATCCTCACGGGCGCCAGTTCCCTTGACAAACAAGCTCTTTCGAATTGGACCGTGCTCGCCGAGGTGCCGTTCGAGTCCAGCCGCGGGTATTCCGCGTCGGTCGGCGTCCTCGCGGCCGACGGCGGACCGATGCTGGTGGTGAAGGGCGCCCCCGAGGAGATCCTGCCGCGCTGCCGGTTCGACGATTCGGACGCCGACCACAACGCCGAGTCCGAGGCCCTCGTGCTGCGGCTGGCGGAGCAGGGCCTGCGTGTGCTGGCGGTGGCGCAGCGCCGCTGGGAGCACGGGACCAGCGAGGAGGACACCGACACCGACGCCGTCGACGCCGCCGCCCACGACCTCGACCTGATCGGCTACGTCGGCCTGGCCGACACCGCCCGCGCGTCGGCGCGACCCCTCATCGAGGCGCTCGTCGAGGCCGGCCGCCGGGTCGTCCTGATCACCGGCGACCACCCCGTGACCGCGCGGGCCATCGCCCGTCAGCTCGGCCTGCCCGCCGACGCGCGGGAGATCACCGGCGCCGAGCTCACCGCCCTGGACGAGGACGAACGCGCCAAGGTCGCTGCCCGCGTGCAGGTGTTCTCGCGCGTCAGCCCCGAGCAGAAGGTGCAGATCGTCTCGGCGCTGCAGGCCTGCGGCCAGGTGACCGCGATGGTCGGCGACGGGGCCAACGACGCCGCCGCGATCCGGATGGCCGACGTGGGCATCGGGGTGAGCGGGCGCGGCTCGTCGGCCGCCCGGGGAGCCGCCGACATCGTGCTCACCGAGGACGATTTGGGCGTACTGCTCGACGCGCTGGTCGAGGGCCGCGGGATGTGGGGCGGCGTCCGCGACGCCGTCGGAATCCTGGTGGGCGGCAACGTCGGCGAGGTGCTGTTCACGATCATCGGGACCGCCCTGGGCACCGGCCGGGCGCCGGTGGGTACCCGGCAGCTCCTGCTGGTGAACCTCCTCACCGACATGTTCCCCGCGCTCGCGGTCGCGGTCACGCCGCAGTACCAGCGGCCCGACGAGGACGGTGACGGCGCCGACCGCGACGCCGAAGAGTTGGAGCGCGCCTTCCAGATGGCGACGCTGGGCGGACCGGCGCCGTCCCTCGACGCGCCGCTGATGCGCCAGATCGTCACCCGCGGCGCGGTAACAGCCGCCGGCGCGACGGCGGCCTGGGCCATCGGTCGCTGGACGCCGGGCACCGAACGTCGCACCAGCACAATGGGATTGACGGCCCTGGTCACCACCCAGCTGGCGCAGACGCTGCTGACGCGACGGCACAGCCCGCTGGTGCTTGGCACGGCGCTGGGCAGCGCGGGCGTGCTCGTCGCGATCGTCCAGACGCCGGGCGTCAGCCACTTCTTCGGCTGCACCCCGCTGGGTCCGGTGGCCTGGACCGGTGTCATCGGCGCCACCGCGGGTGCCACCGCCGTCTCGGTGCTGGCGCCCAATTGGCTGGCCAGCAGGGTCGCGGCGCTGGAGCCTGCCGAAGGGGACCGAAGCCGCTAGCCGCTCAACTCCCTGCGGACGACCTTGCCTGCGGGATTGCGCGGGATCACGTCCACGATGTTGATGTCGCGGGGCTGCTCGAAGCGAGAAACCCTGTCCTTCAGGTAATCCCGGAGGGCGTGCGCGTCGACGTCGGCACCGGGCTGCAGCACGACGAACGCGGCCAGCCGGTGCCCGAACCGCTCGTCGGGGACGCCGATGACCGCGTTGTCGGCGACGCTCGGATGTTCGGCGAGCGCGTTCTCCACCGCGCGGGGGTAGACGTTCTCGCCGCCGGAGATGATCATGTCGTCCTCGCGGCCGACGATGTACAGCCGGCCCTCGTTGTCGAGGTAGCCCATGTCCCCGGTGCTGGTCATGCCGTCCACGACGGCCTTGGCCTCCGCCACTCCCGAGCCGCCCGTGTAGCCCTCGCCGGCCAGCTCGCCGCCGACGAAGATGCGGCCGGTGACGCGCGATCCCACGGGGCGGCCCTTCTTGTCGAAGATGCGCACCGGGCAGCCGGCGACCGGCTTGCCGACGGTCTCCGGGGCGTCGCGCAGGTCGGCGGGGGTCGCCAGCGCCCCGATGCCCACCTCGGTGGAGCCGTAGCCGTTGTAGAGGATCTCGCCGTAGGCGTCCATGAATCGCTGGCCGAGCCCGGGGTCCAGCCGGTCGCCGCTGGACAGCACCACCCGCAGATACGGCACCGGGTTCCTGGCGCGGACGCGTCGTGGCAGGTCGAGGATGCGCGCCAGCACGACCGGCACCGCGGTGAAGGCGTCGGCGCGATGCAGCGAGGCTTGCGCCAGCGCCGCCTCGGCCTCGAAGTGCCGCTGGGTGAGCACGGTGCCGCCGAGGGCGATCGTCATCATGAGCATGCCGAGGCCGAGTCCGTGAAACATCGGCATCGCCACCGAGATCCGCGAGCCGGTGTGCAGGCCGGTGCGGTCGAGGATCGTCACCCAGACGCCGACCGCCGACCGCAGCTGCGGCTTGCGCGGAACGCCCTTGGGCTTGCCGGTGGTGCCCGACGTGAGCAGGATGATCCGGCCCGGCCGGGCCACCTTCGGTCGCGGCCCGGCCTCGTAGGCGGTCACCGTCGCGGGGTCGACGACGAGCACCGACTCATCCGCGGCCCGCACTCGGTCCGAGAACTCCTCGTCGGCGACGACGGCGGTGATCCCGTGCGAGCTCAGCGCGGATGCCAGCGCGTCGGTGCGGAAGTCGGTGTTGACCAGCACGACGTCGGCGCCCACCAGCGCGGCGGCAAAGACGCCCTCGATGAAGCCGCGCCCGTTGCGGCACATGACGCCCACCGCCTGGCCGGGCCCGATGCGGGCGTGGGAGAGCTCACGGCCGAGGGACTCGGTCTCCTCGCGCAGCTCGCGGTACGTGAGGACGCCGTCGTCGTCCACGATCGCGGCCCGGCCCGGCCACCGGGCCGCCGTGACGGCCAGCAGGGTGTAGGGGTTGGTGCCGCCCCGGCGTGCCTCGCGCAGCAGCCGGAACACCGCGCCCGGCGGCAGCGGGCCCAGCAGGCCCGAGCGCACGAGCGCCCGCGCCGCGGTGGCGACCACGCCCTCGCCCGTCATGCCGTCACCTCCCGGGACTGCGACTCGGCGAAGAACCGGCGGTACCACAGCCGGGCCGCGACGTCGGCGGGCCCGGCCAGCAGCACCGAGGCGATCTCGGCGGGCCACACCCAGGGCGGCTCGTTGGTGCGGGGCCGTTCGATGATCGCCTTGGCGATCGCGTCGGCCGCTTCGTCGGGGGTCATGCCCGGAAGCCGGCCGAGCAGCGGTGTGGGTTCGATCATCCGGGTGCGGACGAGCGCGAAGTACACGGAGGTGACGTGCACGCCGTCGGCGTGCAGTTCGGGTGCGACGCTGCGCAGCCAGCGATCGAAGGCGGCCTTCGACGCCTGATAGGCCCCCCACTGGGGCCCGGGCACGAGCCGAGCGCCGACGCTCGAGACGTTGACGATGTGCCCGCTGCCGCGCTCCCGCATGGCCGGCAGCAGGCCGAGCAGCAGCCAGATCGGCCCGAGGTAGTTGACGGCGATGGTGCGCTCGAAGTCGTGCGGCCGGTCGTATTGGTGGTGCAGCGAGCGGCGCAACGACTTGCCCGCATTGCTGACGACGATGTCGACCGCGCCATGGGTGTCGGTGATCCGCTTGGTCAGGTCGGCGATGGCGGCTTCGTCGGTGAGGTCGGTCGGATACGCCTCCGCCCGACCGCCGCCCGCGTTGATCGAAGCGGCGAGGTCGTCGAGCCGGTCCGCCGACCGCGCCACCAGCAGCACCGTCGCCCCCCCGGCGGCCAGCCGCCGGGCGGTCGCCTCGCCTATGCCATAGGAGGCGCCGGTGACCAGGGCGACGCTGCCCGCGACGGCGGCACGCAACCTCTCGGGGTCCGAAACCCTTGCCGGGTTGGCCAATCGGTCGGTCACCCTGGTGAGGAACTGCGCTAAAACGTCCAACTTCGCCGCATCCGCTCGCGTGTCGAGACCCCTCTGACGGGAAGGCCGTGGCTTGACCCCTACCTCGCACTCAATAGAACTAGCAGACCACACCGCCATCCCGGCCCGAGCCGCGACCCGCCCTTAAGGCCGTCGACCTTCGGGGGTTTGGCTCCCGCGCCCGAGACCGCATCTGGCACACGCGAATCCGGCGGTCGAACCCCCGGACCGGGCCGAGCCGAGCGCAGTGCGGCGGAATTTACGGCCGCTTAAAAAATTTAACTAATTTGGTGGTTTAAGCGGCGGGCCGGTTGGGCACTTTTGCGCCATGATCGCACGTCATGCCCTAAAGTCCCTCGTCCCCGCGGCGGTGGCCGCGACGGCCCTTGGCGGGTCCGTCGTCGCCCCCGCCACGTCCGCCCTCCCCTCCGCACAGGCCCAACCGTGTCCCGACGTCCAGGTGGTGTTCGCACGCGGCACCGGCGAGGCTCCCGGCGTCGGCCCGACCGGGCAGGCGTTCGTGGATGGCCTACGTTCGCGCGTCGGCGGTCGCTCGTTGGACGTGTACCCGGTGAACTACCCCGCCAGCAACGAGTGGGACACCGGCCTCGACGGCATCCGCGATGCGGGCGCCCACGTCGTGTCGATGGCGCACGACTGCCCCAACACCAAGATGGTGCTCGGGGGCTACTCCCAGGGCGCGGCTGTCGTCGGCTTCGTCACGTCGGCCACCGTCCCCGACGGGGTGGACCCGGCCACCGTGCCGAAGCCGCTGGACCCCGCCGTCGCCGACCATGTTTCGTCGGTGGTGCTGTTCGGGACGCCCAACGTCCGGGCGATGAACTTCCTCGGCGAGCCGCCCCTCGCGATCGGGCCGCTTTACCAAGCCAAGACCATCAAGGTCTGCGCACCGGAAGACCCGGTGTGTTCCGACGGGATGAACTTCGCCGCGCACGACACCTACGCCTCCGACGGAACGATGATCGACAAGGGCGTCGCCTTCGCAGCCAGCCGCCTCGGCACGGGCGGTGCCACGACGGTCGGCGCGCCAGGCTTCGGCGAGTGATCCGCTGAGGCACGTGCGGCAAGGGCGCCGCGCGGCTTGGAGGTCCCCACATGTCGCGTGTGGGGACCTTCCCTTCGGACGGACGACGGCGGCGTCAGTCCCCGATGAAGCCCTTGTTGCGCATCAGGGCGTCGGCCAGGAACCCGTCGTGTGGGATCCGCGGCGCCGCGTAGTAGGTCGGGTGGCGGCCGCGGTAGACGTTGCCGACGGTCGGTTCGGCGAGCAGGCCGTCGATCAGGTCGTCGTCCCCGGTGATCGCGGTGACGACGAGCGAATGCCGCAGTGGCGCAAGGCCCGCGGCGCGCGACCATGACGACACCCACACGCACGGAAACGGCAGCTCGGTGTTGAGCCTGTCCGGATCGGGGTCTGCCAGTAGGTGCACGGCGGGGCGCAGCGCGGCGCGGCCGTCACCGAGGTCCGCGACCACCTGGTCGGCGCCGAGCAGCGCGGTCGCGCCCGCGGCCCTGGCCGCGAGGTGGCCCGCCAGCGCCTTCGCCTTCTCGAGCGGCTGGGTGGGCAGGACGGCCCGCTCGTCGTCGGTCGGGAGTGGCGGGATGGCCGCCAGTTTGTCGGCGATCGCCCGGGCCAACGGCGCGGCGTCGCCCTCGTACAGCACGGCGGTGGTGTTGACGCATGCCACCCCGCCGAGGTTGGCGACGGAGTCGACGACGAGGTCGACGTAGTCGCGCCAGTCGCGGTCGGCGGTGATGCAGATCTTGCTGCGCCCGGGCCCGTTGACGATCACGGCCGGATCGCCGGCGTACTTGTCCACCACGTCCTGGCCGCCGTAGACCATCGCGAGGTCGGCCGACCGGATGATCTCGTCGGCCCCGTCGTGCGCGGTGGGCAGGTAGACCGCGTCCGCGGGTCCGAAACCCGCTTCGCGCAGGGCGTGCACCAGCCGGTGCGCGGTCAGGGGCTCGCGGCGCGACGGGCGCACAGCGACGCGGTAGCCCAGCGCCAGCGCCTGCGGCCACAGGCCGTGCACGCCTGGGCCGTTGCCCGCCGCGTGCACGGCGAACACCTCCCCGCGCCGGGCCCACACCGCGGCACCCTCGCGGGTTACATCGTCGCGCCGGTCGAACGCGGCGCCGGCCGGGCGTGCCGCCCGCACCGCGGTGAAGGCGTCACGGACGGCGTCGGCCACCCCGGTTGCCCCCGCCCGCGTCACGGCGACCGGAAGCCCTGAGATCCGGCTGGTGAGCGCGACGTAGCCGTCGAAGTCCAGCCCGGCGACCACGCCGGTGGCGAAGATCTCGGCAGCCGCCGCCAGGGCCTTCTCCCGCACGGGAAACGGCGGCGGGGCCGCCTTGCGCTGCGCGGTGATCGCGCGCGAAACATAAAGCGGCGGAACCAGGCTGATCTCGGCGGCCCGGGCACCTGCGGTGTCGTGAAGGACTTCGCGGTTGCGGGTGCGGTACTCGCCGCCAACGCCGAGGGCATCGAGCAGCATTCAGTACACCCCTTCGATGACGGCCTCCCCCTCGAACGTGGTCACGGGCCGCACCTCGCTGACGGAGTCGCTGAATTCGCCCGTGTCGCAGGGCATTCGGGTGGCCAGATCGCGCTCGAGGTTGTTGGGGACGAACATCCCCCTGCTGATGTGGTTCATCACCACCTGCCCCCGCTCCCCGTAGGGCACCCGTTCGCCCGTGTCGGGGTCGATCACCCAGAACACCACGTAGGGCGTGCGCGGGTGGAAGACGAACGCACCGTCGTCGCCGACCCGGGTGACGGCCTGCGACAGCACCATCGTGCTGCCGAACGCCATCGTGATCGTGGTGGCGGGGAAGATGTCGCGCAGCAGGTCCAGGGTGTCGGCGTCCACGTGGGCGCCGCTCAGCAGCACGTAGCGGACCTTGTCGTTCAGCAGGTCCACGATCGCGTCGTCGCGGGCGAAGGCCTCGATCAGCGGGGGCGTCGTGTGCAGGTTGACGATGTCCTGCGTGCGCAGGACATAAACGGCCTGCTCGACGACGTGAGCGACGTAGGCGGACATCTCCGCGGCCGCGTTGCGGGCGGCGAGCTTCTTCACCCAGCGGGGGTCGACGTCGACGGTGTGGAAGGTCGCGCCGAGCCGCTCGGCGACGCGGCGGGAGAAGTAGCCGACGCCGTGCGGGCCGCTGGGCATGACGCACAGGAACCCGCGCGCGGGAACGAACCCGCCGGTCGCGAAGTCCTCGGTCTGCCACTCGATCACCTGCGCGATCCAGTCGGGCATCTGGACGGTTCGCTTGGGCGCGCCCGTGGTGCCGCCGGATTCGAAGATCTGCGGGGCGGGCGGTGGGGTGCCGTACCCGCAGGGGATGAGGTCCTCGGCCGGCGCGTCGCGCAGTTCGTTGACGAGGTTGGGGAACAGGCGGAGGTCGGCGAACGTGCTGACGTCGGTCAGCGGATCGAAGTCGAGCGTCCGTGCGGCGCGCAGCCAGAAGGCCGATCCGGTGTCCGGTCCGAAGTGCCAGGCGATCGCGGCGCGCAGGTAGGCCTCGGCGTCCGCCACGGGCGCCGATCGCGGGACGTCCAACAGCGAGAAATCGATATCGGCCACGCCGTCGATCCTGTCTCATTCGCACCGACCGGCCAAGCGCGGCCCGCCCGATGTGCTTATTTCACAATGAGTTTCGCGGCCGTCCACGCGCCGTTCAGCCGACGGTCTCCACGGCGCGTCGGGGGACATTGTGCAGCCGGCGCGGATCGACGCCGGTGCGACGCCAGGCGGCCGCCGCCCAGGGTGTGTACACGAACCAGAGCGGCATCCGGTTGACCACCGGGTTCAGGGCCCGCACGACGGCGGCGAACCGCCGAAAGCGCCTCTCCTTCTTGGCATCCCACTGCAGTCGGCACACCTCGCGCATCTGCGGGGGCAGGGTGCCGACGAGCACCAGCCGGGTGTAGGCGTTCAGCGGTGCGGACAGCACCCGCCATACGGGCCTGGGAATCCAGCGCGGACCCGGTATCCCCTTGCGGATGTAGCCGGTGCCGTACAGCACGGTCTTGTGCGGGACGAACCGGTCGAGCATCGCGTCCCAGTAGGCGACGAAGTCGTCGTACGTCTGCGGCTGCCCGCGGTCGCTGACCCCGTAGAGGGAGTACCAGACCTTGCCCTCCTCGAAGATCTGCCGCTTCTCGGCATCGGAGAGCCTGCGGATGAACGTGTCGGCGGTGTAGATGACCTGGTCGACGAACGTGGCGTGCGCCCAGTAGAACAGCTCGGGGTTCAGCGCGTGATAGCGGGAGCCGTCGCTGATGGTGCCCTTGATGGGCTTGTGAAAGTCGCGGACCTTGCGCCCCCACGTGTGCGGGTCGTCGGAGTAGACCGTCTTCATCAGGGGCGGCGCGGTCCGCCTGGCCCGGCCCAGCATGTCGCTGAAGATCACCGAGTGGTCGAACACGCCCTGGGCCAGTTGCTCGATGCAGTTCTCGACGCCGGCGGTGCGCTGGAACCCGAAGAACTGAGTGCGGTTGTCCCCGTAAAACTTCCAGATCAGCGACTCCGGCCCCAGGCGCGGGCCGGCGGCGTCGGCCGGTTCCTCCACGGGCATGGGCACGGCCTCGCGGACCCCGGTGTCGAAGTCCGGCTGCGTCGTCATTGCGTGCCCCCATACCCGCCCAAAAGGCCTATTGTGGCGCAGAGAAACAAAACCGTATCTTTGTGTCACCATAGCAGCGGTGCGCCGAGAGTGCCGAGGGGGTCGTGATTCGTGCCGAACCACAGCCCAGACGGCAACCTGGACGAGAAGATCCTCGACACGGCGCGGGCCGTGTTCGAGACCTACGGCGTGCGCCGGGCCAACATCGAGGACGTCGCCGCGCGCGCCGGGGTCAGCCGCAGCACCGTGTACCGGCGCTTCCCGACCAAGGACGACCTCTTCGAGAAGGTGGTGCGGCGCGAGGCCGAGTTCTTCTTCAGCACGCTCGACCAGGCCACGACCGGGTGCGACCCGCAGGAGGCCGTCGTCGAGGCGTTCGCGCTCGGGGTGCGCCTGGTCCAGGATTCGCCGCTCTACTCGCGCATCGTCGACAGCGAGCCGGAGCTGTTCGGCCTGTTCTCCCGCTCGCACGTCTTCCCGATCCGCCAGTTCGCCGACGGCATCGCCCACACGCTGCGGCGTTGCGGCGCCGACGTTCCCGACGACGAGCTCGCCGACATCGCCGACATCCTCCTGCGGGTGGCGCTGGGCATCATCGTCTTCCCCACCGACCGTCTGGACATTTCGGATCAGGCGGCCGTCCGCCGCTACGCGGCCCGCTACCTCGTTCCGATCATCGGCCGCTAGCCTGGAGCCATGTCTGGGACCTCTGCGGTTCCGCGCACCCGATACGCCAGCTGCGGCGAAGTCGACATCGCCTATCAGGTCTTCGGCGAGGGCCCGACCGACCTGCTCGTCCTGCCGGGTCCCCTCATCCCGATCGACTGCGTCGACTCCGAGCCGTCGATGTACCGCTTCCACCGGCGGCTGGCCTCCTTCAGCCGGGTGATCCGCTTCGACCAGCGCGGCATCGGGCTGTCCTCCCGGGTCGCCTCGCTCGACGCCATCGGGCCGACGTCGTGGGCCCAGGACGCCGTCGCGGTGATGGACGCGGTCGGCTCCGAGCGGGCGACGGTATTCGCCCCGGGGTTCACCTCGCTGGCCGGGCTCGTCCTGGCGGCCGACTTCCCCGACCGCGTGGCCAACCTGGTGATCTTCAACGGCTCGGCGCGCACCCTGCGCGGGCCCGACTACCCGATCGGCAGCGACATGACCGCGTCGGACCCGTTCACGACGGTCGGGATCGAGCCCGACGCCGTCGAGCGGGGCTTCGACATCCTCGGAGTCGTCGCCCCGTCTGTCTCCACCGACGGGGCCTTCCGCGCGTGGTGGGACCACGCCGGCAACCGCGCGGCGTCGCCGAGCATGGCGCGCGCGTTCATCAGGAAGATCCGCGAGGCCGACGTCCGCGACACCCTGGCCCGCATCACGGTGCCCACCCTGATCCTGCACCGCGACAACCCGCTGTTCAGCCCGCTGGGCCACGGCGTCTACCTCGCCGAGCGCATCGCCGGCTCGCGGCTGGTCGAGCTGCCGGGCGAGGACGCCCTGTACTGGGTCGGCGACACGGCGCCGATGCTCGACGAGATCGAGGAGTTCGTCACCGGGGTCCGGGCCGCCTCCTACACCGAGCGCCTGCTCACCACGATCGTGTTCACCGACATCGTCGGCTCCACCGAGCGCGCCGCGGCTCTCGGCGACCATCGGTGGCGTGACCTGCTCGACAATCACGACCGCATCGTGCGCCACGAGCTGCAGCGCTTCGGCGGGCGCGAAGTCAACACGGCCGGAGACGGATTCGTCGCGACATTCAGCAGCCCGAGCGCGGCCATCGCCTGCTCCGACGCCATCGTCGACGCGGTCGGCGTCCTCGGCATCGAGGTGCGGGTCGGCATCCACGCCGGCGAGGTGGAGGTGCGCGAAGCCTCGAGAGTGGACGTCGCCGGCATGGCCGTGCACATCGCGGCGCGCGTGGCGGCCCTCGCCCGCCCCAGCGAAGTGCTGGTCTCCTCGACCGTGCGGGACATCGTCACCGGATCACGCCACCAGTTCACCGACCGCGGCGAGGCCGAGCTCAAGGGTGTGCCCGGCCGGTGGCGCCTGTGCGCGTTGGTGCGCGAAAACGCCGTGGCGAGGCGGTAATTCGCGGGAGCAACGGCGTAGCCTGATCGAAGTCTCGATACGCGCTGTCCCGCTTCGGGATTGCTTCGAAGGAGTGCGCATGACCGACGTCCGCATCTCGCTGCCCCCCGCGCTGCGCCGCGCGGTCGACCTACTCGCCGACCGGCCGACCGACATCGATGCGAGCAAGGGTTATCTCGACCTGCTCGACCCCGCGGACGACGACGTGCCGAGGAACACCGGCCCGATCCAGGCGGCGTGGGCGTCCCCCGTGGGGTCGATGCTCTACGACAACACCCAGGCCCTGGCCCGCCGGCTGGTCAACGCCTGGCGACTCCCGATCGAGTGGCTCCGCATCCCGCCGGGCGGCATCGCGCTCGACGTCGGTTCGGGCCCGGGCAACATCACCGCGTCGTTGGCGCGCGCCGCGGGCCCGGACGGGCTCGCCCTCGGCGTCGACATCTCTGAGCCGATGCTCGAGCGCGCCGTCCGCAACGAGGCGGGGCCACGGGTCGGGTTCATTCGGGCCGACGCGCAACGGCTTCCGCTGCGCGACGGATGCGTCGACGCCGTGGTCTCGACCGCCGTGTTGCAACTGGTCCCCCACCCGACGGCGGCCCTCGCCGAGATGGGCCGGGTGCTCCGTCGCGGCGGGCGGCTGGCCGTCATGGTGCCGACCGCCGGGCCCCTGGCCCGGTTCTGGCAGAAACTGCCCAACGTGGGGGCGCACGTGTTCGGCAACGACGAGATCGCCGACATCCTGCGGGACCACGGGTTCACCCGCGTGCGGGTGAAGAATCTCGGCACGATCCAGTGGGTGCGCGGCACCAAGGCGTGAGCCGGGAGCCGATCAGCGCCCTTTGAAGGCCGGGTGGATGCGCGCCAGCATCGGCAACATCAGCTCGGGCGGGGCGGCCCGGAAGATCGCCGCGGCCGCCCGGTTGACGCGACCCGGGACGACGACGGCCTTGCCGGCCGCGAGCCCCTCGATGCCGGCCCGCGCGACCTCCTCGGCGGGCACCCACATCGGCCGGGGCAGCGCGGCTTCCGCGTCCTCCTTGGAGAACCCCGCCGCCTCGCCGAACCCGGTGTCGACCGGGCCGGGACACAGCGCGGTCGCGCTGACCCCGGTGCCGCGCAACTCCCCGCGCAGGCTGTGCGTGTAGGACAGCACGAACGCCTTGGCGGCGCCGTAGGCGGCCTGCCCCGGCAGCGGACCGAAGGCGGCGACGCTGGCGACGTTGAGGATGGCGCCGCGGCGGCGGTCGACCATTCCGGGCAGGAACCGGCTGCAGAGGTCCACCACGGCGGCCACGTCGACCTCGACGAGGTCGAGCTCGCGCTCGGGGACGGATTCGGCGACCACACCGAGCGTCGAGAACCCGGCGTTGTTGACCAGGATGCCCGGCGTGAGGCCGAGCGCCGCGACCCTGTCGGGCAGGGCCGCCCGGGCGGCCCGATCGGACAGGTCGGCCGGCAGCGGGTGCGCGTTGGGTCCCAGTCGCCCGGCGAGCGCGTCCAGTCGGTCGGCGCTGCGGGCCACCAGCACCACCGGATAGCCGCGCCGGGAGAGTGTTTCGGCGAGCTGCTCTCCGATGCCGGACGAGGCGCCGGTGACGATGGCGGCGCTGTCGCCGCCGGGTGGGGGCAGAGCGGGGTGCGATCGGCTCACTGATCCGACGCCTGCGCGAGTGTGGCCAGCCGATCCATCGACGCACGCAGCATCTCGGGCGTCGTCGCGCGGGCGCGCTCCAGCCGGGCGCTGTCGGTCAGCGCCGTCCAGTCGTAGGTATGGGTGACGCTGGTGAGGGTCGGGTTGATCTGGCTTACTTCCCAGCGCCACAGGTGACCGGCCGGCAGTTTCTTGGGATCCGCGGGCTGCCAGGCGATCTTGCTGCCCTCGATGAATTCCACGACGTGGTTCTCGCGCACAGCGCCGTTGGTCAGCTTGGTCGTGAAAATGTCTCCGACGCCACGGACGCGCTGCCCCGGGGCGGCTGAGGCCAGGTTGCCGTTGCCGTCCCAGCTCGGGTGGCGCGCCGGGTCGGCGATCAGCTCGAAGATGCGTTCGGCGCTGGCCGAGATGACCCGGGTGGCGCTCACGATGCGGTCCTCGTCGGTGTCGGGCATACCGCTATCCAAACACGTCGCGCCCGTGCGGACCTGCCACCCGCAATGGGTACGGCCATCACCCCTAAGCCACGACGAGTGTCTCGACGGGACCCGACAGAGCCGCCTTGACCTGACGGGTGTCGTCATCGGCCAGCACCTCGGGCTCGCCGCGCTCGATGCCGTCCACCACCGCGCGCGCCACGTCCCGCGGATCGTTCTTGGCCACGTCGAACCCGTTGGTCATGTCGGTCTCGGTGTAGCTCAGGTGTACGCCGACGACCAGGGTGCCCTGCTTCTCGAGCTCGACGCGCAGCGAGTTCGTGATCGACCACAGGGCGGCCTTGGACGCGCCGTAACCGCCGAAGCCGGGCAGCCAGGACAGGATCGACAGGATGTCGACCAGCGCTCCGCCACCGTTGTCGGCGAGGACCGGGGCGAAGGCCCGCGCCACCCGCAGGGCGCCGAAGACATTCGTCTCGAAGACGGCCCGCACCTCGTCGATGTCGCTGGCGAGCAGGTTCGGGGCGGCGAGGATGCCGGCGTTGTTGATGACGATCTCGGCGTCGGACGCCGTGACGGCCAGCGCCGCCACCGAATCGGGGTCCGTCACGTCCAGCTCGACGCTGACCACGCGCGGGTCCGCACTGGGCTTCGGCGCCCGTGCCGTCGCGTACACCTTCGCGGCTCCCCGCTCCAGCAGCTCGGCCACGATTGCCTTCCCGAGTCCACGCTGCCCGCCGGTCACCAGTACCGTCGCGCCCTTGACGTTGACCATGATGCACTCCTTATGACGTAGGTGAAAGCTTTTAGATTCTGTCACGGTAATTGTGGTTAGTGACAGAGTCAAGTACTCTTTGACTATGTCAGATGCATGGCCTGCGTCACAGCGCTACGGCTTGGACTCGGCACCCGGCGGCCTGGGACTCGTGCAGGACTTCCTGAACACCTCGGGCATCGAGGGCTACGGCCCGGACCTGCTGGCCGATCCGGCCCGAGCCGCGGCCTGGGTCGCGGGCGCGGTGCGCACGTGGGCCCGCCTGCATGGCCGACACGTCGAGCTCCCGGTCCTGGCCGAGGCGGACCTGGCCCGGCTCCGCGCGCTGCGCGCGACGATCGGCTCGTTGGTGGCCCCCGATATGGACAGCGCTCAGCCGGGCGTTGCGGTGGCGCCGGTCGCGGCGTCGCTGACCCTGTCCGACACCGGCGAGGTGCGGCTGGAGCCCGCCGGCGCCGGGTGGCGTTGGCTGGCCTCGGCGCTGTGTGGCGAGATCCTGCTGAGCCAGCACGCGGGGACCTGGAGGCGGGTCAAGCGGTGCCGAAACCACCGGTGCGCGTCGACGTTCTACGACCGCTCGAAGAACAACAGCGGGGTGTGGCACGACGTGAAGACGTGCGGCAACGCCGCCAATCTGCGTGCCTCGCGCGCCCGTCGGCGCGAGCGCGAGCGCGCCAACGAATCCTGAAGCCAGTTCACGGTTTTCGCCACTTCAGGCGGTAGCGGTAGTAAAGCCCGCGCCTGATGCGGGAGCCGGGCAGCAGGTCGTCGGCCGCCCGGCGGATCTCGGCGAGGCTTTCGCGCGGCTGCGCCACCGCCACGCCGATGTCGCGGGTCTCCCCATGCAGCCACGATCCCGCCCGCGCGGGCGGGGTGCACAGGCCCGACCAGACCCAGTCGGCGACGCTCTTGTTCGCCGCGAGCCCGACGACCGCGAGCTCGCCTCCCGGTGCGAGCATCCGGCGCGCCTCGAGCAACGTCTCGCGCAGCGGCAGGTGGTGCAGGCTGGCGACGAAGGTGATGAGGTCGTACGGGCGCCGCGCGGCGTCCGGGCCGGGGAAGCCGGTCAGCTCGACGGAGGCGTTGCCGACGGACCGCAGTCGCTGCCGCGCGCGCCGCACGGACTGGGGGTCGGGATCGATGCCGAGGACGTCGGTCGATACGGCCGCCAGTCGCTGCACCAGCAACCCCTCGCCGCACCCCACGTCGAGGACCCGGCCGCGGAGCCGCGCCGCGATGCCGACCAGCCAGGCGTGGTAGGCGGTGTTGTGGTTCCAGTACTCGTCCACCGACCGCTCAGTCTGCCGGGTGGCGCGGTCAGCAGCGCTCGGCACCCCTGGGCATCAGGCGGACGTCGGGGCCGCCCTGGCCGAGCAGACCCTTCGGCCTGCTCCGGAGGACGGCGTAGAGCGCGTGGCACGCGCGCTCCTTGATCGGGGTGACGACGTCGAGGTTCGTAGGGCCCTGGCCGATCAGGGCCTGCAGTGTGGACACGCTATCGATCCTTCGTTGGGCCGGCGGTATGCCGACTTTCTAGAATTTGACGCTAGTCGAATTACAGCATCGCCCCGCCGGGGTGAACGCCACAAGAAGCGGCGCTGTTGCGTCACCCACATCCCCGACGGAGTGCGTCGTGGGTCACACTCCGCGGTTGCGGAACTTGCGCAGGTAGCCGGGTAGCCGGCGGACCGGCACGGGTTTGGGCCAATCGTCGGAGCGGAAATACGCGTCGGTTCCGCCGTCGACGAAAACGATGCTGCCACAGAGGAAGTCGGCCGACTCCGAGAGCATGAAGCACATCCAGGCGGCCATGTGCTGCGCCTCGCCGAACCCGCCGACCGGGACGGGGAACGAGCGAACCGCCTTGGCCTGCATCGGGTTTGACAGTTGCTCTTCGAGCAACGGCGTCATGATGGCCCCCGGCGCGAGGGCGTTCAGGCGGATGCCCGCCCCCGCCCACTCCGGCAGCACCGCATGCCGCCGCACCCACCGGCTGACGGCGATCTTCGAGGCCGCGTACATCATCGTCGGCGCGGCCGGCCCCATCAGCCGCACCGATCGCACCGCCTTCTCGGCGTCGTGGGCGAGCAGGGCCCTGATGGTGCGGCGCGGCACCGCCGGGACCGTCGTCGCCGAATTGCTCGCGACCACCACGACCTTCGCGCCGCCGGCCGCGGCCAGCGCCGGTCGCCACGCGGCCAGCGATTCGACGACCCCGAGGTAGTTCACCTGGGCGATCTGGCGCGGCCGGTCCCGGCCGGGGCTGGGGCCCAGCCCGGCGGCCAGCACGGCGCCGTCGAGCCTGCCGCCGCAGGCCTCGAGGACACCGTCGGCGGCGTGCCGGCGGCCGGCGGGGGTGGACAGGTCCGCGGGGATGTCGGCGCCTTTGATGTCGACGCCGATCACGGTGTGTCCGTCGCCCCGCAACCGCAGCGCGGTCTCGCGGCCCATCCCGGAAGCCGATCCGGTGATCGCATAGGTGCCCATTGGCGTCTCCGTTCCTGCCGTGGGCAGTATGCCCGGCCCCGCGGCGCGTGACGGGCCCGGGCGGTCCCCGTGCCAGTACTCGAATTCTCGTGCGAGGCGGTCTCGACTGCCCGCGCCGGGAGTCGGGGCGTCCTTCAGACGTTGCCCGGCAGGTCGGGTTGGCGATAGACGAGCAGCGCGACGTCGTCATCGTGGCCACCGGCGAGAAGTTCGTCGACCAGCCGATCGGCGACGGCGGACGGCGTCAGGTAGCGAGTCTGGGCCAAGATATCTGCGGCGCAATTGATTCCGATATCAATCGATTGCCTGCGGCGTTCCACCAGCCCGTCGGTGTACAACAACCAGGTCGAACCCCCGGGCAGTCGCGCCGTCGTCTCGGGGCGGCGGGCTTCCACGGAGACGCCCAGCGGAACCGACTGGGCTTCGTCAAGCAGCCGGTATGCGGCGCCGCCGTCATCCACGATGGGCGGGGGATGACCGGCGCTGCTGTACCGGACCGTCCCCGCAACCGTGTCCACGCATCCGCAGAACACTGTGGAGAAATGCCCCCCGGGCACGGTGGCGACGAAAGTGTCGAGAGCGGTGAGCGTTTGGGCGGGGCCGTGACCGTCGAGCAGCAGAGCACGGGCAGCGCTGCGCAACTGGCCCATGACCGCCGCCGCGGCAATTCCCTTTCCGACCACGTCACCGACCAGAAGCGACATGCGCCCGTCGCGCAGCCGAACCACGTCGTACCAGTCCCCGCCGACGGTCAGCGCCTCCACGGCCGGCTCGTAGCGCATGGCGAGGCTGACCCGATCCTGGGCCGGGAGGTCTTCCGGAAGGAGGTGGCGTTGCAGCACCTCGACGATCTCGCGGTCGCGCTGAGACTCCGCCCGCAGCCGGGCCTCCGCTCTTCGGCGCTCGCTGATATCGCGGCCGATGGCCTGCCACAGCCCGTCGGGAGTGAAGGCGTGACTGAGCTCGAGAGCCACATGGCGCCCGTCGGCCGTGCGGGGTTCCCATACGTCGGTGACACGACCGCCCTGCGCCAGGGTGCTTCTGAGCTCCTGCAGCCGCGCCCCGGTCTCGGCCGACCCGACCAGGTCTTCGACGGTCAGGCGCAGATGCTCTTCGCGGGAATACCCCAGGATTCGGCACGCGGCCGGATTCACGTCGAGGAACCGGCCGTTCTGGTCCGCCAACCAGATCCCGTCGGTCGCCCAGTCGAACAGCAGCCGGAACCGCTGCCGAACGTATTGCAAATCACCGTTTTCGGGCACAAGCGCGATTGTGACATCCTCCGCGCCGTCGCGCGTCGCGGTTCGCGATCGGTCAAGCCCCGGCGGCGGCCCGTTCGACGTCGAGCAGCTGCTCGCCTTTCCGCTCTTCGTCGTAGGCTTTGCGCCCGCCCCGCAGGCCGAACAGCCGCTTGGAGAACAGCAGGTAGACCACGGCGGCCACGTTGATGGCGAACGTCACCAGCCGGGTCATCGTGATGCCCTTGGCGAGGTCGTGGATCTCGAGGGGCAGGAAGACCGACGTGGCGATCACGGCGAAGTACTCGCCCCACCTCTTCAGCAGCCACAGGCCGACGGCCTCGATGACCTCGATCAGGGCATAACCGGCGAGCATCGCGGTCAGCAGCGCCAGCGTAGACGGCCGGGCGGCCAGCGCCTTCTCCAGCTCGTGCACGATCGTCATCTGGTCGACCTTGAAGCCGGCCGCGCGGAACACCGGCAGGTCGCGGTCCAGGGTGTCCTGGATCGCGCCCCGGGCGCCCCGGAACTTCCAGACGGCGTAGGCGGCCAGCGCGATGATCACCGCGCGGAAGAGCCGCTCCACCGCGAGGGCGCGGATGATGATGGCCTGACGTAAAGCCTTGCCGCGCATGATCATCGGCGCGTCTTCGGCGGGGCCGTGGCGCGCCGGTTTGCCGAGGGTGAACTCGCCGCAGCGCAGGCAGCGCCACACTTCCCCGAGCCCGGTGTGGCCGCTCAGCCTCTCGGCGAGGGCCGTGTCGTCGGGCGCGTAGGTGACGTGTCCCCGAGTCCCGCAGGTGACCAGCTCCCAGCGGTTGGTGCCGCGTTCGTTGCGCATGCCCCCCGATCATTCCAGTGCGGGCGGCGAGCAACGCACGAGGGCACGCGCGGCCGCTCCCCCGTCAGAACCGGGCCTTGCCGCGCGGCCGCAGCGCGGTGGGGCTCGCCGCGCCCAGCAGGCCGGTCAGCTCGGCGATGCCGAGGTGGTCGAGCCGATCGACCGCGGCGACGATGTCGGCCCGCAGGGCCTCGTCGCAGAACGGCTCGGCCAGCCAGTGGAACTTGTCGACGACGCGGTCCCAGGTCAGGGGGCGCGTCGGTGAGCCCTCGTAGTCGGTCTGCTCGCGAGAGAACTCCCGGCCGTCGTGCGTGACGATGTGCACGCGGGCAGCGGTGCGTTTCGGATAGTCCGCGGTCAGGTCGGCGCCGGGCTCGACGTTGACCCGGGCCAGCAGGTCCTGCACGTCGCCGCGCCGCACGCGTTCGTCCTCGAGTTGTTCGGGCCCGACCCCGCCGTCGATCAGCGCGACCGCGCTGAGGTACTTCAGGTTGTAGTCGGCCTGCTCCTTGGTTTGCGGGTGGCTCTTGTCGCCGTACGCCCCGCCGCCCGCGAAGTCATACGCGCCCTGGAACACCTCGAGGTCCACCCGCGCGACGTCGTCGCCCCGCAGCCGGTTCTCGTCGCGCAGTGCCAGCACGGCGTCGATCACGACCTGGCCGTGGATGAGCGAGCAGTACTGCTTCAGGTAGGTCTGCTCGACGCAGTTCAGGGCGCGGTCGCCGCTGCGCAGGTCGATCGGCTGACCAAAAAGCTGGACCAGGCCGTGTGGCCCGTCGAACAACGCCTTGGGGCCGGTGATGCCGCGGGCGGCCAGCATGGTCGCGTACACCGCGCGCATGCCGGTGATCGCGGGCGAGATGCCCTTCCAATGCGCGACCGGTTCGGCGTGCACCGCCGCCACCGAGACGTTGTCGGCCGCCGCCGCCGCGATCGCGCTTGCGGTCCGTTCGGCGTCGAGCCCGAGTAACTTTGCCGAGCCCGCGGCGACCGACATCGCCAGTTGCAGAGCGTGATTCAGGCCCCGGGCCATGACGGGAACGGCGGCACTGAACCGGCATTGGACCTCGTAGGCGACCGCCAGGGCGAGCAGGAAGTCGGCCCCGGTCGCGCCGGTGTGCTCGGCCACGGCCAACACCGCGCCCAGGTTGTCGGCGGGGTGGCACAGCCCACCCATCGTCAGGTACGTGTCGAGCAGGTCGGGGTAGCGCACGAGCACGGCGTTGAAGAAGGCGGCCTGATCCACCGACGCCCGGCCCCCGCCGACCAGGGTCGCCGTCGGCACGCCGCTGAACTGGTCGGTGTGGTCGCGGATCGTTCCGACGATCCCGCCGTCGAGGGAGCCGATCGCGCAGGCGATGCTGTCGAGGACGTTGCGTTTGAGCAGCGCCCGCGAACCGGCCGCCAGGTCGGCCTGCTCCGCGCCGACGACGAAGCCGGCCAGCTCGTCCACCAGGTAGGTCTGTGTCACGGTCACCCTCCACGTCGCGTTACCTCAACCGAAGCGCAGTGGGGGACGGGGCGTCCAGGACCAATCCCTTACGAGCGCTTGGCGGGAGTTCTTACCGCTGGCCGGCGCCCAGGGCGTCGCGGTGCGGGTCGCCGGGCGGCACCCACCACCGCTCGGCCGGCGGTGTCAGCCAATCGCGGCCGCGCGCGGACGCCAGCAGCGCGTCCACCACGTTGCGGACGCTGACCCGGTCGTCGTCGCGGCGTCGCAGAAGCGACCACGTCCACAGCGGCACCGGCTCGGCGACGGGCCGCCGGCCGAGGCTGGGCGGGAGCGCGGCGGTGTGGCGCTTGGGGGATGCGAGGACGGCGGCGCCGATCCTGCGCACGTGCGCGTGGAACGCGTCCCCGGTGACGCCGCCATCGTCGATCCTGATGACGCGCGCGCCGGTGTCGGCGGCGAACTGGGTGGCAAACCGATTCCAGGACGACCATGCCGATTCGTCGGCGTCGACCAGGACGTTGAGGCGTTGTGCCGCAATGGGTTCGGAGGATGTCAGCCCGGGACTGACGGCGCCCAGGGGCTCGACGCGCAGCAGCTGCGCGATCAGACCGCGCCGCTCGACGTGCTCGTCGGTGACCCACGCCACCGCGACGTCGAGGGTGCCCTCCGCCACGCGGTCGGCCTGGGCGTGCGACGGCAGCACCCATTCGTCGATGCGCAGCGCCTTGAACTCCACCATCTCGTTGATGCCGTCGGGCAGCCAACTGACGTAGCCCAGGCGCACCGGGGTGCTGGAGGCGGCCGCCTGCTGCAGCCGGCGCTTGGCGTCGTCGGCCAGGGACAGGATCCTGCGCGCGTCGACGAGCAGCGACCGTCCGGCCTCGTTCAGCCGGACGCTGCGCCGGTCGCGCACGAACAGGTCGGTGCCCAGTTCGCGCTCCAGCGCCAGGATCTGTTGCGACAACGCGGGTCCCGAGATGTGCAGGCGCCGGGCGGCGCGGCCGAAGTGCAACTCCTCGGCAACCGCCACGAACGAGCGCAGCTGCCGCAGTTCCATACGCCGATTCTCACACCGCGCGATCGACGGCGGCCGCCCGCGGGGGTTCGCTGATCGCCCGCGTCTCGTCGGTGAGGTGCTTGCCGATGACCCGGATCTGCCGGGCGCTCAGGGGGCACAGCGGGTGCACCGCCACCATCAGGGCAACCTGCCGTTCGTCGAAAACCGGTGCGGCGATGGTCACCACGGGCCGCTTGCGCCGGCCGGGGTTGTCGTCGGACAGGAAGCCGATGGTGGTGAATTCGACCAGCAGCTGGTCCATGATCTGGCGCACCGACGCCGGCATCTC
The DNA here is from genome assembly GCF_902652685.1 of Mycobacterium sp. Marseille-P9652. Taxonomy (GTDB): domain Bacteria; phylum Actinomycetota; class Actinomycetes; order Mycobacteriales; family Mycobacteriaceae; genus Mycobacterium. The sequence continues at coordinate 63,217 of NZ_CACRUY010000003.1, forward strand.
GTTGATGTCCAGCGTGGTCACCACCTGCACGGCCTGCGCCAGGGCGGGCGTGGTCCAGTCCACGTCGAACCCGCGCTCGCGCGTGTGCCTGAGCACCTGCCGCAGGCGCTCGATGCGATCGGCGTTGTCGCCCGCGCCGCGACGGATCCACGCGCGCTGCTCCTCCTCGGTGTCCCACGCGGCGATGGCCACCCCGAACGGCGGGGCGTAGGGGATGCGGTCCCCCGGGATCCCGGACGGCTGGGTGGCGGGCTCACCCTCGAACGCGGTGACCACCAGGGAGTCGCCGAATCGCTCGACCACCGAGCAGGCGTACCCGACCTGACCCGAGAGCCGCAGCGCCGCGGACCGGGCCGCGTGCGCCAGCGGCCGGGCGGTGTCCGTCCGCGCCGCCACCACCGCAAGCGCCGGGCCCAGGGTGAACGTCTTGGCGATCGGGTCGCGGCTGGCCCACCCCCGGTCGCACAACGTCTTGAGGATCGCGTGCGCCGTCGCTTGCGTCAGGTCGAGTTCGCGCACGACGTCGGAGAACCGCAGGCGCGCATTGCCGGACCGGGCCAGGAGCTCGACAACGTCGAGCACCCTGGCGGTCGGCGCTGACGTCGATCCGCGAATCGCTTGACTCCTCTGCGGCGCCGTTCCTACAGTGAGGCGAACATTCGAGAGTCTATATCGATTATTCGAGATAGTTAACGGGTAGCAGCGCCGGCATCGTGGTCCAGCCGAACGGAGACGTCGCATGACCGAGCGTGAGGACCGTCAGGACATCGCCGACCTGCTGGTGCGCTACGCCACTGGGATCGACCGACGCGACTGGCCTTTGTTCCGAACGGTTTTCACCGACGACTGCGAGCTCGACTACGGCGTGATCGGCGCATGGCGCGGCGTCGACGCCGTCACGCAGTTCATGACGGAGGTCCACGCCATGGCGGGCCACACGCTGCACCGTCTGAGCAACCAGGCCATCGCGGTCGACGGCGACCGGGCCACGGCGCGCACCTACGTCGACGCGCTGATCATGGCCGCGGACAACCGGGGCTGCGTGAACGGGATCGGCTTCTACGACGACGAGTGCGTCCGGACCCCCGACGGGTGGCGAATCGCCAGAAGACAATTCACGACGGTGCGCGTGAGCGAAGTGGGGAGCCCCTAGGTGACGTTCGCCGACAAATACGGGCCCTGGGCGCTGGTGGCGGGCGCCTCCGACGGCGTGGGCGAAGCGTTCGCCAAGGGCCTCGCCGAGCGCGGGGTCAACGTCGTGCTGATCGCCCGCAGGCAGGCCGTCCTCGACCGGGTCGCGGCGGAGCTCCAGTCCCAGGCGCGCGTGCAAACCCGGACGCTGGCACTCGACCTCGCGCGGCCGGGGGCGGCGTCGGCGGTCGCGGAGGCGACCGAAGACATCGACATCGGCACCCTGGTCTACTGCGCGGGGGCCGACCCGGACTTCAGGCCCTTCCTGGCGAACTCGCTGGCGGCGGCCGAGACCATGGTGCAGCGCAACTGCATGGTTCCGATGCAGCTGTGCCACCATTTCGCCCGGCCGATGGTCGAGCGGGGCAGGGGCGCGATCGTCATCTTCGGTTCGGGCGCCGGGCTGGCCGGCGGGCCCAACATGGCCGCCTACGGGGCTTCCAAGGCCTTCGACATGGTGTTCGCCGAGGCGCTGTGGTCGGAACTGCGCGACACCGGCGTCGACGTCCTCGGCCTCATCCTCGGCAAGACCAACACCCCCGCGCTCAGGCAACTCGAACACAGCCGCGGCCAGATCGCCTCGCCGCACGACGTGCCGCCCGGTGCCGCCGCCGTCGAGGACGTGATCGCGGAGGCATTCGAGAACCTGGCCAACGGTCCGACCTGGTTCGTGGGCGAGAGCCTGCGCGCCGGCGCGCAACTGCTCGCCTCCCTCGAACGGCGGCAGGCCGTCGAGCTGCTGACCCAGGCCGCCGCAGCGACGATGGGGGATTAGCGGTGGCCGGGTACGCCGAGAACGCCGCGGCGGTCGCCGAAAGTCGGCGAGGCACAACCGTCAGGGCGATCTCGGCGCTCGCACCGGGCAAAACGGCACCACCGTCCGCCGAAGGTTTGCCCAACTTTAGGATCAGGTAACCCTAACTTCGCCCGTCGTACCCCTTTGGCCAGCAAAGACAGCTGCTCACTTCCCCGTCAGCCCCACCACCGGCGACGTTGCTGGCCGCCGGATCGACGGGTAGCTTCGTAGGCAGATCGCCCGGGCCAGCGAGCCTCCGAGAAGCTCACGAAGGATGACGATGATCGGCACCGAACGGCCAGCGGTCTCGACCACGTCACGCGGACACCGACGCACCCTGCTGCGTTCGGCGTTCATCACCGTCGCCTTCATCGCCCCCGCCCTGGTGACGCGGATAGCCGGCCTGCATGCGGATCCGGTCGCCGCCCTGCTGATCTACGGGGCCGCCGTAGTCGCGGCCAGCTTCCTGCTGGCGTGGGCCGCCGAGGCGGCGCAGATCGACGTCGCCGGCGGCATCGCGATCGCGGTGCTGGCGCTGGTCGCGGTTCTGCCGGAGTACGCCGTGGACCTGTACTACGCCTTCGTGTCGGGACACAACGCCGCGTACACCCAGTACGCGGCCGCAAACATGACCGGATCCAACCGGCTGCTCATGGGGCTGGGGTGGCCGGTGGGGGTCCTGGTCGGCATGCTGGCGGCGCGCAAGGCCGGCGCGGCCAAAACCCGCGGCGTGGCCCTGCAACCGGCCAACCGCGTCGAACTCGGCTTCCTCCTCATCGCCGGCGTCGTCGCGTTCGTCATTCCCGCCACCCGCGAGATCCACCTCGTGCTGGGCGTGACGCTCCTGGGCTGGTTCGGTTACTACCTCTACAAGGTCAGCCACGGCGACGTGGAGGAACCCGACCTGATCGGCACCGCCGCCGCCATCGGCGACCTGCCCGACCTCCGCCGGCGCATCGCCGTCATCGGTCTCTTCCTGGCGTCGGGCGCGGTGATCCTGCTGTGCGCCAAGCCGTTCGCCGACAACCTGGTCGACGCCGGCACCGAGCTCGGCGTCGACCGGTTCCTGCTGGTTCAATGGCTGGCACCGCTGGCCTCCGAGGCCCCCGAGTTCATCATCGCGACGATCTTCGCCGCGCGCGGCAAGGGCACGGCGGCCGTCGCCACGCTCATCTCCTCGAAGGTGAACCAGTGGACGCTGCTGGTGGGTTCGTTGCCGGTGGCGCACCTGCTCGGCGGGGGCGGCGCCTCGCTGGCGCTCGACTTCCGGCAGGTCGAGGAGGTGCTGCTCACGGCGACCCAGACCCTGATGGGCGTCGCGCTGATCCTCGGGTTGCGCTTCGGCCGGGGCGCGGCGTGGGCCCTGCTGGTGCTGTTCGTCGTCCAGTTCCCGATCAACTCCACGCACGGGCGGTTGGCGCTCTGCGCCGTGTACACCGCGGTGGCGGTCGTGGGCCTGATCGTCAACCGCCGCCACCTGCTCGCCACCCTCCGGGCTCCGTTCTCCGACAGGGCGATCCGCCACAGCGGCCATCCCCACAACGAGGGGCAGGAACCCGGGCACTGAGGTTGGTGCGGCCCGCCGGTTACCATCCCCGGACGGGGACTGACTGGGAAGTGGAGCGATGGCTCGTGACGTACTGACCATCATCGGCGTCGGCGGAATGGGCGAGGCGATCGCCAGGAGGCTCGGCTCCGGAAAGACGGTGCTGCTCGCCGACTACAACGAGGCGACGCTGGCGTCGGTGTCCGAATCCCTTGCGGGACACGGACATCACGTGCAAAGCCGTCGCGTCGACGTCGCGTCGGCCGAATCGGTTCACGAGCTCGCCCAATACGCCGCATCGCTGGGAGACGTGACGCAGGTGGCGCACACCGCCGGCCTCTCCCCGGTGCAGGCCTCGGCCGAGGCGATCCTGGCCGTCGACCTTCTCGGCACCGCGCTGGTGCTACAGGAGTTCGGCGACGTGGTCGCGCGCGGCGGCGCGGGCGTGGTGGTTGCCAGCATGGCCGGGCACCTGGTGCCCCCGCTGGCGGCCGAGCAAGAACGGGCGCTGGCTCACAATCCGCCGAGCGAACTGCTGCAGCTGGACTTCGTCAGCGGCATCACCGAGCCGAACTTTGCCTATCCGATCGCCAAGCATGCCAACCAGATTCGCGTCCGCGCGGCCGGCGCGCACTGGGGCAGGCGCGGCGCGCGCATCAATTCGATCAGCCCCGGCATCATCTCCACGCCGATGGGCCAGCAGGAACTTGCCTCCCCGGTCGGTGACGGCATGCGGGCGATGATCGCGATGTCCGCGACCGGACGGCTCGGCACGCCCGACGACATCGCCGCGGCCGCCGCGTTCCTGCTGGGACCGGACGCCTCGTTCATCACGGGAACCGACCTGCTGGTCGACGGGGGCGTCATCGCGGCGGTCAAAGCCGGAAGCGGCCAAGGCTAGCCGCGCGCGACAAGGCGAGATTGCGCCCGCTTGCATATGCTGATCGGATGCCGCAACGCCAGTTGCGTGAACGCCTCATCGACCTCGAGGTCCCTGGCGAGGACGTCGCGCGCGGTCGCGCGCTCAGGAAGTCGACGCCTCGACGCGCACTCGCGCAACTGAACCCCGCCGGGCGCACCGCCACCGAGATCCTCGTCGCCCAAAACGACGGCCGGCTCCGCGAACTCGTGCCACTGCGCTTCGCGCGGATGCTGGCCGACCCGTTCTCGTTCTACCGGGGCTCGGCCGCGGTCATGGCCGCGGACCTGGCCGCGAGCCCGTCGAGCGGGATCGAGGTGATGTGCTGCGGCGACGCCCATGTGGCCAACTTCGGCATGTATGCCGCCCCCGACCGCTCGATCGTGTTCGACCTCAACGACTTCGACGAGGCCGCCGTCGCGCCCGGGGAATGGGACGTCAAACGCCTCATCACGAGCGCGATCGTCGGCGGCCGCCATGCCGGATACCCCAAACCAGCCATCAAGCGCTGCGTCGAGCAGGCGGTGGAGGGCTACCAAGCCAGCCTGCAGAGCATGCTCGAGATGAACGTCCTCGACCGCTACTACCTACGCGTCGAACCGGAGCGGCACGCAGGCGAAGTCTCCAAGGGCATGCTGGACGTCATCAGGAAGACGACGGCCCGGGCCCGCACACGCACGTCGGCCCGGGTCTTCAGACGAATCACCGAGGTCGGTCCGGACGGGACCACGCGACTGCGCGAAGACCCTCCGCTGCTGCAGCACGTGGACGAGGACGTCGAGGGGCCACTGGTGGAGTCGATCGAGGAGTACCTGGCCGCGGTCCCGGCCGACGTGGCCTTGCTGCTCTCCCATTTCCGCGTCACCGACGTCGCGCTTCGGGTCGTCGGCGTGGGCAGCGTCGGCACCAGGTGCTATCTCGTCATCTTGGTGGGTCCCAACAACACGCCCCTGATTTTGCAGATCAAGGAGGCGGTCCGATCGGTGCTCGACGAATACGGTCAACGGCGCCAACCCGACTCGCTCACGGCCGCCGTCGAGGCGAAGGGCCAGGGCGTGCGTGTGGTGGACGGCCAGCTGATCCTGCAGGCGATGTCGGATGTGTTTCTCGGGACGACGCGCAAGGACGGCCGCGACTACTACGTCCGTCAGTTCCACGACATGAAGGGCACCGTCGAAACGGAAGGCATGTCGCCGTCGACGTTCGGCGAGTATGTGGTGGCCTGCGCGGTCTTGCTGGCGCGAGCCCACTCGCAGAGCGCGAACGCCTCGGTGCTCCAGGGCTACGTCGGCAGCAGTGACACCGTCCACGCGGCGATCGCCGAGTGGTCGTACGCGTACGCCGACAAGTCACTCGACGACTTCCATCAACTGCGCAGGGCGGCCGCGGCGGGCGACATCGAGGTGGCCGACGATCCCGCCCGGTAGCGCTTCGCGTGGTGGGCCCAATCCCGCGTCCGCAACCGCCAGGTCCGGCGGGCGTACTCCAGTTCGGTGTAGGGCCACTGGGTGACGATGCGGCCGCTGGGCGAGCGGAAGTAGCTGTCGCACTGCGTCCATATCGAGCGTTCGAGGTCGGCGGAAAGCGCGTCGTTGTAACGCCGTTCGGCCTCGGGACGCACGTCGAGGTAGCCGCCCCGGCGTGCCACCCGGCTCACCGCGCTGGACACCAGGCGCGCGGCGGCCTCCAGGATGTAGACGATCGAGTTGCCGCCCTGATTCGTATTGGGCCCATAGAGCATGAAGAAGTTCGGGAATCCGCTGACGGCGACGCCCAGGTAGGCGCTCGGGTCGTCACCCCAACGCTCGTGCAGCCGTTGCCCGCCGATGCCGACGACCTCGATGCCCGAAAGGTAGTGCGACGTCTCGAATCCCGTGGCCAGCACGATGGCGTCGGCGTCGACGACCCGGCCGGTTGTGGTGACGACCCCGGTCGGGGTGACGCGCGCGATCGGGTCGGTGACGAGTTCGACGTTGTCGCGTTGCAGCGCCCGGTAATAGTCGTGGCCGAGGAGCACCCGTTTGCACCGGAACGGGTAGGCGGGGGTCAGCGCCCGGCGCAGCCTCTCGTCGGGCACGGTGCGCTCGAGGAACGACGTGGCGATCCGGCTGCGGGCGTTCACCACCGGATCGTCGGCGAGGGTGGCGGTGTTGTCGTGCTGGAACTTCCAAATTTGCCAGCGGGTGCGGCGCACGGCGAGGGGATGACGCCTGAACCGTTCCAATTCCGTTGTGCTGTAGGGCCGGTCGTCCTTCGGGACCATCCACGGCGGTGTCCGCTGGAAGACGGTGAGTCGCGCGGCGGTCTTCGCCAGCTCGGGAACCACCTGGACCCCGCTGGCGCCGGTGCCGATCACCGCCACCTTCCTGCCCGCAAGCTCGGCGCCGTGATCCCACCGCGCGGTGTGCATGAGGGTGCCACCGAACCCGGCGAGGCCGTCGATGTCGGGCAGCCTGACCGCGCCGAAAAGCCCGACGGCACAGACGATGACGTCCGCGGTCAGCGTCTCGGAACGCCCATCGCGCTCGAGCTCGCAGTCCCACCCCGCGCCGTCCGGGTTCCACCGGACCGAGCGCACGCGCGTGCCGAGCATGAGGTGGCGGCGCAGGTCGAAGTCGTCGGCCACCGACTCGAGGTAGGCGAGGATCTCCGGCTGCCGGGCGTAGGTGCGGCTCCAGGATGGGTTGGGCGCGAAGGAAAACGAGTACAGGTGGCTCTGGATGTCGCAGGCGGCCCCGGGATAGGTGTTGCGCCGCCAGGTGCCGCCCACGCCGTCGTCGGCCTCGACGATGGTGAGGTCGTCGATGCCGGCGCGGCGCGGCGCCACCGCGGCGCCCAGCCCGCCGAACCCGGCGCCGATGATCACCACCCGCGGCGGACGTCCCCGGCGGGTCGCCCCGCGCAGCCGTCCGACGGCGTAACGCCGTCGAGCCCGCCGGCTTGTCACCGCTTACCCCCGTGGATCTCAAATCCCTGGAAATCGCCTGCGGTGCGCCAGGACTCCAAGATGTCGGCGTACTCGGTGGGGCCGCCGAAGAAGAAGCTGCCCTGCCGGGTCTTCGCGTCTGCCTTGCCCTCCCGGTTGTAGTAACCCGGGGTGCACGTGCTGGCCCGTTCGGCGGTGGCGGCGGAGCGCGCCACCACCGTGTCCACCCAGGCGTCCTCCGCCGCGAGCGAGGCCTCGACTGCGGTGATGCCCCGCTCGAGCGCCCGCGCGATGATCCAGGCGACGTGGCCGGCCTGGACGTCGAGCAGGTAGGGGAAGTTCACCGTCAGGCCCGCCTGCGAGATGCTTTCGATGAAGCAATTCGGAAAGCCTCGCGCGCACAGCCCCTGGAACGTCCGCACGCCGTCGCGCCAGTAGTCGGTGAGCGTCAGGCCGTCGCGGCCGATCAGCTCGAAACCCGTGCGCCGGCTGTAGTCGGTGCCCACCTCGAATCCCGTTGCGAAGATGAGGCAGTCGAGCTCGTAGGTGGTCCCGTCGACGACGACGCCGGCCTCGGTGATGAGTTCGACGCCGCGACCGCGGGTGTCGACCAGCGTGACGTTGTCGCGGTTGAACGTCTGCAGGTATTCGTCGTGGAAGCAGGGCCGCTTGCAGAAGTAGCCGTACCAGGGTTTGAGCGCCTCGGCGGTGGCGGGGTCGGCGACGAGTTCGTCGACCCGCGCGCGGATCTCCTCCATCTTGGCGAAGTCGGCGAGTTCGATGTCGCGGCCGCGTTGTTCGGGATCGACCGCGCCGTCGCCGTCGTGGCGCATGACCGGAAGCTTGCGGGTGATGCTCGTCCAGGCGTCGGCCACGAGGTCCGCCTCGGCACGGCCGCCCGCGGTGAGGATCTGGAAGTTCTGGATGCGCTCGCGCTGCCAGCCCGGCCGTAACCCGTTGGCCCAGTTCGTGTCCGTGGGCCGGTTGGCGCGGACGTCGACCGACGAGGGCGTGCGCTGGAACACGAAGAGGCGCCGGGCCGCCGCGGCGAGGTGGGGCACGCACTGCACCGCGGTGGCGCCGGTGCCGATGATGCCGACGCGCTTGTCGGCCAGGTTCTCCAGGTGGTCGCCGGTGTAGCGGTAGTCCCACCGGCTGGTGTGGAACGCGTGCCCGCGGAAGGTGCCGAGGCCCTCGATGCCGGGCAGCTTGGGCTTGGCCTGGTACCCGTTGGCCATCGAGACGAACCTGGCGCGCATCTCGTCGCCGTGGTTGGTCCGGATGATCCACCGGGAAGTTTCCGGCTCCCAACGGATCTCGTGCACCTCGGTGCGCAGGCACGCGTCGCGGTACAGGTCGTAGTGCGCGGCGATGCGCCGGCAATGCTCGAAGATCTCCGCACCCCTGGCGTACTTCTCCGCCGGCATGTAGCCGAGTTCCTCGAGGAGCGGGATGTACACGTAGGACTCGACATCGCAGGCGATGCCGGGATACCGGTTCCAGTACCAGGTGCCGCCCACGTCGGCCGCGCGGTCGATCAACCGCACGCTCTGGACGCCGAGTTCGCGAAGCCGCGCCCCGGTCAGCAGGCCACCGAAGCCCGCGCCGACGATCGCCACGTCGACCTCGTCGGTCAGCGGCTCGCGGGTGAAGGAGTCGTCGACCCAGGGGTCTTCGGCGAACCGGGCGAAGGCGCCGGTGGTCTCGACGTACTGCGCGATGCCGTCGGGCTGCAGGCGGCGAGCCCGTTCCTCGGCGTATTTGCGGCGCAGCGCGTCGACGTCGAACGTCATGTCAACGGTCTCGGTCACGCTCCCGGCTTTCTTTCGCGAGGAGACTATATAATCAATCAATTGATCATATCAAGACCGGGCGCGGACGTGGCTGCTCGGTCAACGCCTCAACGCCGCCGGGAACGGCCGGTCCCGCTCAGCAAATTCCCCCTGACCAGTCGCTTGGCCGATCGCAGCGCGGCGTGGTACTCGGCGGCCGGCAGCGTCGCCGCCAACTCGGTCAGCCCGTAGATCAGCGCGTACACCGCGTCGACGGCGCCGTCCTGCCGGTTTTGCGCGTCGCCCACGATGCCCTCGATGATCTCGCGGAAGGCGTGAAACCCCCTGTCGTTCAACGCCGGTTCGCCCAGGGCGGCCGCGCCCTCGGACCGGATGGCCCACTCGAACGCGGCGAGGTCGGGATATTCGCGCATCAGCCGGCCCGACTCGTCGAGCACCGCTTCGATTCGCTCGACGACATCGCCGGGGCCGCCGGCGGCCCCGCGCAACCGTGGCAGCGCGATCTCCGTCCGGGCGGCGATCGCCGCCCTGATCAGTTCGTCCTTGGTCGGGAAGTAGTTGTACAGGCTGGCGCTCGTGACGCCCGCCGTGCGGGCGATCTCGCGGATGGTGGCGCGCGAGTAACCCTGCCGGGCGACGCAGCGCATCGTGGCCGCGATGATCCGCTGCCGGGTCTCGTCCCCGACGGCACCGACCGGGCGCCCGCGCTGCGCCCGCCTTCTCGTCGCCACCGTCGAATATTATCGACTGATTGATTAGCGCCGACCGCGGCGGGGAGGTGTGGTGTGAGCGGTTCACCAGGAGGTTCACCGCGGGCATGACCGTCACTCCGCCCGTCCTCGGCAGGCCCGTCGGCGCCGACAGCGAGCAGACCCGCGCCCGGATCGTCGCCGCGGCCATGCGCTGCGTGGCCGAGCTGGGCCACTCCCGCGCCACCATCCGCGAGATCGCGCGCACCGCCGACATGACCAGCGGCAGCCTCTACCACTACTTCCCCAGCAAGTCGGCGCTGCTCACCGCGACGGTCAGGGAGGTGGACGAGATCGCGTTGCCACGGCTGCGATCCGCCGCGGGCCGCGCGGACGACCCGGCCGAGCGGATCGAAGCGGTGCTCGACGAGGCGGGCCGGCTGATGCGCGACCATCCATACCTCGCACCCTTCCTGACCGCCTTCGAACGCGCGGAGCGTCCGCGCGGGCGCCGGGCCGTGCCCCCCGGGCTTAAGGCGTTGCGGGCCATCCTCTCTGACATCGTCGAGGAGGCCGGGGCGCGGGGACGGCTGCCCCGCGGCACCGAGACCAAGGCGACGGTCGACGCGCTCGACGCGCTGGCGCGCGGCCTGACCGAACGGGCCGCCGCCCTGGCACCCGACGCCTACGCGGTGACGCTGGAGGCGGCGAAGGCGTTGATCCGGGGCACCCTGTTCGCGCGCGGCGACGGTGACGCCCGGTGAGTCTGCTCACCGCCCTGCGGCTGAACATGACCAATGTCGCCGACCCGGCGGCACGCCACGCGGAGCGCTACCAGGCCGCACTCGACATGGCCGAGTACGCCGACGGGCGCGGCTTCACCGCGATCAGCACCGAGGAACACCACCTGGCGGCGACGGGGTGGCTGCCGTCGCCGTTGATCATGGCCGCCGCGGTCGCGGGGCGCACGCGCCGCGCGCGTATCAGCGTCAACGCGCTGATCCTCCCCCTCTACGAACCGGTGCGCCTCGCAGAGGACATCGCCGTGCTGGACAACCTCACCCAGGGCAGGTTCAGCTTCGTGGCCGGAATGGGTTACCGCCCAGAGGAGTACCACGCCGCCGGGAAGGACTGGTCGCAGCGGGCCGCGCTGATGGACCGGTGCCTGACGGTTCTGCTGCGGGCGTGGGGCGACGAGCCGTTCGAATACGGCGGGGCGCGCATCAACGTCACGCCCAAGCCCCACACGAAACCGCACCCGATCTTCTTCGTCGGCGGCATGACCGCGGCGGCGGCCAGGCGCGCCGCCCGCTTCGGGCTCCCGTTCTCCCCGCCGATGGCCCTGCCCGACGTGGAAGCCGTCTACGAGCGGGAGATGGAAAGAAACGGCACCAGCGGCTTCGTCTACCGGCCCGAGAACGGCAGCACCGTGACCCTGCTGCACAACGATCCCGACACGGCCTGGGCCCGTTACGGCGACTTCCTCATGCACGAGGCCGCCGAGTACACCGCCTGGAAGCGGTCCGGCGTCCCGCGGCCCAACGAGACGGCGGTCGCGTCGGCCCACGACCTGCGCGACCGCGGTGTCGTCGAGATCCTCACTCCCGCACAGCTGCTCGATCAGATTCGCAGGGGGAGAAGCGAAGTCGTGATGAACCCCCTGGCGGGGGGCCTCCCGCTCGAAGAGGGGTGGGCGAGCCTGCACCTGTTGGCCGACGACGTGCTGCCTTACGTGTGAGCCGCGGCCGCCAGCGCTTCGCCGAGGCTCCATATCGCCACGCCGATCAGCACCAGGTCCTTGAGCAGGAACTGCCCCGGCAACGCCGACAACACCGGAAGGCCGGCGTAGTGTTTCGCGACCACCCCCGGCGTGGTGAACAGGAAGCTGATCGTGCCCACGAACAGCACGACGGCCAGCGCGCTGCCCGCCACACACGCACGGGGCGACACCGGCCGCAGCGCGATCAGAAGCGCGGCAACGATTTCCATGGTCCCGAGCCCGCGCGCGACCGTCGTCACGCTGAACACGTCGTAGATCCAGCTCATCAGCGGGCTGTGCTCGATGAGCACGCGCGACTCCATCTTCACGTACTTCCCGAAGCCGATCCATGCCAGCACGACCACCAGGCCGTAACGGGCGACGAGTTGCCCGGTCTGCGAAAGCGACTCGGCGATGCGACGGTGTGTATCGGCGGTGAGCCCGGTTCTGTTCACCCCTAGTGGACGACCCGCGGCGCGGCGGCGTTCAGTAAAGACTCACCTTGCACCGTAACGATCGCGCAACCGCGCCAGCGTGGCCTCGATGCCCTCGGTGTTGCCCTTGCGGGCGCCGATCCGCTCGTAGTACTTGAGCCCGTTCTTGATCGCGCCGGCATCGCGGTAATCGAAGGTCTCGGTGACCCGCGTCAGCGTGGGCGACAGCGCCTCGAACTCCCAGCGCCAGCGGTGCCCCATCGGGTGGCGCCATTCCACCACTTCGTTCGGTTTCAGGGCGGTCACGGTGCTGGTGATCCGGTACGGCAGCCCGTACATTTTCATCTTCGTCGAAAACTTCGACCCGACAGCGAGATTCGCGGGGCAGGTGACGTTGTCGCGGACCGTGCCCGAGCCGTCAAGCTCGTGATGACGCCGAGGATCGGCGACCATCGCGTACAGTTCGCCGGCGGGCGCGGCGACTTCGACCGACCGGCTCACCCGGCGGGGCCCCGCATCGACGGTGGTGACGGTCATGGTGTCTCCTTCCGGCTGTCCGGCATGGCGAGGCCGACGCTACGCTTCGCCGTGTCGGCGAACAAAGGGCGAGACGTCGCCAGAAGGAAACCAACGAACGATGAGCCAGTCGCTTCCGGGCAGGGTCGCTCTGATCACCGGCGCCGCACGCGGGCAGGGCCGGGCGCACGCTGTGCGCCTCAGCGGCGAGGGCGCCGACATCATCGCGGTGGACATCGCCGGGCCGTTGCCGTCCAGCGTTCCCTACGACCCGGCGACGCCCGACGACCTCGCCGAGACCGCGCGACTGGTGCGCGCCAACGGCGCCCGGGTCGTGTCCGCGGCCGTCGACGTCCGCGACTTCGACGCCCTCGACGCCGCCGTCAGCAAAGCGGTCGCCGAGCTCGGCCGGCTTGACGTGGTGGTCGCCAACGCGGGCATCTGCAGCCCGGCGGCCTGGCACCGCATCACCCCCGAGGCGTTCCGCGACACGATCGACACGAACGTCACCGGGACGTGGAACACCGTCATGGCCGGCGCCCGGCACATCATCGACGGCGCCCGCGGCGGCTCCATCATCCTGATCGGGTCGGCCGCCGGGGTGCGGATGGAGCCCTTCATGGTCCACTACACCGCCAGCAAGCACGCCGTCACCGGGCTGGCCCGCGCGTTCGCCGCCGAGCTCGGCCGGCACAACATCCGCGTCAACAGCCTGCATCCCGGTGCGGTCGCCACCCCGATGGGCGGCGGGCGCATGCGCGAAGCGATCCACGAGGCCGGCGACACCTACCCCGAACTGCGGGGCAGGAACAAGTCGCTGCTGCCCGAGGGCGCAGCCCAGCCCGAGGACATCGCCGACGCGGTGGCCTGGTTGGCCGGCGACCAGTCCCGGTTCGTCACCGGGACGCAGGTCTCGGTCGACATGGGCATCGCGTACTGCTGAGCGAACGGTCGCCGCAACGGGCGGAACTGGTTAAGGTGCCTGCTCATGGGCGTCGGGCGCTTCCTGTGGCAACGCGTGCTGGCCTTCGACAGGCTGGGTTCCCGCATCCCGCAGCTGGTCCAGATCTGGCTGATGGAGTTCTTCGTCGTGATGCCGCTGATGTTCTTCCTCGGCAAGGCGATCGACATCCACGGCGCGTTCGGCGTGCCGGGCACCGGTGAGCGGCTCGACGGCACCTTCTGGGGATGCCTCGCCGTCTCGCTGTTCTTCGGGTTCTTCTTCGTCCGCTCGCTGGTTCGGCCGCGGGTGGTCCAAGGATCGTGGACTCCGACCGTGCACGCCGACGTCGGGCCGCTGACGATCTACGGCGGTAACCGCGCCTGGAGCGTGTCGTACCCCTACCTGACCAGTCATCCGTCGTACGCACTCCTGCTGCTGATCACGGCGCCCATCCCCGCCGTCATGTGGGCTGCCACCGTCAACCAGGGAGACAGCACGTTCTATTGGCGGGCGTGCGGCATCGTCGGGCTGATCATCATCGCCTGCATGGCGCTGGCCCGCCTGCTGGCCTGGTACGTCTTCCGGTTCGGGCGCCGGGAGCTGGACGCGCAGCTGCGCGGCCTGCCGGTTTCGCAGCGCCGGCTCGGCTGGGAGATCGCCTGGAAGCCGGTCCTGGCGCTGGTGGGCCTGATGTACGCCATCGTGTGCATCCCGCTGGGTGTCATGTGGGTGCAGGAGAAGCGCACGATCGCCCACCTGCCCCTCATCACGGTCGCCGACGCGCGCCACCCGGGGGAATACCGGCGCGTGCGGGGCGCCGTGGCATCGCGACCGGTCTACTGGGCGCCGCAGGGACGCGGTCGCGGCGGCAACAACTATGCGGGCGCCGGCGTGCTGGTGGCGCTGCCCGGGGGCGGTGAGGCGCTGCTGCTCGCCGACTCGATGGCGGTGCCCGACTTCAGGGGCATGATGGCCGACGTCGACCACGGCGAGCTCAGCGCAACCGGCAAGGTGATCGACGCCGTCAGCCCCGACGACCGCAAGTACTACGGCTTCGACCCGTCCGCCTTCGCCCCGCCGTCGGCGCAGGGCCGGGTCATGTTGCTGCTCTCGCAGCCTTGACGCCGGCCAGGCAGGAGTCGCCAGCCGGTTAACGCGCGACACCTAAACTGTTGCGACACGCCGGTGCACGTCGCCGGCGTTGATGTTGCGGCGCAACCCCAGCGCGGCCGGCGGTTCGGCGCGCAGCATCCCCCGTGGGTACGAAAGGAGTTCCGTGGCGATCAGTGAGTACCGGGTGAGCGGTATGAGCTGCGGGCACTGCGAGGCCGCGGTGCGCAGCGAGGTCGGCCGGGTGCCCGGCGTCGAGGGCATCGACGTCGACGCGCGCTCGGGACGGCTGGTCGTCACCGCCGCCGCGCCGATCGACGACGACGCGGTGCTCAGCGCGGTCGACGAGGCCGGCTTCGAGGCGGTTCTGGTCGCATGACGGCCGCGGCGACCAACGCCATCGAGCTCAAGATCGCGGGCATGACATGCGCCTCGTGCGCCGCCCGGATCGAGAAGAAGCTGAACAGGCTCGACAGCGTCGCCGCCACCGTCAACTACGCCACCGAGAAGGCCACCGTGACGGCCCCGTCCGGCTACGACCCGGCCGCCCTGCTGGCCGAGGTGGAAAAGGCCGGCTACACCGCGGTGCTGGCGCGTCCGGGGCCCGCCGCCCCCGACGTCTCCTCGCTGCGCACCCGCCTCGTCGGCGCGACCGTGCTCGCGGTCCCGGTCATCGCCATGGCGATGGTCCCCGCATTGCAGTTCCGCTCCTGGCAGTGGGTGTCGCTGGCGCTGGCCACGCCCGTCGTCGCGTGGGCCGGCGGGCCGTTTCACGCGGCCGCGTGGACGAGCCTGCAGCACCGCACGGCCACGATGGACACGCTGGTCTCGATCGGGACGCTGTCCGCGTTCGGATGGTCCGTATGCGCGATGGTGTGGGGAACGGCGGGCGAGCCGGGCATGCGCCACGGCTTCGAGCTCACCGCCGGCCGCGGCGGCGGGGCGGGAAACGTGTACTTCGAAGTGGCCGCCGGGGTGACCCTGTTCGTCCTGGCGGGCCGGTATTTCGAAAAGCGGGCCAAGCGCCGGGCCGGAGAGGCGCTGCGAGCCCTCATGGAGCTCGGTGCCAGGGACGTCGCCGTGCTGTCCCCCGGCGGCGAGATCCGCATTCCCGTCGAGCGGCTGGCGGTGGGCGACGAGTTCGTCGTGCGACCCGGGGAGAGGATCGCCACCGACGGGATTGTCACCGCGGGCACCTCGGCCGTGGACGCATCGATGCTGACCGGCGAGTCCGTCCCGGTCGAGGTCCGTCCCGGCGACGCCGTGGCCGGGGGAACTGTGAACGCCGGCGGGCGGCTGGTGGTGCGGGCCACCCGGGTCGGTGACGATACCGCGCTGGCGCGGATGGCCGCGCTCATCGAGGCCGCCCAGGCGGGCAAGGCGCGCGTGCAGCGGCTGGCCGACCGAGTCGCCGCCGTGTTCGTTCCGGCCGTCGTCGCGGCCGCGCTGGCCACCCTCGTCGGGTGGGTGGCCGCGGGATTGTCGGTCACGGCCGCGCTGACCGCCGCCGTCGCCGTGCTGATCATCGCCTGCCCGTGCGCCCTCGGCCTGGCGACGCCCACCGCGCTGCTGGTGGGCACCGGCCGCGCCGCTCAGCTGGGCGTCCTGATCAAGGGGCCCGAGGTGCTCGAGCGCGTCCGCGGCGTCGACACGATCGTGCTCGACAAGACCGGAACCGTCACCACCGGCACGATGACACTGGCCGGCGTCGTCGCCGGCCCGACAACGGACTCGGACGCGCTGCTGCGCTACGCCGGAGCGGTGGAGGACGCCTCCGAGCATCCGGTCGGGCGGGCCATCGCCGCGGGCGCCAGGGCGCGATGCGGCGTCCTCCCCGCCGTCGAGGGCTTCGGCACGGTCGAGGGGCGGGGCGTGCGGGGCGTGGTCGACGGCCACGCGGTGGTGGTGGGCCGCGACGGCCTGGTCTCCGGGGTTCGGCTCGACGAAGCACTGGAGGCGGCCCGCGCGCGCGCCGAGGGCGAGGGCAAGACGGCCGTCGTCGTCGGCTGGGACGGGCTCGCCCGCGGGGTCATCGTGGTCGCCGACACCGTGAAGCCCACCAGCGCCGAAGCCGTCCGGCAGTTCGCGCGCCTGGGCCTCACCCCGGTGCTGCTGACCGGCGATAACTCGGCCGTCGCCCGCCGCATCGCCGACGAGGTGGGCATCGCGCAGGTCATCGCCGACACGCTGCCTGCCGGCAAGGTGGCCGCCGTCCGGCGTCTGCAGGCCGAGGGCAGGGTGGTCGCCATGGTCGGCGACGGCGTCAACGACGCCGCGGCCCTCGCCGCGGCCGACCTGGGCCTGGCCCTGGGAACCGGCACCGACGTCGCGATCGAGGCGGCCGACCTCACCGTCGTCGGCGGCGACCTGCGCGCTGCGGCCGACGCCGTCCGGCTGGCCCGGCGGACGCTGACCACCATCAAGACCAACCTGTTCTGGGCGTTTGGCTACAACGTCGCCGCCATCCCGCTGGCCGCGCTGGGCCTGCTCAACCCCATGCTGGCGGGCGCCGCGATGGCAGCGTCGAGCGCGTTCGTCGTCGCCAACAGCCTGCGGCTGCGGTCGTTCCAAGGCGCGTAGCGCGCCGCAACCGCGACTTCGCGGTCGACGGAGTGGCGGCGCCGGTGTGGGATCATGGGTCCGTCCTACCGTTTCGTGCCCAGCCACCAAGCACATTTCGCGAAGCGTCGATTGAGCGAAAGCCAGGAGAGTTGCCACAGTTCTTCGGACAGCTGTCCCTGCTGCACGGCTGGCTGCCGCCGGCGCTGCAGGCGGTCGCGCTCTTCGTGGTTCTCGCCGCGATCGAATGGCGCAAACGCCGCTGGCACAAATGGGTCCTGCCGGGTGCGCTCGTGGCCGCCGCCGCGCTCACCGCGCTGGCGTACTGGTATCTGGTCTCGCTCGGCGTCGCCGGCGACCCGGCGCCGCTGACCCTGTGGCTCTGGATCGCACTGACCGGACTGTCGTGCGCCGTGCTGCTGCTGGGCTGGCCCGGCACGCGCTGGTGGCGGCGCGGCCTCGCGGCCGTTTCCGTGCCGCTGTGCGCGCTGTGCGCGGCGCTGTCGTTGAACATCTGGGTCGGCTACTTCCCGACGGTCTTCGCGGCGTGGAACCAGCTGACCTCGGGGCCGCTGCCCGACCAGGTCGACCGGCTGCGCGTCACGGAGATGCAAATCGCCGGGACCAGGCCGAGCAAGGGCGTGGTGGTGCCGGTGGACATCGACGAGAACGCCTCCCACTTCCGCCACCGCCGCGAACTGGTCTATCTGCCTCCCGCGTGGTTCAACAGCAACCCGCCGCCCAAGCTGCCGGCCGTCATGATGATCAGCTCCGCCTTCAACACCCCGGCCGACTGGCTGGGCCCCGGCGGCGCCTTCACCGCGATCGACAACTTCGCCGCCGCGCATCACGGGTTCTCACCGGTGCTGGTGTTCGTCGATCCCACCGGCTCGTTCGACAACGACACCGAGTGCGTCAACGGCAGCCGCGGCAACGCCGCCGACCATCTGACCAAGGACGTGGTGCCGTTCGTGGTGTCGAACTTCGGTGTCAGCGCCAGCCGCGACAACTGGGGTGTCGCCGGGTGGTCGATGGGCGGCACCTGCGCGGTGGACCTGGCGGTCATGCACCCGGAGCTGTTCCGCGCGTTCGTCGACATCGCCGGCGACCGCAGTCCGACGCTCGGCGGCAGCAAGGAGCAGACCGTCGCGAAGCTGTTCGGCGGCGACAGCAACGCCTGGGCGGCGTTCGATCCGATCACTGTGATCACAAAGCACGGCCGCTACAGCGGGGTGTCGGGATGGTTCGACGTTCCCTCGTCCGGGGATTCCCACACCGTCGCCGAGGAGGCCAACCCCTCCCTCGCACCCACCGATCCGGCGGCCAACCCGGAGGGCCAGGACGCCGCGGCGAACGCGCTGTGCGCCACCGCCTCCGCCAACGGAATTCCGTGCGCGGTGGTCGCCCAACCCGGCCAGCACGACTGGCCGTTCGCCGCGCAGGCGTTCGAGGCGGCGCTGCCGTGGCTCGCCGCGACGCTGGGCACCCCGGGCGTCGAGCCCGTGGCGTTGCCGCACCACGGCGACGCGGCACACAGCGCGCCCGGACCGTAGCCGTTTCGATGCACAATTCACAGCTGACCCTCCCGTAACGTAACCGACATAGAGTTGCTGCGTTTGGTACGGTTCGCTGCTGTGGCGACGGATTTCGGCTACCTGCGCACCCCGGGCACCGGGTCGCGCGTGCCGACGTCACACCGCAAAAATGCCGTGCGTAACCGCCTGGCCACCGGCTCACCGGCCGCCGCAACGCCTCAGCGCGGTGGTGCCGCCCCGGAGCTGAACCGCCGCCGATTCCTTGGCGCGCTTGCGGCGGCCACCGTTGCCGGTGTGGGCGCGGCCCGGCTCGTCGTCGACCCGCAGCCCCGCACCTTCGCGCAGACGCCGTCGCCCGACGTGGTGACCTCGGGGCCGACGGCCCCGGCCGCCCTGTTGCCGCCCCCGCCCCCGGGCGCCCGCATTCCGCTGCCGGGTGGCGGCGCGCTGATGAAGATCCCCGGCGAAGGCGACCTGCTGGCGGTCACGGTCGACGACGGCGTCAACAGCGAGGTGGTCCGCGCCTACACGCAGTTCGCCAAGGACACCGGCGTGCGTCTGACGTTCTTCGTCAACGGCATCTACAACTCCTGGACCGACAACGCGGCGATGTTGCGGCCGCTGGTCGACAGCGGGCAGATCCAGCTCGGCAACCACACCTGGTCGCATCCGGATCTGACCACCCTGTCCAAGGGTGACATCGCCCAGCAGCTCACCCGTAACGACGACTTCCTCAAGAAGACGTACGGCATCGGGGCCAAGCCCTACTGGCGGCCGCCGTACGCGAAGCGCAACGGCGCCGTCGACGCCGTCGCGGCCGACCTGGGCTACCACGTCCCGGTCTTGTGGTCGGGTTCGTTGTCGGACTCCACGCTCATCACCGAGGACTACATCGTCCAGATGGCCGATCAGTACTTCACGCCGCAGTCGATCGTCATCGGCCACCTCAATCACCTGCCGGTGACCCACGTCTACCCGCAGCTGGTCGACATCATCCGCGACCGCGACCTGCGCACCGTCACGCTCAACGACGTCTTCGAGAAGACGCCGTAGCCCCTGGGTCAGTCCGAGGGCGCCAACAGCCGCTCGTCGAGGTTGGCGTGAAAGTGCCCGATCGCACTCTCGTGCCGGCCGAACTCCACGAATTCGTTTGCGCCGGAGCGCAACCCGCGCTGGACACCCGTCGACATCTCGTTGTCCTCCTCGAGGCCCCGCTCGATGAAGCTGCCCGCGCCCACCAGCCGGTGCGACGGGTCGCGGGAAGCCTGTTCGGCGACTTCGGGTTTCACCATCGAGTAGGTGCTCACCATGGTGTGATCGACGTCCACCGGGTCGATCACCACAACGGACACCACGCCGGGGAACGTCGCCACCATGACGTTGGGGAACAAGTGGTAGACGTACGTCACCCGCGCGTCGACGGTCCAGGTCGACTCCGGGCGGTCGCGGAGGCGTTCGATGTTGCGGTACGGGAACGTGAGACGACTGTTCGGGCCGAAATGCTCGACGACGTTGAGGTCGTCGTACTGCACCGGGAAGAACGTGTCCCGGTGCGTCGAGCGCAGGTGATAGCCCTCCAGGAACTGTTCGACGAGCACCTTCCAGTTCATCGCCCGCAGTACCGAGTCCGCGTGAATGAGTCGCTCTGCGGGGCAGAGCTTTTCGCGCCACGGGCTGCCGTCGCTCAGCCAGGCCATCGCGTCGCCCTCGGGGGCGCCGGCGCGTTCGACCGGACCGATGACGACGAGGCCGTCGACCTCGCGGCTTCCGACCTCGACCAGACCGCGGGTCGACATGTCCAGGCCCGGGAAGGCATCGGGGTGCGGCACGTGCGACAGCGAACCGTCCAGCCGATACGTCCAGCCGTGGTAGCGGCACACCAGCGCGTGCGAACAGCCGGCTTCCTCGACCAGCGCGAACCCGCGGTGCCGGCACGCGTTGCGGAAGACCCGCGCCCGGCCGTCACGCCCGCGCACGGCGAACAGGGGCACTCCGAAGGCCGTCCGCTCGACGTGGTCCCCGGGGTTGGGAATCGCCGCCGAGGGCACGAAGACGCTCGGCATCGCGCGCAGCAGTCGCAGTTCGTCGGCGAAACGACCTGGGCTGAGGTAGTTTTCGACGGGCTCGCGCCACGGCGCGCCCTCGTCGGTGGTACCGGCGTCGATGTGGGCCAGGACGCGCCGGACGATCTCCACGTCGTCGGCGACCAACGTCGTTGTCGGCGAGCTCATGGCTGCCAGTATCACACTCGGACGGCACGCGACCAAGAAGGCCGTCTTCCCGCTACAGCGAGTCGACGGCCTCCTTCGCCTCCCGCAGATCGGCGCCCGTCAGCTCGCGGAAAAGCTTGATCGCGGCGATCTTGTTGCCGGATCGAGCCAGGGCCACCACCTCCGACGGCACTCCGCCCTCGAGTTGCCCCGGCGCGGTGGCGCCCACGTCGCTGCCGAACGTCGGGCACGGAATGCCAAGCCTTTCCGACAACAGCCGGACCTGTTGCTCGAGCAGGGCGAGGCGGCGGTAAACCACGGCGTCTTCCATCACGCATCGATTATGAGGGCGGCACCTTCGGCGGGCGAGTCGGCCACGGCACCCACGTCGACGTCACGAGTGATCACGCGGGACCCTCCCGGTCACCGATCCGCTGTCCGAGCCTAGCGTCGCGCCGGCGGGATGTTCTGGTTGATGCGGAACACATTGTCTGGATCGTAGGACGCCTTGACCTCGGTCAGCCGCTGATAATTCGGCCCGTACGTCGCCCGGACGCGGTCGCGGCCCTCGTCCATCATGAAGTTGACGTAGGCGCCGCCGGCCGAGTACGGGTGGGTGGCGTCCCAGTAATCCACCGTCCAGCGCTTGATGAGTTCGGCGTTGGCCGGGTCCGGATCGACCCCGGCGATGACCTGCGAGAACGTGACATCCCGGTAAGCCCAGGCCGTTTCGGTCTGACCCACCCGGTGCACGGCGCCGTCGACCGGGTAGAGGTGCATGGTGGAGTGCATGGTCGGGAGCTCTTCGATGAAGCGCGCGTGCGCCTCGACCGCGCCGTCGGGCACCGTCCCGAAGAAGTCGCCGCGCCAATACCACTGCAGCCCCTTGGGATACAGCGCGTCGAAGGTTGACTGCAGCGCGGGATACGGCGCCTCGCTCAGCCCGTCGAACGCCGGCGCCATCTCGCGCACGGGCGCGAACACCTCCTCGGCCAGGTCCGGGTCGCCGCTGTAGCACCACACGACCGCGCACGCCTTCTGCAGGTGAAACGCCTCCGGGAACGGCGCCACGGGCGGGACCGTCATGCCCGCGAAGAACCCGTACAGGTCCTCGTCCTGCGCCGGCAGGAAGTCGCGGTACCAGGACAGGATGTCGGCGGTTTGCGACGCCGGCCAGGCGGTCGCACCGCAGATGACGTTTCGCATCGGGTGCAGGCGGAAGGTGAACGACGTCACCACCCCGAAGTTCCCGCCGCCACCGCGCAGGGCCCAGAACAGTTCGGGATGACGGGATTCCGAGGCGGTCACCACGCGCCCGTCGGCCAGGACGACCTCGGCCTCCACCAGGTTGTCGATGGTCAGGCCGTGCTTGCGCGCCAGGTAGCCGTGGCCGCCGCCCAGGGTGAGGCCGCCGACGCCGGTGCTGGAGATGATGCCGGAAGGCGTCGCCAGCCCGTGGGCGTGGGTCGCGGTGTCCACGTCGCGCCAGGTGGCCCCACCCTGCACCCGCGCGAGGCGCCGGCCGGCATCCACGTCGACGCGGTTCATCGGTGACAGGTCGACGACGAGGCCCGCCTCCACGGTGCCGAATCCCGGACCGTTGTGGCCACCGCCGCGGACGGCCAGCGGGAGGCCGGACCGCCGCGCGAATTCGAGTGCGGCCGCGACGTCGTCAGCGGATCGGCACCGCACGATGACGGCAGGCCGCTTGTCGATCATGCCGTTGTGCAGCGCCCGGGCCTCGTCGTAGCGGGGGTCGTCCGGCAGGATGACCTCGCCGCCCAGCCGGGTGCGCAGTTCGTCTGTTGCGGTTGTCAGGCTCATTGACCCGTACCTCCCTTGTGTCGATGCCGCGACGCTACGACCGGCGCCGGCCGCGCGTCATGACCACAACGAGGCAATTGCGAACCCCTCCACGATAGTCAGAAATGACTATCGACCTGCACATACCGGTGCCGTTACCTTGAGGGCATGGCGCAGTGGCTGCCACCGCCGCTCCCGGTCGAGCTGAACACACGCCGGCGCGGCTCATTCGTGGGCCGGGCCGCGGAACTGGCCGCCTTCGAACAGGTCTGGGAACGGGTACAAACCGGCAACCGCCAGGCGGTCTTCCTCGGCGGGGAACCGGGGGCGGGCAAGACGCGGCTGGCCGCCGAGGTGGCCGGGACGCTCGCCGACCACGGCGTAGCCGTGCTGGTGGGCAGCTCGACGGCCGACGCGGACGTCCCGTACGCCCCCTTCGCCGCGGCGCTGCACTCGCTGCTGGCGGCCGCCCCGCCCGGTGCCCTCGCGGCGCCCCTGGCCGACGCCGGACCCCATTTGCGGCGCCTGTCGGCGAACGTCGACCGGCACCTCCCCGACGCCGGTCCGCTCGAGGACGCCGGCGGGGCTCGCCTCGCGCTTTTCGACGCGGTGACCGGGCTCCTGCGCCGCCTCGCGGTCGACCGGCCCGTCGCCCTGATCCTCGAGGACCTGCACTGGGCGCAGCTGCCCACCCTCGCGATGCTCGAACACGTGCTGATCGGGTGCGCCGACGTTCGCCTGCTGGTGGTGGCCACCTTCCGGAACACCGAGCCCGACCGCTCCGACGACCTCACCACCCGACTGGCCGAACTGCACCGGTTCGACGGCGTCCGCCGCATCGACCTCGCGGGCCTCGACACCGACGCGATCGCCGAATTCGTCTCGCGCACTGGTCAATTGCCGGCCGCGGCGGCCCGCACGGCGGCGGCGCTGCTGCGGGACAAGACCGGCGGCAACCCCTTCTTTCTCACCGAACTCGTCAAGGAGCTCGAATCCCGCGGCGGCATCGCCACTCTCAGCGCGCAGCCGACCGTTCCCGCGTCGATCGGCGACGCCATCGCCCGCCGCCTCGTCGGTCTCGGACCCGCCGTCCGGGGCGTCATCGAACAGGCGGCGGTGCTCGGCGAATCGTTCGATCTGCCCGCGCTCATCGCCGCGGGCGAGGCCGATCTGACCGCGACCCTGGCGGCCGTCGACTCCGCCGAGGGTCTGGGATTGATCCGGCCGGTCGACGACTCCGACGGCGAATTCACGTTCGTGCACGCGCTGACCCGCGAGGCCGTCGTCGAGGGCATGGCCGCGTCGCGGCTGCGGATCATGCACGCGCGCGCCGCCGAGGCGCTCGAGGGCCGCGGGGACCCGTCACTCGTGCCGCGCCTGGCCAACCACTACCTGCGCGCGCACGTCCTCGGCTACCACGAGCAGGCGCTGCGCTACGCGCGCCAGGCGGCGTCGATGGCCGAGCAGAGCCTGGCCTACGAGGTCGCAGCCAAGTGGTTCGAACGCGCCGCGTCGCTGCCGGAACTGACCATGACCGACCGGGCCCGGCTGAGCATGCGGGCCGCGGCGAACCATGTGCGCGCGGGCGACTTCGCCCGCGTGCGCTCCATCTACGAGCGCGTCAGCGCCACGGCGGACCCGCTCATCCGGCTCGAGGCCGCCGTCGGCTACGAGGACGCGAACTGGCGCCGCGGACAAGCGGATTCGAGGGCCGCCGACCTGCTGGCGGCGGCGCTGGAATCGAGCGGGCTGAACTCCGACGACCCGCGCTACGTCGCAGCCCTCGGCAATTTCGGGCGCGCCCTGGCCTTCGCCGGCGAAGCCGCCCGCGGGCGGGAGGTCGGCGACCGTGCCATCGAGTGCGCGCGGGCGATCGGCGATCCGGCGATTCTGTTGCACACCCTGGCCACCGGCATGTGGCACGGCCTCACGCCGGAGATGGTGGACGTCCAGGTGGAACGGTCGGCCGAGTTGTCGCGGATGGCGCTCTCGCGGCGCGACCACGAGGCGCTGGGTGTCGCGTCGCACTTCCGCGCGATGGTGAGCTATCTGGACGGGCGGCCCGACGACCTGGCCGCGTCGACCGCCGACATGCGGCGGGCGGCACAGTCGTGCGGGCAACCGACCCTCGGTTTCGTCGGCGCGTGCATGGAGCAGGCGCTGGCCTACCTGCGCGGCGACTTCGCCGGCGCCGAACGGTGGGCCGACATCGCCTTGCGCACAGGCGATCTGTTCGGGGCGGACGACGTGGAGGGCTCGAACGGCGTCCAGATGTTCATGATCCGTCGCGAGACCGCCGCGCTCAAACGCTTCGGCGCGTTCGTGGACGGCAGCGAAACGTTCGCCGGCCGCTGGGTGCCCGGCCTGCTCGCGCTCTACACCGAGCTCAAGTGCGAACGGGGAATGCGCCGCGCACTCGGTCAGCTGCTCAACCGCAACCTGGCCGACCGGACCGACGAGGCGCAGTGGCCGATGGAGCTGGTGTTCATGGTCGAGGCCGCGCTGAAGTTGAGCGATCGCGAGGCGATTGACGCGCTGCGGCCGTTCGTCGCCCGCTACGCCGGCACGAACCTGGTGGCCGGTCAGTTCGTCGCCCTGTTCGGCAGCGCCGACCGCTACCTGGCCCGCATGGCGGGGTTGTGCGGTGACAACGACGCGGCGGAAAGCCATTTCGCGGCCGCGCTCGAGATGGACCGGCGGATGGGGTCGGTGGTCCACGTGTCCGAGACGCTGGCCCGGCAGGCCTGGTACGCGACGTCGCGCGGGCAGGCGGGGGATGCCCGGCGACTGGCCGGTGAGGCCCGCGGCCTCGCCGCGCCGATCGGGCAGGCGCGCATCGTCGAACTGACGGAGCCGCTGGTGGCGACGGTCGCCGAGGGACCCGATGGCCTCACGGACCGGGAGGTGGAGGTGCTGCGGCTCCTGGCCGAGGGGTTGAGCAACCGGGAGATCGGCGAGCACCTCTTCATCAGCACCAACACCGCGGCCAACCACGTCCGCAGCATCCTCACCAAGACGGGTGCCGCCAACCGCACGCAGGCGGCGATGTACGCCGCCGATCGCGAACTGCTGGGGTAGGCCGCGCTCAGATCTCGGACAACGCCCCGTCGGGCATGAGGCGGTCCCGCACCTCCACCACGACGTCGGCCGGGAGCCCGGCGCGCGCGGCCGCGGTGCGGATGGCTTCCGGTGACGGGGCCTCGTAGAGGCAATACGTCTTGCGCTTGTCCGCCGACAGGAACGAGTACATCCAGCGAATGCCCTCGTCGTCGTTGATCCGGTTGATCCCGTCGGTGAGCTCGAGGTTCGGGTCGAGCTCTTCGGCGAAGGTGCGCTCGACGATGAAGATGGGCACGGCGGGCTCCTTGTCGCTGTCTTGCGTCGAACCTACGCCGTGTTCAACGGATCGGACCAGCGACTTATTCACCCGGTTCGGCGGCAAGCAGCATCCGCAGGGTCTCCCGCAGCTGGGCCAATCGGCGTTCGCCGAGGACTTCGTTCCACCGGTTTTCGAGAGTGGTTGCATTCGAGCGCATCACGCGCAAGGCCTGGCGGCCGCGGGGCGTCAGTTCGATGATGCGCGCCCGCGCGTCGGCCGGATCGGGCACACGGACGACGTAGCCGTGGCGCTCCAGCGCGGCCACCCCCTGCGCGACGGCCTGACGGCTCACGTTGAGGTGGTCCGCCAGGTCCGACGCGTGCATCCCCCCGCGCGCCAGGGGCACCAAGGCGACCGCCTGCGCCGGCCTGATGTTGTCCAGCCCCGCAGCCTCGAGGGCCGCTCTCAGGCGGGGCACCCCGGCGGCGGCCACGAGGTTGACCAGGGCCGGGACGGTGGGCTCCCACTCGGCGTCCGCAACACGTCGCATGCCGACGAGTGTGCCACGCCGGGGATGATTGACAAGTTGCTTGTCAAATTGCTCCGCGGGTGCCACGATGGCTTGCATGGGAGCTCGCGTTCGGGCAATTGCCGCCCTCCTCGTCCCGGTCCTGGCCGTCGCGCTCGGCGGTTGCCTCGGTGGCCACGCGTCGGGAACGCCTGGGGCGCAGGGAATTCCGGTCGGCCAGTCGAGCCAGACGCTCCAGGCCGGTGGGGCGGCACGGACCTTCCACCTGTACCGGCCGCAGGGGTTGCCCGAGCCGGCCCCGCTGGTGGTGATGCTGCACGGCGGATTCGGCAACGGCGCACAGGCCGAGCGTTCGTATCACTGGGACGCCGAGGCGGACGCCGGGCACTTCCTGGTCGCCTACCCCGACGGCCTCAACCGCGCGTGGAATGCCGGCACCTGCTGCGGCGAGCCGCAGCGCACGAATGCCGACGACGTCGGCTTCATCACCGCGATGGTGGGGTCGATCGAACAGCAGATCCCGATCGATCGCGCGCGCGTCTATGCCACCGGGATGTCGAACGGCGCGATGATGGCGTTGCGGCTGGCATGCCAGACCGACGGCTTCGCCGCGATCGCCCCGGTGGCCGGAACCTTGCTCACCGACTGCTCGCAGGCGCGGCCGACGTCGGTTCTCCAGATCCACGGCACGGCCGACGATCGGGTGCCCTACGGCGGCGGACCCGGGAAAGCCTTTGCCATTAACGGGAATCCGCGCGTCGACGGCCCCTCGGTGGAATCGGTCAACGCCACCTGGCGGGCCATCGACGGCTGCGGGGCGCCGACGTCGAGCACGGCGGGAAGCGTGACCACTCAGACGGCGGGTTGCCCGGGCGGGCGCACGGTGGAGTTGATCGCGGTGGCCGGCGCGGGGCACCAGTGGCCCGGTGGCGACCCGAGCCCGCTGGCCGAACTCGCCGGCATCCCGGCCCCCTCGACCGCGCTCGACGCCACCGACACGATCTGGCAGTTCTTCGCTCATACGCACTGACTCGCCGAACGTCGACTTGTTGCGGTGAATTGGCGCTCCGGGCGGCAACAGGTCGACGTTGGGCGGCCCCTACCCGCGCAGCATCCCGTCGATGAGCCGGTGCAGCACCTCGCCGGTCTCGCGTCGGGCGCGATCCGGGCCCTCCGCGGCGGCGATGTACATGGCCGCCTCGTCGAGCGCGCCGATCAGGACGTGCGCCAACGGCCGCACCGGCTGGTCCGCCAGCTCACCCGCTTTGATCGCCTCGCTCAGCAGCGTCTCGGTCATGCCCAGGCTGTACCGCTGCGCGATCTCGCGGAACCCGGCCCAGCCCAGCACGCTGGGGGCATCCAGCAGCATCAGCTGGCGCACCTCCGGATCGCCCGAGATGTCGAGCCACGCGTCGACCGCGGCCCGGATGGCGTCGGTGGGCGTCGTCGCTCCCGACCCGCCTACGACCGTGGCCATCCGGGCCATCACGTCCTGCTCCACCGCTTCGAACACGTCGCGGAAAAGCGCTGCCTTGTCGGCGAATTGGTGATACATCGCCCCACGCGTGACGCCCGCCGCGGTGGCGATCTCGGGCGTCCCCACCTCGGCGTACCCGCGCTCGCCCCACAGCCGGCGCGCGGCCGCGATCAAGGCGCCCCGCGTCGCCGCGGAGCGCTCTTCCTGGGTCCGTCTCTTGCTTTCCATACAACCTGTTGGTAACTTACGAACAGACAGCCTGTTTGTAAATACATCCGACCTGGGAGCATCCATGCCGACGATCGACATTAGTGCCGGAACCATCCATTACGAAGCAACCGGACCCGAATCCGGCAGACCGGTGGTGTTCGTCCACGGCTACATGATGGGCGGCCAATTGTGGCGCGAGGTAAGCCAACGACTCGCCGGTCGCGGGTTGCGCTGCATCGCTCCCACCTGGCCGCTGGGGGCGCATCCCGAACCACTGCGCCGCGGCGCGGACCGCACGATCGCGGGCGTGGCCGGCATCGTCGCCGAGACGCTGGCCGCCCTCGACCTGCGGGACGTCGTGCTCGTCGGCAACGACACCGGCGGGGTGGTCACCCAACTCGTCGCCGTCCATCACGCCGAGCGTCTCGGGGCGCTGGTGCTCACGAGTTGCGATGCGTTCGAACACTTCCCGCCGCCGGTCCTCAAGCCGGTGATCCTGGCGGCCAAGTCCAAGACGACCTTCAAGGCGGTCGCGCAGGCCATGCGCGTGCCCGCCGCGCGCAAGCGCGCCTTCGACGGCCTCGCGCACACCAACATCGACTCCCTGACCGAGGAATGGGTGCGGCCGGGGCTGTCGAACCCGGCGATCACCGAGGACCTGCGCCAGTTCACGCTGTCGCTGCGCACCGAGGTCACCACCGCGGTGGCGGCCCGCCTGCACGAGGTCGGCGTGCCGACGCTCGTCGCCTGGTCGGCCGGCGATGTGTTCTTCGAACAGGAGGACGGCCGGCGGCTCGCGGCCATCATTCCCGGCGCGCGCCTGGAAGTGATCGCGGGAGCGCGCACGTTCTCGATGCTCGACCAGCCGGACCGCCTCGCCGACCTGCTCTCCGCGGTCGCGGTGCGCGCCTAGCATGGTTCGCACTTCGCGGGCGTGACGCCACGGCGGGAATCGAGCGAAATCTCGCCCTGGCGTTACGCTCGCGGGCATGCAGACACCACTACACGGCCGACGGATACTGGTCACCGGTGGGGCGACCGGTATCGGCGCGGCCGCCGTCGAGGTGCTCGCCGCGGCGTGCGCCCACGTCGCCGCGACGTACCACAACACCGAGCCGCCCGAGGGGCTCGCGGCCACCTGGCTACGCTGCGACGTCCGCGACCCCGACGCCGTAGCCGCAATGGTGGCCGAAGCCGCCGATCGGCTGGGCGGCCTCGACGTTCTGGTCAACGCCGCCGGGCTGTGGCAGGCGGGCATTCCCGGGTACATCGGCGCCGACGACATCTCGTTCCTGCTGGACACCAACGTCAAGGCCACGATCCTCACCAACCAGGCCGCGTATGCCGTCATGAAGGGACAAGGCGGCCGGATCATCAACTTCGGCTCGTCGGAAGCCATTATGGGCAGCCCGATCTCGGCCGTGTACGCCGCCACGAAGGGCGCCGTGCAGGCGTGGACGCGATCTGCCGCCAAGGCCTGGGCCGCCGACAAGGTCACCGTGAACGCGCTGGCGCCGGCGGTGCAGACGCCCGGCTCCGACCGGTTCCGGGAGTTCCTCGGGCCCGAGGCCGGTGCGCTGATCGACCAGCAGATGCAGATGATGATCCCGCTGGGCGGGAAGCTCGGTGACCCCGCGCGCGACGTCGGCCCGATGCTGGTGTTCCTCTCCGGCGAAGGATCCGGCTTCATCACCGGGCAGCTGCTGGCCGTGGACGGCGGCCTGATGATGGTGGGTGGGTAGGGTTTACGCCGATGACCGACGACACGATCCAGGCGTTGCTGCGCAAGCGGATGTCCGACCCGGCAACCGCCGTCAAACACCATGACGTGCAATGGTCTTGGACCGAGTACCTGGCGCAGGCGGCGGCCCGGGCCGCGGCGTTGATCGACGCCGCCGACCGCGACCGGCCGATGCACGTCGGCGTGCTGCTGGGCAATACCCCCGAGATGCTGGCCCAGATGGCGGCCGCCGGGCTGGGCGGTTACGTGCTGTGCGGCCTGAACACGACCCGGCGCGGCGAGGCGCCGGCCGCCGACGTCCGCCGCGCCGACTGCCAGTTCGTGGTCACCGACGCCGAACACTGGCCGCTGCTCGAGGGGCTCGACCTCGGCGGCACCCGCATCCTGGACGCCTCGACGCCGCAGTGGACCGAATTCCTCGGCGGCGCGGGTGATTTCGTCCCGCATCGGGATGTCACGCCGATGGACGCGTTCATGATGATCTTCACCTCGGGAACCAGCGGAAACCCCAAGGCGGTGCAGGTGTCTCACCTGATGGCCACATTCGCCGGACTCAGTCTGGTCGAGCGGTTCGCCCTCACCCAGCAGGACACCTGTTATGTGTCCATGCCCCTGTTTCATTCGAACGCCGTCGTGGCGGGGTGGTCGCCGGCGGTCGTGTCCGGCGCCGCCATTGTGCCGGCGAAGTTCTCGGCCACGCAGTTCCTCGACGAAGTGCGCCGGTACGGCGCCACCTACATGAACTACGTCGGCAAACCGCTCGCCTACATCCTCGCGACCGCCGAGCGCCCCGACGACGCCGACAACCCGCTGCGGGTGGCGTTCGGAAACGAGGCCAACGACAAGGACATCGAGGAATTCAGCCGCCGCTTCGGCGTGCAGGTCGAAGACGGCTTCGGTTCGACCGAGAACGCCGTCATCGTGATCCGCGAGCCGGGGACGCCGAAGGGCTCGATCGGCAGGGGTGTCGACGGCGTCGCCGTCTACAACAGCGACACCGTCACCGAGTGCGCGATCGCGCGCTTCGACGATCGGGGCGCGCTGGCCAACGCCGACGAAGCGGTGGGCGAACTGGTCAACACGATGGGGTCGGGCTTCTTCACCGGGTACTACAACGACCCCGACGCGAACGCCGAACGGATGCGCCACGGCATGTACTGGTCCGGGGACCTCGCGTACAAGGACGCCGACGGCTGGATCTACCTCGCGGGCCGCACCGCCGACTGGATGCGGGTGGACGGCGAGAACCTGGCCGCGGCGCCGATCGAGCGGATCCTGCTGCGGCACAGCGCAATAAACCGGGTCGCGGTGTACGCCGTCCCCGACGAACGGGTGGGCGACCAGGTGATGGCGGCGATCGTGCTCAACGAGGGCCGCACGCTGGGCCCCGACGAGTTCGAAGCCTTCCTCGATGCGCAGCCCGACCTGTCCCCCAAGGCGCGCCCCCGCTACGTCCGCCTCGCCGCCGACCTGCCCAGCACCGCCACCCACAAGGTGCTCAAGCGCCAGCTGACCGCCGAGGGCACGGGGGTGCCGCACGGTGAGACGCTGTGGGAGCGCGAACCCCGCGGCACGGCATATCGGGACGCTACGGATCGCGGGGTGTCCGGCGCCGGATCTGCCCCTTCGGCCGTCGCACCCGTTTGACGGGATCCTGCGTTGTGCCCGAAGCGATTTCGTCGCGCAGTTGAGCGATGTTCGAGATCTCCGCGTACAGGCCGCGGATGGAGTAGTCGAGCACCGCGAGGGAGAAGCGCTGCTCCGGGTCGTCGGTGATGCCGAGATCGCGCGAGCGCTGCCGCGACCACAGCGCCTCGTCCAGCCGGGCCCGCGTCGCCTCGAGATGCCGGTCGAGGAGGTCCACGACGTGTTCGGGGTTCTCGCCGCGCGCGAGCCACGTCTGCAGGATGACGGGGTGCTTGATGACGACGCGCTCCTGCTCCGGGAAGTACTGGAGCCAGCGGCGCAACGCGTCGAGTCCTTCATCGGTGGTTTCGTACACTGTGATGGCGCGCTTGCCGGACTGGACTCCGGTCTCGCGGGCCAGGCCGCGGTCCTGCAATCGGCTCAGCTCGCGCCGCACGTGGCTGACCGACGGCGACCAGTAGAAGTGGCCCACCGACAGTTCGGCACGCGTCTTGATCTCGCCGGCCGTGAGCTGCTCGTCGTTGGCCGCGAGCACGCCCAGAACGAGGTAGGCGGTGACCGGCAGGTCGTCGCCGAAGCGGTTGCGGCTCATGGTGACCCGGTGAAGTAGGGCTGAAAATAGGGCAAAGTCACGTCATTGCCCACGGCGTGGAACTCCACCCGCACGCGCATGCCGATCCTCAGCGTGTCGGGCGCGACGCCCACGATATTGGTGAGCATCTGGTAGCCCTCGTCCAGGGTGACGATGGCCGGCGCATAGGGGGGTGCGAACTCCGCGGTCACCGGCCGGTGCACCACCGTCCAGCTGTACACCTCGCCGAGGCCGTCGCTGCGCGTCCAGCGCACCTCTGACGAAAGGCACTGCCGGCAGTGCTCGGTGGGCGGGAAGTTCGACGCGCCGCAGTCCGCGCAGCGCTGGTAGCGCAGTTCCCCGGACCGGCAGCCGTCCCAGAAGGGGACGCTCAGCTGGCTGCTCGCGTGCGGAACGGGGCCCCGCTGGGGCCGGAGCGCGGTCATCGCGGTTCGTCTCCCAGGATCAGGACCGTGGTGAACAGGGCGCCCGCTCCCCCGTTGCTGCACAACGCGATATGCGCGTCGGGCACCTGCAGGTCACCGGCCTCACCGCGCAGCTGCTGCACGGCCCGGATGGCCCGCTGCATCATCTGCGGATTGGAGCCCGCGTGGCTGAAGGACATTGTGCCTCCGTCCGTGGTGATGGGGTGGCTGCCGTCGATGGCGATGTGGCCATCGGCGACGAACGGACCGCCCTCGCCGTCCCCGCAGAATCCGAAAGCCTCGAGCTGCCGGATGATCTCGAACGAGAACGGGTCGTAGAGCTCGAGGACGTCGACGTCGCCGGGGCCCAGCCCGGCGTGGGCGAACGCGCACTGGGCCGCGCGCCGTCCGACGACGCCGTTCACGTCATCGCCGCGCCGCCCGGCGAGGTCCCAGGCGGGCGGGTGCTGATACGACGGGCCGTGGAAGTCGGCGCCGCTGCCGAGCACGTAGATCGGCCGGCCCGCGGTGTCGACCGTCTCGATGTTCGCCACGACCAGTGCGCACCCACCCTCGGAGGTGGTCGCGCAGTCGAGCAGGTGGAACGGTTCGGCGATGGGCCGCGACGCGGTGATGTCGTCCGGCGTGAAGGGGCCTCTCTGGTAGTACACCGCTTCGGGGTTGCGCGACCCGTTGTTGCGGATGGTCGCGGCCACGAGCGAAAGCTGTTCCCGCGTAGTGCCGTAGGTGTGCATGTGCCGCCGCGCGATCAGGGCGAACTCGGCCGCCGTGAACATGCCCCAGGGGGCGACGAACTCGTTCTCGGGCCGGGTCCACGGGGCGGTGGCCTGGTGGTCGCGGTATTCGCCGGCCTGCGCGGCGACCAGCACCACTACGTCCGCCATCCCGTGCTCGATCGCCGTGGCCGCCTCGGTGATCATGCCGACGCCGAAGCCGAGACCCTGCCAGGCCGGCCCGAGGCGCAGGTCGTAGATCAGCGCGGTCGACAGCGGACCGGCGCTGATCCCGTCGACGTGGTCGAGGGTGAGGCCGGCGTCGTCGAGCGCGCCCCGAATCGCCTTCAGCGCCAGGCTTCGTGACGTCTCACCGTCGAGGCGTCGCCCCTGCCGTGTGTTGTGCACGCCGACGATCGCCGCCGTTCTAGTTTTCATCCGCGACCACCCCCAGATAGGTGCCGACGATGTCGTAGTCCCGCCCGTCCCGGCGGATGCGGCCGATCGTGGTGGCTCGGGCCGGCGCGGTTCCGGCCTCTACGACGTCGATTCGCACGTCCACGGGGCGCGCGGTTTCGGGATCGGTGATCTCGACGACCATCGCCACGGCGCGCTCGGCTTCGTCCCAGTCGACGCCGGTGATGCGGTGGCGGGCGGTCAACTCCATCACCACCGAATCCTGGCGCACCAAAAACCGGACAGCAGCGCACAATTCGCCCGCGCGCGGCGGCACGCACAGGGTGACCGCCATGTCACAGGCCCCTGGGCCGGCTGCTGATCGCGCCGGCCTCGTGCAGCTCGGCCAGGCCCGATTCGGCGTGCCCCAGCAGGCCGGTCAGGACCTCGGCGGTGTGCTGACCGTACAGCGGCGGGACGCGGCGAATCCAGCGCCGCGGCCTGCCGGCGAACGCGAACGGCATGCCGGTACACAGGAAGGATCCGGCCACGGGGTGGTCGATCCGTTCCCAGAAGCCGCGCGCGAGCAGCTGTGGGTCGGTCAGCAGCGCCCCGGCCGGCGTCACAGGCGCGGCCGCCACGCCGCGCCCGCGCAGCGCCTCGACCGCCTCGGCCGGCGAGCGCCGGGCGGCCCAGGCCGAGATCAGCTTGTCCAACTCGTCGGCGCGGTCCCGCCACTCCGACTCGGCGAGAGGAGGAGCCCCGATCAGGGTCGCCAACCCGGTTCGCGCGGCGTCGTCCAGGGCGGCCAGCGCGATCCACTCGTCGTCACCCGCACAGGGATACACGCCCTGAGGAGTCGCGCCGGGACCTCGGTTGCCGTTGCGGCGCAGCTCGATTCCGCTGCCGGAGTACTCCAGCAGCATCTCGGCGGCCACGTTCAGCGCCGACTCCACCATCGTCGCCTCCACCCGCATGCCCACGCCGAGCCGGTCGCGGACGACCAGCGCGGCGACCGCCGCGAAGGCGGCGTGCAGCCCCGCGATCGGGTCGCACACGCCGCGCGGGATCACCGGCGGGCCGTCCGCGTGCCCCGTCATCCACGCCATTCCGGTTGCCTGCTCCATGGTCTGGGCGAAGCCGACGCGGTCGCGCCAGGGGCCGTCGAGGCCGAACGCCGGCATCCGGACCATGACGGCGCGGGGATTGGCCGCCCGCACGGTGTCCCATTCCAGTCCGAAGTTCTCCATCACCCGCGGCGAGAAGTTCTCGATGACGAGATCGCTTGCCGCGATGAGCCGCAGGGCGATCGCTCGCCCGGCGGCGGTGCCGAGCTCCGCGGTGATGCCGCGCTTGTTGTTGTTGCTGCACAAGAAGACCGGGCCCCACTCCCACCACCGGTCCCAGGTGGGCGGGCGGCCGCCGGCGAACCGCAGCCCGTCGGGCCGGCGCACCCCCTCGATCTTGACGACGTCGGCGCCCAGCGCGCCGAGCAGCTGGGTGGCGACCGGCCCCGCCCAGAAGGCGGTGAAGTCGGCGATCCGGATGTCCGCCAACGGGAGTACGTCCGAAGCGGTTTCCGTTAGGGCCGCACGCGGCGGCCAGTGGACGCGGCCGTTGTCGGCGCCGAGGGCGGGCGGATGGCCGGGCGGCCGGGTGAGGATGGCGTCGCTGCGATAGGGCACGCGCGGCTGCAGCGCCCCGCTGCCCGGCTCGACGAACACCCCCCGCTCGACAAAGTGGTCGATCGTGGGCAGCGTGGCGGGGGTCGCGATGGGCGCCACGGGGATCCGGAAGGCCACCGCGAGGTCGACTATTTCGTCGGTGGTGCGCCTTCGGGTCCAGCGGGTGACCATGTCCAGGAACTCGTCGCGGCGCGCGACCCGCCCGTCGAACGACGCGAACCCGTCATCGCCGACCAGGTCGGCGCGGTCGATCATCACCAGGAAGTCCTGGAATTGCTGGGCGGTGATGGTGCAGAAGCCGACCATGCCGTCGGCCGTGGGAACGATCGACGGCAACTCCAGGCTGCGTTGCTGCAGAGGGGAATCCGCGCCCAGGACGCTTGACGACATGGCCGACAGTCCGCCCATCGCAATGGCCATCGCCTCGTACGTGGAA
Organism: Mycobacterium sp. Marseille-P9652; assembly: GCF_902652685.1. GTDB lineage: Bacteria > Actinomycetota > Actinomycetes > Mycobacteriales > Mycobacteriaceae > Mycobacterium. The sequence continues at coordinate 99,116 of NZ_CACRUY010000003.1, forward strand.
ACGTCGACGACCTCGCCCCGGCCGGTCCGCAGGGCGTGCCGGGTGGCGGCCGCCGCGACGGCTGCGGCGAACGTGCCCGCCAGCCATTCACCGAGGCGGCCCCCGGCCTGGACCGGTTCGTCGCCGGGCCAGCCACGGCCGTGAATCGACCCGCACAGCGCCTGCAGGATGAACTCGTTGGCGACGAGCTGCTGGTCGACGTAGGGACCCGACGTCCCGAACGGCGTCACGGCGACCACCACGGCGGCGGGGCCGGTGCGCCGAGAGATGTCACCGAGGGTCCACCCGTCGGTCAGGTCCGTGAGCACGACGTCGGCGCCGCGCAGCAGCGCCGCAACCTCGTCCTCGTCGCGGTTGACAATCGACTTCTTGCCGGCGGCGAGGTAGGCGAACAAGGCGCCAGGCGGCCCACCCGCCGACCAGCACCGCATCGAATCTCCCCGTCCTGACTCGACTTTCACCACGTCGGCGCCCGCGTCGGCGAGCATCTTGCCGCAGTACGACACCGGGATGCCGTTGGACAGCTCCACCACGCGCCAGTCGGCGAACGGCGCTTGGGCTTCCACCGGTCAGTCGCCCAGCGTGGTCGCGCGCCCGGCGATGCCAGCCACCTCCGCCGTCACCGGCGCCGACCCCTGCGCCTGCAGCGCGAACTGGGTCATCCGGGTCCACGCGTCGCGGTCACGTTGGCTCGCCCGATGACCGACGTGGGTGACGACGTCGACGTCGGTGGCCTGGGCGCGCAGCTGTCCGGCGCGGGCGTGTTCCTTCGGAATGTGCCGGAACGGGTCGAAAGAGTAGGCGGCCATGGCGTTTTCGTGGGTGATCTTGTCGATGACCGCGTCGTCGAGGTGGCCCATGGTCTCCATCACGTCCTCGGGCGCGAACGGCCAGTTGCTGTCCGAATGCGGAAAGTCGGACTCCCAGCACAGCATGTCCTCGTTGAACCAGTCCATGTTGCGCACGCCGACCTTGTCGCTGATGAAGCAGGTGTAGAAGTGGCGCTTGAACACGTCGGTCGGTCCCGCGTAGCCCGGCGGGAAACTGGCCAGGGTCCAGCCGGAATGACGCCGGTAGACGTGCTCGGCCCGCCACAGGAAGTACGGCATCCAGCCGACATCGCCCTCGGTGAGCGAGAACTTGATGTCCGGGAAGTCGGCGTAGAACTGGGCCCAGATCAGTTCGGTGAAGGTGAACATGCTCATCATCGACGAGGCCGTCATCATCACGCTCGGTGGGGCGTCCGTCGACACCATCGGCGACCGCGAGGCCGACCCCACGTGGGTGCACAGCACCGTCTTGTTCTCGCAGGCCGCCTCGAACAGCGGGTACCAGTACTTGGTGTGAATGCTCGGCATCTGCAACGCCTCTGGGTTCTCCGAGAACGTCACCGCGTGGCAGCCCTTGTCGGCGAGCCGCTTGACCTCGCGGGCGGCCTCGGCCACGTCGAACAGCGGCAGGATGCCGCACGGGATGAACCGGCCGGGGTGCGCCGCGCACCACTCGTCCACGTGCCAGTCGTTGTAGGCCTTGATCATCACGAGGTTGACGTCGCGGTCGGGCCCCTGGTTGAGCACCTGGCCCGAGAAGCCCGGGAAGTTGGGGAAGTTCAAGCCGGCCAGCTGACCCCCGGCGTTCATGTCGCGGATGCGCTCGTCGACGTTGAAGCAGCCCGGCCGCATCTCGTCGTACCGCGAGGCGTCGACGTTGTACATCTCGCGCGGCTTGCCCGCGACGGCGTTGAGCCCCATGTTCCGGCCGCGGATGTCGCCGTAATACCACTGCTGGATTCCGTCGGGCTCGATGACGACCCGGGGGGCCAGGTGCCTGTACTTCGCGGGAACGTGCGCGTCGAACATGTCTGCCGGCTCGGCGATGTGGTCGTCCACGCTGATCAGGATCAGGTCGTCCTTGTGCATGGCGCTCCCTCGGTCGGGGACTAGTAGACAATGTGTGCGGCCGCACTGTCAACGGCGGTGGCAGCCGGCCGCCTCCTACGCCAAGATTGCCGTTGTGGCTGTGATTTGGCGGGATTCATAACCGTCACCGCGAACTCGTGCGATGACCCGGCACGCTCGCCCGGCGTAGGGACCGCGGACTAATAGTTTCTTTTCCGTCAGGGGTAGCCCCGACGCCCGGCCATGGTCTATGCATATGTCCATGGCCGAGAATGAGGCGTTTCGGGATGCCCCGAAATCGCTCGCCGCGTGGCAGTTCTTCCAGCAGATGCTCGCCGACGTCACGAAAGTCGTGACCGAGGACGCCGAGTCGGAGCGCGAGCTGCTCGAGGGTCTGCGGGTGATCGCGCGGACGTCGTCGCTGTGCGCGCAGCTGTCCGTCGAGGCCGATCCCGACCGGCCGGCGTTCTTCGACATGTGCTCGGACACCAGGATGGTCGGCGGACCCAACCCGGACGGCAACTATTACCTCGCCATGATCCGCGGCGACCGGCGCTACCGGATCACCGGCACCCGGGGCACGACCGCCTACCTCGGGTTCCAGATCCTCGCCGGCACCGGCCTGACACCGCGGCGCATGGCGAACTACCTCAGCGACGTCGACCTCGTGGTGGACGACGGTGAGTTCGTGCTGGTGCTTTCAGCGGACGAGCCTGATGACCTCGCCGGCGCGCAGTGGGTGGAGATCCCCGCGGACGCGTCCTCGGTCGTCGTCCGCGAATACATCGGCGACGCGGCCGCGGAGCAACTCGGCACATTGCGCATCGAGGCCCTGGACCCAGGCCCCGTGGCACCGCTCACCGATGACGAGCTCGCCGACCAGTTCACCGCGATGGCGTGGACCCTGATGAAACTCCTGACGCTGCACCGCACCATCAAGCCCGAGCTCCTCGACCGTCCCAACGCGCTGGTGACCGCGGAGGCCGCCGACCTGGGGGCCGCCGACACCACCCCGGACAACCTGTACATGATGGGCACCTTCCGGCTCGAGCCCGGCGAGGCGCTGCTGCTCGACCTCGAACCGCCGGATACGCGGTACTGGAATGTCGCGCTGGAAAGCGTCTGGCACGAATGCCTCGAGCCGCGCCGCAGGCACAGTTCGGTGACCAACCGGGCGGTGCGCCCGGACGCCGACGGTCGGGTGCGCATCGCGGTCTCGGAGCGCGACTACGGGTTTGGCCACTGGCTTGACACAGGTGGCCGACGGCGCGGGTTCCTGACGGTGCGCTGGCTCGACAACCCCGCCCCGCCCGATGTGACGGTATCGGTTCGCCGACAAGGCAATCCGGCGTGACGCTGCGGGCGCGATTCGACCCCGACCGGCTCGTCGCCACCGCCTGCGCGGAGACGGGATTCGACGACTTCGGCGACGACGGCTGGCAGGCCGGGCTGCACTGCCTCACCGAGGGCCTCGTCAACGAGGCCCGGCTCTCGCCCATCGGCGTGGAGATCGCCCACCTCGACGTTATGCGCGCCCTGAAGAACCGGCTCGACGTAATCGGCTGGCGCAAGCAACATCCCGAGATCGCCGACAAGCCGATCACCCGGCCGATCGTCATCGTCGGCCAGCCGCGCACCGGCACCACCATCCTCTACGACCTGCTCGCCCAGGATCCCGACCTGCGGGCGCCGCTGACGTGGGAGGTCGACGCGCCGTGCCCGGTGCCGCAGCCCGAAACCTACGAGACCGACCCGCGCATCGCCCAGACCCAGGCCGGCATCGAGCTCTCCGAGCAGATCGTCCCGGGCTTCCTGGCGTATCACCCCATGGGCGCCCAGGTGGGGCAGGAGTGCGTCCGCATCACGGCCAGCGAGTTCACCAGCATGATCTTCTCGGTGCAGTACCGCCTGCCGAGCTACTACCGCTGGCTGCTCTACGAGGCCGACCACACCGGCGCCTACCGCTTCCACCGGATCTTCCTGCAGCACTTGCAGTCCGGCGTGCCGGGTCAGTGGCTGCTGAAGTCGCCGGCGCACCTCTGGCACCTCGACAACCTGCTCGCCGAATATCCCGACGCCCTGATCGTCCAGACGCACCGCGACCCGCTCAACGTCATCTCGTCGATCGCCGCCCTCACCCACCACCTGCGGCGGATGGCCAGCGACGAGTCCGACATCGCCGAGTGCGCGGCCCAGAATTACGAGGAGATCGCCGTCGGCCTCGACCGCGCGATGGCGCTGCGCGACAGCGGCGTTGTGCCCGAGGGCCGCGTTATCGACGTGCTGTACCGCGATTTCGTCGCCGACCCGTGGGCGACGATCGGACACATCTACGAAAGGCTCGGCCGCCAGCTGCTACCCGGCACCGAGCAGAGGATGCGCGACTTCCTGGCCGCCCACCCCGGCGACGGGGGACGTGGCCGGTACACCTGGTCGGACACCGGGCTCGACGCGGGCGAGGTGCGGGAGCGGGTCAGCGCCTACCAGGAGCGGTACGGAGTGCCGACCGAGGAATTGAAGTAGCCCGCGCCCGCTCCGCTGGCCGAGCCGCTTGCGGCTCAACTACTTTCGCGGCAGACCGAGGATCATCTGGGCGATGATGTTCAATTGGATTTCCCTGGTTCCGCCGCCGATGAGCTCGGCGGGCAGATGCAAATAGGGTTCCACGATGGCGGGATCGGACTCGGCCACCATCGCCACCCGACCCGTCAACTGCAAAGTGGCCTGGAAGGTTCGGCGCAACAGCACGTTCATGGCCACCTTGGCGATGCTCGACGCCGGGCCGGACGCCTGCCCGTCGAGCAGGCGGATGGTCTCGCGAACCCCGAGCGCGCGGATGGCGTTGGCGTAGGCGTCGAGTTCACCCAGCGCCCGCACGGCGTCGTCACGTTCCGGGCCGGGTTCGGCCGCGAGCGCGCGCAATGCCACCGCCCGGTCGAACTTGACGTATCCGCCGATGGCCGAACGCTCTTCGGCCATCGTCGAAATGGCCAGGCCCCAACCGTCGGTCGGGCCGCCCAGCAACATGTCGTCGGGAATGAAGACGTCGTTGAGGAAGACCTCGTTGAAGTGTGACTGCCCGGTGGCGGTCTTGATCGGCTGGACCTCGACCCCGGGCGCCCGCATGTCGAGGATGAAGTAGCCGATGCCGCGGTGCTTGCTGGCTTCGGGGTCGGTGCGCGCCAGCAGGGCACCCAGGTCTGCGTACTGGGCCAGCGAGGTCCAGATCTTGTGACCGTTGATCTGCCAGCCGCCGTCGACCTTGGTCGCCCGGGTGGTCAACGACGCGAGGTCTGATCCGGCGCCCGGCTCGCTGAACAACTGACACCACAGGATGTCACCGCGTTGCGTCGCCGGGATCAGCTTCTCCTGCAAGTTTTTTGGCGCCGCCGCGATCACGGACGGCAGGATCCACTCGGCGATGTTCAGCGACGGCCGGACCAGCCCGGGCCGCTTGGCGAACTCCTCGTCGATGATGAGCTGTTTGAGCGGATCCGCGTCGACGCCCCACGGCGCCGGCCAGTGCGGGGCCATGAGGCCGGCGTCGGCGATCAGCGTGCGCTGCGGCCCGGTGGCCAGATGCTCGTAGTCGCCGTTCGGTGCGGGTTTGTCGTTGCGCAACTGCATTGCCGCATCCAGCGTTTCGGCGACCCAGGACCGGAACTCCGATTCGGCGTCACCAAGATTGACCGACATGTCGCGTTGCAGGGTGCGCGTCAGTTCGCCCAGCCGCCGAGCCCAGCGATTGGCCGGACCGATCGACGCCGCCAGGCTGATGGCCCGACGCCAGTACAAGTGCACGTCGTGTTCCCAGGTGAAACCGATGGCGCCGAGCATCGTCAGGGAATCAAGAACCAAATCCGGTATCGGCGATACGGCAATCACCGCGGCCCCGGCCGCGGCCAGGCGGTGCTGGACGGGGGGCTCGTCCACGGCGCGCACCGCATCCCATGCCGCCGCGGTCGCCAACTCGCTGTTCACCAGCAGCATCGCCGCGCTGTGCTGCAGCGCCTGGAAGGTCCCGATCACCTTGCCGAACTGTTCCCTGGTGCGCAGGTGTGCGGTGACGGCGTCGACGCACCACTGCGCGATACCGGCGGTCGTGCTGGCCACCAGGCTGACGACGACGTCGGCGGCCCGGTCCGGGTCGATTCCGGTGAGAACGTCGGACGCTGCCGCCTCGTAGTCGGCCAGCCGCAGCACGGCCACGTCGGCGACGAGGTCGGTGCCGGACACGGATTCTACTGTTGCGGAGCCACTTCCGGTGTCGACAACGATCCACACAACGTCGTCGCCCTCGGCCCGGGCGCCGACCAGGACTGCGCGGGCCGCAGCGGCGCCCGGTGTGACCTTCGACGTGCCCGAGACCAGCCAGCTCTGCCCGGCGGCGCGCGCCCGGAAGTCACCTTCGTCCGGGAGGACGATCGCGGCGGGTGCGCCGGAGGCGAGATCGCGGAGCAGCGATTCGGCGCTCGGGGTGTTGTCGGCCAATAGGGCCACGGCTCCCGTCGACACGGTGGGCAGCAGCGGCCCAGGCAGCAGCGCCTTGCCCGCCGACTCCAGCACGCACGCGGCGTCGCTCAGCCGGCCGCCCTGTCCGCCCACATCCTCCGGCAGATGGACCGCGTGAAATCCGTTCGCAACCAGTGCATCCCACCACTCCGGCAGCTCCCCGGCAGCCAGCGCGTCGAACGTTTCCCGCGTGGCGGCGATGGGAGCGTGCCGGGCGGCGAACTTTTCGACGGCGTCGGCGAGGTCTTGCTCCTCGGGGGTCAGACCCAAAGTCATGCGCAGGGCCGCCAAGGGGCTAGCGTGGGCCGCACGGGCTGATATCCTCCCTTACAAGACGGACCGTCTCGTCTTGTGGGGACATTACGGCGCGCCCTGTGAGATGTAAAGCTGGGCCGGGCCCGAGGAAGCGGGGATCAGCGGATGCCGACCGACACTCGGGCGAGCGCCCCCAGGCGCCGCAGCGAGCGGTCGCGCACCGCGATCGTCACAGCGACCCGGGAGTTGTTGCTCGAGCGCGGATTCGACGGCCTGACGATCGAGGCGGTCGCCGCACGCGCGGGCGTCGGGAAGCAGACGATCTATCGCTGGTGGCCCAGCCGGCCCGCGCTCGTCGCCGACGTCATGCTCGAGGACGCCGACACGATCCTCGCGTCGGTCAACCACACCGGCGACCTGGCCGAGGACCTGGTGCGCTGGGTGGGCAGGCTCGTCGCCAGCCTCACGACGGCCCGCGGCTCGGCCATGCTGCGCATCCTGACCGTCGCCTGCATGGAGCACGAGGACACCGCCATTCGGTTGCGCTCCGGGTTCAGCGCGCCGCTGCACGACAGCGTGCGGGCGCGACTGCTGGCCGACGGCATCGACGAGGCGGCCGCCGAGTCGGCCGCGGACGCCATCGTCGGCGGGGTGGTGTACCCGATAATCTCTGGTGCCCAGCACTATTCGCGTCGGCGCGCTGAGCTGACGACGCGGCTCATCGTCGACGCGCTGAACCACGCGTAGGAGCCGAGTGGACGACGACTGCCTGAAGCTGACCGCCTACCTGGCCGAGCGACGCCGCAACCGCGACGGCTTCGTCTCCGACGCTCTGCTCGGCCTCTACGGACGCCACAACATCGCGACCAGCATCGTGCTGCGCGGCATCGGCGGTTTCGGGTCCGGCCGCCTGCTCAGGACCGACGAGTCGCTGACGCTGTCCGAGGACCCGCCCGTGGCGATCGTGGCGGTCGACACCAGGCCCAGGATCGAGGCGCTGCTCGACCCCGTGCTCGCCGTCAAGCAGCGCGGCCTCGTCACCCTCGAGCGGGCGCGGTTGCTGCGCGACGGGATCGGGCCGGTACGGCCGGCCGACGAGCTGCACGAGGCCGTCAAGCTCACCATCTACGTCGGGCGCAGGGAGCGGGTCGACGGCGTGCCCGCGTACGTCGCGCTCTGCGACCTCATGCATCGGCGCCAACTCGCCGGCGCCTCGGTATTTCTCGGCGTCGACGGCACCGCCCGCGGGGAGCGCCGGCGCGCCCGGTTCTTCGGACGCAACACCGACGTCCCGATGATGATCGTCGCGGTCGGCTCCGGGGAGCGCATCGGACGGGTGCTGCCGGAGCTCGCCGGTCTGCTGGAGCAGCCGATGATCACCCTGGAACGGGTCCGCGTGTGCAAGCGCGACGGCGAACTCCTCGAACGGCCGCACGCCCTGCCCGGCACCGATGAGCGCGGGCTGCCGCTATGGCAGAAGCTGATGGTGTACACCTCGGAATCGGCCCTCCACGGCGGCGTGCCGATCCACCGGGCGCTGATCCAGCGGCTGTGGGCGCGCAGCACACCCGACGGCGCCACGGTGCTGCGCGGTGTGTGGGGTTTCCACGGCGATCACCGGCCGCACGGCGACCGACTGCTCGCGCTGAGCCGGCGCGTCCCCGTCGTCACGATCGTCGTCGACACCCCCGCCAACATCGCCGAATCCTTCGACGTGGTCGACGAATTGACCCGCGACGAGGGCCTCGTCACCAGCGAGATGGTGCCCGCACTGGTGTCGGACGAGGGCGAGAACGGCAGGCCTCCCCTGGCCCATCACAACTATTGATGGCGGCGACCCGCATCGCCCGGCCACGCCGCGCTCGCGATCACCGCGAGACCGATGGCGGCGACCCGCATCGCCCGGCCACGCCGCGCTCGCGATCACCGCGAGACCGATGGCGGCGACCCGTTATTAAGAGAAGTCAGCCGGCGACCGAAGCGTCATAGATCGACTGGATCGCCTCGTCCAGCGTCGCGTTGAACTGCTCGTCGGACTGGTCGACCGACAGCCCCTCGGTCAGCGCGCGGCTGAAGCTGGCGATCAAACCGGTGTTCTTGGCCAGCAGCTCGTTGGCCTCCTCGCGCGAATAGCCGCCGGAGAGGGCCACCACCCGCATGACCTTCGGGTGCTCGATCAGCGGGCGGTAGAAGTTGACCTCGCTGGGCAGGCTCAGCTTGAGCATCACCCGCTGGCCGTCCGGCACCGTCTCGAGCTGCTTGGTGATCTCGTCGCGCAACATCTCCTCGGCCTGGGACTTGTCCGGGATCGAAATGGTCACCTCGGGTTCGATGATCGGCACGAGGCCATGCGACAGCACCTGATGGGCGACCTCGAACTGCTGGGCGACCACCGCCGCGATGCCGTCGGCGTTGGCGCCGCCGATCACCGACCGCTCCTTGGTGCCGAAGACTCCCTTGCCGACGGCCCGCTCCAGCAGACCATCGAGGCCGGGCATCGGCTTCATCAGCTGCACGTCGTGCGAGGCCTCGGCCAGGCCCTTGTCGATCTTGAGGATCGGCACCACACCCTTGGTTTCCCACAGGTAGGTGGTCGACCTCTGTCCCGCGATCTCGCGGTCCATGGTCTGCTCGAACAGGATCGCCGCGAGCACCCGGTCGCCGTTGAAGACCGGCGAGGTGATGATCCTCGACCGCATCTGGTGGATCAGGTCGAACATCTCCTCCTCGGAGGAGTATTCGCTTTCCTCGATGCCGTACAGGCGAAGAGCCTTTGGCGTCGAGCCACCGCTCTGGTCGAGCGCCGCGATGAATCCTTGGCCCGACGTCATCCGTTCGGCTTGCTTCTCGTTCGGCATGAAACTCTCCACTCCCTCGTGGCCCCCAGGCTCGATCTCGGCCGATCATATGCCGTCGGCTAGCGGCCGTAACTCGGCGCCGACCCGGTTACGGCGCCGACTTGCGGGTGGGCCATACCGCCATCCGATCGAGGAGCCGGTCGCGCAGGCCGAACGTGTGGAACAGCACCGCGCAGACGTGGGCGGTGAACGCCAGGAAAAGCAGGAGGGCAAGGGCGCCGTGCAGCTGGCGGAGCGCCGCATACACGTCGATGTTGCGCGGCGCGATCGCGGGCAGGTGGAGGCTGCCGACGAGGATGACGGGTAGCCGGGCCGCCGACAGCATCGCCCAGCCGGTCAGGGGCTGCGCCAGCAGGAGCGCGTACAGCAGGTACTCCGACAACGACGCGACCCGCCGTTCGGCGGGGCCCATGCTGGCGGGGAAGGGCGGCAGCCGGTGGGCGAACCGGTTGGCCAGGCGCACGACGGCGAACAGCAGGATCGCGACGCCGAGCGGCCGGTGGATGGCCAGCAGCAGCGGATAGAGCGCCAGCGACGCGACCATGGCGACGCCGATCAGCAGCTGTGTGATCACCATCGGCGCCATCAGCCAGTGCAGGATGCGGGACGAGAGCGCGAAACGAGCTGGCGCCGAAGCCTTTTCCGCTGTCATTTGAGGACCTCACTGACGTTGACCGCGCTGGGCGACTTCGGCTCCTCGGCGCGCCGGGTGAACGAGCGCGCGTAGACGGCCGACCTCGCGGCAAGCAGGGGGTCGTCGGAGGCGGCGATGCCGTCGGGCAGCACGAGCGGGTCGAAGTTGATGTCGCGGGCGTTGCCGGCGGCTTCGGTCTGCACGGCGTCGAGGGTGACGATGCCGGCGTCGACGGTTCGCCGCGCGGGCGGCCAGGGTTTGGTGGCGTCGTCGGTCGGGTCGCCGGGCTCACCGACCGTGAGCACCAGCCGCCACGCGAGCGGGCGCCGAGCGAGTGCGCGGATGACATCGTCGAACAGGTAATCCTGTGCCGGGGACGGCGCCACGTCGGACCCCTGTTGCGGAACGACCGACCAGCGCACCGGGACCGTGACGCCGGCACCGTTGGTAAAGCGGAAGGCGTTCAGCGAGTGAAAGGCGCTGTCGGCGAACCCCGCACTCGGCGCGGCCTGCTTGATGATCTTCATCGCCGCGGCCGTCTCGGGGTGACGCGCGAGGAACGCGGCCATCGCCTGCGGGTCCGGCTTGCCCGTCGCGGGCACCGGCTTGGATGCGAGTAAGCGCTCGTAGAACCCCTGCGGGGTGCTGTCCGGGAACACCGGGATGTTGATCATCGCCGTCCGCCACTGCTGCCCGTCCGAGCTCTGCAAGAGCAAGCCCAGCCCGCGCACCGTGTCCGGCTTGTCGGCCTGGTCCGGCAGGCCGCCCGACAGGGAGAAGCGGGCGACGACGGGAACGGCGCCCGGCCGGAAGACCGCCGCGCGGGACAGCTCCGCGCCGGCGCCGGTGCTGGTGAACGTTCCCGTGGCGCTGAGCCCCTTGGCGTGGTTGCGCCGGAAACCGTCGTGACGGCCGTAGACGCTTTCGAACCGGTCGGCGAACCCGGACGGCGTCAGCGTGCTCAGCGGCCCCGGCCGCAGCCAGTCGCCGGCGTAGGCGAACGCGCCCACGTCGACCGCCGCGAACCCCGCGACCGCCCCCATCCCGAGCAGGGCGTGCCGACGCGTCAGCGCACCGGAGGGCGCGTGTGGCGATTCGTCCGCGTCTCCATCGGTCTCCATGCCACCGTCCTTCCCGGGCCGATCAAATGGTCTGCGATCAATCCCTCACGAGTCGGCGCCGCGCGCAACCGCTGGGGTCGCAACTCCCGGTCAAACCACGTGCCGACGCGGCGTTTCGTTCGGTCGATCGGACGCGTCGTACGGGCGAGTGGCCGCCCCGCGGGCGCAGCGCTACCGGCGTGGCGCGCCACGTGTCCTACAATCAACTGAATGCATGTGGCCGCGCAGCACTCGGTGAATCGAGGAGTGCGCTCGCTTCATAACCAGGCGGTTTCCGCGGGGTTGAATCAACAGCCCTGGTCAGCGGTGGTCTTTGGGAGAGCGAGCGGTGTGCCGCAGAGACGAATGTGAGATACAGCATGGTCGAACAATTCGGGGAAACAGTCGGTCCGACGCCGTTCCAGGTGGGCAAACAGCAGGTTGACCAAGCGGTCGTGCTCACCGTCGCGGGCGAGGTGGACATGCTCAGCGCCCCGCAACTGACCGAGGCGATTCAGACGGCCCTGGCGGCCCGGCCCGCGGCGTTGATCGTGGACCTGTCCAAAGTCGACTTCCTCGCGTCGGCCGGGATGACCGTGCTGGTCACCGCCCAGGCCGAGGTCGAGCCGCCCACCCGGTTCGCCGTGGTGGCGCACGGGGCGGCCACCAGCCGGCCCATCAAGCTGATGGGCATCGACAGCGTCCTGCCCCTGTACAGCACGCTCGACGACGCGCTGAGCGACATCGCCGATCGGTGAGCGTCTACCGGGGTGGGAACGCAGCTGGAACCGTTGGGACGCTCTGATCACCGGCCGAACAACATGCCTGACATCGACGACCGATCCCGCTTCGCGCGAACGCGAGTTTCCGCCGACGCACGAAGCGCCGCGCGGGCGCGGGCGGAGTTTTCCGCGTGGCTGAAGGGACGTTTCTCGCTCGACGATGAGCGGTTCAACGACGTCCTGCTGGCCGTGAACGAGGCCATCGCCAACGCCGCGGAGTTCGCCTACGTCGATGCGCCCGGACCCGGGACGCTGGACGTCACGGCGGCCTACGACGCCGACTCCGACACCCTCGCGGTCCGCGTCGACGACGAGGGCCGCTGGCGCGAGAAGGTGCCGCAGGCCGCTGGGGCGCTGCAGCAACTGCGGGGGCGAGGGATCCCCTTGATGCGGACGCTCGCCGACGAGGTCACGATCGACCGCACGCCGGGCGGCACCCGCGTCAAGCTGATCTGGTCCGGCCTCACCCGCGACCGTTGACAGTTCCAGAAATCGGTCGTGTGGCCTGTCGCCCGAGCGCCGTGAGGGATACGCTACGTCAAGTAGCGAAATAGCCGTCCGGCGCGAGGAGTGACCCATGTTCGACCTGAAGATCACCGGCGGCACCGTCGTCGACGGCACGGGCGCCGAGCGCTACCGCGCCGACGTCGGCATCAGGGACGGCAAGGAGGTCGACGTCGTCCGCCGGGCCGCAGACGGGGGCGGCCTCGAGAAGGCCGAGGCGGCCGAAACCATCGATGCGACCGGGCTTGTCGTCGCCCCCGGATTCGTCGACATCCACACCCACTACGACGGACAGGTCAGCTGGGACAGCCTGCTGGAGCCGTCGAGCGGTCACGGCGTGACCACCGTGGTGGTGGGAAACTGCGGGGTCGGCTTCGCCCCCGTCCGGCCGGGGCGGGAGCAATGGCTCATCGAGCTGATGGAGGGCGTCGAGGACATCCCCGGGACCGCGCTCACCGAGGGCATCACCTGGGGCTGGGAGACCTACCCCGAATACCTCGACGCCATCGGCACGCGGAAGTTCGCGGTCGACGTCGGCAGCCAGGTGGCACACGGTGCCGTCCGCGCGTACGCGATGGGCGAACGCGGCGCCCGCAACGAGCCCGCCACGCCCGAGGACATCGCGGCGATGGCCCGGCTGGTTCAGGAGGCCGTCGAGGCCGGCGCGCTCGGGTTCTCGACCTCGCGCACACTCGGCCACCGCGCGATGGACGGCGAACCCGTGCCCGGCACCTACGCCGCCGAGGACGAGCTGTTCGGTCTCGGCCGCGCGATGGCGGCCGGCGGTCAGGCCGTCTTCGAGCTCGCGCCGCAGGGCGTGGCCGGCGAGGACATCGTCGCCCCCAAGAAGGAACTCGAGTGGATGCGGCGGCTGGCCGGCGAAATCGATCGCCCGGTCTCGTTCGCGCTCATCCAGGTCGACGCCGACCCGAAGCTCTGGCGCGAGCAACTCGACCTCTCCGCCGACGCGCACGCGGCGGGCAGCCGGCTCTACCCACAGGTCGCGGCGCGCCCGTTCGGCATGATGATCGGCTTCCAGGGCCACCACGGATTCAGCCACCGGCCGACCTACCGCAAGCTCAAGGCCGAATGCAGCCGCGAGGAACTCGCGCAGCGCCTCGCCGACCCCGCGGTGAAGGCCGCGATCCTCTCGGAGGACGACCTGCCCGTCGACCCGACCATGCTGTTCGACGGCATGTTCGCCCTCGTGCAGCACTCCCTGCACCGGCTGTACGCGCTGGGCAACCCGCCCGACTACGAGCCCACGCCCGACCGCACGGTGGCCGCGATCGCCCAGGCGCGCGGTGAGGATCCGCTGTCGACGCTCTACGACCTGATGCTCGAGGCGGATGCCACCTCCATGCTGATGCTGCCGCTGTACAACTACGCCGACGGCAACTGCGACGCCATCCGCGAGATGCTGATGCACCCCGCCGGCGTGCTGGGCCTGTCCGACGGCGGCGCGCACTGCGGGATGATCTGCGACGCCTCCTATCCGACGTTCCTGCTGACGCACTGGGCGCGGGACCGCCGCCGCGGCGAGAAGCTCTCGCTGGAGTACGTGATCCGCAAGCAGTCGCGCGACACCGCGCACCTGTTCGGGCTGACCGACCGCGGCACCATCGAGCCCGGCAAGAAGGCCGACATCAACGTCATCGACATGGACAAGATCCGGCTGCACCCGGCGGCAATGGCCTACGACCTGCCCGCCGGCGGAAACCGCATCCTGCAGGGCGCCAGCGGATACAAGGCGACGGTCGTGAGCGGGGCGGTGACGCGGCGCGACGATGTCGACACCGGGGCCCGCCCCGGCCGCCTGGTGCGCGGGGCGCGCTGAGGGTTCCGCGGTACCGTGACCGCCGGCAACCCGGCCCTCACCCGCGACGAGGATGCGATCGGCACCCCGCCGGAAACGCCGTTCCGCGTGCCGGCCGAACGCTACTACGACCCCGGGTTCGCCGCGCTCGAGACGGAGCGGATGTGGCCGCGCGTCTGGCAGCTCGCGTGCATGGTCGACCATGTCGCCGAGCCGGGCGACTACTTCGAATACCGTTGCGGCCCATACGGTGTGCTCATCGTGCGGGGCGACGACGGGGTGCTGCGCGCCTTTCAGAACGCCTGTCGGCACCGCGGCAACTCGCTCTGTGTGGGTTCGGGCTCCGGGCTGCGTGAGCTCAAGTGCGGCTACCACGGCTGGACGTGGGATCTCGCCGGCGAGCTCAAACGGGTGCCCGGCCGCAAGGGGTTCGGCTCGCTGCGGCTGTCGGACTTCCCGTTGCTGCCCGCCCGGGTGGACACGTGGGAAGGGCTCGTCTTCGTCAACCTCGACATGAGAGCGATGCCGCTGGCCGACTATCTGGAGGCGGTGCCCGACGACATCGCCTGGTGCCGGCTCGGCGACTTCCGCTGCTACGCAACGCTGACCGTCGAGGTCGAGGCGAACTGGAAGACCATCGCCGACGGCTACAGCGAGACCTACCACGTCCAGACGCTGCACCCGGAATTGCTGCGCTGCGTCGACGATATCCATGCGCCCCAACGGATCTGGGGTCATACGGGTAAGTCGGACCAGCCCTACGGGGTGCAGAGCCCGCGCTTCGGCGGCGCGCTGAGCGACGAGGAGGTGTGGGACGCCTACGTCTACACCCAGGGCGCGCTGATGGGCGCGGCGGAGGGCGCGCCGTTCCCCGTGGACGAACGTGAGCCGGGTCAGACGGTCGCTGACGTGATCGCGGAACGCACGCGCGCGTTCGCGGCCAGCCGCGGGGTGGACCTCTCCTGGGCCGACACCGACCGGGTCACCCGGCTGCACCAATACAACGTCTTCCCGAACATGACGTTGCTGGCCAACGCCGACCACCTGACCGTCATGTGCTCGCGACCGGGCCCGGACCCCGATCACGGCGAGCTGGTCATGTTCCTGATGATGCGGATGGCGCCCGGCGCGCCACGAAACAAGCCCGCCGACATGCGCACGACCGCCGGGGAAGCGGAGCCCGGGATCGTCCTCACGCAGGACATCCAAATTCTTGCCGGCCTGCAGCGTGGGATGCACCAGCCCGGCTTCACCCATCTGGTGCTCTCCAGCGAGGAGCGGCGGGTGATCAACATGCACCGCAACCTCGAGTGCTACCTCGACCTGCCGCAGTCCGAGCGGATGACCGGCGGCTGAATACCGGTCGACGCGTCAGGCGTGACGCGCGGCCTCTCGGGCGAGTTGGACGCGCGAACGCAGGCCAAGCTTGGCGTAGACATGCGTGAGGTGGGTCTCGACGGTGCGCGGTGAGACGAAAAGCCGTGTGGCGATGTCCTTGTTGCCCAAGCCTTCCCCGACGAGTTTGACGACGTCCAACTCGGTTGGGGTGAGTGAAGCCCAGCCCGTCGAGGGGCGCTTGCGCTCGCCGCGGCCGCGCTGCGCGTAGGCGATCGCTTCCGCCGTGGACAGCGCGGCGCCTTCGGTCCAGGCGGCGTCAAAGTCGTTTGGCTCCATCGCATCTCGCAATGAGCTCACCGACTCTTCGTAACCGGCCTGGTAGATCGCGTACCGCACCTCGCCGGTGCGCTGCCGCATGCCCTCCGCGGCACCGAACAAACGGGTCGCTTCGGGGTAGCTCCCGGCATCCGCGGCCACGCGCCCAAGACAGTCGAAAACGTCGGGTACGCCAAGCTCTAGCTTGATCTCCGCCGCGCACGTCAGCGCGTCGTGTAAGTCGCGCTCGGCGGCTTCGGCATTTCCTTCGGCGAGGGCCACGCGGGCACGAGCATTCAGCGCCTTCACCCGGAACATTCCCGAGGTGGCCGACACCGCTTGATCGGCCGATAGCCGGGCCGCAACGACATCGCCTGCCGCAAGCTCGGTTTCGGCTCGCCACAACATGTTCGTCATGGAGAAGTCGGCGGCCGCCACGCGACGATAGCCCTCATCGAGGGCGTGCTGCGCCGCCGCGACATCGCCCCCGGCCAGGTGTGCGGCGCTCAACGACAGGTAGCCGAGCCCCTCGATCGCCGCGCCGAGATCGGCGGCGGACTCGACCGCCGTTTGGGCCGCGGTGAGCGCCGTTGTTGTCTTGCCCTGCCAGCCCAACACAAAGCTTTGCGTTATCAGGGCGTTGAACTTGGTCAACACGTCACCGGCGGCGTCGGCGTCGGCGACTACCTCGCGCATCTCTTCCTCAGCGCCGTGGAGGTCTCCCCGAACCGCGCGTCCTCCGGCGAGTCCCCACAAGCGGCACTGACCCGAAGCGAACCGATCACCGATCGTGTCGGCCAGGTCGCGCCCTTCCACTGCCCCGTGCTCCGTGAACGGGAGACCGGCCATCATCGCCGCATAGGCCTGAAAGCCGAGCAGTTGACTGAGTCGCCATTTGTCGCCGAGAGCGCGTGCCGACTCGATCGCCTCGGCGAAGTAGGCGGCCGCGTGGTCGGGGTCGAAGGCGGCCGTAGCGAAGCAGGCGGTGAGGGCGCGGACCAACAGAGACGGCTCGTCGAGTTGGCGCGCAATGGCAAGGGCCTGGGCGGCCTGCTCCTTGCGCTCCGGCACACCGACCCAGCCGTCGAACAGTGCCGCGTCGGCCAGCGCCCACGCCGCCACGGCCGGCGCGACCTGGGAGTGGTCGGTGTGCATGTCGGCCAAGGCCTCGTCGATCCAGTTCATTCCCTCGCGCAGGCGACCGCGGGTGAGCCACAGCGGCTGCAGCGACGACGCGAGCTGCAGTGCGAGTTCGGCGTCACGGTTTTCGCGGCTCCAGGCGAACGCCGCACGCAGATTGTCGATCTCGGCTTCCACCTGCTCGACGCGCCGCTGGTGGCCGGTGGCCGCGGGAGCGTCGAGTACGGCGGCCATCGCGGTGTAGTAGTCGCGGTGACGCGCCCGCACGGCGTCTGCTTCCCCGGACTCGCCGAGCTTTTCCAGGGCGTACTGGCGCACCGTTTCGAGTAGCCGATAGCGCGTCCGGCCGCCGGGGTTGTCCGCCACCACCAGCGACTTGTCCACCAGCAACGTCAGCTGGTCGAGGAGCTGATAGCGCTCGACGTCGGTGCCGGCGGCGACGGCACGGGCGGCGGTAAGGTCGAAGCCACCGAGGAAGGGCGCAAGCCGTCGAAAGAGCGCCCGCTCGGGGTCGGTCAACAGCGCGTGGGACCAGTCCACCGACGCGCGCAGCGTCTGCTGGCGGCGCACCGCGGTGCGCCGTCCCCCGGTCAACAAGCGGAATCGGTCATTGAGGCTGTCCAGGATTTCCTCGAGGGACAATGCCCGCGCCCGCGCCGCGGCCAGTTCGATGGCCAGCGGCATGCCGTCGAGGCGACGGCAGATTTCGCGCACCGCCGTAAGGTGCTCGTCGCTCATGGTGAAATCGGATCGCGCCCGCCACGCCCGGTCGACGAACAGGTCGACAGCCTCGTCGTCCAGCGACAGCGACGGCACCCGCCAGGTCACCTCGCCGGCCACCCCGATCGGCTCACGACTCGTGGCCAGCAGCACCAACTGCGGACACGCGCTCAGCAGTGCGGTCGTCAGCTCGGCGGTCGCGTCGAGAACGTGCTCGCAGTTGTCCAGGAGCACCAGCATCCGCCGGTCTTTCACGAACCGGATCAACGTGTCCGTCGTCGATCTGCTCGACTGATCCGTCAGGCCGAGGGCACCCGCCATCGCGACCGGCACCAGATCGGGATCCGCGATCGGCGCCAGGTCGACATACCACGCTCCGTGACCGAACTCGGCGGCCGCCTGGCCCGCCACCTGGATCCCCAGCCGCGTCTTACCGGCACCGCCGGCGCCGGTCAGGGTGACCAGCCGGTTGGCGTCGAGGCTCCGCCGCACCTCGTCGATCTCCTTGGCGCGGCCGATGAAACTGGTGAGCTGCACCGGCAAATGTTCTCCCACAATGGGTTTCGATGTCCGCAACGCCGGAAAGTCGTTGCGGATATCGGGGTGGCACAGCTGCACGACCCGCTCGGGGCGGGCGACACCGCGCAGCTCGTGCCTACCGAGATCGGTCAGCCACGCGTCGGCGGGAAGGGCGTCGACGACCAGGTCCTCGGTGGTTCCCGACAGCACTGTCTGCCCGCCGTGGGCGAGGTCGCGCAGGCGCGCGGCGCGGTTGATGGTCGGACCCATGTAGTTGCCCTCGTCGCGCAACTGCACCTCCCCGGTGTGCACGCCGATCCGCAGCCGGATCGGCGCCAGCGGCGCGCGCTGCAGACCCAAGGCACACGCGGCGGCGTCACTCGCGCGGGCAAACGCCACCACGAAGCTGTCGCCCTCCCCCTGTTCTACGGGCCGTACCCCGCCATGATCCGCCAGCAAGTCCGTCAGGGTGCGGTCCAGGCGGGCGACCGCCTCGGTCATCTCGTCGGGTTGGGTCTCCCACAGTCGTGTCGAGCCCTCGACATCGGCGAGCAACAGCGTCACAGTGCCGGTTGGCAGCTCGCCCACGCCCAACTCGCTCCAGTTCACCGGCGGCATGTCCGCGCGCCGACCAATGTCGGTCATGCTAGCCAGCATCACCCGCGTTGCGGCCGCAAACATCAGTGAAAACCCGTAGGTGCTTGTTCCTCCGCGCGCGTGGGCGGGCACTCTGCCACTCGCCCGGGCGCCGAGACCGCTGTGGCGGATGTGGCCAGTGCGCCCGCTCTGGCGCACAACAGCAACATCCGTCACAGGACTTTCGCGCCTCGGCGAATGTGCGTTGTGCCCATCCACGCGCGACAAAAACTGGTGCGAAGGAATCGGTTCAGTACTCCCGAAAACGGGTAATGGCGAATTAGAATCCCGGCTTGTGACGAGTCCGTCCGACGCCTGGGGCTACGAACGGCGGCACCTCATGCATCAAGTACAAATGCGATGCCAGGCACTTGGTCGCCGGCGAGCGCGGCGCCTCTGTCACCACTTCGAGCGCGTGGGGGTGCGGACCGCACCGGAGCGGCTCCGGGCGATGCTCGCGGGCGCACCGGTCCCCGACAACGAAGTGACCGACGTCAGTTTCGCCCTCATCGCGATTCAGCTCCAGCGTGAAGCGCGCCGCGCCCGGTACAGGCGCTTCAAGCGACAGGGCACCCGCTCGCTGATGTTCGCCGGCCTGGTGCTGGTGGTGCTGAACTTCCTCTTCTGCATGGCCTACGTCCTGCTGAACCTGGCCCAGCAGGGTGCGCAGTTGTGAGTCGCCGGCCGCCCGCTAGGGCGCTTCGCTGACCAGGCTGAAATAGCGCAGGGCCGGCGGCGGCTCCGACTGGACCGCGACCGGCTTGGACATCCGGCCGGTTTGATACGCGGCCCGCAGGTTCGCCTTGGCCGTGTCGACGTCGGCGTCGATCTCGTAGAGCGTGATGAAAGACTGCCCGTCCTCGGCCCGCCAGCGCCGAGCCGAGCTGAAGCCGTCAATCGTCAGCATCTCCGGGATGTGCACATCGTCGTGCCACTTGTTGTACTCGTCGACGAGTTGTGCTGACTCCGGCCGGGTTTCGACAAGAAGAATTGACTTCGCCATGTGTTGCTCCTCGCGTCTGGGGGGTGGACCGGCTACTCGATCGGTTCGTGGCCGAGGACGGTGGTGCGCAGCATCTCTCGTGAGGAGTCCGGATCGTAGGGCGCCGCGCGGTGCAGGACGCCCTGGTTGTCCCACATCACGGTGTCACCCACCGCCCAGCTGTGCCGATAGACCTTGTCGGGAGTGGTCGCGCGGTCCAACAGCTCGGCAAGCAGGGCGCGACCCTCCTCGAGGTCCATGCCGACGATGTAGTCGGCGGAGGCGCCCAGCACGAGCGATTTACGGCCGCTGCGGTGCGTCCACACAAGCGGATGCTCGTGCGTGCGCCGTTGCCGCCACCGGCGCAGTTGCTCGGGAGTGGGATCGGGGGTCACGCGGCGCTGTGATGCCTCCAGGGAGTGCACCACTCGCAGAGCACCGAACCGTCGCTTCTCCTGGTCGCTCAGCTCTTCGTACGCCGCATACGAGTTGGCGAACTCCGTTTCACCCCCGCGCTCGGCGACCGCAACGGCGGTCAGCACGGTGGCCTTCTGTGGGCACTCGTCGTCGATGGGAGTGCAGCCGTCGATGTGCCAGTCGAAGGTGGCCCGCAAGTACGCGGCCGAAGAGTTCTTCGACGTGTCCAGGGTGATGGGGTAAATGCCCGCCACCGGATGGTGGCCGTCGGAGGAATGGTCCACCTCGCCCAACCGGCGGCAGAACCGCACCTGCACCTCGGGATTCATACCCAGCCTCGGGAACACCAAGACTCCGTTGTCTTCCAGAGCCTCCATCACCGCGTCGGCGAGCACTGGGTCGCAGGTCAACGGGTCGGCGTCGATTCCCGCGACCTCGGCGCCGACCGACGACGTCAGCTTGTTGATGCTCAGCAGGCTCATGGCGTCGGTTCACCGATGCGATCGAGGACGGCGTCGGCGGCGTCGGTGGGCTTGGGCTGGCCGAAGATCTCGACCGCCATCGCGACCATCACCAACGAGTAGATGAGGTGCAGCAGATGTAGTGCATCGTCGGGCATGCCGTCGAGGGGGAACTTGTCGCAATACTCGATCGCCTCCTCGAGTCTCGGGAAGAAGGCGTCGTAGAACTCCCGCATCTCGACCATGTCACTGGCCATCCGCTGGTTCCAGCGTTCGGATTCTGTTGCCAGACACCAGGTTTGCGCGAACACCTCGAGTTCGGCGAACGCGCTGGGCAGCAGAGTGTCAGCCATGGCTCACACCCCCACCGGTTGTGGTCGCGTTTCGCGCTTATATCGCTCGACCCAGTCGACGACCTCCTTGTGCAGATGACGCACCAGGATTTCCTGGTCGTTCAGCGGAAATGCGTCGACGATGCCGGTTTCCAGGGCCGCCTGCGTGCCGCCGAGCATTCCGGCGTCCTGCAGCGCGAACTCCTTGAGGACCACGGCGGCCACTTCGTGCTCGATCCGTTCGCGCACGCTGCGTGCGGGGTGGAAGGCGGTGTAGGCCTCGAACCGGTGCGTGTTGTGCGACGTCGGCCAGTACCGGTAGAGCAGGTACCAGCCGCCGTAGATCAAAATCTCGAGGTTTGGGAAGATCTGGAAGTTGCTGATGCCCCACGGCTCGATGCCGCCGGGGTTCAGGCCGGCGGGCAGCTCGCCGATATCGGGCGTGCGCCACGGCCCGACGAGGCCACTGCGGGTTGCCTTTTCGATCGGGTACATGTACTCCGGCGCCATGAGCCAGCGGCGGGTACCCGCGGTCGACACCACCCGGTGCGGGCGAGAGATTCCGAAGTGCGCGCACTCGAACCCGGCGTTGGGATCGCGTACGGCCGACGGAACCTGCTGGGGATGGAGGGCCGGGACGTGGTAATACTCCTGGAACGCGTCGGCGAAGATCTTCCAGTTGCTGTTGTTGTGCGCCAAGAAGTCGTAGCGCTCTGTGAGCTTGCCGAATGGGTAGTCGTCGAGAGCGGTGATCATCGGGCCCAGGAATTCGCGCAGGCCCTGACGCGGACGCTCGTCGAGGTTGATGAAGACGAAGCCGTTCCACACGTCGCAGTGCACCGGGCGCAGGCCGTAGTCGGCCGTGTCGAGGTCGAAGAATTCCGAAGGCTGCTGCACGAACGTCAGCGCGCCGTCGAGCCCGTAGCGCCACCCGTGGTATTTGCACGTGAACTGCCGGCACACGCCGCTGGTCTCCCGGTTGGGGAAGTCGTTCCACACCAGTTTGTTTCCGCGGTGGCGACAGACGTTGTGGAAGGCCCGGATGACCTCGTCCCGGTCCTTGACCAGGATGACCGAGGCGCGCGCGGCCTCGATCTCCTTGGTGAGGTAGCTGCCGACGCGCGGGAGCTCCTCGACCCGGGCGACGTTGAGCCAGGCGCGCTTGAAGATCGCCTCGCGCTCGAGTTCGTAGAACTCCGGCGAAGTCGAGTCCCGGAAGGAGATCGGCCCGGTGCCGAGCTCGGGATAATGCTCGGTCCAGCTGCCCTCCGCCGGCTTAGGCCACCGACCCATCAGAAACCTCCTCTTGTCGCTGACTCACATCACGGCCCCGCCGTTGACGCCCAGCACCTGGCCGGTGATGAAGCCGGCCTCGTCCGAGCACAGAAAGCCGACGGCAGCGGCGATGTCGGCGCCGGTGCCGAGGTGGCCCATGGGGATGCGACTGGCCAGGGCGTCGTTGGACGGCAGGTGCCCCTGGTCCTGCGACTGCCGTTGCATCGGGGTCTCTATGCCCGACGGGGGAATGTTGTTGACCGTGATCCCCTTTGCCGCGTACTCGTTGGCCAGCGACTTCGTCAGTGTGATCACCGCACCCTTGGAAGCCGCATAGTGCGCCATGCGCGGCGACCCCCGCTGCGCGCTCGACGACGAGATCATGACGATGCGGCCCCATCCCGCATCGAGCATGTCGGGCAGCGCCACCTGGCAGCAGTGGAACGTCCCGGTCAGATTGACGTCGATGATGCGCGACCAGGACTCGGGGGTGATGTCGAGGAACCGGTCGAAGCCGACCAATCCGGCGCTGGTCACCAGGATCGTCACCGGTCCGAGCTCGCTTCGCACCTTGGCGAAGGCCTCCTCCACCGCGGGGCGGTTCGAGACGTCGGCCGCCACGCCGAGCGTCTGGATTCCTCCGGCGCGAAGGTCTTCGGCAACCCGTTGCGCCGCTTCGCCATTGACGTCGAGCACCGCCACCTTGTGTCCGCGCCGGCCGAGCTCGTGGCACGTGGCCTCGCCCATGCCGGAGGCGCCGCCGGTGACCACCGCCACCCGTGTCAAACGCCCGTGATTCATGGCTGCCGTCCCGTTACTCGTAGACCACCGTGACCGATCGGCTGGTCGGCAGCGACTGGCAGGTCAGGATCCAGCCCTCGGCCACTTCCTCGTCGGTGAGCGCGTCGTTGTTGATCATCCGCGCGCTGCCCTCGGTCAACTGCGCCATGCACGTCCCGCAGTTTCCGACTTCGCAGGACGAGGGTGCGGCCAGGCCGGCCATCCGCGCCGTCTGCAGCAGGGTGTCGCCGTGCCGGTAGCCGACGGTCGTGGTCCGCCGATCGAGTTGAATCGTCACCTGCTCGGTCGTCGTGCCCGCGGCATTGTGCTGAGTAGCCGTTGCGTCGCAATTCGTCCCCACGTTTCCCATCACGGCGAGAGTATCAAGTACTTGTCGTATGTATCAAGTACTTGACATAGAGGTTCCTGCGCGTCTCGATTGCGTCCACGGCAGGCTAGGAGTCGGCGTGGTCGGTGAAAAGGGCATGGCCCGTTCCCTTTTCGACGACGCGGGCCAGCAGGTCGTGCAGCAGTTGCTGTTCGTCGGCGCTGAGTACCCCGAAGACTCTCTCGTGCGCGGCGAGCGCGTCCGCCAGCACCGCCGTGGTGATGGCCCGCCCCTCGTCGGTGAGATACGCCTGCATGATTCGGCCGTGTTGCGGGTCTTGCTTGCGCTCGACCAGACCGCGGCGTTCCAGCGCCGACAGCGCAAGCTGGGCGCCCTGGGGGCTGATCAGCAGCCGACGGGCCAGTTCCGCGCCCGACAGGCCGGGTTCGTTGGCGAGTTGGCGCATCAGCCCGATCTGAGCCGTCGTCACGCCGTGGGAGCTGATGGCCTCGTTCACCGTGGTCAGGGAGAAGTGGAACGCCTGCTTGAGCAGCCACAAGATGTTGTCGGTGAGCTCCACGCCGTCACGCGCCCTTCTCCAGCCGGTGGACGTTCCCGTCCTTCATGACGAACCGCACGTCGAGGGTCTTCGCGATGTCGCGCGACGGATCGCCCGGCACCGCAACGATGTCCGCGAGGTAGCCCGCCGCGAGGCGGCCCAGCTCGTGTTCGGCTTCGATGAGCTCGGCGCTGGTCACGGTCGCCGCACGGATCGCCTGCATGGGCGTCATCCCGCGCTCGACCAGCGCGCACAGCTCCTTCGCGTTCTGCCCGTGCGGGACAGCCGGCGCGTCGGTTCCGCAGGCGATCCGCACCCCGGCGGCAATGGCCTTGGGCAGCATGGCTTTCGCCCGGGGAAAGACCTCGTCGGCCTTCTTGCGCAGCTCGGGCGCTATCCGGTCGACGGCCATCGCGTCGGTGAGGTAGGTGGTCGAGACCAGGAAGGTGCCGTGGTCGACCATCATCTGGATCGTGTCGTCGGTCGCCAGGAAACCGTGCTCGATGCAGTCGATGCCCGCCCGGATGCAGGCGCGGATCGCGCTGTCGCCGACGGCGTGCGCGGCGACGCGGACGCCGGCGCGATGCGCCTCGTCGGCGATCGCGGCGAATTCCTCGTCGGAGTATTGCTGGGCCCCCGGCGCCGTGCTGTGCGACATCACGCCGCCCGAGGCAGACACCTTGATCAGCTTGGCGCCGTGCCGAATCTGGTAGCGCACGCAGGCCCTAACGTCGGGCACGCCGTTGGCGATGCCCTCGGCCACGGTCAGCGGCATGATGCCCGGCGCCAGCCGCTGGAAGACCGTCGGGTCCAGGTGGCCGCCGTAGGGAGTGACGGCGTGGCCGGCGGGGATGATCCGCGGCCCGGCGTGCCAGCCCTGATCGATCGCCCGCTGCAGCGCCACGTCCAATAGGTAGCCGCCGGTCTTGACCATCAGGCCCAGGTTGCGCACCGTGGTGAAGCCGGCGTCCAGCGTGGTGCGGGCATTGACGGCACCACGCAGCGTGCGGTACGCAGGATCGTCTTGGACACCGTGCATGGGGTTGGGCAAGCCCTCCGGTCCGCCGGGACCGCCGATGAGCAGGTTCAGCTCCATGTCCATCAGGCCCGGCAGCAGGGTCACGTCGCCCAGGTCGATCTCAGTCGCCGAATCCGGTGGCGCCTCAGCGGGATTGACCGCGGCGATCCGGTTGCCCTCGATCACCAGGACGGCCGGCGAGCGGACCGCACCGCCGTCGACGTCGGCCCAGCGGTCGGCCCGCAGCACGATGGTCACGGGACGGGTTCGGAGACGCAGTCGAGGCTCGAGGCGCCGGAGTCGGGCACGCGCGGCTGTTTCCAGCACTCCACCGGAAACGACACCATGATCATCGAGTACAGCAGGTGCATCAGGTTGGTGACGTCCTCGGGCAGGTCGTCGAGGGGGAACTTGTCGCAGTGGGCAATGGCCTCCTCGGCGCGCGGCGTGATGGCGTCGTAGAACGCCTGCATCTCGGCCATGGAGCTGTTCAACCGCTTGCGATAACGCTGGGGCTCGCTGTCCAGGCACCAGGCCGAAAACGGCTCCAGGTCCGCGAATTCGCTTGGCAGCTTGGCGTTCACGGTCACACCCCCACCGAATTGTGCTGGTATTCGGCGATCCAGGCGGCCGTCTCGTGGTGGAGGTGGCGCAACAGGATCTCCTGGTCGTTGAGCAGAAATTCGCTCACCGCACCCGACTCGATCATGCTCTGGGTCGCCTCGAGGGTGTTGGCGTCCTGCAGGCCGTATTCCTTGAACGTCACCGCGGCGAGTTCCTGGGCGACGCGGTCGCGCGGCGTGCGCGGCTCGGGGAAGTACAGGGTGCCCTCGAAGAGGTGGGTGTGGGGGGACGTCGGCCAGTAGCGGTAGGTCAGGTACCAGCCCTGACTCCAGATCAGGATGACGAAGTTGGGGAACAGCTGGAACGAGTCCAGCCCCCAGGGATCACACTTGGCCGGGTTCACCCCGGCGGGCAGCTCGCCGAGATCCGGCTTCTCCCAGGGCCCGAAAAGCCCACTCTGACAGATGTCTTCGATGGGCTTGCGCATCTCGGCGTCCATCTCCCAGGCGCGGACGCCGGAGGTGCTGACGAGGCGATGCGGTCCGTCGATGCGGTAGTGCGGGGCCTCGAAGCCGGCCTCGGCCGCGGCCTTGGCGTAGCTGGTGGGCGACTGGTTCGCGTGCAGCACGGGCGCGTGATAGAACTCCTGGAACGCGTCCATGTACAGCTTCCAGTTGGCATTCACCTCCGAGCGGTATTGCCAGCGCGAGGTCATCCGCTCGAACGGGTAACCCTCCAACCCGGTGACCATCGGCCCGAGGAAGTCGCGCAGCGACTGCGCGGGTTGCGCGGCGAAGTTGACGAAGATGAATCCCGCCCACACGTCGCAGTGGACCGGCACGAGCCCGTAGCGGTCCTTGTCGAGATCGAAGAATTCGCTCTCTTGTTGCACGTGGGTGAGCTTGCCGTCCAGGTCGTAGCGCCACGCGTGGTACTTGCAGGTGAACTGCCGGCACACGCCGCTGGTCTCTTCCAACGGCATGTCGTTCCACACCAGCTTGTTGCCGCGGTGCCGGCAGATGTTGTGGAACGCGTTGATCGCACCCTGCGCGTTGCGGACCACGATGATCGACGTGTTCGCGACCTTGACTTCCTTGGTGAAGTAGCTGCCCTTGCGTGGAAGGCTTTCCACGCGGCCGACATTCAGCCATGCCCGCTTGAAGATCGCCGCCCGTTCGAGCTCGTAGACCTCGGGGCTGACGCAGTCGTGGTAGGACACCGGTCCGGTGCCAAGCTCGGGATAGTGCTGTGTCCAGCTGCCCTCGGAGGGCTTGGGGAAGCGAGCCATGTTTGCCGACCGTATAGGCTCTACATCACAATCGCAAGTAGTTGATATTAGGGCCATTGGCCAACCGTTGAGGAGGACCTTCAGTGCGCCGACACGACACCCCATACGTCGCCGGAAGTTGGTCCTCGCGCGGCACCGGCGAAACCATCGAGGTGATCTCACCGCACACGGAGTCGCCCATCGCCTCGGTGGTTGCCGCCGGCCCCGCCGAGGTGGACGCCGCGGTGACGGGCGCCCGGCGAGCCTTCGACGACGGCCCGTGGCCACGCCTGGATCCCGCCGATCGCATCGACGCCGTGCGCCGACTGGCGAAACTGTATGCGGCACAACGGGTCCAGATGGCGGAGTTGATCACCGCGGAGATGGGTGCGCCCACCAGCTTCGCCCAGCGAGCCCAGGTCGGCCTGCCGTCGATGATGATGGCGGCGTTCTGCGACCTCGCCGAGGGCTTCCCCTGGCAGGAGACGCGCCCCGGCTACTACGGCTCCGACCTCGACATCCGGCACGAACCGGTCGGCGTGATCGCGGCGATCGTGCCCTGGAACATGCCGCAGTTCCTCATCGTCACCAAGCTGATCCCGGCGCTGCTCGCCGGCTGCTGCGTGGTGGTCAAGCCGGCGCCGGAGTCGCCACTGGACGCGCTGCTACTGGCGGCGATGCTCGACGAGGCCGGCCTTCCCGAGGGCGTCGTCAGCGTGCTGCCCGGCGACGCGACGGTCGGTGCGCAGCTGATCGCGCACCCCGGCGTCGACAAGGTCTCGTTCACCGGGTCCACCGCCGCGGGCAGGGCGGTCGCGCAGGCCTGCGCGCCCGGCCTCAAGCAGGTCAGCCTGGAACTCGGCGGGAAGTCGGCGGCCATCGTCCTCGACGACGCCGACCCGGCCGCGGTCGCGGCCGCGATCCGCTCGGCGAGCCTGTCCAATTCCGGGCAGATCTGCAACGCGCTCACCCGGATCCTGTTGCCGGACAGCAGGAGCGAAGAGTTCGTCGACGTGCTGGCCGCCGAGATCGCCGAACTGCGCGTCGGCGATCCGGCCGACCCGGCAACGCAGGTGGGTCCGTTGGTGTCCCGGCGGCAACAGGAGCGGGTTCGCGACTACATCGCCGAAGGCGAGCGGGAGGGCGCTCGCCTGGTCGTCGGTGGCGCCGACATGCCCGTCGGCGTCGACCGGGGCTGGTACGTCAGGCCGACGCTGTTCGCCGACGCCGACAACTCCATGCGGATCGCCCGCGAGGAGATCTTCGGCCCGGTCCTCACCGCCATCTTTTACCGCGACGTCGACGAAGCCGTCGCGATCGCCAACGATTCCGACTACGGGCTGGCGGGGTCGGTGTTCACCTCCGACCGCGAACGCGGACTGGCCGTGGCCGGCCGCGTCCGCACCGGCACCTTCGGCGTCAACCAGGGCTACACCATGGACCCGTTCGCGCCCTTCGGCGGCGTGAAGGGCAGCGGGTACGGGCGCGAACTCGGCCCCGAGGGGATCGGGGGTTACACGGTCGCCAAGTCGATCTCGTGTGCGGACGCGTAAGTCGGCGGCGGCCTTATGCCGGGCCGCGCCCGTCGCCGGCCAGCCTCAGCAGGAGTCGCGTTCCACCCAGCGGGCTGGTGTGCAAAGAGGCTGTGCCGCCGTGCAATTCGGCCTGCTGCGCCACCAGCGCCAGGCCCAGCCCGGACCCCGACCGCGATGCCGTCGAACCGCGGGAGAAGCGCTCGAAGACCGCGCTGCGCTCGGCTTCCGGGACGCCCGAGCCGTTGTCGTCGATCGCGATTTCCACGCCCTCGCTCGAACTGGCCACGCACAGGCTGATTTCGGTCGCGCCGCCATGCTTGACCGCGTTGGCGATCGCATTGTCGATCACCAGCCGCAGCCCGGTCGGCAGCCCGACCATGAGCACCGTCGGCGAGGGCACCAGCGAGACCCGGACATCGGGATAGACGCGGAGCGCGTCGTGCGCCGCGCGGTCGAGCAGCTCGGTGATGTCGAACGGGACGAAGTCGTCGACCGTCGTGAGCTCGCCCTGCGCCAGCCGTTCGAGCGCCGTCAGCGTCGCCTCGATGCGGCTCTGGGTGCGGATGACGTCACCGATCACCTCGTGGCGCTGCTCGGGTGCCAGCTCCAACGTGGACAGGACCTCGAGGTTGGTCCGCATGGCCGTCAGCGGCGTGCGCAGCTCGTGCGACGCGACGGCCGCGAAGTCGCGAGCCGATTCGAGCGCCGCGCGGGTGCGCTGCTGTTCGTTGCCGATGCGCGCGAGCATGCCCTCGACCGCCTCGGCGATCTCCACGGCCTCGCGGACCCCGCGGACCTGGACCTCGTCCGGGCTGGACTGGGCGTTGATGGCGCGCGCCTGCTGCGCCAGCAGCAGGAAGGGGTTGACCATGATCAGCGAGATCACCCAGCCGACCAGCACCGTCCCGGTGATGACGCTGCCACAGATGAGCAGCACGCGCAGGTGCAGTTCGTTGATCCGGTGCTGCGCCTCGGCCAGCGGCGCGGCGAGGGCGATGGACGCGGCGCCCGCGGTGAACGTGCGGACGCGGTACTGCACACCGTCGATGGTGGTGTTCGCGTACCCGTTGGGCAGTTTCGGCAACACGATGTTGCCCGGAACGGACACGACCACGTCACCGATGCGCGCGGTGCGCACCAGGTTGCCGTCCGGCATGGGCCGGTCGGCGGTGAGCTGCGGGTTGTTGATCAGGGTGTTGATGTCGCCGAGGCTGGTCACCGAATCGAGCCGGCGGTCGAGCTGGCTGTACTGGTCGTTGGTGACGCCGATCCACACCCAAGCGCCCAGAGCGACGACGAGGGCCATGACCGACAGCGCGGCGACGATGACGATGGTTCGCAGTGACAGCACCCGCATCGGCAGCTGTACATGCCGAAAGAGGCGAATGTGGGCTCCAGGTAGTGCGCTCGAAGTGCCAGACCGACATGGATCTTATCCAGCGCGGGTGAACTGGCCCTGGCGAGGCGCGCGAAAGTCGACTTGTTGTCGTCGGTGACGGCGTGTTCACGCAACAAGTCCACGTTCGACGCTATAAAAAGCCATGGCGGACAACGAACTTTTCACCCTCTCCGGCCGCGTCGCCGTGATCACCGGCGGCGCCAGCGGGATCGGCGCCGGGATCGCCGACGTGCTCGCGGAAGCCGGCGCCACCGTGGTGATCGCCGACCGCGATCGCGACGGCGCCGACGGCCGGGTTGCCGCGCTCACCGGCGCCGGACGGCACGCCGCGGCGGTCGAGGTCGACCTCGCGGATGAGGCGTCGGTGGTCGCGGCCGCCGACGCGATCGCGGGCATCGGCGCGCCTTGGCTGCTGGTCAACAACGCCGCCCTGCAGGATCGCGAGTTGCTGCTCGACGCGCATGCCGAGGACTGGGACCGGATTCATACCGTGAACGCACGCGGGGCGTTCCTGATGACCCGGGAGATCGCCCGGCAGATGGTCGCGGCGGGCCAGGGCGGACGGATCGTGAACATCGCCTCCAACGCCCTGCGCGGAGGGCTTGTCCCCGGGCTGGCCGCCTACGCCTCGTCCAAGGGCGCCCTGCAGGCCCTCAGCCTGGTGAGCGCGTTCGAGCTCGCCGAGCACCGGATCACGGTCAACACGATCCTGCCTGGGGCGGTCATCACCCCGGGCGCCATCAACGCCACCGGCCCGCTGACGGCGGGGCCCGCGACGCGGCCGACGCCCTTCGGCTTCCAGGAACCACACGAGATCGGCGCCGCGGTGCTCTTCTTCGCGGCCGACTCCAGCCGGGGGATCACCAACCAGGTGCTCGCCATCGACGGCGGGTTCTCGGTCAGCTAGGCCGATGCACCGGCCATCCTCGGCGTTTGCCCGGCCCGGGGGTGAGTGAGTACTCTCTCACCTATGGTCACCTCCGGCCGCGACCGGCTGCTCGCCGAGGCGCTGAGGCTCTTCGCCGCGAAGGGCTACGCGGCGACGTCGGTGGCCGACATCCAGCGGGCATCCGGGCTGGCCCCGGGATCCGGCGCGCTCTACAAGCACTTCGGGTCCAAGCGCGAGCTGTTGGAGGCGGCGGTCGCGTACCGGATCGACAGCATCGTGACCGCACGCGAGCAGTACGACGCCGGGGAGCCCGGCAGCGTCGAGGAAGCCGTTCGCACCGCGGGGCGGCTGATCTGGAACAACCTCAAGCAGGGCGAGGACCTGCTGAAGGTCATGCTGCGCGAACCGGACGAACTCGGCGACCTCGACGAGAAGACCTGGCAGGTGATCACCGACAACGCCTACCAGCGGTTCGCCGACGAGTTGGCCGCGTTGAACCGGTCCGGCCGCAGCAGCATTCCCGACCCCGAGGCCACCGCGGCCGTGGCCATCGGGTCGCTGTCGTATGCCGCGACGCTGCAGGCGCTGACCGGCCGCCTGCCGGGCAACATCGACGAAGAGCGCTACTTCGAGGCGTGGGTGAACCAAACGCTCAGCGTCCTCGCGAACTACCGAATCCCCAAAAAGGCATGAGCCTCAGCATATTTCAGGAGCAACTGTGACATTCTCACTTCAACTGAGCGACGACGTCATCGAGGTCCGCGACTGGGTCCACAAGTTCGCCGCCGACGTGATCCGCCCGGCCGCGTCGGAATGGGACGAGCGCGAGGAGACCCCGTGGCCCGTCATCCAGGAGGCCGCGAAGGTCGGCCTGTACTCCCCGGACTTCTTCGCGCAGCAGGCGGCCGAGCCGACCGGCCTCGGCTTCCTCACCACGTTCGAGGAGATGTTCTGGGGTGATGCCGGCATCGCGCTGTCCATCCTGGGCACCGGGCTCGCCGCGGCGGCCCTGGCGGGCAACGGGACTCCCGAGCAGCTGGGCCGCTGGCTGCCCGAGATGTTCGGCACGCCCGAGGAACCCAAGCTCGGCGCGTTCTGCTCGTCGGAGCCCGACGCCGGCTCCGACGTGGGCGCCATCCGCACCCGGGCGCGCTACGACGAGGCGTCCGGCGAATGGGTCCTCAACGGCACCAAGACCTGGGCGACCAACGGCGGCATCGCCAACGTCCACATCGTGGTCGCATCGGTCTATCCCGAGCTGGGCACCCGCGGCCAGGCCAGCTTCGTCATCCCCCCGGACACCAAGGGCGTGTCGCAGGGCCAGAAGTTCAAGAAGCACGGCATCCGCGCCTCGCACACCGCCGAGGTGGTCCTGGACAACGTGCGGCTGCCCGAGGACGCGATCCTGGGCGGCCGGGAGAAGTTCGAAGCGCGGATCGCCCGCGTCAAGTCCGGCGCCTCCGCCGGCGGGCAGGCGGCCATGAAGACCTTCGAGCGCACGCGGCCCACGGTCGGCGCGATGGCCGTCGGCGTGGCGCGCGCCGCGTACGAGTACGCGCTCGACTATGCCTGCCAGCGTGAGCAATTCGGCCGCAAGATCGGCGAGTTCCAGGCGGTGGCCTTCAAGCTGGCGGACATGAAGAGCCGCATCGACGCCGCCCGCCTGCTGGTGTGGCGGGCCGGCTGGATGGCGCGCAACAACCAGAATTTCGACTCCGCCGAGGGCTCGATGGCCAAGCTGGTGGCCAGCGAGACCGCGGTCTACGTCACCGACGAGGCCATCCAGATCTTGGGCGGCAACGGCTACACCCGCGACTACCCCGTGGAGCGGATGCACCGGGACGCAAAGATTTTCACCATCTTCGAGGGCACCAGCGAGATCCAGCGCCTGGTCATCTCGCGGGCGGTCACCGGGCTGCCGATCCGTTAGCG
Organism: Mycobacterium sp. Marseille-P9652; assembly: GCF_902652685.1. GTDB lineage: Bacteria > Actinomycetota > Actinomycetes > Mycobacteriales > Mycobacteriaceae > Mycobacterium. Next base: position 131,881 of record NZ_CACRUY010000003.1, read on the forward strand.
GCGGGCCCACTCCCCGGCGAGCAGTTCGTAGGAGCGCACCCGGTCGCGGTGGTCGTGCGTGATCGTCGTGACGATCAGCTCGTCGGCGCCGGTGGCGTCGCGCAACCGCTCCAGCTCGTCGGCGACCTGGACGGCGGAGCCGACGAACTGCGTCGCGACGCGGTCGGCCACCAGGTCGCGGTCGGCGTCGGTCCAGGCGTGCGCGCGCACCTCGGCCGTGGTGGGAAACGGAATCGCCCCTTCACCGGTGCGGATGCTGCGGACCCACAGGGGATAACCTGCTGCGAGTTCCCCTGCCTTCGAAGCATTTTCGGCGACGACGACGTCCGCCGACACGGCGACGTAGGGCGACTCGAGGTGCGCCGAGGGCCGAAATGCCGCCCGGTACGCCTCGGTCGCCTCGAGTACCGTCGCCGGGGTGATGTGGTAGTTCGCGCCGAAGCGCAGGCCCCGGCTGCCCGCCACCTCGGCGCTCTCCCCTGCGCTGCTGCCGAGCATCCACACCTGCAGAGCCGCTCCGGACCCCGGTACGGCGCGCGCGTCAACCCCTTCGGCCGAGCGGTAGGTTCCGCCTTGCAGCGCGAGGATGTCGTCGACCTGCTCGCCGTAGTCCTGGGACTGCGCGCCCGGCAGCGCAAGCAGCGACTTCTGCAGGGCCACACGGGGCGAGGCGAAGAATGGCGTCGGGTCGAACGCCGGCGGGATGAGCAGACCGTTGGATGCGCGTCCACCGCTCACCGCCCCCGCCGGGCCGGCCGCCACGAGGGACCGCGGTGCGCCCGGTTTGCCGCCGGACCGGCCGAGTCCGAGGTCGAACCGCCCCGGGTGCGCCGCGTCCAACAGGCCGAACTCCTCCACGGTGGCCAGGGCGGTGCGATGCCCCATCAGCACCGCACCGGATCCGAGCCGGATCGTCGAGGTTTCCGCGGCGGTGAGCGCCAGCAGTACCGCGGGTGAGCTGCCCGCGACGCCGGGATTGAGGTGGTGTTCGGCGAACCAGTACCGCGCGTAGCCGAGCGCCTCGGCGCGCCGCGCGAGGTCGATGCTGTTGCGAAGCGCCTGCGCCGCAGTGGATCCCGACGAGATCGGGACCAGGTCGAGCACCCCTAAGGGGGTCCTGGCGGTCACGACGCCACCCCGGACGAGGCTCCCGGCACCCGCGGCGCGGGAAGTGGTGCGAGCCCGAGGTGGTCGCGCAGCGTGGTGCCCGTGTAGTCGGTGCGGAAGACGCCGCGCTCCTGAAGGAGTGGCACGACCCGGTCGACGAACGGGTCCAGCCCGCCGGGCGTGAGGTGCGGGACCAGGATGAAGCCGTCGCTGCCGTCGGCCTGGACGAAGTCGTTGATCGACGCCGCGACCGTCGCCGGCGCACCGATGAACGACTGCCGCCCGGTGACCTCGACGATCAACTCACGAGTGGTCAGGTTCTCCGCCTCGGCCTTGGCCCGCCATTGGTTGGCGATCGCGATCGGGTCCCGGAAGGTGCGGACGCTGGCCCGCCCGCGCGAAATGGTGTTCTCCCCCACGACCGGGTCCACGCTCGGCAGGGGCCCGTCGGGGTCGTGATCGGAGAGATCCCGGTTCCAGAGTTGCTCGAGGAACTTGATCGCCGTCTGGGGCGACACCTGGGCGAGCCGGATCTGGTGTGCGATCTCCTCGGCGTCGGCGTCGGTGTCACCGACCACGAACGTGGCGGCGGGCAGGATGAGCAGGTCGTCGCGCCGACGCCCGTGGCGGGCGAGCCGCCCCTTGACGTCGGCGTAGAACGCCTGGCCGGCGGCCAGGGTGCTGTGCCGGGAGAAGATGGCGTCCGCGGCGGCGGCGGCGAAGTCGCGGCCCTCGTCGGAGTCGCCGGCCTGGAAGATGACCGGCCGGCCCTGCGGGCTGCGGGGGACGTTGAACCGCCCCCGAATGTCGAAGTGCGCGTCCCGGTGAGCGAAGGCTCCGGCGTGGGGGTCGGACAGGAAGACGCCGCTCGCCTTATCGGCCACGATTTCGTCGCCACGCCAGGAGTCGAAAAGCTCCTGGGCCGTCTGTAGGAAGGTCTTCGCCCTTTCGTAGCGCTGGTCTTCGGCGAGAAACCCTCCGCGGCGAAAGTTCTCGCCGGTGAACGCATCCCACGACGTCACGACGTTCCAGGCGGCCCGGCCCCCGGACAGATGGTCGAGGGACGCGAACTGTCGGGCCACCTCGTACGGCTCGTTGAAGGTGGAGTTGATCGTGCCCGTCAGGCCGATCCGGTCGGTGACGGCGGCGAGCGCGGCCAGCACCGTGAAGGTGTCGGGTCGGCCGACCACATCGAGGTCATAGATCTGGCCGTTCTGCTCCCGCAGCCTCAGTCCCTCGGCCAGGAACAGGAAGTCGAACTTGCCCCGCTCCGCGGTTTGGGCAAAACGGACGAACGACCCGAACTCGATGTGGCTGCCGGCCGCCGGGTCGCTCCACACCGTGGTGTTGTTGACGCCGGGGAAGTGGGCGGCGAGGTGGATTTGCTTGAGCGGCTGGCTCATCGGTGACGTTCCTTCGCAGTCGGGCGGCTCAGGCGGTCGCGTAACGGTTGGCGGGCCGGGCCAATCCGAGCAGGCCCCGCAGCGTGTCCGCCTGGTATGTCGTGCGGAACAGGCCTCGCCGGCGCAGTTCGGGCACCAGGCCCTCGGTGATCTGCACCAGGTCGTGCGGCAGCGCGGCAGGCCGCAACCGAAAGCCCGACAGCCCGGCGGCGTGCCACTCCTCGAGCAGGTCGGCGAGCTGAGCGGGCGTGCCGGTGAAAACCTCGGCGTCACTGGTAAATTCGGCACCGGCCAGATCGTCGAGGCGGCGCCGCCGCGCCCCGGCCGCCTCGGCGGTGTCGTCGAGGAACACCGCCAGGTCGCCGAAGATGTGCAGGGTTTCCCGGCTGCGGCCGGCCGCCCACTGCACCGCGTCGATCTCACCGACGATGTCGGCGGCCTCCGTGGCGTCGCGTGGGGTCACGAAGCCGACGTCCGCGCTGCCGGCGATCAGGTCGTACGACGCCCCGCCGTGGCCCAGGGCGGCCACGATGGGCTGGCCCTGCGGTGGTCGGGGCGTGATCGAGGGCCCCTTGACGGAGAACCAGCGGCCCTCGAAGTCGATGTAGTGCAGCTTGTTCCGGTCGACGAAGCGTCCCGTGGCGACGTCGCGGATCTCGGCGTCGTCCTCCCAGCTGTCCCAGAGGCGGCGCAGCACTTCCACATAATCGGCGGCCTCCGCGAAGTACTCGTTGACCTGCCGCCGCCAAGCCGGGTCGGCGGTGGACTGCGCCGAGACGCGCGGCAACTGGCGGCGGCCGAAGTGGGCGGCCACGTCGGCGCGCGTCGAGACCTGCACCCGGACACCGGCCCGTCCGGCGCTGACGTAGTCGAGGGTGGCGATCGCCTTCGACAGGTGGAACGGTTCGGTGTGCGTGACGACCGCGCTCGGCACCAGGCCGATCGACCGGGTTCGCGGCGCGATCCGGGCGGCGATGAGCACCGCGTCCAACCGCCCCTGAACCCGGTCGGTGCGGCCCTCTTGTTCGACGGTGTCGTCGGACTGTGCGCCCAGCGAATCCTCGATGGTCACGAAGTCCAGCGATCCGCGTTCGGCTTCCGCCACCAGGTCCACCCAGTAATCCGCGTCGAGCAACGCGTCCGGTCGCGCGTCCGGCTCGCGCCACGCGGCGGGGTGCCAGCCGGCGCCCTCCAACGCAATGGCCAAGTGCACGGGATCGAACGAACGAGAGGTCACACGACCACTGTGCCGACAAACCGCCGGGCAACCGAGTCGTGACCATCCGCGCGGCCGGCTCTCCGGGAGGCCCGGGAATAGACCGGCCGCGGCGTGGTCAGCGCGGGCAGGGCTGGCCCGAGCCGGGACGGTCACCGGTTCGCCGGCGACCGGACGCCAATGAGCCTGCGGCCGGGCTCATTTCCGGACCCCAGCCCGTTGGCGATGCGCGGTCGGACGCCGTTCCACCGGAAGGGGCCGCCTCCGGCGGGGAGCTCGCCCGGGGGCGAACTGGGCGCCGCGTCCACGCCGCGGCCCAGCGGGGCCGCTGAAATCATCGCGATTGAAACACCCCGCCCGGCGAAAACCGAGCCGGACGCCGTGTCACCCGCGCGACGCGACATGATGTCGGCATGACGGCCGACATCCGCGTGCTGGAGAGCGAGGAGGACCTGCTCGCCGCGACCGACGTGTTCCGCACCGCCATGATCGGCCTTCCTCCGCTGTCCAACCTCACGCCCGGGCAGATCAATAGCCTGCTCGAACCGGGCCGCACCATCGGGGCCTTCGTCGACGGAAGACTCGTAGGCACGGCCGACGCCGTGACGAGCGGGTTGACGCTCCCGGGTGGGGCGGTCGTCGGCCACGCCGCCGTCACCCACATCGGGGTACTCCCGTCGTTCACCCGCAGGGGCATCGCCACCGCCCTGGTCGGGCATCAGTTGCGGGACATCGCGGACCGCGGCGAGGTCGTGGCCACCCTGCGCGCCTCGGAAGCGACCATCTACGGACGCTACGGCTACGGCGTGGCCAATTCGACGCAGACCGTCGAGGTTCGGACGGCGCGGGCGGCGCTGCGGCCCGGCGTCGGGTCGGGCGGTCCCGTTCGGCTGGTCGATCCCGGCGACGCCTGGGACGACCTGGCCGAGATCTACACCCGCAACCGCCCGTCGCGCCCGGGCACGATCGACCGGCCCGAGGTGTGGTGGCGCAGCCGGCGACTGCGCGCCGAATCGGCATCGGCACCAAGCTATGTCGTGGTCCATGGGGCGCCCGGGCACGAGTCCGGATTCGCCCGCTACCGCCCGGTCGACACCGACTCCTGGTTCGTCAGCGACCAGCGGACCATCGTGGTCGAGGATTTCTTCGCGCCCACGACCGACGCATACCTGGGCCTGCTGCGGTTCCTGCTGGGCCTCGACCTGATCGACCGGGTGGTGTTCTGGATGCTGCCGATGGACGATCCGCTGGCCTGGCTCATGCTCGACCGCCGGGCCGTGCGGACCACGGCTGTGCACGACGAGACGTGGCTGCGCGTCGTCGACGTCGCGCGGGCACTCGCGGCGCGCCGCTACCAAGGCGACGGCGAGGTCACCGCAGCGATCGAAGACCCTCTCCTGAAGCACAATTCGGTGACCGTGGCGATCAGCGCGGATGGCGCGGGGCCGACCGGACGCAAGCCGCAGCTGCACGTCGGCATCGAGGGGCTGTCCGCCGTCCTGCTCGGTGGCACGAGGTGGCGCGAACTCGCCATCGCGGGGCTGGCCCGGGCCGACGACCCCGCGGCGCTCGCCGCAGCCGATCGGCTGTTCGCGGTGGCCGCCGCGCCCTACGCCGGGTTCTACTTCTAGCGCGATGGGTATCAGCGTCGGGTGATCGTCGTCATCGGCGCGGGCGTCTGCGGCCTCGCGGCCGCCTATGAGTTGTCCCGTCGCGGCGCCGATGTCGTCGTGCTCGAACGCGGTGAACCGTTCGCGGAGCAGTCCGTCGGGCTCGCACGCATCTTCCGCGTCGCGCACCGGCGTCCGGCCCTGTGCCGCCTCGCGATGCGGGCGCGCGCCGGTTGGCAGCGCTGGGAGGCCGAACTGGGCGCGGGCCGGCTGCTGGGCACCGAGGGCTTCGTCAGCGTCAGTGCCCCCGACGACATCGCGGCCGCGATGGGGACCGCGGGCGCCGACTTCAGGCGCATCGACCGGGCCGGGATCGAGGCCCGGGTCCCGTTTGTCGAGTCACCCTGGGAGACGGGGCTTTTCGATCCGTCGGGGGGAAGCCTGCGGATCCGCCGCGCCCTGAGCGCCCTGGCGCAACGGGTCGCCATCCGGCGCGCGGAGGTGGTGTCGGTCGGCGACGACGGCGCGACGGTGCTCGCGGACGGCACCGTGGTGCGGGGCGACCGCGTGCTCGTCTGCGCGGGAGTCCGGACGCCCGAGTTGTTCGGTCCGCTCGACGTCGAGTTCGGCCCGCACACCCGGTTCACCTACGAGGGGGCCGATGCCACCGGAGCGGCCTGCCTGTCGGCGCCCGAGGGTTACGGTCTTCCGCTGGGCAGCACGGGCCGCTGGGCGTTCGGGCAGGAGGTGCCGGACCCCGCCACCGTGCGGGCGCTGTTTCCGACACTCTCACCGGTGGGGCGGGTGGATTGCGTCACCGTGCGGGCCCCGTGGCTCGACGCCGGCGGCGACGGGTGGACCGTGGCGCGCCGCGGTCGCGTTGTCGCGTTCGTCGGCAGCAACCTGATGAAGTTCGGGCCCTTGCTCGGCGAGCTTTTGGCTCAAGCGGTGCTCGGGGACGAGCCGCCCGGCGACCTGATGATCACTTGAGCGAGTAGCGGATTGGCAGGTGCTTGAGGCCGCCGACGAACGTCGTGGCCATCAGCTCCGGCTCGCCGGCCAGCTCGATCGAGTTGATCCGCGGCACGAGTTCGGAGAAGAGGCTGTTCATCTCCATCCGCGCCAGCGCGGCGCCCAGGCAGAAGTGCACGCCGTAACCGAACGACAGGTGTTTGTTGGGGTCGCGGCCGACGTCGAAGCGCATCGGGTCGGAGAACACGTCCTCGTCGCGGTTGGCCGACACGTAGGACAGCAGCACCGACTCGCCCTTGGCGATCGGCACCCCCCGCACCTCGGTGTCGGCCTGCGCGGTGCGCATGAATTCCTTGACCGGCACGGCGCAGCGGATCATCTCCTCGACCGCGGTGCCCATCAGGCCCAGGTCGTTCTGCAGGCGGGCCAGCTCACCGGGGTTCTCCAGCAGCGCCAGCATGCCGCCGGCAATCCCGGCGCTGGTGGTGTCGTGGCCGGCGCTGGCCACGATCACGTAATACGACACGGTGTCCATGTCGGACAACGGTTCTCCGTTGATCTTGGCGTTGGCGATCGCCGAAGCCAGGTCCTCGGTCGGGTGCTCGCGGCGCGACGCGGTGAGGGCCGTGAAGTAGTTGAAGAAGTCGAGCAGCACGGCGTACTGCTCCTCGGTGGTGCCGCCGCGCTGGAACTCCGCGTCGTCACCGCCGAACATCTCCTGCGTGAGCTTGAGCATGCGCGGGAAGTCGGACTCCGGCAGGCCGAGCAGCGAGAGGATCACGTAGAGCGGGTAGTTGACCGCGATCTCCTGGACGAAGTCACACTCCGGTCCCTTCTCGGCCATCCTGTCGACGTAAAGCTTGGCCAGCTCGTCGACACGGATCTTCAAGTCCCGCATGGCCTTCGGACGGAACCAGTCGGCGCCGATCTTGCGGACGTCGCGGTGCAGCGGATCGTCCATGTGGATCAGCGTGCGGAGGCCCACACCGGCCTCCATCTGTTCCCGCATCAGGTCTTCGGCCTCGGCGATCACGAGCGCCGGGCGCGGATCGTTGGTGAACAGGTCGTTTTGCCGCTCGATGTCCATGATGTCGGCGTGCTTGGTGATCGCCCAGAAGGGCCGGTATGGCTCGACGTCCACCCAGGACACGGGGGCGTGGGCGCGCAGGTGAGCCAGCGCCTCGTGCAGGCGCTTCTCGTCGGTGTAGGCCTTCGGGGTGGCCAGCAACCGCGCGGCCTCGTCCATGATTCGAGTGCTCATTGAAGTCTCCTACGGTGCGGTTGCCGGTTGAGGGGTGTCAGACACTTTGCATCCCGACGGCTCGAGGGTGAAGAGGTCGAAAGTCACCGATGCGCCGCCTGATAGGATGTGGAACGGAATCGTTCTAGATTAGGCTGGCGCCGCTCGATGGGTCAAGATGTCCTCATGAACGTGGGGGGCCGGGTCTACGGCGGACTCAGTGCCGAGCAACGTTCGGAGGAACGCCGGGTTCGGCTGCTGCAGGCCGCTCGCGCGTTGATCGCCGACGCCGGCGTGGCTCCTCTGACGGTCGACGTGGTGTGCCAGCGGGCCAACCTCAGCAAGCGGTATTTCTACCGCGAGTTCGCCGGCAAGGACGAGTTGCTCGATGCGTGCGCGGACGACCTCTTCGGCCGGCTGTCGGCGCAGATGGAGCGCGTCATGACCACGGCACCCCTCGCCGCCCGCGTCGAGGGCACCCTTCGCGCGGTCCTGCACACCCTCGCGTCGGATCCCGCCGACGCCCGCCTTTACATGGAGTGTCCGGGCTTTCCGCGGCTGCGCGAGCGCCAACAACGCGCCGTCCGGGACTTCAGTGAGCGCATGGCCGTCGACGCCATGCCGTTCACGGGGCGCCCGGCCCAAGCCGTCGACCGGGTGTTGGCGACCCGTGCGCTGGTGGCCGGAACCACCGACCTGATCATCGGCTGGCTGCACGGTGACATCGACACCGACGAGGACAGCCTCGTCGCCACCCTCACCGCGGCGGCCCGCGGGGCGGCGACCGCGATCTGACCGCCCGTTAACACGTTGCTCGGCACGGGTTTCCGCGGCCTCCTGCCAAGGTAAGCCTTCGCTTCTTCGACGTGCGGTGCACGGATCAGGGCGGCAAATAGGGACGTTCGGCCCTAGGTCGGCGCCCGCCCAACTCGGAATACTTGGGCCGCTTGGATTGCCGGACCCGAAGCGGGGGCCCATTGGAGGTAGTTGATGACCGCTGAAGCGCCGCCCGTCGGGAGCATCGAGGCCCGCCGGCCGTTCCCGCCGCGAACCGGTCCCAAGGGCAATCTCGTCTACAAGCTCATCAGCACCACCGACCACAAGATGATCGGCATCATGTACATGGTCGCCTGCTTCATCTTCTTCTTCATCGGCGGCCTGATGGCGCTGTTGATCCGTCTCGAGCTGGCGCGTCCGGGGTTGCAGTTCCTGTCCAACGAGCAGTACAACCAGCTGTTCACGATGCACGGCACCGCCATGTTGCTGTTCTACGCGACGCCGATCGTGTTCGGCTTCGCCAACCTGGTGTTGCCGCTGCAGATCGGCGCCCCCGACGTGGCGTTCCCGCGGCTCAATGCGCTGTCGTTCTGGCTCTTCATCTGCGGCGCGCTGATCGCGCTGGGCGGCTTCATCATGCCCGGCGGCGCGGCCGATTTCGGGTGGACCGCCTACACGCCGCTGTCGAATGCCGTCCACACTCCCGGTGCGGGCGGAGACCTGTGGATCCTGGGCGTCGGTGTCGGCGGCCTGGGCACCATCCTCGGTGCGGTCAACATGATCACCACCGTGGTGTGCCTGCGCGCACCGGGGATGACCATGTTCCGGATGCCGATCTTCACGTGGAACATTCTGGTCACGAGCGTTCTCGTGCTGATCGTCTTCCCGCTGTTGACCGCCGCGCTGTTCGGCCTCGAAGCCGACCGCCGCCTCGGCGCGCACGTGTACGACCCCGCCAACGGCGGCGTGATCCTCTTCCAGCACCTGTTCTGGTTCTTCGGGCATCCCGAGGTGTACGTGATCGCGTTGCCGTTCTTCGGCATCGTGTCCGAGATCATCCCGGTGTTCTCACGCAAGCCGATCTTCGGCTACACCACGCTGGTCTATGCGACGCTGGCCATCGCCGCGCTGTCCGTGGCGGTGTGGGCGCACCACATGTACGTGACCGGCGCAGTCTTGCTTCCGTTCTTCTCGTTCATGACGTTCTTGATCGCCGTCCCGACGGGTATCAAGTTCTTCAACTGGATCGGCACGATGTGGCGGGGGCAACTGACGTTCGAGACACCCATGCTCTTCGTGCTCGGCTTCATGGTGACGTTCCTACTGGGTGGACTGACCGGCGTGTTGCTGGCCAGCCCGCCACTCGACTTCCACATCAGCGACACGTATTTCGTCGTGGCGCACTTCCACTACACCTTGTTCGGCACGATCGTGTTCGCCACCTACGCGGGCGTGTACTTCTGGTTCCCGAAGATGACGGGCCGCCTGCTCGACGAGCGCCTGGGCAAGCTGCACTTCTGGCTGACGTTCCTCGGGTTCCACCTCACGTTCCTGGTTCAGCACTGGCTCGGCAACTCCGGCATGCCGCGCCGCTACGCCGACTACCTGCCCACCGACGGCTTTGCGACCCTCAACTTCGTCTCCACCATCGGTGCGTTCGTCCTCGGGGTCTCGGTCCTGCCGTTCGCGTGGAACGTCTTCAAGAGCTGGCGCTACGGCGAACCCGTGCTGGTGGACGATCCCTGGGGACACGGCAATTCGCTGGAGTGGGCCACCAGTTGCCCGCCGCCGCGGCACAACTTCACCGAGCTGCCCCGAATCCGTTCGGAGCGGCCGGCTTTCGAGTTGCACTACCCGCACATGGTCGAACGGATGCGCGCCGAGTCCCACGTCGGCCGGCGTCATGTCGAGGCCGCCGCCGCGGAAGCGCTGCCCGCATCGACGGGGCACTCGGAGCAGTAACTCAAAGTCAGCGCTGACGCACCATCCGGCGCTCGACGGCGCCGAGCGCCGCGTCGGACGCCGGCGGCGACCCGCGGTGGTGTGGGCTCCCGGCGTCAGCCGTGGGGCGCCTCGGAGATCTTGCTGTCCGGCTTGCCCACCGTCTGGCAGTACGTCGTCGCGGACAGCCGGGTCGCGGAGATCTCCACGTTGCTCGGGTCGGCGCCGCTCTTGTCCTTGAGCATCTTGCTCACTTCGTCGTTCTGCTTCTTCTCGTCCTGCGACGTGAAGTCCTTGCACTTGGTGTCGCCGCCGGTGTTGATGACCTGTGAGGGCGAGCAGGCGCCGATCAGCAGCGCGGCGGCGGCGAGCGCGGCGGCCGAGGTTCTCTTCATCGTTTGCCTTCCTGGAGGGGAATGGAGGGACTGGTGGCTACGAGTACACAAAATCATGCGGTTCTCAAACGCCGGGCGCTGGCCCGCCGGCGCGGCCTGCGTTTGCGGGGTGGCGGTGCAGCCCTTGCCGGGGCTGTGACGCGCGACATTCCGGTGCGCAAACGCACGGCCAGTGGGAATACCTCCCGGGTCGGCTTCGTCGTTGAGGGTCGGTCGAGTCTGACGTCAGGGAGGGGAGGCAGGGATGCGGTCGAAGGAGGCGGCCGTCGCGGAACGTGCGCCGTCCGCGCCGGGCGGGCTCGACCGGCGTGCCGATACCGGCCTGTTCGGCAGCATCCTGGCCCTCCTGTTCGCCGTCGGCTGGGCCGCCAACAACTTCGTCGCGGCGATGCCGCTCATCAGCGTTCGCCGGCACCTCAGCGCGGCGACGCTCGACGCCACGTTCGGGATCTACGCGCTCGGCCTGCTCCCCGGCCTCCTGATCGGCGGCCGCGCCTCGGACGCCCTCGGCCGCCGCGCGCTGGCCCTGGCGGGTTCGGCAACCGCTCTGGCCGGCACGGTGGCGATGCTGCTGTCGCTGCAAACCGACGTGTTGCTGGCCGGCAGGCTGACCGTCGGGCTGGGCGTCGGCCTGGCGATGAGCTCCTGCACCGCGTGGGCCTCCGACCTGAGGGGTCCGGCCGGTGCCGCCACCGCCGGCGCCGTACTGATCGGTGGGTTCGCCGTGGGCCCGTTTGCCGCCGGGGCCATCGTCGGGCGCGGACGGCCAGGCATCCCCGTGTCGTTCGGGGTCGCCGCCGGGATCCTGCTGCTGGCGATGCTCGTCGTGGCGGCGGCCTCGCGGCGCGCGGACGCGACGCCGCCGGCGGCGCCCCCGACGTCGCAGCGGTCGATCCCCGCCCGGCAGGGCACCGCCTGGGCACTGAGTTGGGCCATGCCGCTGGCGCCCTGGGTATTCGCTTCGGCCACATTGGGTTTCGTGACGATTCCCGGCCGGATCCACACCGGGCTCGCCGCACCGATGGCCGCGGGCACCGCGACCCTGCTCGTCAACGGCATCAGCGGGGTCATCCAGGTGGTCGCGAGGGCGCGCGCGTGGGGGCCACAGGCCGGCACGATGGGCGCGCTGCTGGCCGCGCTGGGATACGCGGCGTCCGCCGTCGCCCCCGCGGCCATGTCGTTGGCCGCGGGCCTGCCGTTGTTGCTGGTTCTCGGCTGCGCGTCGGGGCTCTGCCTCCGCGAGGGCCTCATCGATCTGCAGGTCGCCGCCCCGCCGCAGGCGCGCGGCGCGCTCGTCGGGCTGTTCTACGTGGTGACCTACGTCGGCTTCGCGCTCCCCCTGGTCTTGACCCTCGTGGCGTCCACCGAGGTCCCCGCGATCATCCTTCTCGCGATGGCCGTGCTGGCGTCGGCGACGGCGGTCGGCCGGGCCGTCCGCCTGCGACGCGTTGGGCACCTGCGTTGACGCGCGCCGCAAGATGGGAAACGATGGCGGCGATGCGTGGCAGGAGGTCCGGGGGTCGCAATGGCTGACATCACCATGTTGATCCTCGCGGACCACGAATGGTTCCGCGAACAGTTCGCGCGGCTCGACGACCTGCAGGCGCAACAGTCCGGCCGCGGCGCGCTCGAGCGGGTATGGCGTCCGCTTGCCGACAAACTCGACGTGCACGCCTATATCGAGGAGAAGATCTTCTACCCTCAATTGCTCAAGCGGGGCGCCGACGATCCCGAGGGCGAGACGCTCGACGCGATCGGCGATCACAACGACATTCGCGACGCCGTGCGGGACGCGAACGACGCGCCGACCGGAAGCGACGAGTGGTGGCAGGCGGTCGGCCGGGCCCGGCTCGCCAACGACGACCACATGGGCGAGGAGGAACGGGAGGGGCTCTCCGACTTCCGCCGCCACGCCCCGGCCGGCCTGCGGGAGGCGCTCGGGCGCCAATACGGGGAGTTCATGGCCGCGCACCCCACCACCGAGGGCCTGCCGATCGTCGACCGCGACCCGCAACGCTACGTCGAGGAAATCGAAAACCCGGCGCCAACGAGGCAACGCACCGACTGGTCGCTGGGCATCGGCAGCCTGAAAGGCCAGTGAGCCGGCGCGTTTCGCCGCAAAGAATCCGGGTATCTCCACAAGTCACGTGCGCTGGTCGCCCGTTGATCTTCCCGCCGCCCGTCCTCGATCGCTGAAAACTGTTGCGCCATGAGTGAACACGCCCGCGTGGACAACGCGACGCCCATCGCGTCGGAGGACCGCCGCGAGACCGGAGACGCTGGAAGTCCCCCGACGACGCCGACCACAAAGCGCCGATTCCTGAAGGGCATCCCCCTCGAATATCGCAAGGCCGCCGCGGTGATGGCCATCGCCCTCATCATGACGTCGGCGTTCGCCGCGGCATATACGGTGGCGCTGGGGCGTCCCGTCCCGCGGCGCCTTCCGGTGGGCGTCATCGGCCCCACCTCGATCACGGCGCCGGTGATCGCCGCGATGCAGCGCGGGAGGCACGAATTCGATGTGCACACTTACCCGTCCCGGCAGGCGGCGACGGCGGCCGTCGACCATCAAGCCATCACGGCGGTGATCGATGCGACGTCGGTTCCGGCCCAGTTGCTGCTGTCCAGTGCCTCCGACGCGTCGGCCGCCCGCGTCCTCACGGAGCGCGATCAGACAGCCCCCGGTCACTACCTGCTACCCATCGTCGACCTACATCCGTTGCCGGCATGCGACCCGGCCGGGGTGGCCACCTTCTACGTCATCATCGCCGCGACGATCCTGGGGTTCGTCACCATGTTTCAATTGCGCGCCAACGTCAAGACGCTGACGCTCCCCCGCTGGCTCGCCTGTGTTGCCGTGCTGACGGTCGTCGGGGGCGCTTGCCTCGCGTCCGTGGCCGGACCGCTGCTGGGGGCGCTGCGTGCGCCGTTTCCCGAACTGTGGCTGCTGATCTCGGCGCAGATCGCCATCGCGGCGCTCTTCAACTCGACGATGCTGGTCCTGATTCACCGATGGGCGATCATCCCGACCTGGGTTGTGTTCATCCTGCTCGGCAACACCTCGTCGGGTGGAGCCGTGTCTGCCTCCCTGCTGCCACAACCGTTCGCGTTTCTGAACCACGCGCTGCCCAGTGGGGCCGCGGTCTCGGCCATCCACACCGCCACCTATTTTCCCGACAATCAGCGCGTGTTGCCGTTTCTCGTTCTACTGGCGTGGTTTTCGGTGGCCCTGGTCGCTCTGGTGGTGAGTTCACGCGTGTTGAAGCGCTCGCCCGCGGAATAGGCTCGGGGAGCTGTCAGGGCGGCGGCGCGCTCACCGCGTCGCCCGGGTACTGTTCGCCGACGAGCTGCTCGGAACCGATCTCGACGGGCGCCGTGTCGCCGTTGCTGCCACCTCGGGTGGACCTCTTCTTCGGCGCCTTCACCCGCTCGGGCGCCTGCGCGGCGGCTCCGTGACCGTCGGACCGCAGGCCGGCGCTGGCGATTTCGATGGCCTTCTCGGTGTAGACGCGGTAGCCGAAATTGGGCAGGTAGCCGTGGATCTCGGGTGTGTCGAGGTCGCGCATGAACTGGAGAATCTCGCGGCTGAACACCTGGCCCGGCACCAGCACCGGGAATCCCGGCGGGTAGGGCGTCACGTAGGTCGCCGACACCACTTGCGTTCCCGCATCGAGCTTTTCGTCGATCTGCTCACCGGTGAGATATTCACAGTTGGTGTCGTCGTAGGACAGGTAGAAGCCCCGCCGCACGTCACCCTCGGGCGTGGCCTCACTTCCGCTGTGATCCATGAACGCGGGATGGAAGCCGCTGAAGTCCGGCAACGGCAAGGACATTTCGGTGAGGCGGTAGACCGCCCGCTCGAAGTGCTCACGCTCACCGAGGCTCATCTCGGAGATGTCCTGGTCGAGCTCGCGCGCGATGTTGACGAGTACCTCCACCAGGAATGCGACCGAGCTGCGGGTGGTGCCGATGTTCGTCATGAACAACACGCTGTTGCGCGACGTCTTGTTGATCTGGATCCCGTATCGGTCCATCAACTGTTGACGCTTGAATGCGTCCCCGTCATAACCGGTGTGGCCGATGAAGAGGGTTATCCGGGACGGGTCGAGCACGAACTCGTCCTGGTCCCAGGCGGCCATCATGTTGCGCAGCCCCGAGCGCAGGGGCTGCTCGATGGCCGACGGCCGGAAGCGGTCCGGGATCAGGTCCGACGTGCGTAGGCATCTCATGTACTTGCTGAGCAGCGGATGATTGTCGATCGCGTCGCGCAACTGCATCGCGTTCTCGATCTGGCGCTGAACGAGTTCCACGCCTTCCAGCGCGACCTGCCGGCGACCCAGGTCCAGCGAGGCCAGGATCTGGTAGTTGGGCGAGGTCGAAGTGTGCGCCATGTACGCCTCGTGGAACGGCTCGGCCACCTTCTGATCGAAGTCCTGGTCGAAGACGTGGATCATCGATCCCTGCCGCAGCGCCGTCAGGGTCTTGTGTGTCGACTGCGTGGCGTACACGCGCACCCTGGCCTTCGCCGGGTCGGGGACGAGGCGGCGGTTCAGCAGCTCATCGTCGCTCGGCTCGGTGCCGGATCCTCCCGTCAGCTCGTCTTCGTAGCGGCGCCGGTATTCGGGATCCTGCAACCGCTGGCGCAGCGCGCGGGCGGCCGCCATCGCGGTACGCGTGCGATAGACGGGATGGAACCGCGCGAAGGCGAACCACGCCTCGTCCCAGAGGAATACGAGGTCCGGCTTGATGGCGAGGCACTCCTCCATGACGCGCTCGACGTCGTAGACGATCCCGTCGAACGTGCAGTTGGTCAGCGACATCATCTTGACGCGGTGCAGCTTGCCGGCGCGCTTGAGCGCCACCAGCTTCGACTTGATCTCACGCAGCGGCACCGCGCCGTACATCGAATACTCGTTGAGCGGATAGGCCTCCAGGTAAACGACATTCGCGCCGGCCAGCATCATCCCGTAGTGATGCGACTGGTGGCAGTTGCGGTCCAGCAGCACGATGTCGCCGGGCGCCACCAACGCCTGGGTGACGATCTTGTTGGCCGTCGACGTGCCGTTGGTGACGAAGTAGGTGTGGCGCGAGCCGTAGGTCTGCGCCGCGAGCTGCTGGGCTTCGCGCAGCGGTCCCGTCGGCTCCAGCAGCGAGTCGAGGCCGCCGCACGTCGCCGACGTCTCGGCCATGAACACGTCCAGGCCGTAGAAGCCCACCATGTCCTTGATCCAGTGCGAATTGACGATCGACTTGCCCTGCGAGATCGGCAGCGCGTGGAAGACACCCGTGGGCCGGTGACTGTACTGCTTGAGCGCGCTGAAGAACGGCGTGCGGTAGCGCGCGGCCACCCCCTGCAGGATCGACAGATGCAGCTCGAGCATGCCTTCCCGGGCATGGAACACCCGGCGGAAATACTGGCCCAACCGGCCGGCGATGCCCTCGACCTCGATCTCGGTCATGAGGTAGAGGTCCAGCTCGGGCCGCAGCTGCGTCAGGGAGACGGCCAGGATCTGGGCGCGCTCCTCGGGAGTCTGGTGGTCGGCCAACTCGTTCGACACCGCGGTGTCGACGAACTCCGACAGAGCCGACAGGTCCCGGGTCGACTGGTGCGAGAAGCGCCGCCTGATCACCACCGCCTGCAGGTTGACGTTGAGCCGGGCCGCGATCAGGGCCTCGTCTCCGCTCGACACCACCACGAGTTCGTAGACGAACTCGTCGTCGGGCCGGCGCCACTTGCGGACCTCGTTGCGCAGCGCGCGCTCCTGGTCTTCGGTCATCTTCTCGACGACGAGGACCTCGAAGTAGGGGCGATCGCCCTGCGGCGCCGCGTGGTGGTCGACGAGCGTGCGCGGGTCGGAGGGAAACATGTCGAGGTCGTCGGCGCCCGCGTTGTCGACGTCTCCCGACCGGTACGACTCCGTGGTCAGCGCCCGGTTGATCTGGCCGACCGTCTGGGCGAACTTGTCGTAGCTTCCGGCCGCGAAAAGCCTTTGCACACGGGCGAATTGAGGTGAGCCGGGATAGGCCCAGTAGGGCTCGAGCGTGCTCAGGCGCGTCAGCAGTTCCTGGCAGACACCGGCCCATTTGTCCTTGAGCGCTCCGGTGGTGGTCGGGCGCATCAGCCGATCGGCGGCCTCCTCCAACCGGCACCATGAGTCGCTGCGGACCTGCCACAGGCTGTTGTAGGCACGCAAGTGTTCGGTCATGGCCGCCCTTTCCTCACCAGCCGCGGCGACTTTTCCGTCCCGGAGCGCCGGTCAAGGCTTGCAGACCGAGTCCGCGGCCCGATGACGATCGGGCAAACAGTGCGCGTCCGGACGGTTACACGGCGTGGCTGCTCGGGTGACCCGGCTATTCACCCGCCTCGCCGGAGACCGATCATGTCCGCGAGTCGCGCGGCCGTGTAACTGCCCGGGCCCAGACCGTCGCGGACGGCGGCCCGCGCCGCCCGTGCCACGCCCGCGTTGAGCGGCGCGGCCAGGCCGTGCCGGTGAGCAATGCGGACGATCTCCCCGTTGAGGTAGTCCGTCTCCACGTTGCCGGTGTTGCGGCTCATCGACTGCCAGGTGGAGTTGCTGGGCCCGGAGTCCCAGCCGGGCACGGGGCGGATGATCGGCCCGTCAACCCGCGCCGCCTTCGAGATCTCGAACGAGACAAAATCGATTCCCGCGCAGCGCAACACGTGCTCCCCTTCGGCGCGCACGGCGGCCACGACCCCGCCCGCACCGCGGGCGGCGGCGGTCAGGGCGCCGACGGCGTTGCCCAAATTGCTGAGCAGCTTGTTGTACTTCCACGGGGCCACGTCCTCGGGCAGGCTCACCAGGATTCCCGCTGCGCTCCAGGCCCGGGCGAGCACGTCCAAGAGAGCGAGGTCGTCCGCCGTCGTCCGCGCCGCGGGCCACCGCGAGATGTGGAACTGGCCGGCCACCGGCCACGACCGCACGATCACCTCGCCCGGCTCGACATGCACGGCGGGCAACCACACGCAGACACCGAACACCCGCGCGTAATAGCGGAGCGACATCTCCTCGGCCGCAACGCCGTTGAGCGCTGTCATCACCGGCAGCCGCTCGCCCGCGGTTCCGATCAGGCCACCCGGGCCGCGCACCGGTCGATCCGCCCATTCGCGCAACGCCGCATCGAGTTGCTGCGTCTTGGTCGCGAAGACCAACACGTCGCGATGGTCCAACTCCACATCGTCGGGTCGCCCCGCCGCGCTCACCGGGGTGCGGAAGGTGCCGTCGGGCGTTCTGAGCGACAAGCCCTGCCGGGCGAGCACCTCGGCGTGGCGCCCCCGCGCCACCAACACCGCGGGTATGCCCGCCCGCGTCAGCACCGCGCCGACGGTGCCGCCTATGGCACCCGCGCCGATGATCACGTATCGGTGCTCGTCCGCCCGGGGCAATCGCCGCGCCTCTCGCCGGTATTCGTCTAGCGCGAGGGTACGCGCGGGCCAGACCGGTATCGCGCCGCGCGGCAACCGGGTGGTTAACTTCGACGATGCGCAGACAACCCCGTTTGGCGCGGCGCTTCTTCGATCGATTCGAGCCGGTGCACGCCGTCACCTATTTCGCGCCGGAGGCGCGGGCCGCGCTGGACGGCCTGGGCTACCGGGGCTTCTGGATGGGATACTTCGCCGCCCGCTCGGCGCCCCTGGGCATGGTGCCGCCCGAGGTGGTGAGCGCGGTCTTCTACAACTTCGCGCCCGAACGGGTGGCCAAGGCGCTGCCGGCGGCCTGGGAGATCGCCGGGCCCGACGCGGCGCTGCGCGCGCGGCAGGACGCCGCGGTCGCGGCGCTGCGCCGCTACGGCCTCGACTCGGACGAAACGGTCTCGGTCGCAGCCGAATTGGCGGGCAAGGCGGCCCGGCACGCTCCCCTCGACGGCAGGCCACTGTTCGCCGCCAACCGCGCGTTGCCGTGGCCCGACGAGCCCTTGGCGGCGCTGTGGCACGCCGCGACCTTGCTGCGCGAGCAGCGCGGCGACGGCCACGTGGCGGCGTTGGTGGCCCACGGCATCTCGGGCCGGGAGTCGAACGTGCTGCACGCCGCCGCGGGCCGCGTCCCGCGCGAGTACCTCGCCCGCACCCGCGACTACGACGAGGAGGCGTGGCGCCATCACGAACGGCGCCTCGCCGACCGGGGGCTCCTCGACGACGACGGGTCACTGACCGCGGTGGGTCGGGACCTCAAGGACCGCATCGAATCCACCACGGACGCCCTCGGACTGTCCGCGCTCGACGCGCTCACCGACGACGAGGTCGAGGCGCTGTTTCGGGCGCTGACCCCGATCACCCGGGCGGTGATCGCCGGCGGCGACCTGCCCGAGCTCACGCCGATGACGCTGCGCCGCGACGAATTGCACGACGAAAGCGCGCATTTGGAACGTAGCTGAGCGCCTTACGCGGATTCTCGGGTGACCGCACGCACCACGTGCGCTGCCATGATTTCGTAGCTTCGGACCGTCACCTCGGTGGCGTTGGTCATGATGTTGTAGCCGTGGTCGACACCGGGCACCTCGTAGTACTCGGCCAACGCGCCGACGGCCGCGAGTTTCTCGCCGTACAGGCGGGCTTCGTCTCGCAGCCGGTCCTTTTCCGCGGTCACGATCAACGCGGGTGCGATGCCCGCGATGCCGTCGGCGTTGGCGCCCCACGCCGGTGACGCCAGCCGGTGACGCCGCTGCGCCGGATCGGGGATGTACGCGGTGTCGAAGATCTCACCCATCCAGGGCTTCATCACCGCACCGGCGCCTGCCGCCGAGGGCTTGTCGCGGGTGGGGGTGACCAGGTCGAGCGGTGGGTAGTGCAGCACCTGCAAGACGATCGCCGGACCGCTGTTTTCGAGCGCCAGCCGGGCGGCGGCCGCACTGAGGTTGCCGCCCGCGCTTTGCCCGCCGACACACAACCGGGTGCCGTCCCAGTCCCGGCCCGGTCCGGCCGCCCAGCAGACGATGTCGTAAACCTGTTCGGCCGCAATGGGAAAGCGGCTGCGCGGTGCCAGCGCGTAGTCCGGATTCACCACCACCACGCCGGCGTGGGCGGCGAGGTAGCGGCACCACGGGTCGTCCTGCTCGGGGTGGCCGATGACGAAACCGCCGCCGTGCACGTTGACGTATACCGGCGGGCGAGCAGGGCCGGGACCCGGGTGGTATACAGTTGCGGCGACTGGCCCGTGCCGCGTGGGCACGGTGGCGAGCGTCGTTCGGCCGGCGATGGACGGAAAGCTGACCCCGGCCTTGGCGGCGGGACGGATCGTCGCGGCGATCGCGCGGGAAAGCGCGTCGGCGACAATGGGTGTGGAAAGCACTGACATCACGACCTCCCACCCGTCCGCGTCCCAACCACCCTACGGACGCGACGGCGGGGCCCGGACGGCGGGCGGACTCGCGGGCCGTTGGTGAAGCCAACCTCGGTGCCGCCGGGCGAACCCCGTCGTCAAGAGCGGCTATTGCCGTCCGGAAGACGTGCAGCTCAGCGGAGGCGCGCGGAAAACGTGTCGTGATTGGTTCCGCCGCCGGGTCCAACCGCTAGCCTGACCCCATGACGGACAAGGGGGACGTTCCCGGCGGGGTGGTGCACGAATTGCCCGCGGACTTGCGTACTTCGCTGTCGGCCAACGCGGCCGCACTCGCCGCATGGACGGACATCACGCCGTTGGCGCGTAACGAGTTCATCTGCTGGATCGAGGACGCCAAGCAGGAGAAGACTCGTCAACGCCGCATCCGCCGCACTCAGGAGGAGCTGGAAGAGGGCAAGCGCAGGCCCTGCTGCTGGCCGGGTTGCAAGCACCGCGAGCGCACCGGAAGGTAGGTCACCGCGACTCACCGGGACAGGGGCCGGTAGAACACCAGGCCGTTGCCCTTGTTGTCGTAGACCACCGCTCGGCGTTCGTGAGCATCGTCGTACGGCCCCTTGACAATTCCGCCACCGCTGGCCTCGATGGCCTTGGCGGCGGCGTCGACGTCCGCCGTCTTGATGCCGACGACCACCTTTCCCGGGATCGGATGGTCGACCGCGGTAGCCAGCGCTAGGGTGACCGCTCCTCCGTCGAGGGCCGCGAAGTGGGCTCCGTCGCGGAACTTCAGCGGCATCCCGAGGGTTTCGCCATAGAACCGGATCGACTCGTCCAGGTCGTCGGTCGACAGAATGATCATGCGCACTTCGTGCTCGCTCACGGGTGCCTCCTGCGGTCGAGGATTCGGATAGAGGCGGACTCTACTGAATCCGACCGCAGGGCGCTGCTCGCGAAAGTGTTCAGGTGTGGCCAGGATCCCCGTCGAAGTCCATCGGCGGTCCGTCCCCGTGGCCGGCATCGCCGGCGGCCACGGCCGTCGCCAGCGCGGTGCCGCCCTGGATGGTGCCGACGATGTCGATCCGATCGTTGACGGCGAAATGCGCTGGGGCGGTGACGAGGTGGGTGCCGTTCTGGGTGATGAGAGTGGTGTTCGGGGTGACGACGTAGGTTTGCGTGTACCCGTTGGCGCTGCGCGCGGTCACCGAGTTGCCGGACACGGCGATCACGGTCCCCTGCTGACGCACCGGTTGCGAGATCGGCGGTGGCGCCGGGTTCGCCACCACGGACGGCTTCTGCGGCTCGACGTTGATCATGAGCGCCGTCAGGGCCGCCGCGCACAGCACCGACGCCGAGACGACTTCGCACAACGAGGCGATGCCCGACATCGCGCGCCGCGCGCCTCCCTCGGCCGGTGATCGTCTTTGCTCCGGCGCTTCACTCAGGCGATGTTTGGCACCCACGGTCAACTCCTCCTGCGGTTTTGCGCCGATGAGGATCGGCGCCTACCGGATCAGGTTGTTGCTCGTGGAGTTACCCGGTGCCCGGCGCTCATAAACCGCGCACGGGCGTGGCGGTCAGCCCTTGGTGAGGGTGAACTGCGCGACGTCGGTGTAGCCCTCGCGGAACAGGTCGGCGCAGCCGGTCAGGTACTTCATGTACCGGTCGTACACCTCCTGCGACTGGATCGCGATGGCCTCGTCGCGGTGCGCCTCCAGGGCCGCCGCCCAGGTGTCGAGGGTGCGGGCGTAGTGCAGGCGCAGCTGCTGGACGAGCTTCAGGTCGAAGCCGGCGCGCTCCGCGTGCTCCTTGACGACCTTGGCCGCGGGCAGGTCACCGCCGGGGAAGATCTCGTCCATGATGAACTTCATGAACCGGATCTTGGTCATGGTGATGGGCAGCCCGCGCTCGGCAAACTCCTCGTCGCTGGGCTTGATGATGGTGTGCAGCAACATCACGCCATCAGCCGGCAGGGCCTCATAGGCCATCTTGAAGAAGTCGGGGTAGCGGTCGCGCCCGAAGTGCTCGAAGGCGCCGATCGAGACGATCCGGTCCACCTTCTCGTCGAACTGTTCCCAGCCCTGCAGCAGCACGCGCTTGCTCCGTTGCGAGGGGTGCTCGTCAAGACGCTTCTGGACGTGCGCCTGCTGGTTGCGGCTCAACGTCAGGCCGACGACGTTGACGTCGTAGCGCTCGAGCGCACGGACGATCGTCGTGCCCCACCCGCAGCCGATGTCGAGCAGCGTCATGCCCGGTTCCAGCCCGAGCTTGCCGAGGGAAAGGTCGACCTTGGCCAGCTGCGCCTCTTCCAGCGTCATGTCGTCGCGCTCGAAGTATGCGCAGCTGTAGGTCCGCGTCGGGTCCAAGAACAGCGCGAAGAACTCGTCGGACAGGTCGTAGTGCGCCTGCACGTCCTCGAAATGCGGCTTCAAGCTGACGTTTTCGCTCGGCTTTTCGGGCAAGGCACAACCTTCGACGTTGGATGATTTTGTTGGCTTGGCGGCATGCGATCAGGGCCGATCACCGCGCTGAGGCCCTAGTGTATCGGGCCGGTCGCACCGCTCCTGCCAGTGCATTCCCCCTCCCGCGGGCCGGCCGCGAAACGGCCTATCGGGCAATCGATCTCCGGACGCGGCGGACAGCCGCGGCTCGGTGCCCCCGGCGTTGCTGGCGCCCGGCGCCGGCCGGTGTGAGAAATGGGGGCCTGGGTATACCCTCGTCGTGCTCACGACTCGTTGCGGTGCCAGCGTTTCAGCCGTTCGCCCCGACGGTCCGGTGCGGTGATGGCGGAGGCCAAGCCGATCCCCGAGGATCTGCGCCGCTTGGCGGCCGCGCACGGGGTGGCCACGTCCTATCGCAACGAGCGCCGCGAGCCGGTCGAGGTGGACGCGGACGTGGTGGTCCGCGTGCTCGGACTGCTCGACGTCGAGGCGGCCACGCCCGAGCAGCGGCGCCGCGAGCTGGCCCGGCTCGACGAGCTCAACCGCGTCGGCGCCCTGCCGCCGACGGTCGCCGTGCGTGTGGACGGGCGTCCCCATCCGCTTCCGGGGGCCACGCTCCTGGTGGGTGAGGACGGCGACCGGATCGACGTGCGTGACGAATTGCCCGGCGATCTGCAGCCCGGCTGGTACCGGCTCCACACCCGCGACGGCGGGGAGGCGACGCTGGTGGCCGCCCCGCCGCGGGTGCCGACCGCGCCGGACACGTGGGGGTGGATGCTGCAGCTGTATGCGCTTCGCTCGGCCCGCTCGTGGGGCATCGGCGACCTGGGGGATCTGCGGCAGTTCATGGATTGGACCGCGGCCGAGCACGGAGCCGGCGCGGTGTTGCTCAACCCGCTGAGCGCACCGGGGCCGACGCACCCCGTGCAACCCTCGCCCTACACCCCGTCCAGCCGGCGGTTCGCCAACCCGCTGGCGCTGCGCATCGAGGACATCGACGCCTATCACCGGGCCGACCCCGAGACCCGCGCGGAGATCGGTGCCCTGCGGGTGTCGGCGAGCACCGAGCGGATCGACCACGACCTCGTGTGGGCGGCCAAGCGGGCGGCGCTGGAGTTGCTGTGGCGCGCCGAGGGCAGGCCCTCCCCGCTGGACGCGCCGAACGCCTCAGCAGGCCTGCGGGACTGGGCCACCTACTGCGCGCTGGCCGAGCGCCACGACGGGCGGTGGAGCCGGTGGCCGGAGCCTCTGCGCGACGTCGCGAGCCCGGCGGTGGCCGAGACGCGCCTGGAGCTGGCGCCCAGGGTGGCGTTTCACGCCTGGGTTCAGCAGCAGTGCGCCGAGCAGCTCATCGCGGTCAGAGACGCCGCCCGCCAAGCCGGCATGGCCCTGGGCGTACTGCACGACCTTCCCGTCGGGGTCGACCAGGAGGGCGCCGACGCGTGGGCGCTGGCCAACGTGCTCGCCAGGGGTGTCAGCGTCGGCGCGCCGCCGGACAACTTCACGCCCCGCGGACAGGATTGGGGCCTGCCGCCCTGGCGGCCGGACCGCCTCGCCGCCACCGGCTACGCAGCGCTGCGCGACATGCTGCGCGCCGTGTTGACCTACGCCGACGGCCTGCGCATCGACCACGTCGCCGGCCTGTGGCGGCTCTGGTGGATACCGCCCGGCGACGGCCCGGACCGCGGCACCTACGTGCACTACGACGCCGACGTGATGCTCGCCGTCCTCGCCCTGGAGGCGCACCGCGCCGGGGCCATTGTGGTCGGCGAGGACCTGGGCACCGTCGAACCGGAGGTCACCGAGGCGCTGGCCGGCAACGGCATGTTGGGGTGCGCGGTGTCGTGGTTCACCCGCGACGAGTCCGCACCCGACGAGCCGCTGCTGCGCCCGGCGCAGTGGCCGTCGCGGGCGGCGGCGAGCCTTTCCACCCATGACCTGCCCACGGCGGCCGGGTTCCTCCGGGGAGAGCACGTGCGCGCGCGGGCCGACCTGGGCCTGCTCGACGACGTCCCCGCCGAGGAGGCCGGCGCCAAAAAGGAACGGGCCGAGTGGCTGGCGCTGCTGCGCTCCGAGGGGCTGCTGCCGCAGGACTCGCGCGAGCCCGACGAGGCGGCGATCATCGCCGCGATGCACCGGTTCCTGGCGGCGACGCCGAGCCGGCTGAAGCTGATCTCGCCGTACGACGTGATCGCCGAGCCCCGGCAGCCCAACCTGCCGGGCACCATCGACGAGTACCCGAACTGGCGGATCCCGCTGCCGGAGACCCTCGAGCAGCTGCGCGACGACCCCCGGGTCGCGGAGGTCACCGCCGCCTTCCGGGCGGTCGCGCCCGCGGCGCCCGCCGGCGCTCCGCCAATTCCCCAGGCGTGATCGGGTGTGGTGGACGCCCGCTTTGGCTAAAGGGAAGTAGAGCCCGGTGTCAGGTGGGTGGCACGGCCACACGGAATGGGAGCGTCAACCATGGAACCGATATCGCCGACGGATGCGCTGTTCCTTATCGGCGAGTCCCGCGAGCATCCGATGCACGTGGGTTCGCTGCAGCTCTTCGAGCCGCCCGAGGATGCTGGGCCGCACTTCGTCCGCGAGAACTACCAGGCCATGCTCGAGTGCACGCAGGTGCAGCCCACCTTCCGCAAGCACCCGGCCTTCTTCGGCGGCGTCACCAACGTGGCGTGGTCGTTCGACCGGGACGTCGAGCTCGACTACCACCTCCGCCGCTCGGCCCTCCCCGAGCCTGGACGGGTGCGTGACCTCCTGGAACTGGTGTCCCGGCTGCACGGCAGCCTGCTCGACCGGCACCGCCCGCTGTGGGAGGCGCACCTGGTCGAGGGCCTGCAGGACGGACGGTACGCGGTCTACACGAAGTTCCATCACTCGCTGATGGACGGCGTGACGGCGTTGCGGCTGATGCAGCGCGCGTTCACCGCCGACCCGGCCGATGACGAGGTGCGGGTGCCGTGGGCCCTGGGCCCGCGGCAGCGCAAGCAGCGCGAGCGGGCGTCGCTGCTGGGGCGGCTCGGCGGCGCCGCCGGGGCGGCGCTCTCCCTCGCCCCGTCCACGCTGAAGCTCGCGCGCGCCGCGCTGCTCGAGCAGCAACTCAACTTGCCGTTCCAGGCACCGCGCAGCATGTTCAACGTCCGGATCGGCGGGGCCCGGCGGGTGGCCGCCCAGTCGTGGTCGTTGGAACGCATCAAGGCGGTCAAGTCGGCCGCGGGCGTCACCGTCAACGACGTGGTGCTCGCCATGTCGGCCGGGGCCCTGCGCGCGTACCTGCAGGAGCAGAACGCGCTGCCCGACGCCCCGTTGACCGCGATGGTCCCGGTCAACCTCCGCAAGGACGACGACGACCGCGGGGGCAACATGGTCGGGACGTTCCTGTGCAACCTGGCGACCGACCTCGACGACCCGGGCCGGCGGCTCGAGGTGATCAGCACGTCGATCCGCGACACGAAAGAGGTGTTCTGGCAGCTGCCGCCGGTGCAGCAGCTCGCCCTGTCCGCGTTGAACGTCGGCGGGCTGTTCTTCGGCCTGATCCCCGGGTACCTTTCGGCGGCCTCCCCGCCGTTCAACATCGTCATCTCCAACGTCTCGGCCGGCCGCTCGGAGCCGCTGTACTGGCGCGGCGCCCGCCTCGACGGGAACTACCCCCTGTCGATCCCACTGGACGGGCAGGCGGTGAACATCACCGTCACGAACAACGACAGGAACCTCGACTTCGGTCTCGTCGGGTGCCGCCGCAGCATCCCCCACCTGCAGCGGCTGCTCGGTCACCTGGAGACGTCGCTGAAGGAGTTGGAGCGCGCCGTCGGCGTCTAGGACACGCGTTCGGCCAAGCATGCTGGGTATGGTGTACCATACTCAGCATGGCGGACAGGCTTCCCGAACGACTGAACCGGCACCCCACCGTCCGGCGGGTGCGGTCCAGGCCGAAGCAGACCAAACCCGTTGTCGTAGAGGCTGATTGGCTGCGCGAAATGTGCCTTCGGGCGGGCGCCGACGACGTCGCGTTCGCCAGCGTCGACGATCCCGCTCTGGCGTCGGAGGTCGAGCACGTCCGGGCCGCGCTTCCGGGAACGAATAGCTACATCTCCCTGGTGGTCAAGATGAACCGCGACAACGTGCGCTCGACGGCGCGCAGCGTGGCCAACCAGGAGTTCCATCGCAGCGGCGAGGTGCTCAACGAGGCGGCCCACCGGATCGTGCGGCAACTGCAGGATGCGGGCTACCGGGCGCTCAACCCGTCGGCGACCTTCCCGATGGAGATGGACAGGTTCCCCGGCAGGATCTGGGTGGTGGCGCACAAGCCGGTCGCCGTCGCGGCGGGCCTGGGCGTAATGGGCATCCACCGCAATGTGATTCATCCGAAGTTCGGCAATTTCATCCTGCTGGGCACCATCCTGCTCGACGCGCAGATAAGCAGTTACGGCACGCCACTGGACTACAGCCCGTGCCTGGAGTGCAAGCTGTGTGTCGCCGCCTGCCCCGTCGGGGCGATCGGCAAACAGGGCGAGTTCGACTTCGTCGCCTGCTCGGTGCACAACTATCGCGAGTTCATGGGCGGGTTCACCGACTGGGTCCAGACGATCGCCGACAGCGCTGGCGCGGCCGATTTCCGTTCCCGCGTCACCGATTCGGAGAACGCGTCGATGTGGCAGAGCCTGGCGTTCAAACCCAACTACAAGGCCGCCTACTGCCTGGCGGTGTGCCCGGCGGGTGAGGACGTCATCGAGCCGTACCTCGACGACCGCAGGGCCTTCATGGACACGGTGCTGAAACCGCTGCAGGACAAGGAGGAAACGCTGTATGTGCTGCCGAACTCGGCGGCGGGTGAGCACGCCCGGCGGCGATACCCGCACAAGCAGGTGAAGGTCGTCGACGGCGGGATCCGCGGACGCTAGCCGGGCGCGGCGGGTCGCCGCCAATGACGGGATCCGCGGACGCTAGCCTGCGGCGCGTTCGGCGTCGGCCGCGTAATCCAGGCACACGGTGGTGCCGCTGGGGCGCGCCTCGATGACGCAATGGTCGGCTACGGCATGCATGAGCAGGATGCCGCGCGACGCCCGCGGATCGTTGGGCCGGTGCGCCGTGCGCCGGTACCAGGTCCCGCGGTCGCTGACGCACACCCGGATCGACTTGACGGCGGGATCGAAGCTCGCATGAAGTTTCATGGTGCCCACGGTGCGGTGCTCGCGATACGCGTGCTCGACGCAATTGGCGAGCGCCTCGTTGACTCCCAGCACGATGTCGTCGTGGGCCTCCCCGGGCATCCGGGCGACCTGCCGCAGCCACCGCCGCAGCGCATGGCGCAGGTGCGCGGCCGTGGCGGCGTCGGCGGATCCGGCGAGCATCAACTGCGCCGGTGTGGCGGTCGTCGGGGGTCGTGAACTCATGACTGTCACATACCCATTCGGCCCGGGGCCGATAACGCGATCCTCGTCTCGCTTCGGCCACGGACCCATCAAGGTCGGTCGCGGAGGGTCGGGCCCCGGGCCGTTAGGCTGAGCAATGCCCGAATATCGATCACCCTCGACGGGTCGGACGGTGCGCGCGATCCTCTTCGATACCTTCGGAACCGTCGTCGACTGGCGCTCGGGCATCGCCGACGCGGTGGGGCAATTCGCTCATCGTCACCGCATCTCCTTGCGGCCGGCGGAGTTCGCCCTCGACTGGCGCAGCCGCTACCAGCCGGCGCTTCACGAAGTCCGTTCGGGGCGCAGGGAGTTCACGTCGCTGGACGTCCTGCACCGGGAGAACCTCGAAGCGTCGCTGCGGGCCGTCGGCGTCGCACCCGAGTCGTTGCCCGACGACGAGCTTCGGGCGCTGGCGCGCTCGTGGCGGTGGCTGCCGCCGTGGCCGGACAGCGTCGCCGGGATCTCCGCGATGAAGCGGCACGTCATCGTGGGACCGCTCTCGAACGGCAACACCGGACTGCTCGTCGAGATGGCGAAGTACGCCGGCCTGCCCTGGGACGTGGTGCTGGGCTCGGATGTCGGGCGCGCCTACAAGCCCGATCCGCGCGCCTATCACGCCCCGGCGCGTCTGCTGGGCCTGGAACCCGGCGAGGTGATGCTCGTCGCGGCGCACAACTCCGACCTTGCGGCCGCGCAAAGCTGCGGCCTGGCAACGGGATTCGTGGCCCGCCCCGGCGAATACGGGCCGGGTCAGACCGACGACCTCGGGCCGTCGGGCGACTGGGACGTGTCGGGCTCGGCCGTCACCGAGTTGGCCGACCGGCTGTTCGCCTGAGTCAGCGGGATGCCCGGCTCACGAGGCCTCGGCCTCGGCGCGTTCGTCCTGCAGCCGGTCCTTGCTGCGCAGCAGCCGCAGCATGGTCACGAACAGCAGCCCGCCCACGACATTGCCCACGACGGTGTAGCCGAACCAGCCCAGCCAGGTGAGGTAGCCGAACGGCGCCTTGCCGGTGACGAGCGCGCCGAAGATCAGCAGCGAGTCCAGGATCGAGTGGAACAGCCGCAGCCCGGCGAGCAGGAAGGCCCCGGCGATCGCCGCGGCGATCTTCGCGGGGACGGAATCCGTGCCGTGCTGCATGCGCGTCATCAGGGTGATGACCATGCCGCCGAGCACCGCCAGCGCCATGGACTGCGCCGACAGCGGCGCGGTCGCGAAGTGCGCCCCCGACTCCACGGTCTGCTCGTGCAGCTCCGGGAACCCTGTCATGATCAGCCACATGATCACGAAGCCGCCGACCAGATTGGCGAACATCGTGCCGCCCCAGAGTTTGGCGAGCTGCAGAAAGCTCGCGCGCTTGGCCGCCACGGTGACGACGGGCACCAGGAACCCCTCGGTGAACAGCTCGCTGCGGCCGAGCAGGAGCGCCAGGAAGCCGATCGAGAAGGCCAGTCCCGCCAGCAACGGCTGGTGGGTGGCATTGAGGGTTGACACGTAGGCGAGCACCCCCAGCGCGACCTCGGTACCGCCGAAGAAGCCGGTCACCAGCACCCCGCGCCAGGAGCGGTGCATCCGCTGGGCGCCCTCGCTCAGCATTCGGGTGAACGCCTCCTCGAGTTCGTCCTCGATGGGGCTGTTGTACTCCCCGAGCTGGCGTTGGATGGTGTGGCTCATGATGGATTCCTCACGCGGCCTAGATACCCGTTAATCGAATGACCAAGCCGTCTCGATGCCGCGTCAGTGCGGGTTTGTCCGGGCGTAGCGAGTCGGGTACCCGGTTTGCGGTGGCGCATCCTCGTGTTTGTGGTGGATGCCACACCGGGCCGATCCGGGCTGATTCGGGTTAATCCGGCCGCGGGGGCGGAAACTCGGCGCGTCGTGCGATGGCGTCGCGGTAGGCGTGCACGCGGTTGGGAATCGTCCCGAGCACCGCGACGGTGCGCCCCTCGATGCCGTAGGCGGCGACGAACTCCCACGCGCCCGCGTCGCCCTCGACGATCTCGACCGCATCGTAACCCGTTGGCACGCCCAGCATTTGGAGCTTCACATCGTACTGGTCCGACCAGAAGTACGGCACGTCGTCGTAGGCCTGGGCGGAGTCCGGGCCCGCGAGGAGCGTCCGGGCCGCTGCCGCGCCCTGCCGTCCCGCGTCCTCCCAGTGCTCGGTGCGCAGGTGCCGCTCGTACAGCGGGTGCCACCAGCGCGCGACGTCACCGGCGGCGACGACGTCGGGGGCGCCTTCCGCCGCACCCGTGGCGTCGCAGAGCACGCCGTCGTCCACCTGCAGTCCGGATCCCTCGAGCCAGCCGGTGTTCGGGCTGACACCCAGGCCGACCACCACGAGGTCCGCGGGCACCTGCGAACCGTCGGTGAGGCGGACCGCTTTGACGTGCCCGTTGCCGACGAAACCGTCGACTCCGACCCCGACGCGGAGGTCCACGCCGTGGCGGCGATGCAGGGCGGCCCACCGGGCGGCGAGTTCCTCGCCCAACGCGGCCAACAGCGGGCAGGCGGCCTTCTCGACGAGCACGACGTCGAGCCCGATCGATCGGCAACTCGCGGCGACCTCGGCGCCGATGAAACCGCCGCCCACCACGACGACCCGCGGCCGCGAGCCGAGCCGCTCCCGGATGGCCAGGCAGTCCTCGACCGTCCGCAGCATCAGCACCCCGTCGGGGACCGGGCCCCCCGGCCACTCGCGCGGGTGCGCACCGCTGGCGATCACCAGGCCGGCGAACGGTATCGGCGACTCCCGGCCATCGTCGCGCGTGTGCAGGGTCCGCGACGCCATGTCCACCTTCAGCGCCGTGGCGCCGCGCAGCACGCGCGCGTCAAAGTCGAACTGCGGAGCCAGGTCCACCCCCGCCCGGTAGACCTCGCCGGTGAGCAGTTTCTTCGACAGCGGCGGGCGGTGGTAGGGGGCGTGCCGCTCGGCGCCCACGATGGTCAGGTCACCGTCGTAGCCGTCCTGGCGCAGGGTTTCCGCCGCCCGCGTCCCCGCCACGCCGTTGCCGACGACGACCACCTTCCTGAGCTGACGAACCATGGCTCAGTCCCTCACCGTGATGGCCCGGGTGGGGCAGGAGACCTCGGCGGCCTTCAGCTGACCCCGAAGGTCGGCCGGAGGTTCGGCCTGCAGCACGTGCAGCCCGTCCTCGCGCGCGTCGAACACCTCGTGGCACAGGCTCATGCACACGCCGTTGCCGTCGCACGTGTCAAGATCGACCAGAACCTTCATCAGACCGTCACCTTTCCCTGCGACTGCGCCCGCTCCCGGGCGGCCTTGGCGGCCGGCGACTGCTCGATGTACGCGACCGCCTTCTGGGTGTCCGCCTCGGGACCGGGATGGTGGCCGGGCCGCAGGTAGCGGGCGGGCTGGGTGACCAAGAGCTGCCACGGTCCGGGCAGCTTGCTCGCGCGGGCGGCGCGCAGCCAATCCCGGAATCGCCATTTCTGGTCGATGGTCGGATCGTGGGACATGAGGTATCGCGCCCCGGCGATCCACCAGCCGATGAAGAGCGGCGCGACCATCGCCATCGAGAACGCCCGGATGAGGTAGTTGCCGCACACGTGCTCGTAGACGTCGAAGACCAGCGACCGGTGCTCGACCTCCTCCGCGCCGTGCCAGCGCAGCAGGTCGAGCATGACCGGGTCGGCGCCGGCCTGCTCGAGGCCCCGGTTCTGCAGGACCCACTGCCCGAGCATCGCGGTGAAGTGCTCCAGCGCCGCCACGTCGGCCAGGCGCCGGTACAACCACCACCTCTGCAGCGGCGGCGGGAAGAACTTCGGCGGGTCGCCGAGGGACAGGGACAGGGTCTTGCGCAGCCGCGTGGTGTACGGCGCGGTGTCGATGCCCTGCTCGGCCAGGTGGTCCAGCACCACCTGGTGCGCCCAGGCATGCCAGGACTCCTGCTGGATGAACGGCTTGATCGCCGCCTCCAGCTCGGGGTCGTCGACCAGCGACGACGCCTCGAGGACGGCCTTGATGAAGTGGCGCTCACCCTCGGGCAACAGCAGGTGCAGGACGTTGATCATGTGCGTGGTGAACGGGTCGTCCGGCACCCAGTGCAACGGCGTGTCCGACCAGTCGAAGCGAACCATCCGGCGGTACCTCGGATGTCCGTCGTGGTGCAGTTGGACCTCTGGCATTGGAACTCCTCCCGCCGACCGACGGCCGGCTCCTGCCTCGTTCGTGACGGAGTGGTCGACCAAGCGCGAGAGTGCTTGAGGCGTGTCGTGCTCACGACGCGCCGGCGCGGTCACGGCGCCGTGGCGACCCTTCAGTCGGCCGGGTACCCCGCGATCCGGGGAGATATACATACCGGCGGTACCGGGATCCTGGCAATTGCCTGTGAACAATCGTTCACTGCTCGCCGGGGAAGTTATCCCGTCGGCTCGCGGTTGCACCGTCAATGCGCACCGGTGTCGTGTTCCCTCAGACCGAGCTCGGCGGAGACCCTGCCGTCGTCCGCGCCTACGGTCAGCGGGTCGAAGAACTGGGATTCACCCACATCCTCGCCTACGACCACGTCGTGGGCGCCGACCCGGAGGTGCACCGCGACTGGCGGGGCCCCTACGACATCGAGACGACGTTCCATGAGCCGTTCGTCATGTTCGGCTACCTGGCCGCGGTCACCTCGCTGGAACTCGTCACCGGCGTCATCATCCTGCCGCAGCGCCAGTCGGTCCTGGTGGCCAAGCAGGCCGCCGAGGTCGACCTGCTCACCGGCGGGAACTTCCGGCTCGGTGTCGGATTGGGTTGGAACGCGGTCGAATACGAGGCGCTGGGCGAGCGGTTCACCAACCGCGGCGCGCGCTCCGAGGAACAGGTGCAGCTCATGCGCGCGCTGTGGACGCAGCGATCCGTCACCTTCGAGGGCCGATATCACACGGTGACCGGCGCCGGCCTGGCGCCGCTGCCGGTCCAGCGGCCGATCCCGGTGTGGATCGGCGCCGCGTCGGACCGCGCGCTGGAACGCGCCGGACGGCTGGGCGACGGGTGGTTCCCGATGGTGGGCCCGGGCCCGCGCCTCGACCAGGCGCGCGAACGGGTGGCGCGGGCGGCAAGCGATGCCGGGCGCGACCCCGCCACCCTCGGGATGGAGGGCCAGGTCAGCTGGACCGGTGATCCCGACAAGGTCGCCGCCCACATCGCGGCCTGGCGCGAGGGCGGGGCGACGTACGTCTCGGTGAACACCATGGGCGCCGGGCTCGCGACGGTCGACGACCACCTCGCCGCGCTGGAACGGGTGGCCGCCGACCTCACGTAGCGTCTTCTCAGCGCCGCGCGGGCCGGAGCACCGGGGTCACCAGCTCGCCCGTGGTCAGGTAGCTGTCGAGGTTGTGAATCGCCAACAGCGCCATGGCCCGTCGGGTCCGGGCGGTGGCGCTCCCGATGTGCGGGAACAGCACGACGTTGTCGAGGCCGACCAGCTCGGCCGGGACGTGCGGTTCGTCGGCGAAGACGTCCAGCCCCGCACCGGCCAGTCCCCCGGTCGCGAGCAGCTCGACGAGGGCGTCCTGATCAACGACGCTGCCGCGCGCGATGTTGACGAGATATCCCTCGGGGCCCAGCGCCTCGAGCACGGCGCGGTCGACGAGGTGTGGGGTCTTGCGGTCGCCCGTGGTGGCGACGACCAGGACGTCGACCGACTCGGCCAGCTCGACGGGCGATGCGGCATAGCGGTAGGGCGAGCCGTCGACCCGGTGGCGGTTGTGATAAGCGATTTCACAGTCGAATCCGAGCAGCCGCGTCGCAATGGCCGAACCGATCCGGCCCAGTCCCAGGATCCCGACCCGCAGACCGCTCACGTCCCGGCCGTACGGAAACGCGCCGTCGCGGGACCACCGGCCCTCCCGCACGTAGCGGTCGGCGGCCCCGAAGCGGCGCAGCGTCATCAGGATCAGCCCCAGCGCCGTGTCGGCCACGGTGTCCGACAGCACGTCGGGGGTGTTGCTCACGCCGATGCCGCGGCGCCCGGCCTCGTCCAGGTCGATCGAATCGACCCCGTCGCCGTAGTTGACGATCGCCTCGAGGTTGGGCAGCGCCGCCATGGTGTCGGCGTCGACGCCCGGGGAGCCGGACGTGACGACGACCCGCACGTCCGTCCCGTGCTCGGCGAGGAACTGCTTGCGACTGGGGCCGCCCGGGAGTTCGGGAATGTCATAGCGCGCGGCCAGCTCGGCGGAGAACGTTGGCTCGAGGTTACCGACGCGCAGCACCCCGCCGTTGTTGTTCACCGTCACGCTCCGCTCCCGCCCGAGTCACCCGACCGCCATCGCCGCAAGGCAACCCCCGGGTTCCCGATTTGAGTAGTCCTACCCTTCTGAACCCACCGCGCCCGGCCGCATGCTGGTGCCCATGACACTTCCCGACAACACCTCGAAGAACACCGTCGCCTTCTTCATCCAGGCAGCCGTGGCGTTCGGCGTCAGCCTGGTCGCCGCGGTCGGCGGCATCCTCTTCCTTCCGCTCGACACGTGGCAGCGGATGTTCTTCGGCATCACGATGCTGTTCCTCGTCTCGAGCGCCTTCACCCTGGCGAAGGTCATCCGCGACCAGCAGGAAGCCGCGACCGTCCGGGTGCGCCTCGACGAGGCGCGGATCGAGAAGCTGCTGGCGGAGTACGACCCGTTCACCAGCGCGGGCTGACGCCCGGTCTCGCGCGGGATTCTCCGCGCGGGCCGAGGCCCGCGCACGCCCTATGCTGAGCCCGATGGCGACCGACAGTCCCGACGCGACCGCGCCGCTGTGGCGCGCGGCCCAGGTCTTCCGGCTGCTGAGTTGCCTTTATGCGCTGGGCTTTCAGATCGCGGTCAACGCGGACCTGCGCCGGCCGGCGCTGGGATGGGTGCTGTTCGCGGTCCTCATCGCCTGGAGCGCGGCCTGCGCGTACGCCTACCTGCGCGGCTTCGGCCGCAGGCCCGCGTGGGTGATCGCGGAAGTCGTGGTCGTCGTCGGGCTGATGTTGTCGAACGAGATCGTCACCTCCCCGCAGTGGGCCGCCGACAACCAGACGTGGCCGACGACGCTGTGGGCCAGCAACCCGACGATCTCGACCGCCATCCAATTCGGCCCGGTCGGCGGGGTGGCGACGGGCCTGGTGGTGATGGCCACCAACTTCGCCGTGAAGAACTACTTCAGCCTCAACCTCGGCCACAACGCCACCATCATCATCGAGTTGGCGATCGGCATGGCCATCGGTATGGCCGCCCAGACCGCGCGCCGCGCCCACGACGAGCTGCAGCGGGCGGCTCAGTTGTCCGCCGCGGTGAACGAACGGGAGCGACTCTCGCGTGAGGTTCACGACGGCGCCATCCAGGTGTTGGCGCTCATCGCCAAGCGGGGCCACGAAATCGGCGGCGCCACTTCCGATCTGGCCGACCTGGCCGGTGAGCAGGAACGGGCGCTACGACGGTGGGTGGCCTCCATCGGCATCGACCAGGACGGGGACCGGTCCACGATCGACGTGCGCTCCCTGCTCCGCCGCAAGGAGTCCGACCGGGTGTCTGTCAGCCTGCCGGGAACGCCCGTCGTCCTACCGAGGCCCGCGGCCGCGGAGTTGGACGCCGCGGTGGGTAACGCGCTGGACAACGTTCGGGCCCACGCGGGCCCCGACGCCCACGCATACGTGCTCCTGGAGGACCTGGGTGACTCGGTGACGGTCACCGTGCGCGACGACGGAGTCGGAATCCCCGCCGGCCGGCTGGAGGAGGCCGTGCTGCAGGGACGCTTCGGGATCGCGAAATCGATTGTGGGCCGGTTGGAGTCGATGGGGGGCAGCGCACACCTGCACTCTGCCGCGGGCGAGGGCAGCGAGTGGGAGATGCGGGTGCCGCGACGGGAGGGACGCCATGGCTGAGGCCACCGATACTGCCCCGACGGTGATGGTGGTCGACGACCACCCGATCTGGCGCGACGCGGTCGCACGCGACCTCGCCGGCGACGGATTCGACGTGGTCGCCACCGCCGACGACGTCGCCGCCGCGCGCCGCCGCGCGGAAGTGCTCAAGCCGGACGTCGTCGTGATGGACATGAGGCTCGCCGACGGTGACGGAGCCCAGGCGACGGCGGAGGTGCTCGCGGTGTCACCGTCGTCGCGGGTGCTGGTGCTGTCGGCATCGGACGAGCGCGACGACGTCCTCGAAGCGGTCAAGGCGGGAGCCACCGGGTACCTCGTGAAAAGCGCTTCCAGGGCCGAGCTTTCGGAGGCCGTCGCGGCGACGGCGGCGGGCCGGGCGGTGTTCACCCCGAGCCTGGCCGGGCTGGTCCTCGGCGAGTACCGGCGCATCGCCCAGAGCAAGGAGCCGGGAGTGACCGGGCCCAGCCTCACCGAGCGTGAAACCGAGGTGTTGCGCTACGTGGCAAAGGGCCTGTCGGCCAAACAGATTGCGCAGAGGCTGTCGCTGAGCCACCGCACCGTCGAGAATCACGTCCAGGCGACGTTCCGCAAGCTACAGGTCGCCAACCGCGTGGAGCTGACGCGCTACGCGATCGAGCACGGGCTGGACGGCGAGCCCTAGAGAGCCCTAGCCCGCCGCGACGCGCCCCGGAGCGGTGACCGCCAGAACCATCGTGAGGGCCATGATCAGGCCCGACAGCACCACGACGCAGCCGCCGAGGAGGAGGGCCAACTGGCCGCTGGGCATCCCCGCCGCAACCTTGCCGAAGACGATGGGAGCGGGGATGATTCGCGCGGCCAGCAGCAGCGGGCCCAGGCAGCCCGCCGCGGACGCGCCGACGGTGACCCAGACACCGGACCGCCGCCGACACAGCAGCAGGACGCCGCCACCCAGCAGCCCCGCCGCGGCGAACAGCTCGAGGCAGCCGAGCAACCCCAGACCGAGGCCGAAGGGGCTCAGCAGCATCAGCACGGCGAGGAAGCCCAGGCCGTCGAGCAACTTGGCAAGGGCGCAGCCGGCGGTGAGGAACCCGCACAGGTGGACCGCGAATCCGACGAAATTCAAGGCGGCGGCTCCGGCGGCCAGGGACCGCGGCGCATTCTGAATCGCCATGTCCGCCCGCCTATCTCGGCTCGACGGGAGCGGGTGCGAGCGTGGCCACCGCCCGGGCGGCCAGCAGCGCGGCCACCATGGCGGTGAAGCAGACGAGGCCCTCGTCCTTGAGGCCCCACCGCACCCCGGCCAAGGTCGCCACTCCCGCGACGCACAGCAGGGCGCCGGTCACCGCCCCCCGTCCGACCGAGGAGATCGCGCCCACCCCGTCCCAGCCCGCCAGCGGGTTGTTCTCCAGCGGCCGCCGCGCCAGAAACATCGCGGCGACGGCGATCACCATCACCAGCACTTGCGCGACGCTGACGACCAGGAAGTCCGGCCGGCCGGGATAGCGGGGGTGACCCAGGACGTCGAACACCAGTTGCGTGGCGAGCAGCGCGGGCATGTGCCAGAGGTAGAGGGTCATCGCCCCGGAGTTGCCGATCGCGGTCCACCACCACACCCGCGGCCGCCGCGCCCACCGCCCGACCGCCGGCGCGGCGGCGATCGCCAAGGCGCTCAACACAATCGCGTGTCCGGCCAGCAGCAGCGACGGCGGGCTGGTGTTGGACAGGCGGTGGTCGCCGGTGCCGACCATGCTGACCTCGTACGGACCCCAGGTCACCAGCGCCAGATCCACCGCGAACGCGGCGGCGGCCACCACCAGCGCGGCCCGCCCGCTGAGCAGTCGGCGGCGATACGCCACGCCGAACATGGCGGGGATGAGCCACACACCGAGGTTGAGGTAACCCAGCGCCGACGCGGCGGGCCAATGCAACCGGACCGCGTCCACCGCCGCGATGGCCCCATAGACCACCAGCACACCCCAGGCCAGGCGGTGCCCTGTGGTGATCCGGGCCAGCACCGGCATGGCGCCCAGCACCAGCACATAAGCGCCGAGGAACCACAGCAGCTGGGTGCTGACGCCGGCGACGGGTTCGTAAACGTGCTGCGGCAGAACGCCGTACAGCACGGTCAGCGCGACCGCCCAGAAGGCGAGGTAGTAGAAGACCGGCCGGAAAAGCCTGGTGCAGCGCCGCATCAGCCAGCCACCCCAGTTGGTGCCCGGCGACCAGGACGACACGCACGCCGCGGCGCCGGCGAAGAAGAACAGCGGCATGATCTGGAAGATCCAGGTCAGCGCCTGGAACACCACCGAGGTCGTCAGCAGGTTGTCCCAGATCAGCACGCCGTTGCGGATGACGCTGATCGCCATCACGGTGTGGCCGGCGATGACGCCGATCAGGGCCCCGATGCGCATGACGTCCAGGGCGCGGTCGCGGTCGGCCGGGGTGCGGGCCGCCAGCTCGGTGGGCGTGGGAAAGCCAAAAGTTGTCACGGGCGCGTGGATGCCTTTCCGTTCGAGGGTGCGAATCTGGTTGCAGCGCACCTCGAAAAAGCATCACGAAATGACGGGGCGCAAGCCCGCGCGTTTCTACCCGTCATGCGTGAGTAGAACTACTCAGGTTCCGTCCCGCGTTATTCCAGGACGAAGACGGGGATCTGCCGCTCCGTCTTCGTCTGGTATTCGGCGTACGGCGGGTACGCCTCGACCGCCAGGCGCCACCACTCGTCGCGCTCGGGCCCCTCGAGCTCGCGCGCGGTCAGCTGCACCACCTTGTCGCCGTCCTGCAGCGTCACCGACGGATTGGCCTTGACGTTGAAGTACCACAGCGGGTGCTCCGGGGCGCCGCCCTTGGACGCCACCATGGCGTAGCGCCCATCCTTCTCGACGCGCATCAACGGCACGTATCGCTGCTTGCCGCTCTTCGCGCCCGTGACGGTCAGCAGCACGACGGGGCGGTCGTAGATGTGGACGCCGTCGGTCGTGCCCTGACTCAGGATCTTCTCGGTCTGCTCGCGCACCCAATCGGTCGGGCTCAGCTCAATGTTGTCGGCCATAGCCAGGCCAACGCCCCCGCCACCCCCGGTCATTCCCCCGGCCCTCGCGGTGTAACTAGACAGTTCAGACTGTACAGTCTAGGCTGTCTATATGGTCACCGTCAGCGAGTCGTCGATCCGGGCGGCCAGGGATCTGCGCGTCGTGTTCAGCAGGCTGCGCAGGCGCCTGCGGGAGGCCGCCACGGCGGACGACCTCACACCGCCGCAGACGGCGGCGTTGCTGCGGCTCGCCAAGGACGGGCCGGCCTCCACCAGCCAGCTGGCCGGCGCCGAACGCGTTCGGCCGCAGTCCATGGCCGCCACGGTGGCCGGGCTCGACCGGCACGGCCTGATCGAACGCGCGCCCGATCCGCACGACGGCCGCCGCCAGCTCATCGCCCTGACCGCCGCCGGCCGCCGCCGCGCCGAGAGTGACCGGAAGGTGCGCGACGAGTGGCTGGCGCGCGCGATGGAGGACCGCTACACCGAGCGCGAGCGCCAGGTGATCAACGACGCCCTGGCGTTGCTCGCCCGGCTGGACGATTGACGAAAGGAGCCACGACACAATGAAATTCGGCGTCCACTACATCGATTTCCTGCCCGGGCCGCCCGAACGGCTTGGCCCGACGATGGCCGCCACGGCCAGAGCCGCCGAGGATGCCGGAGTGGAGATGTTCACCCTGGCGGACCACTTCTTCCAGATGGAAGGCCTCGGTTCGGCCGAAGACCCGTTCCTCGAGGGGTATACGTCCATGGGTTACCTCGCCGGCCTGACCGAGCGCCTCACGCTCACCATGCTGGTCACCGGGGTCACGTACCGCTACCCCGGCGTGCTCGCCAAGACCGTGACCACCCTGGACGTCCTTGCCGGCGGCCGAGCCATGCTGGGCCTCGGCGCCGCCTGGTACGACCGCGAGCATCACGCGCTCGGCATCCCCTACCCGCCGCTCGGCGAGCGCTTCGAGATGCTCGAGGAAACGCTGCAGATCTGCCGGCAGATGTGGAGCGACGACGACGGTCCGTTCGAAGGCCGGCACTACCGGCTCGCCGAGACGATCTGCCGGCCGCAGCCGGTGCGCCGACCACCCATCCTCATCGGCGGCGCCGGGGAGAAGAAGACGCTGCGCCTGGTGGCGCAGTACGCCGACGTGTGGAACAGCACTTCCGCGCTCGAGGAGTTGCCGCACAAGCTGGACGTCCTGCGCCGCCACTGCGACGCCGTGGGACGCGATTTTGGTGAGATCCGGCTCACCGCGGGCCTTTTCGCAGATCCCTTCGCCGACGTCGACGAATACCTGCGCCAGTTGGACCGCTACTCCGCGCTGGGAATCGACCTGGTCAACACCGGGCCGCTTCCCGGCACGACCGATCCGGCGGGTTGGGTCCGGCGGCTGGGCGACGAGGTGCTCCCGCGGGTGGCGGCATAGGTCCGGATCGCGGGGTCAGCTCTTGGCCGGTGGGCTCGCGTTGTGGTGGTTCGGGCAGTAGTCGGCGGTCGCCGCCCCGACGAACAGCTTGGCCTGGTCCGGATTCAGCCGGTGCGCGCCGGTGAGCACGTCCACCTCGTCCTTCTGGGTGAAGCCGGAGTCGAGGTCCTTGCACATCATGCGGGCCATGTCCACGGTCTGGGCCGCCGAGCCGAGATGGACGCCGTGGTTGTTGAGGTAGCTGTTGAAGTCGGCGTCGGTGGTGTCGGCCGCCGCCGACGCGGCCGGCAGCAGCGCGATCGCCAGCAACCCACCCGAGACGCACGCGCAGATCTTGTTCATCATGTCCATCACCTTCCGAACGGTCGACAGCCGGACCATCCTCATAGGAAACTGTTTCCGGTAAGCATGGACCCTTGGCGTTGCGGGAGGTTGAACGGTGCGGAAACGGCGACTGACGTCACCCGCGCGCGACGGGGTCGGCGATGCGCTCAGCCGAGCTCGGCGCTCACGTAGCTGATCGCGCCGCGGAACGTGGCGAGTATCTCGTTGTCGGGCACGGCGAACCCGTACCGGGCGTAGACATCCTCGGTGGCGTGCCGGGTCACCCGCCAACCGGTCGAGGTCAGGTGGTCGGCGGCCTGGCGCCGTTCGCCGGCCCACACCAACTCGGCGACGTCGATGTCGAGGCCGTGCTTGCGCCAGCCGCTCCGCAACGCGCGGGCGCGCTCGTCGGTGAACACGGACATGTCGGCGATGTTCTCGGTCGCCAGCCGGCTCCCGGGCGCGCTCAGCGAGGTGATGTTGTCCAGCAGCCGATCCTGGGCCTCCGGCGGCAGGTAGGGCAACAGCCCCTCGGCGATCCAGGCGGTGGGCGCCGCGCTGTCGAAGTAGTTGTCGCGCAACGCGCCCGGCCAATCGTCGCGCAGGTCGACGCCCACGGCGCGCCGCTCGGCGGTCGGTTCGGCGCCGAGCTGGGCCAGCGTCACGCCCTTGAAGGCGATCACCTCGGGCTGATCCACCTCGAACACCACGGTGCCCGACGGCCAGGGCAACCGGTACGCCCGCGCGTCCAGCCCGGCGGCCAGGATGACGGCCTGGCGGATGCCGCCGGCCGTGGAATCGAGGAGAAAGTCGTCGAAAAACCTTGTGCGAACGGTGATCTGCTCACGGCGCTGCTGGAACGTCAGGGGCACGTCGTCGTCGTCGAGCGGTATCTCGCCGTCGAGCATGCGGACGAAGAACGGGTGACCGACCGCGCGGACCAGCGGCTCGGCGAAACGGTCGTCGAGCAGCGGGTCCGGCCCGCGCGACGCCAGCGCCCGCGCCGACGCGACCATCGTCGCGGTCGCCCCCACGCTGGAGGCCAGATCCCAGCTGTCGCCGTCCGAGCGCGCCGAACCACCCGATGACAAGGCTCACCCCTCTCGTCACTGTCCAGTGGATGTGCAGATCCTAACGGGCGCCCGCGCGAGACGGGCCGACGTGGTCACACCGTCTCTCGGGCCGACGCGGCCGAACAGACGGCGGCTGAAGGAGTCGAGATTCGTTTGCTGAGGGCACCCTTGGTCTGGCCGTGGCCGTGCCATACCGGTCGCCGGTCGCCCTCCGGTAGGCTCCGAAGATCAGTCTGCAGGATCGCGCTCCCATCAGCGCCGAAGAGCAAACCGCCTGGGCGAGCCAGCCGCCCCGCGGCGCCTCGGCTTTGCTCCGCCAGAGAGGAACGGCGGGTGGGTGCTGATGACAGCACCGCGCAATCGCCGGCCGCCAAGGAGGCCGCCGTGTTCGCCGCCGACGACGAACTGCGGCCCGATCTCGCCAAGGTCGATTGGTCGGCGACCCCGCTAGGATCGCCGCTCGGCTGGCCACAAAGCCTGCAGACCGCGGTCAACACTGTGCTGTCCTCGCGCTTCTCCATGTGGATGGCGTGGGGTCCGGAACTCACCTTCTTCTGCAACGCGGCCTACCGCCACGCCACCCTCGGCCGCAAATACCCCTGGGCCCTGGGCCGTCCCGCGCGGGAGGTTTGGGCGGAGATCTGGACCGACATCGGCCCGCGCATCGAGCAGGTGCTCTCGACCGGGCAGGCGACGTGGGACACGGCGCTGCAGCTGTTCCTCGAGCGGTCGGGATACGCCGAAGAGTCGTATCACACGTTCTCCTACAGTCCCCTGCGCGACGAGGACGGCCACGTGGCCGGCATGCTCTGCGTCGTCAGGGAGGACACCGAGCAGGTGATCGCGGAGCGGCGGATGGCCACGCTGCGCGACCTCGGCTCCGACCCGAGCGTGGTGCGCACCGAAGACCAGATGCTGGCGTTCGCCGGCCGCCAACTCAGCCGGAATCAGCAGGATCTGCCGTTCACTCTCATCGGCCTCTTCGACGACACCGGCGGGGCCCGGCTCGCGGGGTTCAGCGGGATCGAGGCCGACCATCCGGCCGCCCGGGCCCTGCTGACGGCGGCCCGCTCCCTGGTGTGGACCGCCGAAGAGTCACCCCGCAACGAGTCGATGGTGATCGCACTCGACGACGACCTCCCGGCCGGCCTGCCGACCGGAGCCTGGCCGGATCCGCCGCTGCAGGCGCTGGTGGTTCCGCTGTCTCAGCAGGGCGCCGCCCCCTACGGCGTCCTGGTCGCCGCGCTGAACCGCTACCGTCCGCTCGACGAGGGCTATCGCGCGTTCCTCCAACTGGTCGGGGCGCACCTTGCGGCGGGAATCGGCAGCGCCCGCAGCTACCAGGCCCAGCAGCGACGCGCCGAGGAGCTGGCGGAGCTTGACCGGGCTAAGACCACGTTCTTCTCCAACATCAGCCACGAGCTGCGCACCCCGCTGACCCTGATCCTGGGACCGCTGGCCGAATTGCGTTCGCACACGGCGCAACTCGATGAGCAGACGCGTGGAGAACTCGAGATCATCCACCGCAACGGGCTGCGCCTGATGAAGCTCGTCAACACGCTGCTGGACTTTTCGCGCATCCAGGCCGGCCGCATGCAAGCCCATTACGAGCCGATCGATTTGGCCGGCGTCACCGCGGACCTGGCCAGCATCTTCCGGTCGGCCGTCGACCGGGCGGGGCTCGAGTTGCGGGTCGACTGCCCACCGCTGGACGAGCCGGTGTACCTCGACCGCGACATGTGGGAGAAGGTGGTGCTCAACCTGCTGTCCAACGCGCTGAAGTTCACCTTCCAGGGCTCGATCACCGTCGCCGTCCGCCGCGAGGGCCCCGACGCGGTCGTCACGGTCAGCGACACCGGGATCGGCGTTCCCGCAACGGAACTCCCGAGGCTCTTCGACCGGTTCCACCGCATCGAGACCCCCTACGCCCGCTCCTCGGAAGGCAGCGGGATCGGCCTTGCCCTCGTCAAAGAGCTGGTCGGGTTGCACGAGGGCAGCATCGCCGTCGACAGCACCGAGGGCCTGGGCACCACCTTCACGGTCCGGCTGCCGCTGGGCGTCGCGCACCTGCCGGCCGACGCCGTCTCCGCCGCCGAAACGTCGCGCGGCGGCTCGGGCAGCGC
This sequence comes from Mycobacterium sp. Marseille-P9652, assembly GCF_902652685.1. GTDB lineage: Bacteria > Actinomycetota > Actinomycetes > Mycobacteriales > Mycobacteriaceae > Mycobacterium. Next base: position 175,510 of record NZ_CACRUY010000003.1, read on the forward strand.
CGAACCGTACGTGCAGGAGGCCCTGCGCTGGGTGGCCAGCGACGTCGACGCCACGTCGGCCGACGGCCCCGAAGTGGGGCTGGCACCGGTCAGCGCGGCCAGCCAGGTGTGGAGCTCGGGACCGCCGCCGCGGGTGCTGATCGCCGACGACAACATCGACATGCGCGAGTACCTGGGCCGTTTGTTGGGCGCGGCCGGCTACGAGGTCGACTCCGTCAGCGACGGCGTGCGCGCGCTCGAGTCGGTTCGAAACAGCGCCCCGGACCTCGTGGTCAGCGACGTGATGATGCCCCGGCTCGACGGCATGGCGCTGGTGAAGGCACTGCGCTCGGACGCGCGGACGGCCGCGGTGCCGGTGCTGCTGCTCTCGGCGCGGGCCGGGCAGGAGGCGTCCATCGAGGGCTTGCGCGCCGGCGCCGACGACTACCTGGTCAAGCCCTTCGTCGCCGCGGAGCTGCTGGCCCGCGTGCGCGCCAACATCGAACTCGCGCGGCTGCGCAACCACCAGGCGCGGTGGCGCAGCGCGTTGATCGAGTCGATCCAGGAGGCGTTCTTCGTGTGCGACGAGCGCGGCGCCGTCATCGAGATCAACGCCGCCTTCGCCCACGTCCTCGGGTACGGGCAGGACGGCATCCCCTACCAGCCGATGCACCCGTGGTGGCCCGATCCGGAGACCGACCGCGATGCCCACCTGCAGTGCGCCGGGTTGTTCGCGGCCTTGTCGGGGGAGGCCAGCGGCACCTACGTCGTGCCCGCCGTGCACCGCGACGGTCATCGGCTGTGGATCCGGACCGCCGTCAACCACGCCCGGGACCCCGACACCGGCCGCCGGGTCGTCGTCGGCACGTTCCGCGACGTCACCACCGAGCACTACACGGTGCAACGACAGAGTGCCCTGGCCGAGCTCAACGAGCAACTCGCGCAGGCGGATTCGGTCGACGACGCCCTGTCGGCCGCCGTCCGCGGGCTGCGCAAGCTGTGGCGGGCCCGCCTGGTGCTTGCCGCCACGTTCCCCGCACCCGCCCCCGACTCGGCGTCGGGATCGGATGAACCGAGCCTGGTGTCGGACGGGGAGCCGTCGCGCTGGGCGGACCTGCCGGCAGCCACCCGGGACGCGATCACCTCGCTGCGTGACGGGCACATGCTGATCACCGACGCGACCACTCGGGAGACGGCCGGCATCGCGCTGCAACATCCCCGCGGCGTCCTGGTGATCTGGGTCGAACTCGCCCGGTACCGGCCGTTCACCGGCGACGACCAAACGCTGCTGACGGTGCTGGCCGGCCGCCTGGGCCAGGGCCTGCAACGGGTGCATCAGATCGACCAGCAGCGCGAAACCGCGCTGGCCTTGCAGCACGCGATGCTCGGCCCCGCCGTGCTGCCTTCGGGATTCGCGGTGCGCTACCAGCCCGCGACCCGGCCCCTGCAGATCGGCGGCGACTGGTATGACGTCGTCGACCTCGGCGACGGGCGGCTGGCGTTGATCGTCGGGGATTGCGTGGGCCACGGCCTGACGGCGGCGACGGTGATGGGTCAGCTCCGCAGCGCCTGCCGCGCCCTCCTGCTCGAGAACCCCAGTCCCAGCGCCACTCTCGAGGCGCTCGACCGCTTCGCGGCGCAGCTGCCCGGCGCCGCATGCACCACGGCGTTCTGCGCCGTGCTCACCAGCGAGACCGGCGAGTTGATCTACGCCAGCGCGGGCCATCCACCGCCGGTGGTGGTCGACGCCGATCGCACGATCCGGTTGCTCGACGAGGGCCGCAGCATCCCCCTCGGGCTGCGGCTTCGGCAGGACTGGCCGCGCCCACAGGCCCGGATCACCCTTCCGGCGCGCGCCACCCTGCTGCTCTACACCGACGGCCTCGTCGAGCGCCGCCGCGTCCCGCTGGACGACGGCATCGCCCAGGCGGCGGAGATCGTCCGGGACGGCGGCGCGTCCTCGCTGGAAGAGCTTGCGGGCGAACTCATGTCGAGCCTCGCGCCCGACGGCGGATATCAGGACGACGTCGCCATGCTGCTCTACCGCCAACCGCCCCCGCTGGAAGCGGATTTCGAGGCCGACGTCAACCACCTGGCCAGCACCCGCGCCGCCCTGCGGACCTGGCTGAAACGCGCCGGGGTGGACGCGGATCAGACGCTGAGTGTGCTCATGGCCGCGGGCGAGGCTGTCGCGAACGCGATCGAGCACGGGCACCGCAACGGCCCCGGCACGGTTACCCTGTACGCGACGGCGCTTGCCGACCAGGTCCGGGTGACGGTCTCCGACACCGGCAGCTGGAAGACACCGCAACAGGCCGCCGATTCTCACCGCGGCCGGGGCATCACCCTCATGCGGGGGCTGATGAACGACGTCAGCATCAAGCCGGGCACGGCCGGCACCGGCGGCACAGTGGTCGAGTTGCGGGCGAGGCTCACCTGATGGCCACGCCCTTGATCCTCTCCGCCACCCGTCGGACCGACGGCACGCGCGTGCTGATCGCGCGGGGCGAGCTGGACCTCAGCAACATCGACCAGTTCATCGAGGCGCTGCGGGAGGCCACCGCCGACGGGGGGACGGTCACGATCGACCTGAGCCAGGTGGAATACCTGGACAGCGCCGCGATCAACACCCTCTTCGCGCATGTCGGCCACATCGAGATCGTCGCGAACCGGGTGTTGATGCCGCTCCTGCAGTTCAGCGGCCTCGCCGACGTGGTGACGGTGCGGCCCCCGCTCTGACATCCGGCGGAATAAGCGGGGCGGGGTGCTCGTTGGTTCCGGTCGGCGGTGTCGTGCGTTCCCCCGGGTACCACACCAGAACCGTCGCTTCGAGCGACCACTTGCCGAGAGGCGTGAACACGGCACCGCCCCCTCTCTTGTTCCGGCGACTTGTTTCCCGGCTTGTTTCGATGGGCGCGATTCGGTCGAACCTCACCGGAGACATCGACCAACGTTCGAGGAGATCTCCGGTGGATCAGCAGAACAACATCGACCCCGCGCCGACGCCCGAGGACGCCAGGAAGGCGACCGAGGAGCAGCGCGAATTGCAGGAGCAGCTGGAGCAGCGGGACAACGACCCGGACGCGCCGGGTCGCCATCAGTCCCACCACGACCTGGCCGACGAGAGCACCCGCTGACGGCTACCTCGCCTGCTCGCCGTCGAGCCGGTCCATGAGCCACGGCAGTGTCGCCGTGAATGCCGTTGCCGCTGAGGGTATTCGACGATGTCGCAGTCGATTCCCCTGGCGGCGCCCAGCGCACACAGGGATTCGGCGGCGGCCTGACCCACGCCCGCCTTCTTGCCCGCCCTCGACACCGCGAAGAGGCCGGACAGGTCGGCGTACGGTCCGTGCCGGGCGATCGCGGTGCCGGGATCGAACCTCGACCACTGTTCCGCGTCGCCCCCGAAGAGCCGATCGATGGTCTGCTCGCGGGTGCCGGCATTCGGACCGAGGTCGCCGCCGATGTCGACGAACGCGCTGAACAGCTCGGGGTGCATGACCGCGAAGTCGACCGCGCAGGTGCCCCCGGAAGAGAATCCCACCACGCCCCATTTCCCCTGTCCCCCAACGTCGAAGGCGCGCTGCACCGCGGGCACCACGTCGTCGGTCACATGGTCGGCGGCGTTTCCCCGCGACCCGTTGACACATTCGGTGTCGACGGCGAAACCGCCGCTCGGGTCGGCGAAGACGACGGCGGGGGCCCGCCCGGCGTGTGCCGAGGCGAACGCGTCCAGGGTGTAAACCGCGTCACCGGCGCGAATCCAGTCGGCCGGGGTGTTGAATTCGCCGCCGATCATCGCGATCGCGGGGAGCCGCGGTGGCGCCGCGGCGAACCAGGCCGGCGGAAGGTACACCCACTCGGTGCGGTGGCGAAAACCCGATCCGCCCGTCCCGGTGTCGACGGCCAGCACCGCGCCGCGTTGCGGCGCAACCCCTTTGGCCTTGAAGGCCCGGACCGTTTGCAGGTCGGTCTGATCCGGCAGCCGGCCGCCGGTGAGCTGGCCCCACGCCGACGAGACCGTCGGGAAGTAGCCCAACCACCCGTTGATCGTAAGCCCGGTGCACAGCAGGCAGAACGACCACGCGAACGCGGCCGCGTTCCGGCGCCACCAGCCCGCGCCGCGCCAACCGAATACCGCCGCGGCGGTCGCTACCCCCACCAGGCACACCCACCCCCACATCCGCCACGGCGGAGGCTCGCTCGCCAGTCCGAGGTTGCTGTAGCACTCATGGGCCACGCTGCCGGTTGCCGCCCCCACCGCCGCGGCCAGGGGCACCCAGAGGGTCCGCCAGCGCCGGCCCCGCCGGACGATGACATAGGCCAGCGCCGCGCCGGTGATCACCTGCAGGGCCACGGGGATCGGACCGTGCATGAGCGACGCGCGCCCGAGATCTGGGATAAGCAGTTGCCGACCGCCCGGTCGTCGGGGTGTCGGGAGTCATTGCGACCCGCGGCACCGTTGTCATGGGTGGCAGGCTGATACCCCGGCGCCGGTGCCGGAAAACGCTGGCCGACGACCGCATTCGCTGGTCGCGCGCCGGTTGCCGCGGGGCCGGGTGAATTGACCATGGCAGGATGTTTCGGTGTTGTCGTTGCGTGGCGCCGCGCAGTAGCTGAGGTGGTGGGGGTGGGCGAGGATCCGGCGGTGGGTCGGCCGGCCGATTCGCGGGTGGGCTCGCTGTTCGGCCCCTATCGGCTCACGCGGCTGCTGGGGGCCGGGGGTTTCGGCGAGGTGTACGAGGCCGAGGACACCGCGATGCACCGCGTAGTGGCGCTGAAGGTGTTGAGCGGCACCTTCTCCCAGGACCCGGTGTTCCGTGAGCGCTTGTTCCGCGAGGCGCGCACGGCCGGGCGGCTGCGCGAACCGCACGTGCTGCCCATCCACGGGTGCGGGGAGATCGATGGCCAGGTCTACATCGACATGCGGCTGGTCCGCGGCGTCGACCTGGCGACTCTGCTGCAACGCGAGGGCCCCCTGGAGCCGGGCCGGGCGGTGTCCATCGTGCGGCAGGTCGCCGACGCGCTGGACGCCGCCCATGCCGAGACCGTGATCCATCGCGACGTGAAACCCGCCAACATCCTGCTGGCCGGTGACGGCTTCGCCAGCCTCGTCGACTTCGGGTTGGCGAACGCCGCGGGGGACGCCAGGCTCACCAAGCCCGGCACCGCCGTCGGCACCTTCGACTACGTCGCGCCCGAACGGCTCACCGGCGAGCCCGTCGACCACCGCTGTGACGTCTACGCGCTCGCCTGCGTCCTCTACGAACTCCTGACCGGTCGCGCCCCGTATTCGGCGCACCGCGAACTGCCCGAGCTGATGGCCGCGCACATGACCGCCCCGATCCCCGTGCCCAGCCGCCAGCGACCGGGAATCCCCGCGGGATTCGACGCCGTCGTCGCCCGCGGCATGGCCAAGAACCCCGGCGACCGCTACCAGAGCGCAGGCCAACTCGCCGCCGCCGCGGAGGCGGTGGTGGCGCCCGCGCGCCGCGGTCCCGCGGTGTCGACGACGCAACCCTGGGAATCGACGCCGGCGCCGCCCCCCGCCCAGCATCCGTCCCCGGCCGTCGGCCCGCCGCCGCCGCGCCGCGGGTCGCGCCGTCGCCTGCTCACGATCGTGGCCGCGCTCGCCGTCGTCGTCGCGACCGCCGCCACCGTGGCGGCCATCGCGATCACCCATCGGCGCGGTCCGGCCCAGCAGGCCGCCTCTCGGCCGCGGCCCTCGTCGACGGCTCCCGTCACCCTGCCGTTCCCCAAGCTTGCCCTTCCCCGCGGCGTCGCGTTGGACGGCCGGGGCACCATCTACGTCGCCGAACTGACACCCCACTCCCCGAACGGACGCATCCTCGAACTGGCCGAAGGCCGCGACGCTCCCGTGGAGTTGCCCTTCGGGGACCTGTTCGCCGAAGGTGTCGCTGTCGACGCCCACGACAACGTGTACGCCACCGACACGCACGCGTCCGCGGTTTGGCAGTTGACGCCCGGGGCCCGGGGCCCGCATCTCATGCCGTTCGGGCCCCTCGGGAACCCGGTGGGCGTGGCCGCCGGCAAGGACGGGAGCGTCTACGTCGCCGACCAGGCCCTGAAGGAGGTGCTCAAGCTGTCGGCCGGTGACACGCAGCCCACGCGGCTGATGCCCACCACCCCCCTTGACTCACCGGTGGGCATCGCGGTCGATGGCGACAGCAACGTCTACGTCGTCGACAGCGGCGGCCGGCATGTGCTGAAGCTCGGCGCCGGCGCCTCCATCCCCACCGAACTGCCCTTCGGGGGCCTCGACGCGCCCTACGGCGTGGCCGCCGCCAAGGATGGGACGGTATACGTCTCCGATCCGTTCAAGCATCGGGTGTGGAAGTTGCCCTCCGGCGCGGCGGCGTCCGCCGAGCTGCACTTCCCGGGGCTGAACTACCCGCGCGGGTTGGCCACCGATGAGGCCGGCGAGATCTATGTGGTCGACTGCAACAACGCCGACAGCTGCACGGACGGCAGGGTCCTGGAACTGGGTGCGGGAGCGTGATCACCGATATGTCGACGGCGGGGGGCCGGCGTGGTCGATGAACCGACCGATACCCATCCTTCCGGCCCGCGCGCCGGCTCCCGGTTCGGCCCGTACCTGCTGAGGCGCCTCTTGGGCCGGGGCGGGTTCGGCGAGGTCTACGAGGCCGAGGACACCGCGATGCATCGCGTGGTGGCCCTGAAGCTGTTGTCCAGCAGCTACTCTCACAACCCGGCGTTCCGGGAGCGGCTGTTTCGCGAGGCCCGCACAGCGGGACGGCTGCACGATCCGCACGTCGTGCCCGTCCACAGCTGCGGCGAGATCGACGGCCAGCTCTACATCGACATGCGGCTCATCGACGGCACCGACCTGCAGGGCGTGCTCGACCGCGAGGGGGCGCTGGACCCGGGGCGGGCGGTGGCCATCACCCGCCAGATCGCCTCCGCGCTGGACGCCGCGCACGCCGAGCGGGTGATCCACCGCGACGTCAAGCCCGCCAACATCCTGCTGGGCCGCAACGACTTCGCCTCGCTGGTCGACTTCGGCCTGGCGAACGCGGCCACCGACACCAAGCTCACGAGCGAGGGCACCACCATCGGCTCGTTCGCTTACCTCGCGCCGGAGCGACTCACCAACGGCCAGGTCACCCCCGCCGCCGACATCTACGCCCTGGCCTGTGTGCTCTACGAATGTCTGACCGGATCGCACCCGTTCCCGGGCCGCGACGAAATCCCGTCGCTGGTGGCCGCCCACCTGACCGCGCCGATCCCCCTGCCCAGCCGGCAGCGGCCGGGGCTTCCCGTGGGCTTCGACGAGGTGATCGCGCGCGGCATGGCCAAGAACCCCGGCGAGCGCTATCGCAGCGCCGGCGAGCTCGCCGCCGCGGCCCAACGCGCACTGCACACCGGCGCACCCGAACAGGGATGGGCGAGCGCGCCGACCACGCAGCCGTGGCAGCAGGATCGTGACCGCACGGTTCCGAGGGCGGCCCCGCCGGCATTCCACCCGCCGGCGAAACCTCGAAAAGCCCGGCGCCGCATCGTCATTGCCGTCGTCATCGCGGCGGTCATCGCCGCCTCCATCGCCGCGGTCGCCCTGGTCCGCGTCGGCAATCGGTCCACTTCCCCCGGCGGCGCGCCCGGCGCCACCACGACGTCGCGTTCGGCCGCCGCGACGAGCACCGCCCCGCCGCTCAACGCGACGCCGTTGCCGGTCGTGGGGACCGGCGATCTCCTGGGCGTGGCCGTGGACGACCGGGGTGACATCTACGTGGTCGACGAAATCGCGAAGCGCGTGCTCGAACTTCCCGTCGGCGCCACCGCGGCCCGGGAGTTGCCCTTTCCTCCCCTGGAGGACCCGAAACGCGTCGCGGCAGACGGGGCCGGAAACGTCTATGTCGTCGACTGGACCAAGAGCAACGGCGCCGGGCGCGTGTGGAAGCTGCCGCCCGGCGCAACGGGCGCAACGGAATTGCCCTTCGGCCGGATCCGCCCCGAGGATGTCGCAACCGACGCGGCCGGGAACGTGTACACCGCAAGCGTCGACCGGGTGCTCGAACTGCCCGTGGGCGCCACCAATCCGACGGTGCTCCCCCTCGGCAGCGGGTACTTCACCAGCGTCGCGGTCGACAAGACGGGCAACGTCTACGCCGCCGACCGCGGCCGGGTGTTCAGGCTTAGGCCCGGCGCCCCGACCGCGGATCAGCTGCCGTTCGCCGCGCTCGGCTCGGCCCATGGGCTGGCGGTCGACGCGCGCGGCGACGTCTATGTGCTCGACAACGCGAACCTCATGGGGCGGGTGATCAGGCTTCCCGCCGGGGCGAACACATCAATACAGTTGTTCGCCACCGAAAGTCAGGAATTCGGCGGAATCGCGCTCGACGAGGCCGGCAACCTCTACCTGACCGAGAACAAGCGCCTGCTCAAGCTTGCGGTCGCGTGATGGGACGCGCCAGCCAAACCCACCCCCGGCCGCGGATCGGGGCCGGCACGTGAGCACCGACCTGCGGACGGTGCTGGCGCGCGGGCCGATGGAGCCCGCGCGGGCCGTCGACCTGGTGTGCCAGATCGCCGCGGCAATCGACCACCTCCACGCCACCGAGTCGCTCCATCGCGAGGTCACGACGGCCACCATCCTGCTGTCCGACGACGGGCGCGCCTACCTGGCGGATCCCCGGGCGTTCCCGTCGCCACAGCAGCGGTCCCCCGAAGGGATGCGCAACAGCGAGGCAAGCTACCGCGCCGACATCTACGCCCTGGCCGGCGTTCTCTACGAGTGCCTCACCGGCTTCCCCCCGATGCCGATCGTCGTGCCTCCCAGTCAGCGCCGGCCCGGCATCCCGCCCGAGTTCGACCGCGTGATCGCCCGTGGCATGGCCCCCAATCCCGGCGAGCGTTATGGCAGCGCCGCGGAGCTGGCCGACGCCGCCCGGCACGCCCTGGCCACCGCGCACCATGACGGACCGAGCAATCGGCTCACGAGACCCTCTGCGCCCGGCGGGTATCCGTCCCACGGCCACGCCGAATGGCAACCCCTGCCCTCTCCCGTCGCGCGGCCGAGGCGACGGCGACGCGTGCTCATCGCCGTGCTCGCGGTCGTCGCCGTGGCCCTGATCGGGACCGCGGCCGCCGTCGCCGTTCCCCGCCTCACCCGTCATTCGGACACCACGCCGAGCCAGCACACCTACACCGCCGCGCCCACGCCCCTGCCGTTCCCCGACCTGAACCAGGCCCAGAGCATCGCAGTCGATGCCGCCGGAGGTGTCTACGTCCTCGGGTCGCTGACTCCGGGCGTCGCAGAGGGTGATCTGGGGACACGCCGGCTCTTCACGCTGCCCCCGTCCGCCACCAGCCCGACCGCGAAAACCGTGCCGGGCATCGATTTCCGCCTGGCGTCCGACATGGCCACCGACGGCGCCGGCAACCTCTACCTGTGCGACGGAACGAGCGTTTGGGAGCTCGCGCCGGGCGCGCCCAGCCCGATCCGGCTGCCGTTCCGCGGATTCGTGAACATCCAGGCCATCGCCGTCGATGCGGCAGGTACCGCCTACGCGGCCGGCGACGAGGCCGGCGGCGGCCTGGACGTCAAGTACGGAGTGAAGAGGCTGGCCCCGGGAGACACCCGCTCAACAGACCTTCCCTTCGCCGACGTGGACCTGCCGCGCGCGGTGGCGGTCGACAAGGCCGGCACCGTCTACCTCGGTGACACCATCCGGGGCACCGGGAAGGGCCGGGTCCGCAAACTCGTGGCCAACGCCGACACCCCGACCGCCCTCTCCTTCCCGGGCCTGCTCGAAGCCAGTCGGTTTGCGATCGACTCCGCCGGAAACCTCTTCGTCGCCGACGCCTGGCAGAAGACGGCCGGGTTGTTCGAGCTGCCGGCCGGTGGGACGACCGCCACGAAAGTGCCTGTCTCCGAGCGCGCTTCCACCGTGGCCGTCGACTCGGCCGACAACCTCTACATCGCCGAGAACGCCACGCTCGACAGGAACAACCGGATCGTGAGGCCGGGGCAGGTGTTGAAGTTCGCCCCCGACCGATGATTCACCGGAACAGTCGTTCGCCAACGATTCGACGTGTCGGGAAACGGGTACTTACCGCCTCATAGCAGAGTGAAGGGACGCAGCCGATGGCGGTGGAACGCGGTCGTACCCGTTGCCCGAGGTGCATGGCCTGGGCCGACTATCGATTCCTGGACCGCGGGGCGAACACCCTCGAGTACGAGGTCCGATGCGCGGCCTGCGGTCACCTGCACTCCGAAGTCAACGTCCTCTCGACTCAGAGGACGGCAGCGGCCTGACCCGGTTGACCTATCGCCAGGCGAACACCGGCTGCTCGAACTCTCCGACCGGGTCGTCGCGGCCCTCGAGGCACAGCCACCGCAGCTGCAACAGCACGGCGCCCGTCGGTGCGTGAATGAGGTCGTTCCCCAACGGAATCTGCACCACCGGCCGCTGGCTCTCCGGGATGCTGATGAAGCGCGGGGAGTCGTCGCGCTGCAATTCGTGCAGACCCACCCGGTAGACCGCCACCACCTCCTGCGGCGCCGGCCGCGGGTCGAGCCGGCCGCCGCCCCAGATCACCACCGGCGTGATGACGTACCCGGACCGCGTCGCGTAGTCGTCGAGCAGGCCGAGCACCGACGAGTCGGGAAGCGCGACGCCGACCTCCTCACTCAACTCCCGCAGCGCCGCGTCGACGACGGTCTCACCGGGGTCGAGACGACCGCCCGGCAGCGCCCACTGCGCGGCATGCGACGTCAGACGTGCCGCCCTGCGGCACAGCAGGAACGCCGCACCGCCCGAGACGTTGACCATGCGGCCGTCGAGGCCGGCCTCCGGCATCGGCCGGTCGGCGTTCCATTCGTCGACCGGCGCGGGGTCCACCCTGTCCTCCCCGACGCGCGAATCCACCAGCACCACCGCGACGGCCGCGTGCCGCTTGCTCGCGTCGGTCACCGTGCGGCGGTCGTGCGCCTTCAGGTGCGCCCGAACCCGCTCGCGGAGCGCCTCGTCGTACCGGATGGTCACTGCTCGACTATAGGCAGGGGGCGGCGTAGCGCGTCCGGCGACGAGGAGCGGGAGATCTCGTGGACCCTAATGCTCAAATACCGAGGACCTTCGGCCCTGAATCATCGGTCCGGCCGTCCGTAGGGTCTTAAATCAGCGACGGATCGGAGAAGGTTGCGTCTTGTCCTTCGCCAGGCGACAAAGGGATTGCAACCTCCGTGTTAAGAAGCCAGCCCGGTCCTCCGTCGCCGCCCCTCAAGCGGACGGTTTCGTCACCAGAAGACGCAGCTGAGGCCGCCGGGAATCGGCCTTCGACTCTGGTTCGGGCCGACGCAGATCACCGGCGAGATCCTGGTAGTCCCACGCCAGGTCCGATATTTCGCGAGCGGCCCGCGCCACGGCCGTCGAGACGAACCCCACCACGCGCACCATGCGGGTGATGGTCGCGTCCACGGCATCGAAGGCGACGTCCGCGACTCGGCCTATTTCTCGCTCCAGCATCGAAAAGCTCTCCATGTCCGCACGGTGCACCAGTCCATCGGTGAACAACCGTATACCTTAGCGCCCCACCTGCCGGTCCACCAAAGCTATATCAAGAAGCTTGACTCATATCAGCTAGGCTGATATACAGGGGTCATGACTCAGCCGACTCAAGAGATGTTCGAATCCGCCTACCGCGGCGAGGCCGCGGAAATGGGCGAGGGCACCCGGCCACCGTGGAGCATCGGCGAACCGCAGCCCGAAATCGCCGCACTGATCGACGCCGGGAAGTTCCACGGCGTCGTGCTCGACGCCGGATGCGGCGAGGCCGCGGTGTCGCTGCACCTGGCCGAGCGGGGCTTCACCACCGTCGGCCTGGACCAGTCCCCCACCGCCATCGCGCTGGCGCGCGAGGAGGCGGCCAGGCGGGGGCTGACGAATGCGACCTTCGACGTCGCGGACATCAGCGCCTTCACTGGGTACGACGGTCGCTTCAACACGATCGTCGACTCCACCCTTTTCCACTCAATGCCGCTCGAGTTGCGGGAGGGGTATCAGCAGTCGATCGTGCGGGCCGCCGCGCCCGGGGCGTCGTACTTCGTGCTGGTCTTCGACCGCGCCGGCATGCCGCCAGACGGACCGGTCAATGCGGTCACCGAGGACGAGTTGCGCGCGGTGGTGTCCAAGTACTGGGTGATCGACGAGGTTCGCCCGGCCCGTATTCACGCAAACGTGCCCGACGAGTTCGTCGAGGGTTTCCGCGCCTTCTCCGGCGCCGACATCCGCGACGAGGGCAACGGCCGCAAGTCGATCGGCGCCTGGCTGCTGTCGGCCCACCTCGGCTGAGCCTCGTTGTTCCGAAGGATTGGTTGCCGCGCAACATTTTTCGGGGCATTCGCGAAGATTCGTTTGTAGCCTCAGTTTGGCCGCGGGCGGGTGCGGGGTTCGAAGTTTCACGAGGGGGTAAACCCTCCGCATGAATCTGCATGACGCCCTGGGCAGCGCCGAACGGATCAAAGCGCTCGATCCGCCGGCCTCCGCCGCATCACACATCGCCGGCCGGCTGATCGGCCATGGCCGCCTGGCCCGCGCCCTGCGCGGCTCCTGGCTCGGCCACCCCGTGCATCCGCTGTTGGTCACGCTGCCGATCGGCACCTGGATGACGTCGGTGGTCTTCGACGTGGTGTTCCGGGACGTCGCGACCGCCCGCCGACTCGTCGCGGTCGGGCTCGCCGCGACCCCGCCGACCCTGCTGGCCGGTTGGGCCGACTACGTGCTGCTCGGTCGGCGGCAGCAGCGTGTGGGCCTGGTGCATGCGGCGTCGAACTTCGTGGGGGTCGTCATGTTCTCGCTCGCCTACCGGGCCTACCGGCGGGAGCGGCTGGGCGCGGCGCGGGCCTTCACGCTGCTGGGCCTGACCGTGCTGAGCGTGGGCGGTGCCCTCGGCGGGCACCTGTCGTACGCCCAGGGCGCCGGCGTGTTCCGGTGGCAACCGCTGCGCGCGGCGACCCACCGCAGCCCCATCGAATACCAGCGCGCCGCCTGACGAACTCGCGTGGACGCTCGTCAGCCGTCGCGGTGGCGGATCAGATAGCCCCAGTTGCGGGGCACCCTGCCGCGCGGGCCGGGGGCTGTTTGGTCCTCGGGACGACATTCCGGTGGGGCGAGTTCCGGCCCGTCGTAGTAATCGTTGGTGTCGTAGTTCCAGAACCAGTCCTCGCCCGGCTCGAACGACCGGATAACGGGGTGACCCGTGTTCTTCCAGTGCGCCGTCGCGTGCCGGGCGAGGGACTCGTCGCAGCACCCGATGTGCCCACAGGCGGCACAGCGCCGCAGGTGAACCCACCAACCGCCGACGGCTTCGCACTCCACGCATCCCGTGCCGCTGGGTGGAACCGAGGGGTCGACCGGCGCAGTCATCGCGATCCCTTTCCGGCCGATGGCGGTAGCAGCATTGTAGGTCGGCCGTCGCGAGAGCATCGGGCAGCGAGGAGTGTCGGCCGGCATTGCCGCTGTGCGCGCACGCTAGGGTGCTGTGGTCGGCCTCATCAACAAGCCGATAGACAAGTTGAGCGAATTCATGACCGCAGCAGTAGAAGAGTCGGAGCTGCAAGCGCGGGTCGGCCATTACTACCAGATGGACGGCACGTACCTAGTGGGCCGCGAAAAGGTACGTGAGTACGCGCGGGCGGTGCAGGACTACCACCCGGCGCACTGGGATGTCGCCGCCGCCGCGGACCTGGGTTATGCGGGTCTGGTGGCGCCCATGACGTTCACGTCCGTTCCGGGCATGGCCTGCAACCGCCGCTTGTTCGAATCGGTGGTCGTCGGCTACGACACCTACATGCAGACCGAGGAGGTCTTCGAGCAGCACCGCCCGATCGTCGAGGGGGACGAACTGCTCGTCGACGTCGAACTGTCGTCGGTGCGCAGGTTCGCCGGTCGGGACCTCATCACCGTGACCAACACCTTCACCGACACGGCCGGGGAGCGGGTCCATACCTTGCACACCACCGTCGTCGGCATTACTTCCGAGGATGTCGATCCGGCGATCAAGACGGCCGCAGCGAACAAGATGATGCACGACGTCGACATACTCGCAATCCACGAGTCCGACGCCGTCTACCACAAGACCGTGCGCCCCGAAGGCGACGTCCAGATCGCCGACGGCAGCGCGACCCGCACACCGGGGACGCCGTCCTTCGACGACGTGAACGTCGGCGACGAGCTGCCTGTCCACCACGCCCGGCTGTCCCGCGGCGACCTGGTAAACTACGCCGGCGTGGCGGGCGACGCCAACCCGATCCACTGGGACGAGGAGATCGCCAAGCAGGCCGGCCTGCCCGATGTGATCGCCCACGGCATGCTCACCATGGGGCTCGGTTCGGGGTTCGTCTCGGCCTGGACGGGCGATCCCGGCGCGGTGACGCGGTACGCGGTGCGGCTGTCGCAGCCCGCGATCGTGTCGGCGGCGGAGGGCGCCGACGTCGAATTCAGCGGCCGGATCAAATCTTTGGACCCGGAGACGCGCTCCGGGGCGGTCATCGTAGGCGCGAAGTCCGGGGGGCGGAAAATCTTCGGGCTGGCGACGGTGAACGTGCGCTTTCGCTGAGCGGACCTTGACGCGCATCGGCGCGCCGGCGCGGCGATTTGCGCGTTCTATGCCGCCGAGCCGGGCCAGGGAGCCCGGGCGCCCAGCACCGGCTGCCGGCGACGGCCATGCCCCCAACCCGCCTCCCAAGGGAAACGGCCTTTATCGTCGGCCCACACCAGTTGCAACGCTCGAATCCGGGGGCCGAAGAGCGTGGCCGCTAACTTCAAGTGGACATCGGGATGCTCGACCTCGGTCACCTCGATGAGAAACCTGTTCTCATAGTCGATGTGCATCGCCGGAGCAAGGTGTGTGCCGTCGTCAACGATCATGTGAGCGATGGAATTCAGCACGCGACAACTCGTGTCCGGGGGCAGACCCGTCATCAGCAATTCGGGTAGCCCTCGACCGTGCAGGCCGACCGTGTAAGCGAACGGTCTGTTCTCGCTCTCGACGTACTGCACCGCCCAGCCGTGGTCGAGGATGGTTGCACGCAGTTCGTCCAGGTACTCCTCGGTTGTGCCGCCCGGGTTGTCACATTGCCAGCACATCGTCGGTCCCTTCCGTCGTGGTTGTGCGCCAGCATGCACGCACCCTCCGACAAGTTGCCGAAACCAGTACCGATAGCGGGATTAATTCGGCATAGCCGAACGACAATGAACCCGTGCGCCGCGAGAAAAGGCGCGCCGAGGCCTCATTCGGATCGTTCACGAAGCAGTTTCGATCATGGTCCTCAGTGTCGTGCCGATGGCATGCATCCCCGCCAGCGCCGCGTCTCGCAGGTCGCCGTCCGAGGCATCCCAATTGGCGATCACCGCATAGTCGAACCGGACGGAGTCTCGCCCAATCGTTCCGACATCCGCTCTGACCCCGGCGTCAGCGCCAGTCTTGTTACGAATAAGGAGGTTTCGATCCGACGTCGCATGGGCCAGCGGGTCAAGCCCGAACGGGCCCGCGACCATGGATAGGTCTACGGAGGTTGCCAGCCAGGCGTTCACCTGTTCTGAAACCGTTGCCGATATCAGCTCGTTGCGCGCCAGCTGACTCATCAGACGCGACAACTCGGATGCCGAGCCGGTAGACAGCGTCGCAGGGTCGGCTGGGCCTCGGTGATCCCGGACGTAGTCCAGCAAGGCCGTGTGGACCAAGCCGAGGGATTCGGCACGGTCGCGAAGCGCACGCAAGCCCACCCTTTTGAGCAGGACGTTCGTGGCCAGATTGTCGCTGACGCTGGCAATCAGAACGCAGAGATCGTGGATGGATAATCTCTCGACGTTAAGGTGCTGCCAGATCCCCGAATCGGCGACCAGGAGCGCTGCATCCCGGCCGAGCAAGGTAGCCCCGCTGAGATCGCCCTCTGCGCATTGCCGTGCGGTCTCGACAAGTAACAGCAGCTTGCCGACGCTCGCGGTCTTCATCGGACGATCGGCATTCCAGGAGGCGAGTTCGTGACCTGCGGCACTTCGAACGCAAACCGACCAATCGATGTCGGCGCTCGCACCCATGACATCGTCGATAGATCGCTGGAGCACCTCTTCAGGTGTCACAGCGGGGATAGCTCGGGAGCATCGACAGCATCGCGCGCAGCTAGCGGCATGCCGTTGATTATCGCGCCGTGAAGTCACCGGCGATCAATCCGTGTGGTCTGCGGCCAGGTCGCCGGTGAAGTCTTGTCAGAGGTTGGTCAGCGCTGAACTCGATGAACTGCTCGCCCAGCTCGTCGAAGTCGCTGACTGAACCCTGCGAAAACTTCGCTCGAGAGCGAAGATCACTCAATGACCACAGTGCGCGACGCCATCCTCGACCTCTTCCGCTCACACGATTTGACCACCTGGTTCGGCAACCCCGGCTCCTCCGAATTAGCTCTGCTGCAAAATTTTCCCGACGACTTCCGCTATTTTCTTGGCCTGCAGGAGATGATCCCGGTCGGGATGGCCGACGCGTACGCACAGGTCACCCGGCGGCCCGCGGTGGTCAACCTGCACACCGCGCCCGGCATGGGTAACGCACAAGGCCAGATCTACAACGCCTACGTGAACAAGACACCGCTCATCATCACGGCGGGCAATCAGCGCCGGAACATGCAAAACCAGTACTGCCTGTTGACGAATCACGAACCCACCACCACACCAAAGCCTTTCGTGAAGTGGGCTGCCGAGCCCGCGACCGCCAGTGAATCCCCTGCCGTGCTGACGCGAGCCATTCACTTGGCGACCACCCCGCCGATGGGGCCGGTGTTCGTGTCGCTGCCGATGGACGATATGCCGGTCGAACTCACCGGTGAACAGCTCGCCGATATCACGGTGGTGCGAGACCGCACGGTGACCCACGCGGCCGGTTTCCCGACAGAACTGGCCGAGCAAGTCGGTGCACAACTGGACGCCGCCACATCACCGGCAATCGTTGTTGGCGGCGACATCGACCGCTACGACGCCTACGACGCGGTGATCGAGCTGGCCGAGCGCACCCAATCAGCGGTGTTCACCGCCCCGTTGACCGGCTGGAGCGGATTCCCGGAAAACCACCGGCTCTATCACGGCGCGCTCCCGCCAGGTGCGGGCTGGATCTCGCAGATCCTCGCCGGACACGACCTCATCCTCGCGGTCGGCACGCCGGTGTTCCGCTACTACCCCATGGTGCCCGGGCCTTACTTGCCGGAAGGCACACGCCTGATCCACATCACCAACGATCCCGACGAAGCCGCCCGCGCCCCGGTCGGGGACGCCATCGTCGCCGACATCCGCACCGCGACCCGCGCATTGGCGGCAGCGGTTAAACCCACCCAGCGCCCCGCCCCCGCACCGAGAACCGCGGTCCCCGAACGCGTTTCGGCGCAGGTGCCGCTCAAACCCACAGACCTATGGACCGCCGTTGCCCACGCCGCACCCGAAGACACACTGTGGGTCAGCGAAGCCGGCAGCAACGAGATCCCCATGACCGGAAGCATCCGCCCAAGCAAGCCGCAATCGCATCTGTCCGCGGCCGGCGGCGGACTCGGCTGGGGCCTACCCGCATCCGTCGGCGCTCAAATCGCGGCCCCGGATCGTCCCGTCGTGTCATTGATGGGTGACGGGTCGATCCACTATGCGATCACCGCGCTGTGGAGCGCCGCGCGCTACAACATTCCGCTCACCGTTGTCGTGGCGTCCAACGCCGAATACGGGGTGGTCAAAGAATTCGGCGTCTGGGAAAAGACCCCGAACGTGCCCGGCCTTGACATCCCCGGCCTGGACATCGTCACCACCGCGGCCAGCTACGGCGTCGACGCCCATGAAGCACACAGTTCCGACGAGGTATTCGAGTTGGTCAAAGCCGGGATCGCCGACCGCGAACGACCGACCCTGATCAACGCTCGAACCACGCCCGTGCCGGGTGGATTCGGGAGTTAGGAGACCTCGTATGGATGCCGCGATCGTGGAGGCGTTCGCGGCCGCGCTCTATGTGGCCATTCGGTTGAGACGTGACCAATTTGCTTGAGCAATGAACTCAACGCGCCATGTTGGCGAACCGCGACAGGTGCAGCTGGTGGGCGACGGTGACCGTCTTGGTCGGGCCGTTACGGTGCTTGGCGAGAATGAAATCCGCCTCTCCCCCGCGCGGGTCGTCGCGCTCGAACGCGTCCGGCCGGTTCAGCAGGATCACCATGTCGGCATCTTGTTCGAGCGAGTTGTGGACGCTGATGCCGTTGGCAACGAAATTGTGTGTGCCGTCGACGGTTCCGTCGTAGACATCCTGTGTGCCAAGGCTCGTTATCTCGACAATGCTGTCCCAGTAGACTTCATTGGTCGCCAAGTCATGCATGTCTGGGTCATCGAGCACGATGGCCGCACGGTGTAGTCGTGACCGGCTGGGCGCATGCTTCCACATGGTCGACCCGCAGAACTGAGTCGCCATGGCAGCAGCAAATTGGCGGTGCGTCATTTGCCTGTTCGACAGAGCTTCTCGAACTTGAGCCCATACCTCCCGCGGGACGGTGTCGAGGTTTGTGTTACGCACCACTCCCTCGAGCTCAGCCAGGACCCTTTGGGCCGCAACCGACCTGGCTCCGTGCACACCGACGTGTCGGAGGAACTTTGCCTGATTTTCCGCGCCATAGATGTACAGGTGCCACCCATCGCGATAGCCGGGCTTCGTCACCCGCTTGATCCTCGCGTGAATGCCCACCCGCAGCAGTAACTGAGCGACGTCGTCGATCAGGCGTCGGCTCGTTGACGCGTAGTAGATCCTGCCTTGACCGACCTTCTCATCCCAGCGCACCGACCCATCTGTCGCCCACAGGTGCCTGAGGAACAGCGCCACCTGATCGTTGGGCGCACGAAAGACGGCCTCTGGCACAAATTTCTCGTGACTGCGCTTCCCAAACAGCCCAAGCCCGTCGAGCCACGCCGCGATCGGGTTGCGCTTGCCGTGAGTCAACCGCTCCGGCGCCGGCAACCGCAGGGTGGTCACCCGTGCGGCCGGGTAGTCGTCGCGAACGGCGGTCACGCCGAAATGCGCGGCGGACACCGTGACCTCAACCAGATTCGCCTCGTCGATAGACGCATACCGGATCGGTTGCTTCTTCACGCACGAACCGTCACCGATCATGTGGGCCAGCAGAATAAGTTCCGACTCGTTCATGCGCTCGGTGTTCACCGGTTCGGGCACGCGTCGAGGAGTCGCGATTCGGTCGCCAACCTTCAACTCGCCCAACGGGGTCCAGCCTTCGAGCTTCATGAAAGGATGATTGGCGGTGGCCTCAACCTCGCGCCCCGACGCCAGGCGCAGCCGGAATACCTCCTTGTGGCCGCTGGGGAAGACGTTGGTCATCGGACGGGCGACCATCCTCAGCCGCTCGTCCAGCGACCACACCAGCGGACGCTCGCCGGTACGCATCAGCTCCCCGAAAGTCACCTCAGCGCCGTTGTCCGCCCGCAAGATTCGTGTGTTGGCGGTCAGGCAACCCGACTCACGAAGGTCCGACAACATCGGCTTCTTGTCGGTGCGCTGTTCAGGGCCACGGTTGAGCTGGCTGATCGCCACCACCGGGACCTCGATCTCTTTCGCCAAAAGCTTGAGCTGCCTCGAGAACTCGGACACCTCGATCTGGCGCGACTCGACCTTCTTCCCCGACGTCATCAATTGCAGGTAGTCGACGACCACCAACTTGAGGTCGGCCTTCTGCCGCAGCCTTCGCGCCTTCGCGCGAATCTCCATCATCGTCAGGTTCGGCGAATCGTCGATATACAGCGGCGCTTCGCTGATTTCGCTCATCCGCCGCGCCAGCCGGGTCCAGTCGTCGTCGTTCATCCGGCCCGAACGCATGTCGGCCAGCTTGATCTTTGCCTCCGCCGACAGCAGGCGCATCACGATTTCGGACTTGCTCATTTCCAGCGAGAAGATGACGCTCGCCATGCGGTGCTTGATCGAGCACGACCGCATGAAGTCCAACCCGAGCGTCGAATTGTGGGTGGGCACCATGCCGCGACCGGCCAGGTAGAGGTGCGGCGCCGTGTCCACTTGGACGCAGCGCACGGGAAGGGTGTCCACGCGACGCACCGACTGGATCCGGAGGGCCGGCGCCATCAGCGCGGTCGTGGCCTGGTGACTCGAGTGGTAAGCGCTCGACCCGGCCGCGGCGATGCTGTCCCAGCCGGAATGCAACTGTGCGGTGGTGCGGATGCCGCGGCCCGTCGGCCACTGATGCGCCGCGTCGGCGACGATCGTCGTGCCGTCGGAGAATTCGATTGCGTAGCAGGGCCGCCCCAGCATCACGTCGGTCGCGGCCACCACCCGCGTCGGGCGCCCGTCCGCGCCGAGCAATTCATCACCGACCGCGACGTCACCCATCGTCGTCCAGCCGTTCGGCGTGGGCAGCGGTGTGTCCAGCGCGAGCGCTTTCCCCACGCCCGGCCGGGCCGCCACGATGATCATCTGTCCGGGGTGCAGGCCGTTGGTCACCTCGTCGAGCTCGGTGAAGCCCGTCGGCACGCCGCGCGCGATGCCCCCGTTGGACGCGATGGCATCGATCTCGTCCATCGTCGGCTGCAGCAGGTCCTCGAGCGGCACGAAGTCCTCGGACATCCGCCGCTCGGCGACCTCGTAGATTTCGGCCTGCGCCCGGTCGACGATCTCGGCCACGTCGGCACCCTCGGCGCCCGCATACCCGTACTGCACGACCCGCGTGCCCGCCTCCACGAGCCGGCGCAGGAGGGCCTTCTCGGCGACGATGCCCGCGTAGTACCCGGCGTTGGCGGCCGTCGGCACCGTCGAGATCAGCGTGTGCAAATAGGGCGCGCCGCCGATGCGGCGCAGCAGGCCGCGGCGGTCGAGTTCCGCGGCGACCGTCACGGCGTCCGCCGGCTCCCCACGTCCGTAGAGGTCCAGAATCGCGTCGTAGACGTTCTGGTGCGCCGGGCGGTAGAAGTCCCCGGGCCGCAGCCGCTCCAACACGTCGGCAATGGCGTCCTTGCTCAGCAGCATCCCGCCCAGGACCGACTGCTCCGCCGCGAGATCCTGCGGGGGCTGACGGCCATAGTCCTCACTGGGC
Organism: Mycobacterium sp. Marseille-P9652; assembly: GCF_902652685.1. GTDB lineage: Bacteria > Actinomycetota > Actinomycetes > Mycobacteriales > Mycobacteriaceae > Mycobacterium. Next base: position 196,595 of record NZ_CACRUY010000003.1, read on the forward strand.
GCCGACGAATCCATGCCCGGCGCCAGGTCATCGACGACCGCCACGGACTCCCTCCTCCCCTTGACACACGCACCCGAACGTATATTCGATCATTTGTTTTCAGAGCGTAAGTCAAGGCGCCGACACTTCACCCGATCGCGCCCGCACGCCTCGCGCCGGGACGACGTTAAACGTTGCTGCGAGCGCCCGAAAGGGGCGCTGTTCATGAACCTGTGCATGGAGTGTGCATATCCGTCGACACCTGTGTTGAACGGGTTGTGCAGAACCTGTGGATCAAATCGGGGTGCTGGGACATCAACGCTGATAAGCGCCATACAACGCCCTGCATGTGGTGTGGACAAGAATCTCTACGGCGTGTCGCCGCAGGTTACCGCGCCGGGCGTGTTGGTTTTCCGCCGCATTTTGGCAGCGTTACGGCACGGTAAAGAGGGGGCGCGGGGGCAAGCCGCGCAATCAGTTCGCTAGGGCCGCTTCCCGCGACCGATCGAATGAGCGCGCCGGGCGCCGTGACAGCGCGATGCATCACCGGCGCCCGCCGATGAGGCGGGCCGCCGGTGGCCGGGCTAATGCCGGGGGCTTAGCTGTCGGCGACGACGACGAGGGCCAGCTCGACGTCGATCTCCGGGTGCAGGTGCACCGCCACCCGGTGGGTGCCGACGGCCTTGATGTGCGCCTTCGGCAACCGGACGATCCGCCGGTCGAGATTCGGGCCGCCGGCCTTCTTGATCGCCGCGACCACGTCGCCGGCGGTGACCGAGCCGAACAGCTTGCCGGAGTCGGACGCGGTCTTCACCGGCAGCGACACCGATCCGAGCGCCTCGATTGCCGTCTTGAGCTCGGTGGCGTGCTCGCGGTCGCGCACCATCTTGGTTTCCCGGGCGCGGCGGATCTCGTCGGCCTGCTTCTGCGCGCCGCGCGATGCGACGATCGCCAGGCCGCGCGGGAGAAGGAAGTTGCGGCCATAGCCGTCCTTGACCTCGACCGTGTCGCCGACGGTTCCGAGGTGGTCGACGTCAGCCGTCAGTATCAGCTTCATCGTTACGAACTTTCGGTTGCAGCCCGGCGCTTAACGCGCCGAGGAGGTGAAGCGCAGCAGGGCGACCTCGCGGGCGTTCTTCACCGCGAGCGCGATGTCGCGTTGGTGCTGCACGCAGTTCCCGGTGACCCGGCGCGCCCGGATCTTGCCGCGCTCACTGATGTAGGTGCGCAGCAAGGTGGTGTCCTTGTAGTCGATCGCTTGTCCCTTTTTCGCGCAGAAGACGCACTTGCGCGCCTTGACCGGCTTTTCCGGAGCCGGCCGCCGCTTCGTTGACTTGGCCATGTCTGTCTTTCTTCCGTTCCTATGTCTTTATGAGTTCGTGGGTCAGAACGGTGGCTCGTCGTCGCCGCCACCGAAGGACCCGGACGCCGGGGCGCTGCCCCAGGGGTCGTCACCGGATCCGCCGCTCGCCTGCGGCGCCGCCTGGCCCGCCCCGCCTCCGCCGCTGCCGCTGCCGCTGCCGAAGCCGCCCCCGCCGCCGCCGCCGCTGCGGCTGGCTTTGTTCACCTTGGCGGTGGCGTACCGCAACGAGGGGCCGATCTCGTCCACCTCGACCTCCACGACGGTGCGCTTCTCGCCCTCGCGCGTCTCAAACGAACGCTGCTTGAGCCGCCCCGTCACGATCACGCGCGAACCCCGCGTCAGGCTCTCGGCGACGTTCTCGGCCGCCTCCCGCCAGATGTTGCACCGCAGGAACAGCGCCTCGCCGTCCTTCCATTCGCCGCTCTGGCGGTCGTAGATGCGGGGCGTCGACGCCACCGTGAAGTTCGCGACGGCGGCTCCCGACGGAGTGAACCTGAGCTCCGGGTCAGCGGTCAGGTTCCCGACCACGGTGATCGTGGTATCACCAGCCATCATTTCCTCCTGGGTCCGCCTGGGGTCGGTGAGTGGTCATGAGTGTCTCGCTGAGCGTACGCAGCGGCGCCGACAGCGAACAGTCAGTGCTTGTCGGTGCGCATCACCTTGGTGCGCAACACCGACTCGTTCAGGCTCAGCTGACGGTCGAGTTCGGTGACCGTCGCCGGCTCGGCCTTCAGATCGATGACGACGTAGATGCCCTCGGCGTGCTTAGCGATCTCGTACGCCAGGCGCCGGCGGCCCCAGATGTCGACCTTGTCGACGGATCCGCCGTCCTTGCGGACGACGTTGAGGAACGTCTCCAGGGACGGTGCCACGGTGCGTTCGTCGAGCGTGGGGTCAAGAATGACCATGATTTCGTATGGACGCATGGAAACCTCACCACCTCCTCTGGTCTCGAGCGGCCACGGTGGTTCCGTGGCAGGAGGGTCGCCTGCGTCGGCAACCGCACCAGGTTACCGGACTTCGGCCCGACCGCGAAAACGGCCCGGCTACTGCCGAGCGCGCAGGTAGTCCTCGGCCCTGGCCACCGTCGCCGGGTCGGCCTTGGCGAGGCTGCCCGAATCGAAGGGCGGCTGGGGGTCGTATTCGATGAGCAGCTGGGCGGCCTGCGCGGCCTGCCGGTCGGCGAGCAGCTCCACCAGGCGCAGGGCCATGTCGACGCCGCTGGACACCCCGGCCGCGGTGATGATGCGCTGCGGCAGGTGCTCGACGACCCGCTCGGGGACGTAGCGCGCGCCCAGCTGGGTGAGCAGGTCGGCGGCCCGCCAGTGGGTGGTGGCGGTGAGGCCCTGCAGCAGTCCCGCGGCCGCGAGCAGCAGCGCCCCCGTGCACACCGAGGTGGTGAATGTGGTTCGGGGATGGACCGACCGCAGCCATGCGAGGATGGTCTCGTCGTGGATCAACTGCCGGGTCCCGATGCCGCCCGGGCAGACCACCACGTCCGGTGCGGTGATCTCGTCGAACCTCGCATCGCAGGTCATGCCGAGCATGCCGTTCTCGGTGCGCACGTCACCGCGCCGATGCCCCACGAACACCACGTCGAACGACGGAATGCGTTGCAGCACTTCATAAGGACCCACGGCGTCCAAAGCCGTGAACCGCGCGAACAAGGGGATGGCGATCAGCGTCATGGCGGCACGCTGCCGACCAACTCGGTGTCGGTGTCGGGCGCCACGGCGGCCGGCCGTCGCTGGCCGGCGGGGCGCAACCATGCCGGGAGCCACCCCGGCGGGGCGTCGGGGGCGCGGTCGAACGGGCCGCCCGACGGGTCGTCGACCCGGCCACCCCAGCGCACCAGGTCCTCGTCGGGCCGGTAGATCTGCCGGATCACCAACGCGCACAGGGCGATGACGGCGAGATCGCGCAGCAGCACGGTGGTGGTGAAGAACTGCTCCGGCAGCGACCGGTTGGGGTTGCCGTACAGGAAGTACATGCGGGGCACCCACACCAGCGCGTCGATCGTCATCCAGGCAAGCAGGATCCGCCGATGCGGCAACGCCAGGACGGCCAGCGGCACCAGCCACAGCGAGAACTGCGGGCTCCATACCTTGTTGGTCAGCAGGAAGGCGGCCACCACCAGGAACACCAGCTGTGCCAGCCGGGGCCGGACGGGAGCGGTGAAACCGATGTATGCGATTGCCGCACAGCATAATACGAAGAGCACCGTGACGACGGCGTTGAGCACCGTCGGTGGCTGCCAGAAGCCGAGCTTCGGGTCCAGTCCGCGCCAGCCGGTGAACGACTTGACCACGTTGTACAACGAGTCCATGTCGTCACCGCGCCGGGTGTTGAGCCGGAAGAACTCCGACCAGCCGCGCGGGAAGAGCACAAGCACGGGCAGGTTCACCAGCAGCCAGGTCGCCGCCGCAGCCGCAGCGGTGCGGCCCAGCGCCCCCAGGCGCCGCGTCCGCAGACCGATCACCAGCATCGGACCCAAAAACAACAGCGGGTAGAGCTTGGCCGCCGCGCCCAACCCGATCAGCACACCGGCTAGCGCCGGCTTGCGCCGCGCCCACGCCAACAGGCCCCCCATCGCCAAACCCGTTGCGAGGGCGTCGAAGTTGGTGAAGATCTGGAAGATCACCAGCGGTGACGCCGCCACCAGGGCCGCGTCCCACACGCGCCGGCCGGCCAGCCCGGCCGTCGCCCACACCGTCGCCAGCCAGGCCAGCGCGAGCCCGAACGCCGCGACGTTGAAGAACATCACGACCTCGGCGACCACCGGAACCGGCGCCAGCTTGCTCAACGCGGTGTAGCTCTTGGCCACCGCCATCGACACGTACTGATAGACGCCCGTCAGCACCGGATACTCCATGTAGCGCACCGCGGGCTTGCCGTCGTACTGGGTCTGCGGGGTTCCGCTCCCGTCCGTCTCGATCCAGCTGGACTTGTAGGGAAACTTGCCCTGGCTCAACAACTCCGCGCCGTACAGCGGCACCGTGTCGGAATAACACAGCTCGTAATACGCCCGCTGGTTGTCCCAGTTGGCGACCCGCTGGTCACCCGTCCCGGTGCCCGTGCTCTGCAGGCAGGCGGCCTTCGTCGACCAGCCGAGCGCCATGAACACCAGCGCCATCAGGAACATCACCCGCACGGGTGTCATGACCCGGGTGCGGCCGATCAGCGCGTGCCGCCCCACCGGTCCGCCGATGACCTCGGCCAGGGCGGCGCCCAAAGCTTCGGTGCGGCTGGGACAGTCGCGGTTGGCGACGCTCCGCAGATCGGTGGTCAGCGGCTGCGGTGAGATGGTGGCGACGGGCGGCTCGGCGCCCGTCACGGCGGCGGCTGGCCTGGCGGCGGCGGGGCCTGTGGGCCGCCCGGCGGGACACCGTCCGGCGCCGGCGGCCCGGCCGTGATCGTCTGCGGCGGGCCGACCGGGATGGTGATGCCCGGCGCGACTTCGACCGTCGGCTGGATGACCGTTTCCGACGGCGGCGCCTTGGGCGGCGGCGGCGGCGCCGGCACGCCCGCATAGCCGCCGATCTCGCTCGGCTTGGGGAAGGACTCGTTGGACGTGCCCTTCAACGCCCCGTCCATGGTCGCCTTCCAGATGTCCGACGGCAGGCCCGACCCGTAAACCTGACCGCCGGAAGAGTTTACGAGCGGTTTGTCACCCTTGACCGTGCCGACCCACACCGCCGTCGACAGCGACGGCGTGTAGCCGACCATCCAGGCGTCCTTGTTCGAGTTGGTGTCACCGAACTGGGTGGTGCCGGTCTTAGCCGCCGACGGCCGGCCCCCGGCCAGGCTGTGCCCGCGCGAGTAGCCCGCGATCGGCTCCATGGCCGCGGTGACGTTGTCGGCGACGCCCTTGTCGATGCGCTGCTCGCCGCCGCTGTCGGAGTTCCCGGCATCGAACAGGACCTGGCCCTCGGAGTTCACCACCTTCTGCACGAAGTGTGGCCGGTGATACACGCCGGAGTCCGCGAGCGTGGCGTACGCGGCGGCCATGTCGATGGGCCGGGTCTGGTACTGGCCCAGCACCACCCCGTTGTTGGGCGGACCGCCCTTGCCGTCCTCGGACAGCGTGTGGTCAACCCCCGGGAAGCTGGTGGCGATCCCGGCCTGATGCGCGGCGTCCGCGACCGCCTGCGGGCCGCCCTTCAGCTTGAGCATCAACCGGTAGTAGGAGGTGTTCAGCGATTGCTTGAGCGCCTGGGCGATATTGCAGGTTCCGCAGCCCTCACCCTCCACGTTGGTGATCTTGATGCCGTCCACCGTCAGCGGAGAGCTGTCGACCTGATACCCCAGCCCGATCCCCTGTTCGAGCGCGGCCACCAGCGCGAAGACCTTGAACGACGACCCGGTCTGCAGCCCGGCTTGGGCGAAGTCGAAGCCCTGCGCGTCCGAACCGCCGTAGTAGGCCCGGATCGCGCCGTTGTGGGGGTCGATCGAGACGACGGCGGCGCGCATGTCGGGGTCCTCGCCGTCGAGATACTTCGACACGGCCTTCTCGGCGGCCTGCTGCGCCTTCGGGTCGATCGTCGTGGTGACCTGCAATCCCTGGGTGTTCAGCGTCTGCTCGTCGATGTTGAACAGGTCCATCAGTTCTTTGGTCACCTGACGCTCGATCAAACCGTTGGGCCCGCTCGTCTGGTTCTGCTCGCGGGCCAGGTCCGGCGGGACCGTCGCCGGAAACACCTGTGCCGCGCGCTCGCTCGGCGACAACGCCTTCGTCTGCACCATCCCGTCGAGGACCCAGTTCCAGCGGTCGGTCGCGCCCTTGAGGTCCACGGCGGGGTCCAGCGCGGACGGCCGCCGGATGAGGGCGGCCAGCAGGGCGCCCTCCGAAACGGTCAGCTGCTCGGGGGGTTTGTTGAAGTACGCCTTGGCGGCGGCGGAAATCCCGTACGCCCCGCGGCCGAAGTAGATGATGTTCAGATATGCCTGCAGCACATCGTCTTTGGACCACTCCCCCGACATCTTCGTGGCGATGACGAGTTCCTTCGCCTTGCGCATCAGGCCGCTCATCCCGTGCTGCGCGGAGCCGACGAGCGCGTTCTTGACGTACTGCTGGGTGATGGTCGAGCCGCCCTGCAGGTCGCCGCTGCCGAAGAGGTCGTTGTTCACCGCGCGCGCGAAGCCGCTGAAGTCGAAGCCGGGGTTCGAATAGAAGTTGCGGTCCTCGGCGGCGATCACCGCCTGGCGCACGTGCACGGGCACCTGGTTGAGGTTGACGTCGACCCGATTGCCTTCGGGTGGAATGATTTTCGCGATCTCGGAGCCGTCGCTGGCCAGGATCGTCGACACCTGATTCGTCCGGATGTTGCCCGGTTTGGGGACGTCGACGATGAAGTAGGCCATGCCGAAGGTCACCAGCGGCAGCAGCACCAGCATCGCGACGGTCAGGTACGCCGCCCGTCGCACCCACAGCCAGTTGACCTGCTGCGTCCAGCTCTGGCGGCGCCCGGGGCCGGGCTCACGGTGCGCGGGTCCGTCCGGCGGCCGGGGTCCCGGCGGTGGCGGGCCGCCCGAGAGCAGGCGGTCGCGCCGGGAGGAGCGCCTCCCGTCCAGCGCGGCCTTCACCTCGTCGAGCGGGTCGCGCTGCACCGGGCCGGTGGGGTGGTCCAGCGCGGCCTTGACCTCGTCGATGGGGTCGGCGCGCCGCGCCGATCGATCGTCGACGACGGGCGGCAGGACCGTCGTCAACCGGTCGTCCGGCGGGACGACGCGGCGCTGGCCGGGCACCGGGGGGACGCCCCGGGGGCCGCCGTCGCGCCGCTCGTGTCTGCCCACGCGCTCAGTCGGCGGCTGCGCGTCACTCCGCGACTGGTCGTGGGGCCCTTCGTTACTCAATGGCCGTGCGGGCGCCGTTGCGCGCCGTCCGGGTGCCCCTTGGAGGCGGTGCCGGGCGCACCGCGCCGAGCACGTACGACTTGACCAGATGGTTCCAGCTGCAGGTCCGGCATACCTCCACCACGTGGACCGCGAACTCGTCGAACCGGGTCGCCAACAACACCAGTTCCTCGGCCGTGCGGGCCGACCCGGACACCGCGCCCAGGTGCTCGCCGAACACCCAGCTCACCAAGGTCAGCTGCTCCTTGCGGCAGATCGGGCACATCACCCGGCTCTGTTTCCCATGAAACTTCGCCGCCCGCAGCAGGTACGGGTTCGCGTCGCACACCTCGGACACGCCCGTGCGGCCCGAGTACACCTCGGCCAGCAGTGAGCGGCGCCGAAGCGCGTAGTCCACCACCTGTCGCTGCAGTCGCACGTTGACCAGAGTACGTCGCCGACCCTGGAGCTGATGCCAATCACCCCCCGCACACGGCCCGCGGACGCCGGCCATGAGACTTGTGCCGAACCCGACAAGGACTTCTACGATCATCCCGTGGCAAAAGCGCTCGGGACTCCGCTCACCGGAGGGGCGACGTCGTCGACACGAGCCAAGGACGCCGACCGGCAGGAAACCTGCAAAGTCCTCGACGAGGCCTTGAACGACGGCGAGCTGTCCATGGAGGAGCACCGCCAGCGCGTGAGCGCGGCCACCAACGCCGTCACGCTCGGCGACCTGCGGGCCCTGGTGGCCGACCTGCAGTCCGGCGCCGCGATGCAACAGCCAGACGTCACGCCGCTGGCGAAGCCCGCACGGCCCCGCGGGTGGGTGCTGCTCGCGGTGGCCTTCGTGGTGTCCGTGCTGCTGGGCATGGGCCTCGGCTGGGGCCTCTACGGCAACACCCGCTCGCCCCTGGACTTCACCACCGATCCCGGCGCCAAGCCGGACGGGGTCGGCCCGGTGGTGTTGACCCCGCCCACTGAACTGCAGTCGGTCGGCGGGCTCACCGGCCTCATGGAACAGACGCGCAAGCGGTTCGGGAACGCCATCGGGTACCGCATGGTCGTCTACCCGACGTATGCGGTGCTCGACCGCCCGGATCCCTCGGACGATCGCCGTGTCCTGGCCTACGACTACCGCGGCGGGTACGGCGATCCGACGAGCTCCGCCAAGAGTTCGGCCGATGGGGCGGTTCCGGTGGACCTTTCCCGGTTCGACGTCACCAAGACCGTCGGCATCATGCGGGGCGCGCCCCAGACCCTGCATATCAAGCCGTCCGACGTCACGAGCACGTACTTGATCATCGAACCGGCGACGGACCCGACCGCGCCGGGATCGCTGTCGCTGTCGGTGTACGTCTCCAGCGATTACGGCGGTGGCTACATCGCCTTCGCAGGTGACGGCACCATCAAGCGAATCAACCCACCCTCCTGATCCCGACCGTCAGCCGTGACGGAGGGCACACCACGTCAGGTGAAGTTGTGGCGAATATATCGAAACGATACGATGACACGAGACGTCGTACCGTCGTAACCAATGATGCAAAAGGAGGTGGATCGATGCTGGAGCTTGCCATTCTGGGTCTCCTGATCGAGTCGCCCATGCATGGTTACGAGCTGCGCAAGCGGCTGACCGGCCTGCTCGGCGCGTTCCGGGCGTTTTCCTACGGTTCGCTCTACCCGGCCCTGCGGCGCATGCAGGCCGAGGGGCTGATCGCCGAGAACGCCGCCCCGGCTGGAACGCCCGTTCGCCGCGCCCGCCGCGTCTACCAGCTCACCGACGAGGGTCGCCGGCGCTTCGCCGAGCTGGTGGCCGACACGGGCCCGCACAACTACACCGACGACGGCTTCGGCGTGCACCTGGCCTTCTTCAACCGGACTCCGGCGGAGGCACGGATGCGCATCCTGGAAGGCCGCCGGCGTCAGGTCGAGGAACGGCGCGAAGGCCTGCGCGAGGCGGTGGCGCGGGCCAGCAGTTCGTTCGACCGCTACACGCGTCAGCTCCATCAGCTCGGGCTCGAGTCCAGTGAGCGTGAAGTCAAGTGGCTCAACGAGCTCATCGCCGCGGAACGGGCCATGCCCGGCCTTTCCGAATAGGCGTGAAACACCCTGCACGACACAAAAATTCAGAGATTTGCAGTCCGAATACCCGGGGACACAAGGTTATGAAGTTAGGAGAACGCCCAAATGAGTGAGCAGAACGCGCCAGAAGCGCAGTCAGAGGTTCGAGTCGCCATTGTCGGCGTCGGCAACTGCGCGTCGTCGCTGGTTCAGGGCGTTGAGTACTACCAGAACGCCGACGAGACGTCGACGGTGCCCGGGCTCATGCACGTCCGGTTCGGGCCGTACCACGTTCGCGACGTCAAGTTCGTCGCGGCCTTCGACGTGGACGCCAAGAAGGTCGGCTTCGACCTGTCCGACGCGATCTTCGCCTCGGAGAACAACACCATCAAGATCGCCGACGTGCCGCCCACCAACGTGGTGGTGCAGCGCGGTCCCACCCTGGACGGGATCGGCAAGTACTACGCCGACACCATCGAGCTTTCCGACGTCGAGCCCGTGGACGTCGTGCAGGTGCTCAAGGAAGCCAAGGTCGACGTCCTCGTCTCCTACCTGCCGGTGGGCTCGGAAGAGGCCGACAAGTTCTATGCCCAGTGCGCCATCGACGCCGGCGTCGCGTTCGTCAACGCCCTGCCGGTGTTCATCGCGTCGGACCCGGTGTGGGCCAAGAAGTTCGCCGACGCCGGCGTGCCGATCGTCGGTGACGACATCAAGAGCCAGGTGGGCGCGACGATCACTCACCGCGTCATGGCCAAGCTGTTCGAGGACCGCGGCGTGCAGCTCGACCGCACCATGCAGCTCAACGTCGGCGGCAACATGGACTTCCTCAACATGCTCGAGCGCGAGCGGCTCGAGTCCAAGAAGATCTCCAAGACGCAGGCCGTCACCTCCAACCTGCAGCGCGAGTTCAAGACCCGCGATGTGCACATCGGCCCGTCCGACCACGTGGGTTGGCTCGACGACCGCAAGTGGGCGTACGTGCGCCTCGAGGGTCGCGCCTTCGGAGACGTGCCGCTGAACCTCGAGTACAAGCTCGAGGTGTGGGACTCGCCGAACTCGGCGGGCGTCATCATCGACGCGGTCCGCGCCGCCAAGATCGCCAAGGACCGCGGCATGGGCGGACCGGTGGTTCCCGCGTCGGCTTACCTGATGAAGAGCCCCCCGCAGCAGTTGGTCGACGACGTCGCGCGGGCCCAGCTCGAAGAATTCATCGAGGGGTAGTTCTTCTTCGCCGGGTGTGCGGTGAAGTCGCGTGGTGCGGCTTCACCGCACTTTCCGTTTCTCCCCGGGAGCAATCAGTTTGAGCTTTTGGCCCGCCGCGGCGCCGGGCGCCGGGTCTAGGGTCAGAGACCGTGACCGAAATCTCCGAGGACGAACTGGCCGGGCTGTCCGAATTCTCGCTGCTGCCCGAAAACGCCGAGCAAGCCGGGGTGTCCGGCCCTATACCCGACGTCGAGCGGGTCGAGACGGGCACCGACGACGGCAGGATCAGCGCGCTGCGCTGGGGCGCCTCTCCCCCGCGCGTGGTTTTCCTCCACGGCGGTGGCCAGAACGCGCACACGTGGGACACCGTGATCGTCGGCCTCGGCGAGCCGGCGCTGGCCGTCGACCTGCCCGGGCACGGGCACTCGGCCTGGCGCGAGGACGGCGACTACTCGCCGCAGCTCAACGCCGACGCCCTGCTACCGGCGCTGCGTGAGCACGCGCCCGGAGCCGATCTCATGGTCGGGATGTCGCTGGGTGGATTGACGGCGCTGCGGGTGGCCGCGCAGGCGCCCGATCTGGTGAACGAACTGGTATTGATCGACGTCACCCCCTCGGCGCTGCAACGGCACTCGGAGATGACGAAGGAACAGCAGGGCACCGTGGCGCTGATGCACGGCGAACGCGAGTTCCCGAGCTTTCAGGCGATGGTCGACCTCACCGTCGCCGCGGCGCCGCACCGCGAGGTGAAGGCGCTGCGCCGCGGGGTGTTCCACAACTCGCGCCGCCTCGACAACGGCAACTGGACATGGCGCTACGACGCCATCCGCACCTTTCCGGATTTCGACGGCCTGTGGGACGACGTCGACAGGCTGTCCGCGCCCATCACGCTCATCCGCGGCGGCTCCTCGGGTTTCGTCAGCGACGACGACGCCGACGAGCTTGCAAGGCGCGCAACGCAATTCCGCGCGGCACACATCGTGGAGAATTCCGGGCACTCGGTCCAGAGCGACCAGCCGCGGGCGCTGATCGACCTGCTCCGCGGAGTGCTCGGCGCGCTCTGAGCCTATGGTGGCCATATGACCCGCGCCGACGACGATGCGGAGAGAAGCGACGAGGAGGAGTGGCGCCATGGATCGTGAATTCCCCATCCGCATCGGTGTCCAACTACAACCCCAGCACGCCCCGGAGTACCGGCAAATGCGTGACGCCGTCCGCCGCTGCGAGGACATCGGTGTGGACATCGCCTTCAACTGGGACCACTTCTTTCCCCTGTACGGCGACCCCGACGGCCCGCACTTCGAATGCTGGACCATGCTCGGGGCCTGGGCCGAGCAGACGTCGCGCATCCAGATCGGCGCGCTGGTGACGTGCAACTCCTACCGCAATCCGGAACTGCTGGCCGATATGGCCCGCACCGTCGACCACATCTCGGACGGCCGGCTGGTGCTCGGCATCGGATCGGGCTGGAAGCGAAAGGACTACGACGAGTACGGCTATGAGTTCGGAACGGCGGGCAGCCGCCTCGACGACCTGGCCACCGCGCTCCCCCGCATCAAGCAGCGGCTGGCCAAGCTGAACCCGGCGCCCACCCGCGACATTCCCGTCCTCATCGGCGGAGGCGGGGAACGCAAGACGCTGCGCCTCGTGGCCGAATACGCCGACATCTGGCACAGCTTCACTTCGGTGGACGAGTTTCCGGCCAAGTCGGAGGTTTTGGGACGGCACTGCGCCGACGTCGGCCGCGACCCGGCGACCATCGAACGCTCCGCCGCCGTCGAGAAGGGCGACGGGCTGATCGGCAACGCGGAAGCTCTCGTCGACCTCGGCGTCACGACCCTGACTGTGGGCTGTGACGGCCCGGACTACGACCTGAGCGTGGCCGAAGCGCTCTGCAAATGGCGCGACGCCCGCTGAGCGGTCAGGCGGCGTCAACCCCGTTTACCCCGTTTTCACCGGCCAAACATCTATGTTTCATGCGCCATCTCATGAGAAACTTCTCGCGCTGATTGGCCGAAGGGTTGGAAGGCGCTCGAGGAAATAGATGCCCAAGAAATACGGGGTCAAGGAAAAAGACCTGGTTGTTTCACACATCCTGAATCTTCTTCTGACGGGGAAACTGCGCAGCGGTGACCGCGTCGACCGCAACGAGATCGCCATCGGCCTCGGAGTCAGCCGCGTCCCGATACAGGAGGCGCTGGTCCAGCTCGAGCACGACGGCATCGTGTCCACGCGCTATCACCGCGGCGCGTTCGTCGAGAGGTTCGACGAGGCCACGGTCCTCGAGCATCACGAACTCGACGGTGTGCTCAAGGGCATCGCGTCGGCGCGAGCGGCGGCCAATCCCACCCCCCGTGTCCTGGGTCAACTCGACGCGCTGATGCGCTCCCTGCGCTCGGCCAGGGACTCGAGGGCCTTCTACGAGATTGCCGCCGAGTATCGGCACACCATCAACGACGAGTACGCGGGCCCGCGGCTGGCCGCGACCATCCGAGCGTCGCGAAACCTGATCCCCCGCGCGTTCTGGGCGACGTACCAGAGCGGCCGGGAGGACATGCTGCCGTTCTACGAAGACGAGACCGCCGCGATCCACCGGCACGATCCGGAGGCCGCGCGGGCCGCATGCGTCGGCCGCTCGTATCAGATGGCCCAGACCATGCTGGCCGAACTGTGCCGGCGCAGGGTGTTCACCGCGCCGGACGACGTCAGCCGGGTGGTCACCGGCCCGGTACGCGTGCTGGCCGCGGCCGGTGAGGTCCGCGCGGAACCGTCCCTCGCGCTCTAGCGGCGACCGCGAGCGCGGCCGCGGTGATCGCGAGTGCGGCCGCGGCGCATCTCCACCAGAAATTCCCCTGTTCCCGGCAGGCCGGACCGCCCGACTGTCGATACGGTGGCGGTGATGATTCCGCCCGTGGGCCGGCGCAGCACGCGCCGCGGAAAGCTCGTCCCGCTGGCCGCAACGATTCTCATCGTGTGCGGCATGGCGGTGGTCGGGCCGGCGCAGCGGGCCGCCGCCGACACGAGGCAATGCACACCGGCCGGCGTGGACAGCGCCACGGTCTTGCCGAAGGACCTGACGGAAAGCGGCGCGGCACACAATTCCGATGACCACACGACCGCGGGCGTGGAGCCGTTGAGCGCGGTGAACGTCGGCGCCCTCGGGCTCCAGACGCCCGGTGTGCTGACAGTCGGCACTTTGTCGGATGCTCCGCCGAATATCTGCATCAATTCCACCGGCGAATTCACCGGTTTCGACAACCAGCTCTTGCGCGCTGTCGCCGACAAGCTCGGCCTGCGGATCAGCTTTGTCAGCACCGATTTCTCCGCGTTGCTCGCCCAGGTCGCCACCCGGCGGTTCGACGTCGGCTCCGCCTCGGTCAAGGCCACCGACCCGCGACGCCGCACGGTGGCGTTCACCAACGGCTACGACTTCGGCTTCTACTCGCTGGTGGTTCCACCCGGCTCGGCGATCAAGAATTTCACCGATCTGCACGCCGGCCAACGGATCGGCGTGGTCCAGGGCACGGTCGAGGAGTCGTACGTCGTCGACACTTTGCACCTGCAACCGGTGAAGTATCCCGGCTTCGCGACGCTGTACGGCAGCCTCAAGACGCGACAGATCGACGCGTGGGTGGCGCCCGGAACGCTCGCCGGCACGGTCATCCGGCCGGGCGATCCCGCCGTGGTCGTGGCGAACACGTTCAGTTCCGGCACCTTCGTGGCCTACGCGGTGGCCCCTGACAACCAGCCGCTGGTCGACGCTCTGAACTCCGGCCTGGACGCCGTGATCGCCGACGGCACCTGGGCCAACCTGTACTGCCAGTGGGTGCCGCGGACCCTGCCACCGGGGTGGAAGCCCGGTTCGCGGGCGGCCCCCGCCCCGAAGCTGCCCGACTTCGCCGCGATCGTCGCCGGCCAGCACCGCAAGCCCGTCGGGCCGGCCGCGCCCAAGTCGACGCTGGCCCAGCTGCGTGACTCGTTTCTCGACTGGGACATGTACCGGCAGGCCATCCCGGTTCTCCTGAAGACCGGCCTGCCCAACACGTTGATCCTGACGAATTGCGCCATCGTCATCGGTCTGGTGCTCGGGATGATCCTTGCCATGGCGGGCATCTCGCACTCGCGATGGCTGCGCTGGCCGGCGCGGGTGTACACAGACATCTTCCGCGGCCTGCCCGAGGTGGTGATCATTCTGATCATCGGGATGGGGATCGGGCCGCTGGTGAGCGACCTGACCCACAAGAACCCCTACCCCCTCGGCATCGCCGCCCTGGGACTGATGGCCGCCGCCTACATGGGCGAGATCTTCCGTTCGGGCATCCAGAGCGTCGACCCGGGACAGCTCGAGGCGGCCCGCGCCCTCGGATTCGGCTACACGTCCGCGATGCGGCTGGTGGTGGTGCCGCAGGGCATCCGGCGGGTGCTGCCCGCGCTGGTCAACCAGTTCATCGGGCTGCTCAAGGCCTCGGCGCTGGTCTACTTCCTGGGCCTGGTGGCCGACCAGCGAGAGCTCTTCCAAGTCGGCCGCGACCTCAACGCACAGACGGGCAGCTTGTCGCCGTTGGTCGCCGCGGGTCTCTTCTACCTGATCTTGACTATTCCGTTGACCCATCTCGTCAACTACATCGACGCACGCCTCCGCCGCGGCCGTGGCGCCGCCGAGCCGGAAGACCGCGCCGACGTCCTCATCCCCACCTTCGGTCAGGAGATCACGTGAGCGCCGAAGGGCCCGCCATCGCACCGGTATCGTTGACTGCCAAGGGAATTCACCAGACCCTCGGCGGTCAGGAGGTGCTGCGCGGCGTCGACCTCGATGCCCCGGCGAGCAGCACGGTCGCGATCATCGGTCCGTCCGGCTCGGGCAAGTCGACCCTGCTGCGCACCCTGAACCGGCTGAACGAGCCGGACAGCGGCGACATCCTCCTCGACGGCCAATCGGTGCTGGCTGACGATCCCGACAAGCTTCGCCAGCGCATCGGGATGGTGTTTCAACACTTCAACCTGTTTCCGCACCTGAGTGTGCTCAAGAACGTCGCTTTGGCGCCGTGCAAGCTGCGGCGGCTCTCACCGGACGCCGCGCGCGAGTTGGCCCTTGCCCAGTTGGACCGAGTTGGCTTGAAACACAAGGCCGCTGCGCGACCCGGCGCCCTTTCGGGTGGACAGCAGCAGCGGGTCGCGATCGCCCGCGCATTGGCAATGGCGCCGCAGGTCATGTTCTTCGACGAGGCGACCTCGGCGCTGGACCCCGAAACAGTCAAGGGGATTCTGCAACTCATCGCCGACCTGGGCGCCGACGGCATGACGATGCTCGTCGTCACCCATGAGATGCGTTTCGCCCGGTCCGCATCCGACACGGTCGTCTTCATGGACCGCGGCAAGGTTGTGGAATCCGGCCCTCCGGAGCAGATATTCGACGCTCCGCGCACCGAACGCCTACAGCGTTTCCTGTCCCAGGTCCTGTGAGTGCGCCGGCTCCCTTGTCCGGATCGGATATCCGGTTAGACTCCCCGTCTATGGCGGACAGCGAATCGGCCTCGGGCGAGGTCACCGAGCTTGCGGAAGGCTTGCACCGGGCGCTGTCCAAGCTGTTTTCGATTCTGCGGCGGGGGGATCCCAACGGCGCGGCGGCCGGCGACCTGACCTTGGCGCAGCTCTCGATCTTGGTCACGCTGCTCGACCAGGGTCCGATTCGCATGACGGACCTGGCGGCGCACGAACGGGTACGGACGCCGACCACCACCGTCGCCATCCGGCGGCTGGAGAAGATCGGACTGGTCAAGCGCTCGCGGGACCCGTCGGACCTGCGGGCCGTGCTGGTCGACATCACCCCTCGGGGGCGAGCCGTCCATGGTGAATCGCTGGCCAATCGCCGCGCCGCCCTGGCGGCGATGCTCGCTCAGCTGCCCGAGTCCGACGTCGAGACGTTGAAGAAGGCGCTGGCACCCCTGGAGCGTCTGGCCTGTGGCGAGCCGGCACCGGGCCGCGCCGGGGACCCTCCTGCCTGTGAAGAGCGCGAAACCGCCTTGTAGTCAAGGCCGTTCGCCGGGGTTCGCCGCGCCCGTAGAGTGATGTGCATGCCCACTGCACTCATCACCGGGGCCGCCGGCGGCATCGGTTCTGCCATCGCCACCGCCCTGGCGCCCACTCATACCCTGCTGCTGGCCGGGCGTCCATCGGAGCGACTGGACGCCGTCGCCACCCGGCTCGGCGCCACGACGTTTCCGCTCGACCTCACCGACCGGGACGACATCGACGCCGCGTGCGAGGTCGTCGACGAACTCGACGTGTTGGTGCACAACGCCGGGGTGTCGATTCCCGGCCACCTCGGGGAGTCTCACGTCGACGAGTGGCGCGCCACCTTCGCCGTCAATGTCTTTGGGCCCGTGGCACTTACGCTCGCGCTGCTGCCGGCGTTGCGACGGGCCCGAGGCCAGGTGGTGTTCATCAACTCGGGCGCGGGGCGCTCCGTGATGCCCGGTATGGCCTCGTATTCGGCCAGCAAGTTCGCGTTGCGGGCCCTGGCGGATTCGCTGCGCGCCGACGAACCCGAACTGCGGGTGACCACCGTCTATCCCGGCCGCACCGACAGCGACATGCAGCGCGAACTCGTCGCGTTCGAAGGCGGGCAGTACGACCCGGCCAACTTCCTGCGGCCGGAGACGGTCGCGGGCGCCGTTGTCCACGCGGTGACGACGCCGCCCGACGGCCACGTCCACGAGATCGTGCTGCGGCCCGGGCCGGTCAGACCACCAGGTTGACCAGCCGGCCCGGCACCACGATCACCTTGCGCGGCGCGGCGCCGGCCAGGAAAGCCTGAACCTTGTCGTCCGCGAGCGCCGCGCCCTTGAGGGCTTCCTCGTCGGCGTCGGCGGCCACCACCACGCGCCCGCGCACCTTCCCGTTCACCTGGACCGGATACTCGACCGTCTCATCCACAAGGTAGGCAGGATCGGCCTGCGGGAACGGGCCGTGCGCCAGCGAGGCGGTGTGGCCCAGCCGCAGCCACAGCTCCTCGGCCAGGTGTGGCGCTAGCGGGGCCAGCATCAGCACCAGCGGCTCGACCGCGGCACGGGGTACCGCGTCGCGGTGCGTCTTGGTGAGGTGGTTGGTGTACTCGATCAGCTTGGCGGCCGCGGTGTTATTGCGCAGCGCGACATAGTCTTCCGTGACGCCGGCGATGGTGCGGTGCAGGGCCCGCAGCGTGTCGTCGTCCAGCTGCTGCCCGTCGACGACCAGGGATTGCCCGGAGTGCTCGTCGACCACCAGTCGCCACACACGCTGCAGAAACCGGTGCGCACCGACGACGTCCTTGGTCGCCCACGGACGGGAGGCCTCCAGCGGGCCCATTGACATCTCGTACACCCGAAGCGTGTCGGCGCCGTATTCGTCGCAGATCTCGTCGGGCGATATCGAATTCTTCAGACTCTTGCCGATTTTCCCGAATTCCTGGAAGACCTCGATCTCACCGCCGGACGCCGGGTGGAAGAACCGGCCGCCACGTTCGATGACTTCGTCCGCGGGCACGTAGGACCCTCGGGCGTCGGTGTACGCGAACGCCTGGATGTAGCCCTGGTTGACCAGCCTCCGGTACGGCTCGCGCGAAGTGACATGGCCGAGGTCGTACAAGACCTTGTGCCAGAACCGCGCATACAGCAGGTGCAGCACCGCGTGTTCGGCCCCTCCGACGTACAGGTCGACGCCGCCAGGATCCTGCGGGCCGTGCTCCGCCGGCCGCGGGCCCATCCAGTACGCCTCGTTTTCCTTGGCGCAGAACCGTTCCGAGTTGTGCGGGTCGGTGTAGCGCAGCTCGTACCACGAGCTGCCCGCCCATTGCGGCATCACGTTGGTGTCGCGGGTGTAGGGCTTGAGCCCGTCGCCCAGATCCAGCTCGACATGCACCCAGTCGGTCGCCTTGGCCAGCGGTGGTGACGGCTCGCTGTCGGCGTCGTCGGGGTCGAACAGCACCGGCGAGTAGTCCGGCACGTCGGGCAATTCGAC
Source organism: Mycobacterium sp. Marseille-P9652 (assembly GCF_902652685.1). Classification (GTDB taxonomy): domain Bacteria; phylum Actinomycetota; class Actinomycetes; order Mycobacteriales; family Mycobacteriaceae; genus Mycobacterium. Next base: position 215,031 of record NZ_CACRUY010000003.1, read on the forward strand.
GGGCAGCGCAGCCTCGTCGAGCGCGTGCGGGCGGCCGTCTTCGTCGTAGACAATCGGGAACGGCTCGCCCCAGTACCGCTGCCGTGCGAAAAGCCAGTCGCGCAGCTTGAATTCGATGCGCGCCCGGCCGCGCCCCTCGTCCTCCAGGCGCGCGGTGATCGCCTTCTTGGCCGCCGCGACGTCCAGGCCGTCCAGGTATCCGGAGTTGACCAGCACGCCGTCGCCCGTGTGCGCGGCCTGCGAAACATCGCCTCCGGCAATCACTTCCACGACCGGCAGGCCGAACTCGCGGGCGAAGTCCCAGTCGCGCTGGTCGTGGCCCGGAACCGCCATGATCGCGCCCGTGCCGTAACCCGCGAGCACGTAGTCGGCGATGAAGATGGGGACCCGCTGTCCGTTCGCCGGGTTGGTCGCGTAGGCGCCGAGGAACACGCCGGTCTTTTCCTTGCTCTCCTGACGCTCGAGGTCCGACTTCGCGGCGATCGCGCCGCGGTAGACCGCGACCGCCTCCCCCGGTGTGGCGGCGCCGTACGTCCAGCGTGCGTCGGTTCCCTCCGGCCACTCCTCGGCGACGAGGCCGTCGACCAGCTCATGCTCGGGCGCGAGCACCAGATACGTTGCACCGAAGAGGGTGTCGGGCCGGGTGGTGAACACCTCGATGTCGACGTCGGAACCGCCGGGCCCGGTTGCCGAGAACAGCGCCTGCACGCCGGTCGAACGGCCGATCCAGTTGCGCTGCATGGTCTTGACCTTCTCCGGCCAGTCCAGCAAATCGAGGTCGTCCAGGAGCCGGTCGGAATAAGCGGTGATGCGCATCATCCACTGGCGCAAGCGCTTCCGAAACACCGGGAAGTTTCCGCGGTCGCTGCGCCCGTCGGCGGTGACCTCCTCGTTGGCAAGAACCGTGCCCAGGCCGGGGCACCAGTTGACAATCGAGTCGGCCCGGTAGACCAGCCGGAAGCCGTCGATGACGTCCGCACGCTCCCCCGCCGACAGCTCTGCCCAGTCCCGGCCGTCATCGAGACGTCTTGTCCCGGAGTCGAATTCGGAAACCAGCTCGGCGATCGGGCGGGCCTTCTGGGCGGCCGTGTCGAACCACGCGTTGTAGATCTGCAGGAAGATCCACTGCGTCCACTTGTAGAACTCGACGTCGGTGGTCGAAAAACTGCGCCGGCTGTCGTGGCCCAGACCCAAACGGCCCAGCTGCCGCCGGAAATTGACCACGTTGGCCTCGGTCCGGGTGCGTGGATGGGTGCCGGTCTGTACGGCGTACTGCTCGGCGGGCAGCCCGAAAGCGTCAAACCCCAACGCGTGCAGCACATTGCGGCCGGCCATGCGGAAATAGCGGGCGTAGACGTCGGTGGCGATGTAGCCGAGCGGGTGCCCGACGTGCAGTCCGTCGCCCGACGGGTAGGGAAACATGTCCTGCACGAACAACTTGTCCGCCGGAATCGGCGTACCGTCCGGCGGCGCCAGCGAACCCACCGGGTTGAAGACGTTGAACGTCCCGAGCCTCGCCCAATTCTCCTGCCAGGTGCTCTCGATCCGGGCCGCGAGCGCCGCGGTGTAGCGGTGCGGTGGCGCGTCGGCGTCCACAGACGACTCGGCGGCGGCGGCCGAGTTGCTCTCGGGAGCGGCGGTCGGGGATTCGGTCACCTGAACAGGGTATAAGGACCGCCACGGCGGAGACGCCGGCCACAGGTTGATATCGGTTCCGTTGCGCACCGGTCAGAGGTTCATCCCAGGTCGGTTTCGAGCCTGTTCACCGCCTCTGACCTCTGGTTACAGTCGGCCTCTACGACGGGTGTGCCTAACCCGGGCAGCATGGGAAGGACCGACGCTGATGATTCAGATCGCCCGTGCAATGCGGGTAATCACAGGGGGTCTCGCCGCGGGCGGGATCGGCCTCACGGTGTTCGCCGGCGCCAACGCCTCGGCCGATCCCCTCTATCCGGCGCCACCCGCTCCCGGCATCGCCGCGCCGATGCCCGCGCCGCAGAACGTCGCGGTCGCCCCCGCGCAGGTCCCCAACCGGCTGCTTGCCGCCCCGCCGGCGTCGAACCCGACGCTGGCCACCGCCCCCGGGGCCCAGGGGGCCGCGGCCGCCCCGCCGGCGGCGCCCACTGGAGTTGCCGGGCAGCCCGCCGTCACTCCCGCGACGACGGGCACCTTGCGGGAATACCTGCAGTCCAAGGGCGTCAAGCTGGAACCGCAGAAGCCCCAGGGATTCAACGCGCTGGACATCACGCTGCCGGTGCCGCCCCGCTGGACCCAGGTGCCCGACCCGAACGTGCCTGACGCGTTCGCAGTGATCGCCGACCGGCAGGGCACCAGCATCTACAGCTCGAACGCCCAGGTGGTGGTCTACAAACTGGTCGGAAACTTCGATCCCCGGGACGCCATCACGCACGGATATGTGGACAGCCAGAAGCTGCTTGCGTGGCAGACGACCAACGCCTCGATGGCCGACTTCGGCGGCTTCCCCTCCTCGGTCATCGAAGGCACCTACCGCGACGGCGACGTCACGGTCAACACCTCGCGCCGCAACGTCATCGCCACTTCGGGGCGTGACAAGTACCTGGTGTCGCTGGCGGTGAGCACTGACCGGGCCGTCGCCGTCGCCGACGCCCCCGCTACCGACGCCATCGTCAACGGCTTCCGGGTCACCGCACCCGGTGCCGCCTCCCCCGCTCCCGCGCAGGCGCCCGCGCCCGTCCAGGCGCCCACTGCAGCGCCCGTGCCCGTGCCCGTCCAGACGGCGGTTCCGTCCCAGGTCGGCCTTCCCGGGCAGGCACCGGTACGGGCTCCGGTCGCTCAGGTGCCCACCGCGGCCGCGGCGGGGCTTCCCGTCCAGGCGCCGGTCCCGAACGTGGCCCCGGCGCCCCAGCCCGCACCCAACCTGCTGGCCATGGTGCCCGGCCTGCCGCCCCTGCCGAACTTTTCGTTTCTCCAGCACTGAACCGCCCCGGCGCGAAACCGGCCGGAGCCAAACGCGCGAAAGGAAAGCCGGGCTCGTATTGTGAGCCCATGCTGATCGCGGGGGTGCTGTGCGTGTGCGCGGCCGTGGCGTCGGCCGGGTTCGGGGCCTGGTCGCTGTCACACAACGAATCTGTCGACACGACGCAGTTGGCGCTGCGCGCCATGGCGCCGACGCAATTGGCGGCGGCGGTGATGCTCGCCGCCGGCGGTATGGTCGCGCTCGCCGCATCCCCGAAGACCGCTCTGGTGGTGCTGATCGTCTGCGTCGTCGGCGGGTTGGGCACGCTGGCCGCCGGGTCGTACCAGAGTGCCCGCTTCGCCGCGCGTCAGGAAGCGGCCGCCCCCGGCTGCGGCGGGCAATGCGCCGCCTGCACCCAGTCCTGCGGCTGACGACTCTCGGACCGCGGTTGGCGGGCTAGGGACCATGGGTGGTCCCGCGTCGGCATTGCTCCCGCGGTCGTGACCCGCGCCAAAACACGACCCTCACCGCGCTCTCGGCGGTCGCAGCCGGGCAACGCCGGGCTCGCGATCGTGACTAGTTCCGGCTGACGTCGATCGGGTGCGTCGCGAGCATCGACAGCGGTAGCGGCTGGCGGCGCAGCACCTGCCCCCATAGGTCGGCCCTCGGCCCCACCAAAACGTCAGACGGCAACGCCGACAAGACGATCCAGTCGTCGCGTTCGATCTCGCCCTCGAGCTGGCCGATGGTCCATCCCGAATACCCGGCGAAGATGCGCACACCTTCCACCAGCGGTGCGATGCCGTCTGGGTCGGCGTCGAGGTCCACCATCACCACCCGGCCGGCCACGTGACGCAAGCCCGGTGCCTCTTGCGGATCCGCACCGACCCGCAACGTCGCCAGGCACAGGGCCGCGTCGCGCTTCACCGGTCCCCCGATGAACATCGTCTTCGGCTTGGCCGTCAGTTTGGCCCACTGCGGCAACACGTTGTACACCGCGGTCTCGCTGGCCCGATTGAGCACGACGCCCAGCGTTCCGCCGTCGTTGTGCTCGACGATGTAGATCACGCTGCGCCGAAACGTCGGCTCCAGGAGATCGGTGTTGGCGAGCAGCAACGTGCCCGCGCGTACCCGCTGCGCGGCGGGCGCGATGTAGTCCTCTGGATCCTCCGGCGGCGGCACTTCACCATCATCGCACCTCCTTCCCGTCGCCCGGGGCAATCGAGCGTTCACCGCGAATATTTGTAGTGTTGATCAAGCGGCGTCGTCCGCCGACTCGAATTCGTGGAAGACGGTTCTGTGATCCAAACCCGGATGAACTCGGGCGCACCCGTGCACCTTTGGCGGTCGGTGCGCGATTTGCCCGACTTCTGGCGGCTGCTGCAAGTGCGGATGGCGAGCCAATTCGGCGACGGCCTGTTTCAGGCCGGGATGGCCGGTGCGCTGCTGTTCAACCCGGACCGCGCCACCGATCCGATGGCCATTGCGCGGGCTTTCACCGTGCTGTTCTTGCCGTACTCGCTGCTGGGCCCGTTCGCCGGCGCGCTGATGGACCGTTGGGACCGCCGACTGGTGCTCGTCGGCGCCAATGTGAGCCGGCTCGTCCTCATCGCGGCGATCGGAACGATCCTGGCGCTTCGCGCGGGGGATATGCCGCTATTGTTCGCCGCTTTGATCGCCAACGGCCTCGCCCGGTTCGTCGCGTCGGGCCTATCGGCGTCGCTCCCGCACGTCGTGCCGCGCGAACGGGTGGTCACGATGAACTCGGTGGCCACCGCGTCCGGCGCGGCCGCCGCGTTTCTTGGCGCGAACTTCATGCTGGTGCCGCGATTCCTCGTCGGCGCCGGCGACAAGGGTGCGTCGGCGATCATCTTCCTTACCGCGCTTCCGATTTCGCTCGCGTTGCTGCTCTCGTGGCGGTTCAAACCCCGCGCGCTGGGCCCCGACGACACCAAGAGGGCCATCCACGGGCCGGTGGTCTACGCGGTTATCACGGGCTGGATGCACGGTGTGCGCACGGTGGCGCAGCGCCCAACGGTGGCCGCAACGCTCTCGGGGCTGGCCGCGCACCGCATGGTGGTCGGGATCAACTCGCTACTCATGCTGCTGCTGGTCCACCACCTGACGGGCCGAGCGGCGTCGGGAGGGCTGGGGACCGCGTTGTTGTTCTTCGCCGTCTCGGGCCTGGGAGCGTTTCTGGCCAACGTGTTGACGCCGTCGGCGGTGCGGCGTTGGGGCCGCTACGCGACGGCGAACGGTGCGTTGGCGGCGTCGGCCGTCATCCAGCTTCCCGCCGCCACGCTGCTGCTCCCGGTGATGGTCGGGTCCAGCTTTCTGCTCGGGGTGTCCGGGCAGATGGTCAAGCTGTGCGCCGACTCGGCGATGCAGATGGACGTCGACGACGCCCTGCGCGGACACGTGTTCGCGGTTCAGGACGCGTTGTTCTGGGTGGCGTTCATCGTTGCTATCACGGTTGCGGCGACGGTGATTCCCGACGATGGCCGCGCCCCGGCTTTCGTGCTGTTCGGCTCGGTGCTGTATCTCGGTGGGCTTCTCTTGCACGCCTTCATCGGCCGCCGGGGCGAGCCGAGGACCGATCGCTAAGGTACGTACGTGTTTGTCCCGTCCGCGTTGCTCTCGACGGCCCGGAGGCATTGATGGCTGGACCCGGGCCGATCGTCGCCGACCTGCGCGCCGAAAGTGACGACCTGGACGCTCTGGTCGCGCCGCTCCCGGCGCAGCGCTGGGCCGACGCCACGCCTGCCCCCGGTTGGACCATTGCGCACCAGATCGGTCACCTCCTGTGGACAGACCGGGTCGCCCTGACCGCCGTCACCGACGAGGCCGGTTTCGCCGAAGCCCTGCAAGCCGCGGCGGCCGATCCGACGGGTTTTGTCGACGCGGGCGCGGCGGACTTGGCGGCCCTGCCGCCGGCCGAACTGCTCGACGAATGGCGACGCACCCGCGTACGGCTGCACGAGGCGCTGCTGACGGTTCCCGACGGCCGGAAGTTGCCGTGGTTCGGGCCGCCGATGAGCGCGGCATCCATGGCCACCGCGCGGTTGATGGAGACGTGGGCGCACGGGCTTGACGTGGCCGATGCGCTCGGCGTCGAGCGCCGGCCCACCGAGCGGCTGCGCTCGATCGCGCACCTCGGGGTGCGCACCCGCGATTACGCGTTTGCCGTCCACAATTTGGCGCCTCCCGCCGAGCAGTTTTTTGTCGAGCTGCGCGGACCGAGTGGTGACACGTGGAGTTGGGGACCGCCGGACGCCGTGCAGCGAGTCACCGGTTCCGCGGAAGACTTTTGTTTCCTGGTGACGCAGCGACGTCCGCTGAGCGCCCTGGACCTCACGGCGCAGGGTCCGGACGCGCAGCGCTGGCTGGAGATCGCGCAGGCTTTCGCTGGGCCGCCGGGCGCCGGGCGATGAGCGCGCGCAGCGCGCGAAGAGAGACGGCGCCCATCCAACCCAGCGCCGGGCGCGCCTAGTGCAGCGGGCCGCCGTACATCGCTTTGTGTTCGGCCTCGGCCTCTTCCCGCAACGCCGTGATTGCCAGGTTGAGCCTGTCGGCAAGCTCGCCGTGGGCGTAGCCGGTCATCACGCCCGGATGCAGGACCAGTTCGAGCAGCCTGCCGTCGGAGTTCGCGACCGCATACACGTCTCCCAAATCGACGCTGTAGGTGACGGCCTCGGCTTGCGCGACGAGGGCCTCCCACTTGTCGGCCGCCTCGCTGAGTTCCCGGAGAACGGATTCGACGAGGTCTTTGTCGCTGGAATGCGAGCGACCGCCGGACCCCGACACCCGGCCAGTATCGTCGACCCCTCCGACCAGCGTCAATTCATCGCCTAACTGCCGTGTCTACGACGGCGGCGCCGCCTCCAGCGCCTGGAACCAGCGCAGGTGATAGTTCGCCGACACCGTGTCTCCGATGACGAAGGCTTCGGTGGCGGCCAGCAACAGGCAGTTGAGCAGGAGCGTGGGGTCGACGTTCGGATGCTGAACCAGCAGTTGGTACCGGGCGGTGTCGAGATGAACGCGCAAGACGTCGACCTCTTGATCGGCGATGCGGGTGCCCGCGGCCGCGGTACTCGCCATCGCGTGCACCATCCTCGGCAACCCGTCGCGCCGCGTCGCCGCGCTCAGCGCGCCGCCGAGATCGTCGGTCGCCGGAAGTTCGCGCGGCTGCAGCGAGGACGTCGTCGTCGCCAAGTCGGCCGAGCGGCGCAACGAATCACCGGGGGCGTACGTGACGACGCGCGCCGTCTCGCCGATCAGGGCGGCGGCCTTGCCGTCGCGTCGCGCGGGGTCCAGTAGCCGCACACCGGCCGGGAGGGAGATCCCCGGCGGGATCCACCCGTGGGCCAGGTCGGTCACCACCACTGTGGTGCCGTCGACATGATCCCCGACCGCCCAGTTCAGCCGCGGCTCCTGCCGGACGACGAACTCCAGCAGGCGATTCAGCCGGTCGCCGTCGGGCTCCCCGCGGGCTGGAACTGCGTGCGCCGGGGCCGCTTCGTCGGGTGCGCTCGCGGGCGGGGGAGGGGCCGCTACCGGTGCCTCGATGACGGGTTCCGGCTCCACCGCCTCGGGCGGCTCCGGGGGAGCCGGCAGCGGGGGAACCGGGGGAGCGGGCATGTCATCGGTGACGGCCGGTATGACGAGGGTTTCGTCATGGCGAGGCGCGGCGACACGCCACCGCGGCTCGGGTGTCGCCTGTGCCGGCGCGGGCACAGGCTCCCATTCGGTGACCGCGGGCAGGACCTGCGTCGCCTCGAAATCCGTCCCGGGGACGTGCCGGGCCCTCCGGTGCGCCGGGGCAGGCACGGTATGCAGTTGGCGCACCGTCGACTCGACCCTCCGCTCGGCGCGGGCGCGTGCGTCGTCGATGATTCGGGCTTCTTCGGCCTGGCGCGCGGGGTCGGGCAACCCAGAGCGCTTGACGAGCTTCAGCTCGTCATTGGCACTTCTGGCGATTCGCTCGAGATCGGTCCTGAGATGCTCTGCCAGACCGGCGGTTTCGGGATCGGTCGTCGACAGCTCGGCAGGCCAGAGTCCACCGGTCACCCAGGGGGTGCAATCGATGGGAGAGCTGAAGGCCGGAATCGCCAGTGATTCTCGGGTCGCTCTCCGGAGGCGCTGGCGCGCCGTTATCCGACCGAAGATCGCCACCGGCTAAGCCTACCGGCACTACCGGGGGGCCTTTCCAGTCAGTGAATTGTGCCGCCGTCACCACGTGGGTAGCGTGTGGCCATGGCCGATTCTGCGCTGCAGCAGCAACTCGACGAAGTGCGCACCCTGCTGGCGCGCGCGCGAGAGTTGTTCGGCGCCAATCCCATTGAGCCGCCCACCGATATCGCACCCGACCCGGACGCGGCCAAGGTCTGGCTGCTGTAGGACGACGGTAAGCCTACTTTGCGCGGCTGCGCAGTTTGTGCGCCAGCAACGTCTCGATGGCGACGTCGAGGTCCCGGACGGTGGGCACCTCCGCGGACGGAGTGTGGCCGGCCGCAACGATCTCGTCGCGGACTTCCAGCAAGGCCTTCAGGCACGACACGTCGGCGGTCAGCAGAATGCCCCGCGCGAGGGTCTCGGCGTCGGTCTCCATCGCCCCTTCGGTCAGCGCGACGCTGTGCATGTATCCGCCGCGGCAGGAGCGGACCAGGATGTGCCCACTCGGGTGAACGGTGTCGAAAGCGGGGTTGGCGTCCGTCATCGACCGCCGTCGACGATGCCGCGGAACTGCCGCGCCGCATCCTGCTCGTGCCGCTCCCACATCGCCGCGGACAATGTCAGATTCTCCGCCATGTCGGCGTGGTCGTCGGCCTGTTGCTCGTAGCATTGCCGCCGGACCTCGAGCAGTTCGCGTCCGGCGTCGCGGAGCTCACTGAAGATCGGGCCGAGCGAGTCCAGGCTTTCCTGGATCGCGTCATGCGATGACGGGACGGTGCGCAGGTAGTCGGAGGTCTCGCGGTGACGTGCGGCAGCTTCGCGCAGGTGCGCGGGCACTACCTGGATCGAATCTGCCATTTGCTGTCTCCTGTCATGCGTCGTCGGCGGGCCGGCGGTTTCTATTGTGTGGTGGTGGGTGCGGGCGCAGGCCGGGCGGGTGTCTGTGGGTCGGTCCTGGGCGGCGCGTCCGCGCTCGTGGACGGCGCCGGTGGGTGTTCCCAGCCTAGAAAGCCCGGGCCGCTCACGGTGGCGATGCGTTGAATCTGCCCGTCCAGCACCGCTTTGCCCGGGCCCAGCGCAAGCGCGTGCCGATCGGTGAAGATGCCGATGTCGCCGGGCTGCAGCCGCGGCGGGTCGATCGGTTCGGCGACCGGTGATCCCGCAGCGGGGATGGTGATTCCCTGCTGGCGGAACGCATCTGGGATGGGCACCCCGGCGATCGCCGCCTTGATCGCGGCCGCGAGTTGAGCATTGGCCGCCGCGACCGTCTCACCGTCGGGCAGTGTCACCGTCACCCCCGACGGTGGTGGCGAGGAGTCCTCGGGTTGTTCGGCGGCGGCGTCGGGGTCGGGCTCGTCCAGGTCCCGGGCCTCCGGCGGCCGGGGCTTGTCGTCGCCGAACGCCCGCAGTGTCGGATCCCCCCTGCCGCCGTCCGGCAGCGCGGGCAGCGGCAAGCCCAGACCACCCAACGAACCCGGCGCCGCACCGAGGCCCGGCAGCGGCCCGGCGCCCAGGGCGGGAAGGGCCGGCATCGGCGGCGACGGCATCGGAGCTGCGGCAGGTCCGGCGCCCGGTGGCTGGCTGAGTGACCCGTCCGTGTCCGGGTCCGCCTCGTCGGCCACATCGAGCAGAGGGTCCCAAGCGGGATCATCCGGCGCCGGATCCTCGTCGGCGTCGGCCGATGTGCGCACCCCGTCACCGCTGCCCGGGTCGCTCCGGGACGCGTCGTACAGCGATGTCCAGGCGGCCATCAGGGCGGACTTCGACGTGTCGTCCAGGCTGGCGTTGAGCACCACGGCGCGGATGTCTCGAAGCTTGCCGATGAGGAACCGCTGGAAGTCCCGGGCTCCCGCGGGGGTGTCCAGATCGGAGCGCGCCTGCACCGCCGCCTCCGTTTCACGCTGCAGCTTCACCAGCGCCTCCCGTCCCTCGACGGTCGTGAGGTGTGCGTTGAGGATGGCCGCGACCACCTGCATGTCGAGCTGCGAGCTGGTCGAATTCTGTTGTGCCAAAGCCGTTTCGGCGCGTGCGATGGCATCCGCGGCATCGCCGCTCTCGCGCTCGTCGGGGGCTGCCGGCGGGGGCGCGTTCGGCGGTGGGTCGGGCGTCGCGGCGCCGAACACATCCGGGTGTTGCCGATGGATCTTGCCCAGAATGGCGCTGAGTTGCTCGGAACCGGTTGCGGGACTGAGGACGGCGGCCACTTCGCTCGGCGCCAATCCGGTCTGCCACGCGGTCGCGTCTCCGGTGCGGTCCCTGAGAGCGGCAACCGCCGCGAGCAACTCGTCATGTACCGACATGGCCTATGCCGCTGGCGGTGTGGTTCGCTGCGCCACGTATCGTGACCCCTCCATGCCGGGCGACGGTACGCAGGGCGCATCGCGGCTGACAATTCAGCACGACCGACGTTGTGAACAAACACCTTTCGCCTTCACTGGCCGTACTGCGTCCGCAGGCCGTCCAGCACGGTCCTCTTCTCGCGGCCCAGTTCCCGGGCTTCCGCCAAGACGGCGGAGATCTCGCGGTGCTTGGCAAGCAGAAACCTCTGAAACTCGCGCGCGCCCGACGGGGTGTCCAAGGCCAGGTCCGCCTGGTTTGCCACGGCGTTCTCGATGTCCTCGCCGATCGCCTCCAGGCGCCCGAGGCTTTCCCGCATGGCGGCGTGGGCGGTGGTGAGCACGTCGGCGAGGACGCGGTCGGCGTCGGTGATCGCGTCGTGCCGACGCGCGAGCTGCGCCTGCCGCGCTCGCACCGCGTCGATCGAAGGCCCGGCCCGTTCCGGCATTCGGATCAACCCCTTCGCCTTGCCCGGATCACTGTCATAGCGGTCGCCGGATCGCGACGTTGGCCCCCATCCGGCTGATCCGCACCGACGCACCCGAATACGGTGCTTCGACCACCAGGTTGTTGCCGATGGCCAGCTGCACGTGCCCGGCATGCGGGAAGACGAGATCGCCGGGACGGACCTGTGACCGCGGCACCGGGATTCCGTCGTTGATCTGCTGATACGTGGAGCGGTCGAGGTGAACCCCGGCCTGCGCATACGACCACTGCACCAGCCCGGAACAGTCGAACTGCTCGGGCCCCGTCGCACCCCAGACGTAGGGTCGTCCCAGGCGTGACAGCGCGGCGCGCACCGCGAGTGCGGCGCGGCCGTTCACCGACTCCGGACCGCGGTGCCGTAGCCGGTATCTCAGCGCCCGCAGCGCCGCCGCGTGTCGCCGAGCCTGCAGGCGGGCGGACAGCACATGTCCACGCTGGGTGCGCAGCCGCGCCGCTCGACGCCGCATCGCCTCCCGCTGCGCCAGCGGCGAGACGGCGGTGACGGTGTCGGCGCGGGCCTCGTCGAGAACGCCTCGGGTGAGCCGTCGGGCCTCGGACCGGTCCCGGGAGGCCTTCGCGACGACCTCCGCGGCCGCAGCGTCGATGCGGACGGCCGAGAGCAGCCGCTGTCGCGTGCGCTCGACCGCGTCCCGATAGTACTGCAACGCAACATGATTCGGTTGTGGCACGAGGCCATCGCGGCGCTCCAAGCCGACGTCCCACGCCGGTGGGCGCACGTCGCCGGCGAAGAACTCATGGGCCCGCCTCAGCAGGTCGATCTCGCCGGACGTCACGACGCCCCCTGTTGCGTGACGTCCCGGTCCGCCGCTTCGACGGCCTCGACGAAGGCGCGAACGCGGGGGAGTGCCCCCGCCGGAATCACCCCGCTGCTCCGCATGTCGAAGACGTCGTCGGCGGCCACGCCGATCAGAGCGGCGAGGATCGTCTCCGGCAGGGACGACCGGGAGCAGGCCCGGTCGAACCGGGCGGTCAGGCTGGTGGGCATCCGCTCCAGCAGGGTCTGGCGCGTCGCCTCGAGTTCCTGCAGGTGATCCATCAGCCGGCCCGTCGAGTCGGCTCCGGCGTTCACCGCCACCCGCCACGAACTCGCGGCGAGCATCTCCGCCTTGACGCACTGCGCGATCACAGACTGAATATACGTCTCATATTCGTTTGATGTTGTCGCCGGCAGCCGATCGATGACGGATTTGAGGGCGTCGAGCTGCGCCTCGGCGTAGCCTTCCAGCACTTCGGTATCGCTGTGGCGATCGACCACCACCGGACCCGTGCGCCTCGCCGGCGGCGCGGTGGGGGACTGGGCGGCGAGCAACCGCGCCAGCTCCGCTTCCGGATCCGCGGCCACCAGAAGCCGGGAGTAGGTGCCCGGCGGCAGACCGAGGCCGTTTTCAACCTTTTGAACTGTGCTTTTGTGCGGTTTGCGCGCTCCGCGTTCGAGAAAGCTCAGCCCCATGACGCTGACGCCCGTCGCGGCCGCCAGCTCGGCGAGCGACCAGTCGCGCGATTCGCGCAGGGCGCGGATTGCCGCACCGGCCGATTCACGGCTCACCGCAGGCTCCGGCCATAGGCCGGATATTACACAGCAGCCTCGACCAGATTTGGGATATACGTTTTTGTCTCGTTTCTCTTGCGGTGGCCGCTCGGATGCGTATACGCTTTCGACTACGTTCAAGCCCGACGAGGAGGCCGAGATGGGACACCCTTGCGCAGCGAACCCGGAACTGTGGTTCGGCTACCCCGACGACGATGACGCTGACGGCGCGGCGAAGGCACGTGCCTACGAACGGTCGGCTACCGAGGCGAGGATCCAGTGCCTGCGGCGCTGCCCGCTGGCGCAGCAGCGCCGATGCGCGCAGCACGCCATCGCGCACCGCGAGGAATACGGCGTCTGGGCGGGCGTGAAGTTGCCGGGCGGCCAGTACAGGAAGCGCGAACAGTTGGCCGCCGCCCACGACGTCCTGCGCCGGATCGCCAGCGGCGAGATCAACTCGCGGCAGTTGCCTGAGAACGCGATGTTGCTGGCTCGTCACGAGCATGATGCCGTGCCGGCTGCCGCGGTCGTACTGCACCTGCCGGCCGCTCAGATCGGGCCCCGGTCCGCCGCCTGACAGTTTGCTGAGGGGGTCGACGGGGTAGTCGAGGTCGGCAACCATTGCCAACCCCGAAAGCCCAGCGATGACGTTCGACCTGACACCGACGGCCGCGCAACACGACCTGGCCCGCCGGACGCACGAGTTCGCGGAGTCGGTGATACGCCCCGTTGCCCTCGAATACGACCAGCGACAGGAGTTTCCCTGGCCGGTGCTCGAGGAGGCGGCCCGCTGCGGCTTCTACAGCCCGCTGTTCTACCGCGATCTGATCGGCGACCCGACCGGCATCTCGTTGCCGATGTTCATGGAGGAGCTGTTCTGGGGTTGTGCTGGAATCGGTTTGGCGATCGTCATGCCGGCGCTTGCCCTGTCCGCGATCGGTCAGGCCGCGTCCCCCGAGCAGATGCTGCAGTGGGCGCCGGAATGCTTCGGGACGCCCGGTGACATCAAACTCGCGGCGCTGGCGATCTCCGAACCCGAAGGGGGCAGCGACGTCCGCAATCTACGCACGCGGGCCCGCCGCGACGGCGATGACTGGATCATCGACGGCCACAAGATGTGGATCGGCAACGGCGGGATCGCCAACGTGCATGTCGTCAACGCGGTGGTGGACGAGGAACTCGGCCATCGCGGTCAGGCGCTGTTCATCGTGCCGGGCGGGACGCCCGGCCTGAAACTGGTGCGCAAGCTCGACAAGCTGGGCTGCCGGGCATCGCACACGGCCGAGCTGCTCTTCGAGGGAGTCCGCGTCCCGGGCGCGAATCTGCTTGGGGGAGAGGAGAAGCTGGAGCACAAGCTCGCCAAGGCGCGCGAGGTGGTCGCCGGTGGCCAACGCTCCGGCTCGGCGACGCTGGGCACGTTCGAGCAGACGCGCCCGATGGTGGCCGCGCAGGCGATCGGCATCGCGCGCGCCGCACTCGAGTATGCGACCGCGTACGCCACCGAGCGCGAGGCGTTCGGCGGACCGATCATCGACAATCAGGGCATCGCCTTCACGCTCGCCGAACTGGCCACCCAGATCGACGCGGCGCGGCTGCTGACCTGGCGGGCGTCATGGATGGCGGCCAACGGGGTGTCGTTCGACCGGGGGGAGGGCTCGATGTCGAAGATGGCCGCGAGCGAGGTGGCCGTCAAGGCGACCGAGCGGGCCATCCAAACCATGGGCGGGTGGGGTTACATCACGGATCACCCGGTCGAGAAGTGGTATCGGGATGCCAAGCTGTACACGATCTTTGAGGGCACCAGCGAGATCCAGCGCATGGTGATCGCGAATGCGCTCGGCGCCTCGGTGGGTGCGCCGCCGCTGCACGTCGTCCTCGAGCCGTCGGGGGGAGCCCTCAGCCGGGTCTTCGGTCGCGGCACCCCGCTGCGGTCGCGCGCCGCCGATCGCGCGCTGTCGATGCAGGATCGCGTCCCCGAGCCGGTCATGCGACTGGCGATGAAGGTGCTGCGGCCGCCCGGGAAGTGAGCGGGCTACGGTCGAGGGGACGATGAGCAACCTTGAAGTCGCGCCGGTTGAAGTTTCGTGCAGCGCATCGGAGGGTGCGGGCGTCGATGTGTTGCGGCCGCGCGAGGTCCCGCTCGGCGGTCCGCGCGCGATGCGCGTTCAGCGCACGCTGCCGCAACGGGACCGGTCGCTGATCGGCGCCTGGTGCTTCATCGACCACTACGGGCCCGCGTCGTCGCGCATGGACGTGCCGCCGCACCCGCACACCGGTCTGCAAACCGTGAGCTGGCTGTTCGGCGGCGAAGTGGAGCATCGCGACAGCGCCGGCGTCCACGCTCGGGTGTTGCCCGGCGAGCTGAACCTGATGACCGCCGGCGCGGGCATCTGCCACTCCGAGGTGTCGGTCGCGTCCAACGCGTTGTTGCACGGCGTGCAGTTGTGGGTGGCACTGCCCGACTCCGACCGCGACACCATGCGCGACTTCGCCCACTACGTGCCGCCGATGACGGCGCTGCCCGGCGCGGTCGCGCGTGTCTTCCTCGGAGGTCTCGCCGGAAGCCGTTCGCCTGTGCTGACTTTCACTCCTCTGCTCGGGGCGCAAATCGACCTCGATCCTCATGCCCGGCTGGACCTGAAGGTCGACCCGGCATTCGAGCACGGCGTCCTGTGCGACATCGGCCCAGTGGAACTCGACGGGACGGTGCTGACGGTCGCCGAGCTGGGCCACTGGGACCCGGGCAATGACACGCTGCACCTGCGCAACTTGGGAGATGCGCCGGCGCGGGTGCTGCTGCTCGGCGGGCCGCCCTTCACCGAAGAGTTGGTGATGTGGTGGAACTTCGTCGGACGAAGCCACGACGAGATCGTCGGCTACCGCCAGATGTGGGAAGACGGCGACGAGCGCTTCGGGTCCGTCAGCGGGTATCAGGGTTCGGTAAGCCGACTGCCCGCACCCCCGTTGCCGGCCACCCGGCTGAAGCCACGATCGACACACCAACGAAAGGGGAGCACGCATGACGACAGATAAGACCGGCGCGGAGGTCACGGTAGCCACGGAGGACGGCAGGTACACCATTGCGGTCGACGGGAAGATGGTCGGCCTCGCCGACTTCGCCGACCGCGACAACCAGCGCGTCTTCTACCACACCGAAATCGACCCGTCCTACGGCGGACGCGGCCTGGCCACCATCCTCATCGAGGAGGCGCTCAACGAGGCGCGGGGCGAGGGCAAGCGCATCGTTCCGGTGTGCTCGATGGTGGTCACCGTGCTCAAGAAGCACCCGGAGTACGACGACATCACCGACCCGGTGACCTCGGACGTCCAGCGGTGGCTGAACTCTTAGCAGGGTTAGGCAAGTCGAGAGACATCACAGGAAAGGCTTCTGGCGCTCTCAATTGCCGCCTCCACCTAAGAGATGCCCTCGGACAACGTCTCTTCGATATCTTCGATCGACCGTGGAATGAAGTGGCTGAAAATGGTGGCGTCGGGTTCCATCAAAATGGCATCGCCCTGCGGCGAATGTAATTCCGCTATGCCCTCTGCTATCTGGGTCACCGACACCTCGTGGCTGTAACCAAGCGCGTACAACCGGGGTCCCAGGCGTTCCGCACCAACTATTCCCCGCGCCATCGACCCCCACTTCCAAATGAGGTACTTTTCGGCCAGCTCGAAGGTTGACAGTTTTGCAGTGTCGTTGTGGCGTTGTCCACGATCGTTGACGGTGTCGACGACCCACCAAGATTCGGTTTGGCGCAGGTGGAATTCATAGTCGGTGGCCTTGAACTTGATCGTGCAGTCGTCACACTCTCTCGAAATGGAAACCTCGTCGAGGCGGGAGATCGCAGTCCATTTGCGCCAATTTGTCGACAGCCGGCTGTAGTCCACCATCACTTACGCACCTCTCCCAAGTATCCCGACTCGACCAAGGCGTCGACTGGGGCGTCCTTACCGTCCGGCCCGATAACCCGATATTGCGTCCCCCCGCCAGGTTGTTTGAACCAAGGCGCCACTTGTGATTGTTCGATGTGAAAGCCCGAGGGTAGTGCGGCGGGGTCTTTCACGAAGTATTCATAGTATGGTTTCGCCGCACTGCTCGGTGGAAGCGACAGTTGCGCGAATGGCGTGCCCTCAGGCGCCAGATACGAACCGCCGGGGAGTCCGAAGCGGCTCAGGGCAGTACCCGCGGGCAAATGGGCGTCCGGGATGACGGTTCCCGGTATCGCATAGGGTTTGGTCGGCGACGCGTCATCCGGATAAATCAGGCTCCCATCCGGCTTCGTGAATTCCGGCCCGGGGTCAACCGGCTCGTAGCCGTGGAACAACGGATGATCGGGTAGCAGCGGCGGCGGCGCGTGAGGTGTGGGCGGCGGGGCACCGTCGGGCGCCACGGGCGCGTGCGGCCCTGCAGGAGCATGTTCGCCGGGCGTCGCCCCGGCGTCTCCGGGCGGGACGTGCTCGACGACGGGCGCCGGTCCGGGCTGGGTGCCCGGGACGGGTAGCCCGCCTTCGTCCGGAATCGGTCCACGTGACGGAAACGCCGATTTGGCGAGCGCTTCACGCGTCTCGGCGAAGCTCGCAGCGCGGGCGAGGAGGTTGTCGGACGTCAGACCTTCCATCCCCCCGCGGCTGAGCAAGGTCTTCAGGCCTTGCCACGCCGCTTGGCCGCCCGCCTTCAGTTCGGGCCCGCCGAGCGCCAGCGTGATGGCGCTCCACAACGGCTCGGGCGTGGCCTCGACCTTCCCGGGATCCGGCGTGCGCATGCCGGTCAACTTCCCGCTGCTGAACGTGTAGGCCGTGCCGGTGGCCTGGTCGAAGAATTCTCCCGTGCCGTCCTTGAGCTGCCCGACGACCTGAACGGGCTGCCCGTCGGCTTTGTAGGTGAACGTGAAGTGCCCGTCGGGACCGACGTTGATCGAGGCGGGATCGATGTTGTGGTAGTCCGGAATCTTCCCGAGGTCGTCGAGGGCCTTGGCGAGATCGGCCTTGAGCTTCGGCAGGGCGGCGTTGGCGGCTTCTCCCTCCGGGGATCCGGGCCCGTGGGCATACAGGTCGGCCAAGGCCCTGTCGAGAGCGCCCTGCGCCGCGCGAACCTTGGCCATCTGGTCCAGCACCGCTTGGTCGGTGATCCGCCGGATCTCGGCGAGCGCGGCCTGCTGGGCATCGGACGGCGGGGAGACGCCGTCAGCATCGACACCGTGCAGCGGTGCGCCGTCATAGCCGTCGTCGTGCAGGCAATCCACCGATTTCTGCAGGCAGTCGGAGTAGCCGCCGCGGATCGACAGAAGCCGGGCCAGCGCTGCTTTGGTGTCGCGAACGGCGTCGCCCTCGCACGTGTCGATGAGCGCATGCAAGGCATTGGCGTCCGCGGCGTCGACACCCTTTTGCAGCATGGCCACGGCCTGGCCGATCAAGTTCGCGAGTTCGCGCAGCTGGGCGTCCAACGTCGCGATCTGCGGGGCGGCGGACTGCTGCGCTTCGGCCAACGCGGCGGCGATGTTTTCGAGATGGACCGCGATCTTGGGCAACTTCGGCGACAGCGCCCCCAGAGACGTCGTCACCCGCTGCACTTCGGCGGAATCGTTGATCGGGTGATCGCCGTTCTGGTGATTCCAGGCCACGTCGAAGCGACTGCGGGCTTGCTCGAACGCGTGATCGGCCTCGGCGGTGCAGATGCCTGCCTGGTGGAAGGCCTCGGCCAGCCCGGCGATCTCGGATGGCCTGCCGGCCTGAAGGCTTCGGTTGATCGCCCACGGATCCCCACCGGCCTCCGCCACCAGCGCGTCGACGTCTATGTAGGGCGAGCCCATAGCACCGCCCGGAGATGCGCCGTCGCGCAGTGACGCCTGACCATGCCAACCCCCTGAACTGGCGATCACGGTACTTGCGCCAGCACGGACGTCAATTCACCGCGCGACCAGTCACCGGGGGACTAAGCAAGCAAGAAGAACACGAAAAGTGGGCGAAGGGGGACTTGAACCCCCACGTCCCGAAGGACACTGGCACCTGAAGCCAGCGCGTCTGCCATTCCGCCACTCGCCCGGGGAAACGACCGATGGACCATACCACTGTAATAGCCACATTCCCCAATCGCCCCGGTGGCCCTGCGGGCTTCGCCCGTACCGCTCTGACCTGGGCCGACGCGATTCTCAGAGTTCTCGAGGTGCCGCGGTGAGGCGGTGTCCCGATACCATGCGTAGGTGATACGACACCCGGGCGGCCCGTTTGCCTCGCGCCGGCGATCTGACGCCACACGTGCGGACGAACGCTGATCGATGAATAGCCACCGGGGGCTCGCGGCGCGGATCGAGCGCAAGCTCGAGGCGACGGTCGACAACGCGTTCGCCCGGGTGTTCGGGGGAGCGATCGTGCCGCAGGAGATTGAAGGCGTACTGCGCAGGGAAGCCGAGAGCGGCGTCCAGACGCTCCAGGGAAATCGCCTTTTGGCCCCCAACGAATACATCATTACCCTCGGTATGCACGACTTCGAGAAGGTGGGCGCCGACCCGGATCTCACGTCGGGCACATTCGCTCGGTACTTGGCTGACTACATTCAGGAACAGGGGTGGCAAACGTATGGTGAGGTGGTCGTCCGGTTCGAGCAGTCGTCGAACCTGCGTACCGGCCAGTACCGCGCCAGTGGTGCTGTCAACCCCGATGCCCAGCCCCGCCCGACGGTCGATGATCCCGTCCAGCGACAATCAAATAACGCGTTCGGCGCAGAACGAGGAGTAGCAATGACCGACAATCCAAGCTACCGCGGGGGTCCGGGGCCGCAACGGCCCGGTGAAGAGTACTACGACGACCGCTACGGGCGTCCGCAGGACGATCCGCGCGGGGGCCCGGAACCGCAGGGCGGCCCCGACCAGGGCGGCTACCCGCAGCAGGGCGGCTACCCGCAGCAGCAGGGCTACCCGCCGCCGCGGCAGCCCGAACAGGGTGGCTACCCCGAGCAAGGCGGCTACCCCCCGCAAGGCGGCTACCCCGAGCAGGGCGGGTACCCGGGCCAGGCTGGTTATCAGCAGGGCGGCTACCCCGAGCAGCGCGGCTACCAGGGCCAGGGCGGCTACCCAGACCAGCAGGGCGGCTACCCCCAGCAAGGCGGCTACCCCGAGCAGCGCGGCTACCAGGAACCGGAGCACGGCGGTTATCCACCGTCGTACGAGCAACGGCCTCCCGCGCCGGCCGGATACGGCGGCCAGGCCCCCCAGGGCTACGACCAGGGATACCGGCAGGGCGGCGGCTACGGACCCCCCGCCGGCACGCAGCCCGGTGCGCCGCAGGGCTACGGCGATTACGGCGACTACAACCGTGGCCCCGCCCCTCAGCAGGAGGCCGGCTACGCCCCTCCGGCCCCACCGGAGCAGCGCCCCGCTTACCCCGAGCAGGGCGGCGGGTACGAGCAGGGTTACCAGCAAGGCGGTGGATACGGCCGCCAGGATTACGGCCAGGGCGACTACACCCAGTACGCCGAACCCGTCCCCGGCGGCTACGGCGCTCAGGGCGGTGGCTATGGCGAGACGGCCAACCGTGACTACGAATACGGCCAGCCCGCCGACTACGGTCAGCCGGCTGACTACGGGCAGGCGGGTGGCTACGGCGCCTACGGTCAGGGCGGCTACGGGGCCGCCGGGTCGTCGGTCACGCTGCAGCTCGACGACGGCAGCGGGCGCACTTACCAGCTGCGCGAGGGCGCCAACATCGTCGGCCGCGGCCAGGACGCGCAGTTCCGGTTGCCCGACACCGGCGTCTCGCGCCGTCACCTGGAGATCCGGTGGGACGGCCAGGTCGCGCTCCTCACCGACCTCAACTCCACCAACGGGACCACCGTCAACAACGCCCCGGTTCAGGAATGGCAGTTGGCTGACGGCGACGTGATCCGTCTGGGCCACTCGGAGATCATCGTCCGCATCCACTGAACCCGCCGGCTCGACGCTGCCGTGCTTCGCCCCGTGCCGACCTGCGTCCAAGTATCGTGACGTTGCCGATGTGCTGGGCGCGGGGGATGTGACGCCAGGACGGAAAGGACGCCAGATGCAGGGACTCGTACTGCAGCTGACGCGTGCCGGTTTTCTGATGTTGCTCTGGGTCTTCATCTGGTCGGTGCTGCGCATCCTGCGGACCGACATCTACGCGCCGACGGGGGCGGTCATGGTGCGACGCGGCCTCACACTGCGCAGCACGCTGCTGCCTTCGCGGCAACGCGGGCACGCCGCCCGCTACCTCGTGGTCACCGAGGGCTCGCTGGCGGGCGCGCGGATCACCCTCAGCGGGCAGCCGGTCCTGATCGGACGCGCTGACGATTCGACACTGGTGTTGACCGACGACTACGCCTCGACGCGGCACGCCCGGCTGTCTCAGCGCGGGTCGGAATGGTACGTCGAAGATCTAGGATCGACCAACGGCACTTACCTCGACAGGGCAAAGGTGACGACTGCGGTACGAGTTCCGATGGGTACGCCGATCCGGATCGGCAAGACGGCGATCGAGCTGCGCCCGTGACCCTGGTCTTGCGTTACGCCGCGCGCAGCGACCGCGGCCTGGTGCGCTCCAACAACGAAGACTCCGTCTACGCCGGCGCACGCCTGCTGGCGCTCGCCGACGGCATGGGCGGACACGCCGCCGGTGAGGTCGCCTCCCAGCTGGTGATCGCCGCGCTGGCCCACCTCGACGACGACGAGCCCGGTGGCGACCTGCTGGCCAAGCTCGACGCGGCGGTACGCGCCGGAAACTCCGCCATCGCAGCGCAGGTGGAGGCGGAACCCGAGCTGGAAGGGATGGGCACCACCCTCACCGCGATCCTGTTCGCCGGTGACCGGATCGGGCTGGTGCACATCGGTGATTCACGCGGATACCTGCTGCGCGACGGCGAATTGACCCAGATCACCAAGGACGACACGTTCGTTCAGACGTTGGTCGACGAAGGTCGGATCACGCGGGAAGAGGCCCACAGCCACCCGCAGCGGTCGCTCATCATGCGGGCGCTGACGGGCCACGAGGTCGAACCCACCCTGACCATGCGCGAGGCTCGCGCCGGTGACCGCTACCTGCTGTGCTCCGACGGGTTGTCCGACCCGGTGAGCGACGAGACCATCCTCGAGGCGCTCCAGATCCCCGACGTGGCCGAGGCCGCCTACCGCCTCATCGAACTGGCGCTTCGCGGCGGGGGCCCCGACAACGTGACGGTCGTGGTCGCCGACGTGGTCGACTACGACTACGGCCAGACGCAGCCCATCCTGGCCGGGGCGGTCTCGGGGGACGACGACCAACTGACCCTGCCCAACACCTCCGCCGGGCGCGCGTCGGCGATCAGGCCGCGCGAAGAGGTCGCCAAACGCGTTCCGCCGCAAGAGGAAACGCCCACGAAGTCGCGGTGGTCATGGCGGCGGACGGCAATCGTCGTCACGCTGGTGATCCTTCTGGTGCTCGCGGGACTCGCAATCGGCAGGGCGATCGTCCGCAGCAATTACTACGTCGCCGAATACAACGGCATGGTGTCGATCCTGCGCGGCATCCAGGGATCGCTGCTGGGCGTGTCGCTGCACGAGCCGTATCTGGTCGCATGCCTGGGCGCGGGTAATCAGGTGTCCACCATCAGCTTTCGAGACGTCGGGGCGCAGGTCGTTCAGCTGCATCGGCCGGCAGTTGAGCGGCGCCCCGACGTCTCGAAAGCTGATGGTGGACACCTGATTACCCGCGCCCAGGCATGCGACCAGATACGGCTCGGGCAGCGACACGCCCCGCCGGGGTCCCTGGGATACGGGCCGGGCCGACACCCTGCCCTGGTATTTTGCGCACTACTGATATATTCGGGGGCATGCCCTGCCCG
>NZ_CACRUY010000004.1 GCF_902652685.1 Mycobacterium sp. Marseille-P9652
CTGCAGCGCGCGCCGACGCTGGCCGCCCGAACCGACGGTGGGCCCCTTCTTGGTGCCCTCCTTGCGCACCGCCCCCCGCCGCCCCCCATTCCCGGCCATCTACTTGCCGTCGCCCAGCGTCCACTGCGGGCCGTCCGCGGTGTCGGTGACCTCGATGCCGGCGTTCTTGAGGCGGTCGCGGATCTCGTCGGCCAGCGCCCAGTTGCGCTGTTCGCGCGCCTTTTCGCGGTTCTGCAGTTCGGAGCGCACCAACACGTCGACGGCGGCGAGCGCGGCCGAGGTCTCGTCGCGGGTCTCCCAGCGTTCGTCGAGCGGGTCGCAGCCGAGGATGCCCATCATGGCGCGGATGGCGCGGGCGTGTTCCAACGCGCCCTCGTGGTCGCCGGCGTCGAGCGCCCGGTTGCCCTCGGCGCGGGTCTGGTGCACCTCGGCCAGCGCGATCGGGACCGCGAGGTCGTCGTCGAGGGCGTCGGCGAACCGCGGCGTCCACTGGCCCGGCTCGACGCCGCCGACCCGGCTGCGGACGCGGTGCAGGAACTCCTCGACGCCGACGTAGGCCTTCACCGCGTCCTGCAGGGCCGTCTCGGAGAACTCCAGCATCGACCGGTAGTGGGCGCTGCCCAGGTAGTAGCGGAGCTCCGCGGGCCGCACCCGTTGCAGCATCGCCGGTATCGCGAGCACGTTGCCCAGCGACTTGCTCATCTTCTCGCCGCCCATGGTGACCCAGCCGTTGTGCAGCCAGTACCGGGCGAAGCCGTCGCCGGCGGCGCGGCTCTGGGCGATCTCGTTCTCGTGGTGCGGGAACACCAGGTCCATGCCGCCGCAGTGGATGTCGAACTCCGGCCCGAGGTACGTGCGGGCCATCGCCGAGCACTCCAGGTGCCAGCCCGGCCTCCCGCGCCCCCACGGCGTGGGCCACGACGGCTCACCGGGTTTGGCGGCCTTCCACAGGGTGAAGTCGCGCTGGTCTCGCTTGCAGGTCGCCGCACCCTCGCCCTGGTGGACGTCGTCGATCCTGTGCCCGGACAGCTGCCCGTACTCCGGGTAGCTCAGCACGTCGAAGTAGACGTCGCCGCCCGCCGCGTAGGCGTGACCGGTTTCGATCAGGCGGTCCATCAATTCGACCATCTGGGTGATGTGGCCCGTCGCCCGCGGTTCGGCCGACGGGGGCAGCACGTCCAGCGCGTCGTAGGCGGCGGTGAAGGCGCGCTCAAAGGTCGCCGCCCACTCCCACCACGGCCGGCCGGCCGCGGCGGCCTTATTGAGGATCTTGTCGTCGATGTCGGTCACGTTGCGGATGAACGCGACGTCGCAGCCGCGCGCGATCAACCAGCGGCGCAGGATGTCGAAGGCGACCCCGCTGCGGACGTGCCCGATGTGCGGCAGGCCCTGGACGGTGGCACCACACAGGTAGATGGAGACGTGGCCGTCGCGCAAGGGTACGAAATCGCGCACGGCACCGGCGGCGGTGTCGTGGAGCCGCAGGCGGGGGCGATCGGTCACGACGTGCCAGCTTACCTGCCCTATTGCGGCGACCGACGGCACCGAGCGTCACGCTGGCGTGGCCGTCGGCGCCGGGCGTCACGCTGGCGTGACGCCCGCGCTCAGCCGATCGGGAGGAGCAGCGCCGTGGCGACGGCGGCGCGGCCCTCGCCGCGGCCGGTCAGTCCCAGCCCGTCGGTGGTGGTCGCCGACACCGATACGGGCGCACGCAGCAGTCCCGACAGCACCTCCTGCGCCTCGGCGCGGCGGGGGCCCACTTTCGGCTCGTTGGCGATCACCTGGACGGCGGCGTTGCCGACGCGGTAGCCGTGCCGCTCGACAAGGTCGAGCACGTGGCGCAGCATGTCGGCGCCGCTGACGCCCTTCCAGCGCGGGTCGTCGACGCCGAATACGGCCCCGATGTCGCCCAGGCCCGCGGCCGAGAGCACCGCGTCGCACAGCGCGTGCACGGCGGCGTCACCGTCGGAGTGACCGGCGCAGCCGTCCGCGCCGTCGAACATCAGGCCCACCAGCCAGCACGGCCGACCGGGTTCGATCGGGTGGACGTCGGTGCCGATGCCGGTCCGCGGCGACCCGTTCACCGGCGGACGATCGCCTGGGCCAGCAGCAGATCCAGCTGGGTGGTGATCTTGAACGCCAGCGGGTCGCCGTCGATCACCTGGACCTGGCAGCCGATGTGCTCGACGAGCGACGCGTCGTCGGTGAAGCCGGCCGCCGACGCGTGGTCGGCGCCGGAGTACGCGCGATAGGCGCGCAGCAGCAGATCGGTGTCGAAACCCTGGGGGGTCTGCACCGCGCGGAGTCCGGCCCGCTGCGGCGTCCCCAGCACCACCCCGTTCGCATCCACGGCCTTGATGGTGTCGACCGGCGGCAACGCGGGAACGACGGCGGGGTGACCGGCCCGCAGCGCCTCGACCACCCGGGCGATCAGCCCGGGCGGGGTCAGCGGCCGCGCGGCGTCGTGCACCAGCACGAAGTCGGGGGCGTGCGCCTGGGCGACGCCCGCCAGGGCCAAACTCACCGTTTGCGTCCGTTCCGGACCGCCGGCGACCACGGTCGCGCGGTCGCCGACGATCCGCTGCGCCTGGTCGAGCCGGTCGGCCGGGACGGCGACGGCGATGTGATCGACGACGCCGGAGTCGACGAGGCCGGTCACCGCACGCTCGAGCAGCGTGCGGCCATCGAGTTCACAGAAGGCCTTGGGGATGCCTGCGGCGAGTCGCTCCCCCGACCCTGCGGCCGGGACAACGGCGATCACCGAGCCCGAGGCGCTGTTCTCCGCGACCACCGGAGCGTCAGGAATTTCAGGAAGCGGCGGCCAGAACCTCGTCGAGGATGGTTTCCGCCTTGGCGTCGTCGGTGCTCTCGGCCAGGGCGAGCTCGCCCACGAGGATCTGCCGGGCCTTGGCCAGCATCCGCTTCTCGCCGGCGGACAGCCCGCGCTCCTGGTCGCGGCGCCACAGGTCGCGGACTACCTCCGCGACCTTGTTGACGTCACCGGAAGCGAGCTTTTCCAGGTTGGCCTTGTAACGGCGGGACCAGTTCGTCGGCTCCTCGGTGTGGGGGGCACGCAACACCTGGAAGACCTTGTCGAGGCCTTCCTGGCCGACGACGTCGCGGACGCCCACGTATTCGGCGTTGTCGGCGGGCACTCGAACCGTCAGGTCGCCCTGCGCCACTTTCAAGACGAGATACTCTTTTTGTTCCCCTTTGATGGTTCGGGTTTCAATCGCCTCGACTAGCGCAGCACCGTGATGCGGGTAAACAACGGTGTCGCCGACCTTGAAGATCATCTGATTCGGGCCCCTTTCGTTACTTCATTCTAACACGGCAACCCGACGCGTGCGGAACAACGGTGCAGGTCAGGGGCACAACGCACGCGAATTAGGGGTTGACAGACCGAGCGATACATGCAAGGGCAAACCTTACCAATGCGCTCAACGGCCGGCGCGGGCACCCTTGTCCTTCGCTGCCACGCTGGTCTGCGGCCCTGCGCTACCGCCGCCGAAGCCTTCCTACTACTGTGCATAGTTGCGTATTCGATCGCGTTGATCCGCTGTCCGTGACGGCGTGAGGCCCTGCAGGAGGGACCCCGAGTGAACCGCTTCAAGATCTGCCTGGTTGCGTTGGCCGCCGCCGTGCTCAGCGGTTGCGGGGCGGGTCAGGTCTCCCAGATGGCCACTCAGCAACCGGCGATCAACGGCAACGCCGTCACGGTCAAGAACGTGGCGCTGCGCGACATCAGGATCCAGGCCACCCAGAAGGGTGACTCCGTCCCGCCGGGGCAGACGGTCGACCTCGTCGCGGTCGCCGTCAACCAGTCGCCCGATCAGCCGGACAGGCTGGTCGGGATCACCAGCGACATCGGCACGGTGACGGTGAACGGCGACGGTCGCGTGCCCGCGGCCGGGACCCTGTTCATCGGCACCCCGGAGGGCCAGAAGGTGGCGCCCGGCCCCACCAGCAATGCGGTCAAAGCAACGGTCAACCTGTCCAAGCCCATCAGCAACGGCCTGACGTACACCTTCACGTTCAACTTCGAGAAGGCCGGCCAGGCGACCGTGCAGGTCCCGATCACGGCCGGGTTGCCGCAGTCGGAGCAGACCTAGTCGTCCCTGGGCCTGCAATGCCGGGCCTGTCGCACCGGAATTGTCGGACCGGCCCGATACCTTCAGGGCGTGGCTAATGCGCGCTCGCAATATCGCTGTTCGGAGTGCCGGCACGTCACCGCCAAGTGGGTGGGGCGCTGCATGGAGTGCGGCACCTGGGGCACCGTCGAGGAGGTGGCGGTCCTCAGCGCCGTGGCCGGCGGGGCCCGCCGCTCGGCCCTCGCCCCGGCGTCGCGGGCGGTTCCGATCTCCTCGGTCGAACCCAATGCCAGCCGGCACCGCTCGACGGGCGTAGGCGAACTCGACCGGGTGCTCGGCGGCGGCGTCGTGCCCGGCTCCGTCACGCTGCTGGCGGGCGACCCGGGCGTGGGCAAGTCGACCCTGCTGCTCAAGGTCGCGCACCGCTGGGCGGAGGCCGGCCAGCGCGCCCTGTACATCTCCGGGGAGGAGTCCGCCGGCCAGATCCGGCTGCGCGCCGACCGGATCGGGTGCGGGGGCGACGAGGTCTACCTGGCTGCCGAGTCCGACGTGCACACGGTGCTCGACCACATCGCGACCGTGCGTCCGGCGCTCGTCATCGTGGACTCGGTGCAGACGATGTCCACCCGGGAGGCCGACGGCGTCGCCGGCGGCGTGACGCAGGTGCGGGCGGTCACGGCCGCGCTCACCGCCGCCGCGAAGGCCAACGGCGTCGCGCTGATCCTCGTCGGCCACGTCACCAAGGACGGGGCCATCGCCGGGCCGCGCTCGCTGGAGCACCTAGTCGACGTGGTGCTGCACTTCGAGGGCGACCGCAACGGTTCCGTGCGAATGGTCCGCGGGATCAAGAACCGCTTCGGCGCGGCCGACGAGGTCGGGTGTTTCATGTTGCACGACAACGGGATCGAGGGCGTCTCGGACCCGTCGAACCTCTTCCTGGACCAGCGGCCGGCGCCGGTGCCGGGCACCGCGATCACGGTGACGCTCGACGGCAAGCGTCCGCTGATCGGCGAAGTCCAGGCGCTGCTCGCGACGCCCCCGGGCGGCTCACCCCGCCGCGCCGTCAGCGGCATCGACCATGCCCGGGCCGCGATGATCACCGCCGTGCTCGAAAAGCACGGCCGGCTCAACCTCGCGGTCAACGACATATACCTGTCCACCGTGGGCGGCATGCGGCTCACCGACCCGTCCTCGGACCTGGCCGTCGCAGTCGCGCTGGCGTCGGCCTACCTCAACAGGCCGCTCCCGACGACCGCGGTGATGATCGGTGAGGTGGGGCTCGCGGGTGACTTGAGGCGGGTCAGCGGCATGGAACGCAGGTTGAGCGAGGCCGCGCGTCAGGGGTTCGACGTGGCGCTCATCCCGGACGGGGACGACCCCCGGCGGGAAATCGTGCCGAACGGGATGCGGGCGCTGCGCGCGCTGACCATCGCGGCGGCGCTCAAGCACGTGCTGGACATCGCCGAACCACCGCAGCGGCTGGACGCATAGCGCGGCGGGGCCGCAGAATGCACGCTGTGACTCGTCCGACGCTGCGTGACACCATCGCCCGCCTGGCCCCGGGAACGGGCCTGCGCGACGGCCTGGAGCGCATCCTGCGCGGCCGCACCGGTGCGCTCATCGTGCTGGGCAACGACGAGAACGTTGAGGCGATCTGCGACGGCGGCTTCACCCTGGACGTGCGGTACGCCCCCACGCGGCTGCGGGAGCTCGCGAAGATGGACGGCGCCGTCGTGCTGTCCACCGACGGCGGCCGCATCGTCCGCGCCAATGTGCAGCTGGTCCCCGATCCGTCGATACCCACCGACGAATCCGGCACCCGGCACCGCTCGGCGGAACGGGCGGCGATCCAGACCGGCTACCCGGTGATCTCGGTCAGCCACTCGATGAACACCGTCACCGTCTATGTCGGCGGCGAGCGGCACGTCGTCGCCGACTCGGCGACCATCCTGTCGCGGGCCAATCAGGCCATCGCGACGCTGGAGCGCTACAAGATGCGGCTCGACGAGGTGAGCAGGCAGTTGTCGCGGGCCGAGATCGAGGACTTCGTGACGCTGCGCGACGTGATGACGGTGGTACAGCGGCTGGAGTTGGCGCGGCGGATCGGCCTGGTGATCGACGACGACGTCGTCGAGCTCGGCACCGACGGCCGCCAGCTGCGCCTCCAGCTCGAGGAGCTGTTGGGCGGCAACGACATCGCCCGCGAGCTGGTCGTCCGCGACTATCACGCCAGCCCCGAACCGCTGTCGGAGGCGCAGATGACCGCCACCCTGGACGAGCTGGACGCCCTGTCGGACACCGAGCTGCTCGACTTCACCGCGCTGGCGAAGGTCTTCGGCTACCCCACCACCACCGAGGCCCAGGATTCCGCGCTGAGCCCGCGGGGCTACCGGGCGATGGCCGGCATCCCGCGGCTGCAGTTCGCGCATGTCGACCTGCTGGTGCGGACGTTCGGAACCCTGCAGGGCGTGCTGGCCGCGAGCGCCAGCGACCTGAGGTCGGTCGACGGCATCGGCGCCATGTGGGCCCGCCACGTCCGGGAAGGGCTGTCGCAGCTGGCGGAGTCGACCATCGCCGACCCGCTGACGTAGCGACCGGGTGTCAGCCCGCGGGTGACTGGGCGCCCGGCGCCTCCGGCGGCGGCGCAAGCGCCGGCTGGCCGGGCGCCGGCACCGGACCGGGCGGCGGTGGCGGCTGGTTCAGGATGAACGGCACCGGATTCGAGCGCAGGTTGCCCAGTTGCACCACCAGGTTGTAGGTGCCCGGCCCGATCGCCGGCCTCGGCAGCGGGCAGTGCGGCGCCGACCCCATCCCGGTCCAGGTCACCGCGGTGGTCACCTGCTCGCCCGGCGTGAACGTCTTGACCAGCGTCTCGTTGGACGGCGCGCAGTCCAGGTTCGACCACAACCGCTTGTTGTCCAGCGAGTAGACGTACGCGGCGAGCACCGCCGCCCCGACGTCGCGCTTGCAGGCCACCAGCCCGATGTTGGTGACGACCATCGTGAACTTCGGCTGGTCACCGATGAAGTACTGCGGCGCGTTGGTCAGGCCCTTGACGGCCAGGGTCGAGTCGGGGCAGTCGTCGCCCTCCTTGAGCACCGGCGGCGGCTGCACCGCGGCCGTCGGCGTCGGCGACTCGGGGTTCTGCCCCTGCGGGGCCGGCACCGGGGTGACGCCCTCGGGGCCCGGCGCCTGCGGCGCCTGCGGCGCGGGGGCCGCGGGTTTCACCTGGGCGGAGTTGGGTTTGTCGGCACTGGCAGGCTTGGCGCCCGCGTTGTGACTCATGATGGCGACGACCGTGGCGACAACAATTCCCACGACGACCACCGCGATGCCCAGGGCCAGGCCCCTGCGCCGCCAATAGATCTCGGTAGGTAGCGGGCCACGCGGTTCCAGATCCAGCACATTCGCAGCGTAGGGGCAGGTCACGCCGATTTGTTACACCCGCGTCGGCGTGTCGCAAGGTTTGCTGGCTGAGGACCGGGTATTGGCGGTCCGGAGACGTGGTTTTCCCTATTCGCCGATGTCGCCGATGTGGTCGACGAGGGCCGCCCGCCCGTCGGAGAGGTGATAGGTGGCGCCGGCGACCGCCAGGGTTCCCGCATCCACCCGCTCGGCGATGGCCGTGGAGCGGGCGAGAAGCTGCGCCACCGTCTCGCGCACATGTCGTTCCTCGAACTCGTCGACGCGGGTCAAGCCATCGCGGCGGCCCATCAGGATCGAGGGCGCAACACGTTCCACCACGTCGCGAACGAAACCACCGGGGATCGCACCGTCGTCGATAGCTCCGAGCGCCGCCTTCACGGCGCCGCAGCTGTCGTGGCCCAAGACGACGATGAGCGGAACGTTGAGCACCGTGACTGCGAACTCGATCGAGCCCAATACGGCCGTGTCGATTGCCTGCCCGGCAGTGCGCACGACGAACATGTCGCCCAGGCCCTGATCGAAGATGAGTTCGGCCGCCACCCGGCTGTCGGCACACCCGAACACGACCGCGATCGGATTCTGTCCGCCGGCGAGGCTGGCGCGGTGCTCGACACTTTGGCTGGGGTGCTGTTGCTTGCCGGCGATGAATCGCTCGTTACCCTCTTTAAGTGCTTTCCATGCGGTTACTGGGCTGGTGTTAGGCATGGCTCATATCATGCCGCACGGCCCGGTGAACGCACGACCAACTGTTTCGGTCGACGAGTTGCTCGACTGGTATGACCGTTCGTGCCGGGACCTCCCGTGGCGACGACAAGGTGTGAGCGCGTGGCAGATACTGGTCAGCGAATTCATGTTGCAGCAGACGCCGGTGTCCCGGGTGGAACCGATTTGGTCGGAATGGGTGCGACGCTGGCCGACACCTTCGGCCACGGCGTCGGCGAGCCCCGCCGATGTGCTCCGGGCCTGGGGCAAGCTGGGCTATCCGAGGCGGGCCAAACGCCTCCACGAGTGCGCCACCGTCATCGCGCGCGACCACGACGACGTCGTTCCCGATGATGTGGACACATTGCTGACCCTGCCCGGCGTGGGAAGCTACACCGCGCGGGCGATCGCCTGCTTCGCCTACCGTCAGCGAGTACCCGTGGTGGACACCAACGTTCGCAGGGTGGTAGCCCGCGCAGTGCGCGGCCTGGCCGACGCGGGGACGCCGTCCGCCGTGCGCGACCACGCCGAGGTCTTGGCCTTGTTGCCTTCCGATGAGATGGCGCCAAAGTTTTCGGTGGCGCTGATGGAGCTGGGCGCGATCGTGTGCACCTCGCGAGCGCCGCGCTGCGGGTTGTGCCCGGTTCTCGACTGCGCGTGGCGGCGGGCAGGTTATCCCGCCGCACAAGGGCCTGCACGCAGGGTGCAGAGCTACGCCGGAACGGACCGCCAGGTCCGAGGCCGATTGCTCGATGTCCTGCGCGAGAGGGACTCTCCGGCCACCAGAGTGGAATTGGACTCGGCATGGGTGATCGATTCCGAACAACGTGAGCGGGCGCTGGATTCATTGCTGGCCGATGGACTGGTGACCCGGACCGGCGACGGCCGATTCGCGTTACCGGGCGAAGGATAGCCCGCATTCAGAGGTCGTTGCCCGCGTACGACTGATTGAAGCTCTTGTTGGCCAATGGGAAGTCGGGAACTATGTTGTCGGCCATCGCAACTGGCAGCGCGGGCCAGTTGAAGCACGACGGATCGACGATCTTGGCGCGGGTGATCAGCTTGGCGGCGTCGAGTTCGATGCGATGGACTATGGTGCCGCGCCAGCCTTCGACGATGCCGACGCCGCTCCGCGCCGCACACCGCGCCGTTGGGTCTCCGACGTAGTCGGCCGGCCCGGTGTGCGATTCGATCAAATGGCATGCCAACTCGGTGGACGCGGCGAACTCGTCGCGTCGTACCGTGAACCGAGACAACACATCACCCCGAGCGGCGCACACCTCGGTTACAGGCAGTCGGGCGGTCGGGTGTTCGAGTCGGGCGTCAGTACGAATGCCGCTGGCACGAGCGACATAGCCAAGGCAGCCGAGGGCCTGCGCGTCTTCCGGATGCAGCACCGCGGTCCCGGCAAATCTGTCGTACACCAGTGAACTGCGCAGGGTCAGTTCCGCAATCTCGGCGACATCGGCCGCGATGGACCGCAGTTCGGCGACGTCGGGCAGTGCCCGCAGCGCGACCGCGCCCGGGCGAATTGCGCCACGCAGCAGCCGGTTCCCCGTGACGAAAGCGTTGAGCCGCAAAAGCTTTTCGCGCACCCGCTGGGCATGCGCATTGGCGAGACCGAAGCCGGCGTCGTTGGCCAGTGCCCCCAGATCGGTGATGTGGTTGTACAGCCGTTCGAGTTCGACAAGCAGTGCCCGCAAGCGGTGCGCCTCCTCGGGCAGTGCGATCCCGAGCCCGTCTTCGATGGCAAGGCAGTGCGCGAGCGCGTGCGCAGCAGAGGTGTCACCGCTGACGCGTTCGGCCAGGTCGACCGCGCCTACCGCCGGCCGGCCCTGGAAGAGCTTCTCCAAGCCTCGGTGCACGAACCACAGGCGGGCCTTGAGGCGCAGCACTTTTTCGCCGGCGACCGAAAAGCGGAAGTGGCCCGGCTCGATCAGGCCGGCGTGCACCGGGCCCACGGGAATCTCGTACACCCCTGGACCCTCGACGGTGACAAACGGGAAGTGGCCGCTGCCATCGAATTCGGGTGCCGACGAAGCCGATTCGCGCATCGGGTACCAGCTCTCGGGCCAGTGGGCATGCCGCACCAATCGGCGTGCTTTCGGATGCCCGACGGGCCGGATGCCGTACAGGTCCGCCACTTCACGCTCGAACCGGCTGGCCGGGAAGGACAGATAGGCCAGCGATCGGAGCTCTGGATCATGTTTGGGCAGTTCGCATTCGAGTTCGACGCGCCGGTCTGGCCGGCCGGCGAGGAACAGGTACACCACCCGGAATGCGGCACCGTCGTCGTGGGCGGCCACCAATGCCAACCGAAATCCATTGCCCAGCAATCCTTCTGCCATTTCGGCCACTTCGCACTGCGAAAGCCGGTGGCGCGCCCACTCAGGCGTCACCGCGATCTCCCGACACTGGCCGCGGCGGTGAACAAGTCGGTAAGCGGACCGGCGCTGACCCCCAAGGCGAACGATGCGGCAACACCAACCAGTAGGGCCGCCGCCACTGTTCGCGGAACGGTAATTGCGGGTGTACCGGCTGCGGCGCCCAGCAGGATGCGGGCCGAGTTACGCGCCAGCGCGGCGAAGGCGACCACAATAAATATCATGCCGACGCCGAGGGCCCAGCCGAGTCGCGCGTCTGCGAGCGAACGTACGATTGCCAGCTCACTGGCGAACATCGCGAAGGGTGGCAAGCCGAGCAGGACGACCACACCGACGGCAATCGACACGCCGATGAGTCGAGACCGACGCAGCACATCACCGATGTCGGCGATCGCGGTGGAGTCGTGAGCAGCCTGCAGCTGCCCACTCGCCAGGAACAGGACCGTCTTGCCGATCCCATGAGCGAGGACGTGCAGCAGCAGGGCGGCAATCGCCAGCGTGGTTCCGGCGGCTGCGGCGATCGCGATCACACCCATGTTCTCCATGGAGGAATAGGCGAGCATGCGCTTGACATCCGGTGTCACCGTGAGCATCAGCGCCGCGACCGACAACGTCACAAGACCGATCACCAGTAGGCCCGACCGCATGAACGTGGGTCCCGTCGCTGCGTCGATGATCGGCGTGATGCGGATCAACACCGAGAAGGCGACCGACAAGAGCACGCCGCTCATCAACGCCGACACCGGCGCCGGGGCCTGACTGTGCGCGTCGGCCAGCCACGTGTGAAACGGAAACAGGCCGACCTTCGCGCCGTAGCCGATCAGCAGCAACCCACCCGCAAGTCGAGCGACGTCGGGGTTGAGCCCGCCGGCGTGCGCGGTCAGCACGTCGAGGTTAAGGGCGGCGGCGGCCGGCGCGCCGGCATGCTCGGCGGCGTAGTACAGCAACACCGTTCCCAGGAAGGCGATGGCGATGCCGACCGAGCAGATCACCACATATTTCCACGTGGCCTCGAGCGCGCCCCGGTTGCGGCGGTGTCCAACCAGGAATGCGGTGATCACGGTCGTTGCTTCGATAGCGATCCAGATCATGCCGATGTTGTTGGCGCACACCGCCAAAACCATCGCGGCCAAGAAGGCTGCGATCAGCGCCCCGTAAATTCGTGCGCCGCGCATGTCGGTGTGCTCGTGCGCGAGTTCGGTGTCGACATAGCCGATGCTGGCCCAGCTGGCCAGTGTGGCAACGATTCCGATAACGATCAGCATGGTGATGGTGAGAGCGTCGATGCGCAGTAACCCGCCCAGGGCGAGCCGCGTTCCCGATCCGCCACGAATACCGAGCGCCGCGCCACATCCGAGAACCGACACCGCAGACAACACGATCAGCGTCGCAGTGGCCCTCCGCCATCCGGCGATCAGGGTGGTGATCGCCGCAACGACAGGCGTGAGGATGGCGGTGAGCAGTAAACCGGTCATCAGTCGTGCAGCTCCTGCAGCGCGTCCAGGTCCGCGCCACCGAAGGCGGACGACAGCCGTCCCGTGAGAACCCCGATCACGATGACCGCGAACAGCACGTCCAGCGAGGCACCGAGTTCCACGATCAGCGGGACCCCGGCCGTGAGCAGGAAGGCCGTGGCGGCAATTCCGTTGTCCAGCATCAGGAACCCCGCGGCCTGTGACACCGCGTGCCGCCGCGTGACCATCACCAGCAACGCGATGAGCACCACCGCGGTGGCGGCGGGGACCGCGGTCGTCGTCGCGCCGGGTTGCAGGTTCACCAGAGGGCGAGTGGCGGCGAAGGCGACCAGTGTCAGCGCGGCGGTGATCAGCAGCGACGTCGCGGTGTTGACCAGCGGGGTGGCTTCGCGGCGGCAGTGCGGCTCGGCGCCAACCGCGCGGGCCAATAGCCGCGGCAGCACCGCAACCCGCAACACCAGGACTGCAACGCCAACACCGATCAGCGCAGCATCGCCGTCGTGCGCTCCGCGCAGGATGGGCACGGACGCCAGGGCGACGCCCTGCCAGGCCAGCAGACGGACAATCGCGGCCAGGTCGCGGCGCCACACGATGAGCACTGCAGCCAGGAGCAGGCCGCCGGCGGCGAGGTCCACCAGGTCTGCAAATGCGACGGACGTCATGCCGGCACCGCGAAGAAGTTGGCCGCGATGACGGCAAGGAGCGCCAGCAGGAATGATCCGGCCAGCAGCTCGGGGACGCGGAACAGCCGCAGCTTGGCTACGAACACCTCGACGGTTGACAACAGCCCCGCGAGCACCGCCACCTTAATCGCGACCGCCGCGAGGCCGACAACGATATCCACCGCACTCGGCCGTCCGCCCGCAACGCCCCACGGCACGAACAGATTTGCCAGCAGGGCCAACAACACCGTCAGCCGCATCCCGGCCGCCCATTCGACCAGTGCCAGGCGCGGACCAGCGTATTCCAGGACCATCGCCTCGTGGACCATCGCCAGTTCGAGATGCGTGGCCGGGTTATCCACGGGTAGGCGGCCGGTTTCGGCGACGATGACGATCACCAACGCGGCGAAGGCCAGCACCGACGCGAGCGACACCACCTGCGCGGGATGACTGACGGTATGCGCTACCAGGGCACCGAGGTTCGCCGACCTCGCCGGCATCGACACCGCGAAAAACGCCAGCAGGATGGTGGGCTCGACGAGTGCGGCGATGGTGATCTCCCTGCTGGCACCCATCCCGCCGAACGAGGTGCCGGTGTCGATGCCGGCCAAGGTCAACGCGACGGTCCCGACGAACAGCAGGCCCACCACGGCGAACAAGTCGGCGGCGGCGTCCAACGGGGATCCGGTGGCGACCAGCGGCGCGATGGCGGCGATCAGCAACGTCGAGCCGGCGACCACGGCGGGCGCGGCCGCGAATACCAACGTCGTCCCGCGGGGCGTGATCTGTTGTTTGCCAAGCTGTTTGAGGAGATCACGCCAAGGCTGCAGGATCCCGCCGCCGGCGCGGCCTTCCCAGCGCGCGCGTACCTGGCGGGTAAGGCCGACCACCAGCGGCGCACCCACCATCACCCCGCCGATCTGGACCGCGCCAGCGGCGCAGGAAAGGACGTTCATCGGGCGACCACCACCACGGTCAAAACACCGAGCGCGCCGTAGGCCAGATACAGATGCACACTGCCCGTGTGTGCGCGCCGTACCAATTCCCCTGCAGTGACGATGAATTGGATCACCGGCAGGTACCAGCGTTCCTCGATCGCATCGCCGATCCTGCTGCGGTAGCTGATTCTTTCGGCGAGATAACGCGACTCGGCCGCGGGAGTGACCTCGATGTCGGTGTCGGGCCGCAGGACGTCGTCGAAGATCCGCTGCAAAGGCTGGGCGAAGGACGTCGCCGTGTACTGCATCCGTGCGGTGAGATCGTCTGCCCCGCAGGCCCATAGCGGCAAGGTGGCGGGTGCGGGTCGCCGCCTCACACGCCACAGCGCCAGCACGGCCGCCACCACCGCGGCCGCTCCGAGGCCGGCCGCGATCACACCAGGTGCGATCGATCCCTGCAGCCCCGGCAGTCGGACCACGGCTCCGAGATCGGTGAATTGAACATTCCGGGCCGCGGGTAGCGCGGCGGCCGCCGAGCGCAGGGCGGGTGCGACAACCGACGGCGCCACGGCAAGCACGAGGCACGCGGCACCGGCGATCGCCATCCCGGCCAGCATGGTGCCGGGCGCCTCTCGGGCGCGGGCGGCCTGGTCGGAACGCGGCCGCGCCAGGAATCCGATCCCGAACGCCTTGACCATCGCTGCCACACCCAGGCCCGTGCAGAGCGCGACCGCACCGACTGCCAGCGGCGTGGTCAACGCCAAGACTGTGGCATGCTGCGGGGCTGTGTGAATCAGGGACTGCACCAAGAGCCACTCGCTGACGAACCCGGCGCCGAGCGGTAACCCGGCCGCTCCGAGCGCGGCCACGCCGAACAAGCCGGTGGTCAACGGCATTCGCGGGGCCAGGCCACCCAGCCGGTCGAGGTCGCGCAACGTTGTCGCGGCCAGAACCGACCCGGCGGCGAGGAATGCGAGAGTCTTGAATGCCGCATGCGCGATCAGGTGCAGCATGGCGGCAACCGCGGCGATCGTCGCTGGCGCGTGAGCGCCGGTTGCAGCGAACAGGGTGGCGGCTCCCAATGCAAGCGTGATCAAACCAAGGTTCTCCGTTGTCGAATAGGCGAGCAACCTTTTGAGATCCGTTGCCACCGAAGCCTGCACGACGCCATAGAGCGCCGACAACCCGCCGATGGTCATCAGCGTGAGCCCCCACCAACGCGGCCCAGGGCCGAGCAGTTGCAGATCGACACGGCAGATGCCGTAGACGCCGAGGTTGACCATCGCGGCGCTCATCAGAGCCGACGCCGGGCTGGGCGCCTCCGGGTGGGCACGCGGCAGCCACGCGTGGAGCGGCACCAGTCCGGCCTTGGATCCGAACCCGGCGATCGTCAACAAGAAGACAACAGCGGTGCACGCACCCGGG
This sequence comes from Mycobacterium sp. Marseille-P9652, assembly GCF_902652685.1. Classification (GTDB taxonomy): domain Bacteria; phylum Actinomycetota; class Actinomycetes; order Mycobacteriales; family Mycobacteriaceae; genus Mycobacterium. The sequence goes on from NZ_CACRUY010000004.1 coordinate 15,104, forward strand.
GGTATTCGATGCAAGTCGTCGAACCGGTCCGCGCCACCTGCCGCCGACAAGACCATGAGTCCGACAAGGATCGCCACGAACCCCAATTGGGTCATCACCGCGTACGTCAACGCAGCGGAGCGAACCTGTGGACGCGTGTGATGCGCCAGCACCAACACCAGCGACGCGACCGCCATCGACTCCCAAGCCAAAAGAAAAGTGGTGACGGAACCAGCGGCGGGCACCAGCAACATCGCCGCGACAAACACCGGCAACACCGCCAGGGTGAACCTACCCAGACGCTCGCTCCGGGCGTACGCGATCGTGTACACCCCGACGGCGACGGCGACCGCGCCCGTGAGCGCCATGAAGAATCCGCCCAAAGGATCGAGCCCCAGTTGGACCCCCGCCAGTGGAAGCAACCACCCGATGCGGATCGTGGGGAGTGACCCGAACATTCCCAGTGCGCCGGCCCACAGCCCGCCGGCACCCAGCAGCGACGTCGAAACGCCCGTGAGGATGCGGTGGAAATTGTTGGGAGGCAATCTCTTCGGCATCGGAGCCGCGCCGGTCGCCAACGCCGGGGTCACCTTCCGGTCACCGATCGCAGCGCGGTGATGATGTGGGTCGGGTCCGGCGGACACCCCGCGATTTCCACATCGATGGAGACCACATCGGCAACCGCGCCCACCACACCATAGGCGCCGATGAACGCGCCCTGGTTCAAAGCGCAGTCCCCGCAAGCGATCACCCACCGCGGACGCGGGGTGGCCTGGACCGTCGCGCGCAACGGGTCGGCCATGTTGCGTGTGACTACTCCCGTCACCAGCAGCGCGTCGGCATGTCGCGGTGAGGCCACCAACCGCGCACCGAACCGCTCGGCGTCATACACCGGGCCGAATGCGCCGGCAATCTCTACCTCACAGCCATTGCACGAACCCGCGTCGACATGCCGTATTTGAAGCGAACCACGCGGCGCCGCAGTCAATCCGGCCTCTCGTTGCCGGGCCGGTGGCGCGGGCTCGGTGATCCGGCCGACCCTGAAGACTTTCCCGATCCAGCTCATCGGCGCTTTGCCACGCGCTCTGCGCGCAGGTCTTCCAAGACCGCAACCCGGTCGTTCAGCACACCGGTGAGGACCTTGCGCGCCACCAGAAGCAACTCGGCGATGTCCGGCGACGCGATCGAGTAGATGACCGTGTTGCCGTCCCTGAATGCATCGACGACCCCCGCCCGCCGCAGGACCCCGAGCTGTTGCGACAGATTCGACGATTCAAGCCCTACCTCGGGTAACAGCTCGGCGACCGACTTGTCCCCCGTCGCCAGCAGCTCCAGAACTCTGATCCGCGCCGGATGCCCCAGGGTCTTGAAGAACTCCGCTTTCAGCTTGTACAGCGGCTCCGACCCGAGCCCTCCCTCGCCCAGCAGCCGTCGACGGAGGACAAGTTAAAAAATTTATCAGTTCGTATCCCCGCCCCCCCGCCGATCACCGCCCCTCCCGTGGCCCGTAGGAGTGGTCCTGTGCCGCCTTTCGACGCCGAGAACTGCGGCAATGCCTGTCGGGCCGGCCGTTCTATGACTTCGAGCACACACCGGGGTGGGGCGTCCACCGGACTCCGTCGGGCACCGCAAGGTGCGTGATTGCGATTCGTTTTTCGCGAAGCTTGACATACGTATTTTTCTTCGCGTATTGTGTATCGCATGACCGATGGATCTGTCCACCTGGCGACCGGTGGTGATCACCGGTGAGCACTCTCCTCCTGGCGGTTGTCACATTGCCGCTGTTGGCCGCGCTCGGTGCGCTGTGTGCAGGCTCGAAACACCACCGTCTCGTTGGTCGTCTGGGCGCCTCGGCCGCCGGGGCGGGATTCGTCGGTGGTTGCGTCTTGGCGTTCTACGTGACCGCCCAAGGTTCCGTGTCCGCGACCCTGAGCCCGGGGGGCACCTTGATGGCCGGGGTGACGGCCAACCGGCTCAGCGCACTGCTGCTCGTGCTGGTGTTCGGGGTCAGCACCGTCGCGCAGGTCTTCGCTCTGCGCTACCTGGCGGGTGACGATCGGGCGATCTGGTTCACCGCGGGCACCGGGATTCTCACGGCCGCGTCCGGCGGCCTGATGACCTCGGCGACCCTCATCGGGTTGGCGCTCTGCTGGACGACGGCCGGTACCGCGCTGTGCATGCTCCTGGCGACCTATTGGGACCTGCCCGCGGCCCGCGAGGGTGTGCGGCGGACGGCGACGGCGTTCGCCCTGGGTGATCTCTGCCTGTGGGTGGCGGTCGGCCTTGTCACCGCGCAATCGGGCAACGTCAACCTGATCACGCTGAGCGCCAAGCGATTCGAGCACTCTTCCCCGACGCTGATGGTGGCCGCGGCATTGGTCGTCGTCGCGGCCTTGTCGCGCTCGGCGCAGATTCCCTTCCATCGCTGGCTGCCGGCCACCCTGGCCGCACCGACCCCGGTCTCGGCGCTCCTGCACGCCGGAGTGGTCAACGCCGGCGGCGTACTACTGGTGCGGTTGAGCCCCCTGGTGAGCGGATCGGCCGGCGCAATGGTGCTGGCGTTCGCCGCCGGCGCGCTGAGCGTGGTCTACGGGGCCGTCGTGATGCTCACCAAAACCGACATCAAGGGCTCGCTGGTCTACTCGACGGTGGCCCAGATGGGTTTCATGATCATGACCTGCGGGCTCGGCCTGTCCGCGGCCGCCGTCTTCCACCTGGTGGGTCACGGCTTCTACAAGGCCACGCTGTTTCTCTCCTCCGGGTCGGCCATCGCCAAACGCCGGCAGAAAGAAGCGCGGCCCGCCGCGAAGGCGCCGACCCCCGCCCGGTGGGCGGCGATCGCGGCAGCCGCGACCCTCCTGCCCGCCGCGGCGCTCTACACTGCCGCGCGAATCGTGAAAGTGCCTGCGGGCGAACATGGCTCGGCGGAGGCGCTGCTCGTCTTCGCCTGGGCGACCGCCGCGGCGGCGCTGACCGCCTGGCTGGCGCGCAGCCCGGGAGTCCGCGCGGCCCTGGCCGGCGCGTCGGCGCTGCTGGTCGCCGCGGTCGCGTACGTGGCATTCGTCGGCGCCGTCACGGGATTGCTCGGTCCGGACCTGCCGCCGGTCACCGTGCCCTCCGCATCGTCGGCCGGCATCGTCGCCCTGGCCGTCATCCTCGGCGCGCTGGCCATGCTGCGTCAGGCGCCGCCGGACGGCAGGACCGGCGACATCCAGCGGGCGATCTACGCCAAAGCCGTTACCTCCGGTCATGTTTCAACTTCACGGCCGCAGGTTCCCACCACCACCCACACGTCGACCCGCCACCTGACAGGAGCGCACCGGTGACCATCGTGGCCGACCAACTCACTACCGACACCCACCGCGCACAGTTGCGCAGCGAGGTGGCCCTCGCCGCCCGGGTGCTGCCGACGCACTACCCACTCGAAACCTTCATCGCGGTGAACCCCTTGTCCGGACTGGAATCCCTGCCGTTCGAGCAGGCGGTCCGGCGTGCCGGTGACCTCTATGGCGGCGCCGGCGTGCTCGACGAGGTGACCTATCGCGAGCTGTACCGCGCCGGACGGATAACCGACGCCGACCTCGAGTCGGCGCTTCGCATGCGCTATCCCGCCCTAGTGGACGGCAAGTCCATCCGGCTCGGTACCCATGTGCTGACACCGGGCGCACTGCTGCGCGCCGATCTGCTGCACGGCAGCACCGCGCCGAAGCCATCGCGCCGCAACACCTTTCGCAGTGAACGAACGGCGCCGCCGGTCGCGGACCAGATCGACGCGCAGGCCGCCAAGTGGTGTGCGGCCTACTTCGGCTCCCCCGCGGCGGCCTGGCCCATGCCCGATCGCGACAGGGGCTTCTACCATGCCTGGCGGCGGCTGGCCCCGGGCGACCACAAGCTGAGCCGACGGGCGCGGGCCGCACTGCGCGAGGTTCCCCATCGTGCCGATGACGCCGCCCTGCGCGCTCTGCGACAGCTCGAAGTGGCGGACGACGAGCGAATCCCCTACCTGCAAGCGCATTTGACCCGGCTCCCGGGTTGGGCGGCACACATCCGATGGTCCGCCGGCCGCGGGGGGGGCGTGACGCTGCTCGACTACCTCGCAATGCGCCTGACCTACGAAGCGGTCCTGCTGTCCCACACCTCGCGGAAACAAAGGCCCGCGCCGCCGCCGACCACCCCGGAGGTCGTGCCCTCCGCCCGCGAACGAGCCGCCGCGCTGGCCCAGGAGCTGGGTGTCGAGCACGTCACCGACGACGATCTGGGCGCGGCGGCACGCGTGCTGTCGGCGTTGCCGGTCAGCGCCCGGCCGATGGTGTGGCAGCAGGCCTTCGAGGGGCACTACCGCGACGCGCTGCTGCGCTCGCTGACCGGCCCCGGGGCTCACCCGGGCCACAAACGGCCGGCCGTCCAGCTGGTGTGCTGCATCGACACCCGGTCGGAGGGGCTGCGCCGCCACTTCGAAGCCCTCGGCGACCACGAAACCCTGGGCTTCGCCGGGTTCTTCGCCGTCGCGATCCGATTCACCGGCCTGCTCGGGGGAGCGCCGAACGATCTGTGCCCGGTGCTGATCAGCCCGGAGCACGAGGTCATCGAAGGTCCCGCACCGGGCGCGGGCGACGCCGCGCGGCGCGTTCGCGAGGGCGGCGCGATCATGGGCGGCGCCGACGCCGCCTTCCACGCCGCCAAGCAGTCTCTGGTTGCGCCGTTCGCCCTGGCCGAGGCGGCGGGCTGGGCCGCCGGCCCGTGGGCTGCCGCCAAGACGCTGAGCCCGCTGGTCACCGGCGCGCTGCGGCGGCGCCTGCGCGACCGCCTGGCGCCGCCCGCCCCCACGGTGCTCTCGGTCAACGACACCGTCGCGCTGAACCAGCGCGCCCTCTACGCGCAGGTGGCACTGACCACCATGGGGCTCACGGACGGATTCGCGCGCGTCGTCGTCCTGTGCGGGCACGGCAGCATGACCGAGAACAACCCGTATCAGGCGGCGTTGGAGTGCGGCGCCTGCGGCGGGCAAGCGGGCGGCCCCAATGCCCGCACGGCGGCCGCGATCCTGAACGACGCCGAGGTCCGCGCCGCACTGCGGGACGACGCGGGGATCACCATTCCGGACGACACCCGGTTCATCGCGGCTCAGCACGACACGGCGACCGACACGGTCACCGTCCTCGACCCGCATCTGGTCCCGGAAAGCCACCGGGCGGACGTCCAGCGCCTCGTCAAAGACCTTGGCGTCGCCGGCGCCGCGCTGTCCGCCGAACGCTGTCGCGAACTGCCGGGCGGCGTCACCGACCCCCGCCCCGCGCGGGCGGCACGGCACGTCACCGCCCGATCCCTCGACTGGGCGCAGGTCTTCCCCGAGTGGGGGCTGGCCAACAACGCGGCGTTCATCGTCGCGCCTCGAGAGCTCACCCGGGGCATCGACCTGCGTCGGCGGGCCTTCCTGCACTCCTACGACGCCGACATCGACCCGGACGGCACCGCGCTCGAAACCATCCTGACCGCGCCCATGGTGGTGGCCCAGTGGATCAACTGCCAGTACTACTTCTCGACGGTGGCGCCGGTGATGTTCGGGGCGGGCACCAAGACCATCCACAACGTCGTCGGCGGAGTCGGTGTGCTGTCCGGACACGGTGGTGACCTGCAACTGGGCCTGCCGCGCCAGTCGATCACCGACGGCCTGTCCTTCGGACACGAACCCATGCGGCTGCTGACCGTCGTGCAGGCGCCGCTGCAAAGCATCGACTCGGTGATCGAACGAAATCCGATCCTGCAGCACCTGTTCGGCAACGACTGGGTCTGCCTGGCAGCCCGGGAGAACGCCCATCAGGACTGGCAACGCTGGACCCGATGCGGCTGGCGGCGCTGGGATGCCGCCGCCGCGACCGACCCGAACACCACCGACCAGGAGGCGACCCCATGTCAACAAACGGCCTGACCAAGATGACCAAGATCGAGGTCGTCGTAGCGGGGGAGGACGTTCCCGCGGTCAAAGACCAGTTCCGCGGCGCCGGCGCAACGGGATTCACCAGCGTCTCCGGCGTCTCGGGACTCGGCCATCACGGCTACCACCAAGGCCGGCTGCTGTTCAACCAACAGGCGGCGCTCGAAATGCTCATCACCGTTGTCCCGGACGACAAGTCCGAGGCGTTGATCGCCGGACTGCGCCGCCTGCTCGACGGCTCGCCCGGGGTCATGTTCGTCACCGACACCTACGTGAGCCGACCCGAGTACTTCAGCTGAATCCCAACAGGAAAGGAAACCACCATGTCCAACCCCCTATCCGCCTGGCAGCGCCTGCAAGCCGGCAACGAAAGGTTCTGCACCGCAGTCCATTCCCCGCGGTTCCGGAAGACGGCCGAGAGCCGGAGCCCCGTCGCGGTCGTGTTCCGCTGCGCGGACTCCGACGTGGCCAGCGAGGTGGTGTTCGGCCAGGGCCGCGAGTCGCTCATCGACATCAGCACCTGGGGCCACGTCATCGACACGGGCGTGCTGGCGACCGCGGAGTATGCGGTGGGCACGCTGATGACGCCGCTCGTCGTCGTGCTCGGCCACGCCGACTGCGCGGCGATGCAGACAGCGCTCACGGCCTGGACCAACGCCGAGTTCCCCGACGGCGCTTCGCGGGCGGTGATCGAGCAGGCGATGTCATCGCTCACCCGGCTCGACGCGCACGTCACCGACGCCGACGAGCTGTCCGCCGCCCACGTGGTGCACACGGGCGCCTCGCTGCTGCACAAGTCGCCGGTGATCGCCAAGGCCGTCGACACCGGGCGGACCGCGATCGTGTGCGCCGTCACCGACGGCAAGGACGGCCGGCTGCGTGCGCGCGCGACGTTCGGTGACGTTCCCGAAAGCCGGTCGGCATTGCTGGAATGCGTGTAGGCGGGCTCCGGAAATCGTCTGGGGCGCATGGTCGCAACGCCGACGGCTATGCCGGCGCGGTGTTCGCGATGGGCACCATGCACGGCAAGGAGCGCCAAGTGGCGCCTCCTTTCGACGACGAGCTGGGCGCGCGCGTCGTGGCGCCGCCCGGCATCGACACCGACCAGTTCGGCACGTTCACTTCGGAGGTGAGCAGGACGTTGACGCCGCTGGCGGCGGCCACCGCCAAAGCCCGCCTGGCCATGCGCACGTCCGGAGTGCCGTACGGCCTGGCCAGCGAGGCGAGCTATGACGCCTGGCTCGGCATGCTGCCGATGCACGCGGAGATCCTGGTGTTCATCGACGACACCCGCGGCATACGGGTGGTCGAGGGCATCAACACGCCCGGCGGGCCCGGCCCTCCTCAGCGGGTGAACTCGGCCGACGACGCCGTCGGCGCGGCGCGGGAGTTCGGATTCCCGCGCCAGGGAGCGGTGGTCAAGGCGAGTGTCGACGGCGGCGTGCGGGTGTTCGGCAAAGGCATCACCGACTCCGGCACGCTCGTCGACGCCGCCGGCACGGCGCTGGCCGCGGCGTCGGACCGCCGGGCCTGGGTCGAACCGGACCTGCGGGCACATCACAACCCCAGCCGCCGCGACGTGCTCGCCGCGTTGGCCCGGCGGCTGGCGCGCCGGCTGGCGACACCCTGTCCGAAGTGCGGGTGCCCGGGCTACGGCAAGGTCGCGGTGCGCGACGGCCTGCCATGCCGGGTGTGTGGCAGCCCCACCACCCTCACGGCAGCGGACGTCCACGGCTGTCCGGCGTGCGACCAACGCGCCATCGTCGCCCGGGAGGGTGTCTGCGCCGAGGCTCGGTTCTGCCCGGAATGCAACCCGTGAACGAGGTGCCGATCAGGACAGCGCCGCGACGAGCTCCCCGACCGTGTGGCTGGACTCGAGCGGGTGGCGCAGCTTGCCCTTCGGGTTGAGCTCGTAGACGTTGCGCCGGCCGACCTTCGACTTGATGAGGTAACCCTCGTCGGTCAGGTCGGTCAGGATCGCCTGCACGGAACGCTCCGTGATGCCGATCCGCAACGCCAGTTCCCGGGCCGTCAACGACTCGCCGGTCGACACGCACAGCAGCACGTGAGCGTGATTGGTGAGGAACGTCCAGGTGCGCTCGGGCGGCTCGACAGCGGGCCGCGCTGCCGCCCTCCCCTTTCGAGCACCGTCCACGGCGACATCGTACTACATCGAAATTCGCGTAAGGGCCTTCGTTAATTGGCCAGCGGGGTTAGCAGGGACTCGACCGCCCCGCGGTAGGCCAGCGGCGCCTCGTCGTGGATCAGGTGTCCCGCCTCGGGGACGCGCAGATAGGTTGTCGGGCTGTCCCTTTCGGCCATCGATCGCATCTGCCCTGAGGGCGTCACCGAGTTGCCCGCCTCGATCAGCAGCACCGGCGCGCGCACCGCCCGCCACTGGTCCCAGTACTCCCTGGTACCCCACTCGGCGGCGATCTCAATCCAGCGCGCGGTGTGGCCGTGCAGCCGCCAGCCCGTGGCCGTGCGGTCGAAGGCGTCCAGGAAATACTGCCCGGCCACGGGCCCGAACTCACTGAATACCTGCTCGGCCGAGCCGAACTCGACGGGCAGGGCGTGCAGCCACTGCTCCCAGGGGCCGGTCGTGCGTCCCACGAAGTTCGGTGCCATGTCCTCGACCACGAGCGCAGAAACCAGGTCCGGACGCTCCGCCGCCAGGTACCACGAGTGCAGGGCGCCCATCGAGTGCCCGACGAGCCTCGCGGGCGTGCCGAGCGCGCTCACCGCGTCGGCCAGGTCGGCGACGAACCGCTCGGTGCTGATCGGGTGGGGATCGTCGACGTCGCGGCCCCGGTGCCAGGGGGCGTCGTAGGTGTACACGGTGCCCAGCTCCGCCAGCCACGGGATCTGGCGCGACCACGTGCTACCCCGGCCCATCAGGCCGTGCACCAGCACCAACGGCTCGCCGCGCCCGCCGCGGCAGGTCAATAGATCGGTGGCCACATCACCATCTTGCGCGGTCCGGCCGCCGATGGAAGAGGCGCGACGCGGTAGCCTAGCCAGATGCCACCAGTGGTGAAGATCAATGCCATCGAAGTGCCCGCCGACGCCGGCCCGGAGCTGGAGAAGCGATTCGCACACCGGGCGCACGCGGTCGACAACCAGCCCGGTTTCCTCGGGTTCCAGCTGTTGCGCCCCGTCAAGGGGGAGAACCGCTACTTCGTGGTGACTCAGTGGGAGTCGGAAGAGGCCTTTCAGGCGTGGGCCAAAGGCCCCGCCATCCAGGCGCACGCCGGTGAGCGGGCCAATCCGGTCGCGACGGGTGCGACCCTGCTCGAGTTCGAGGTCGTGATGGACGTTGCCGGTAAAGATGAGGCAGGTTAGCGGGCGGTCCGCTCGGCGCCATGCGGTGGCGTTGTGCGCCGCCGCCCTGGTCGCGGCCCTCACGCCCGGGTGCACCCCCGATCCGTCACTGGAGGCGAAGGCGGCGAACCCGGGCCGGGGCATAGACACGCGGACCCCTCCCGGGCTCCGGGCGCAGCAGACGATGGACATGCTGAACTCCGACTGGCCGATCGGCCCGGTCGGGGTCGGCACCCTCGCCGCTCCCGACAAGGTCGAGCCGGTCGAGGCCACCATGGAGAAGCTGTGGTGGGACCGTCCGTTCACCCTCGCGGGCGTGGACATCTGGGCCAGCGTGGCGACGCTGCACCTGATCTCTTCCTACGGCGCCCGCCAGGACATCCGCCTGCATACCGACGACGAGGGGCGGGTCGACCGGTTCGACCTGGAGACGCAGCCGCCGAAGGTGTCGTCGTGGCAGGACATCGACGCGCTGCTGAGCAAGACCGGTGCCCGGTACTCCTACCAGGTGGCCAAGGTCGACCAGGGCCGCTGCGACCGGGTGGCCGGCACCAACACGAGCGAATCCCTGCCGCTGGCTTCGATTTTCAAGTTGTACGTGTTGCATGCCCTCGCCAACGCGGTCAAGACCGGGGCCGTGTCGTGGGACGATCAGCTGACGGTTACCGAGAAGGGCAAGGCGGTCGGCTCGTCGGGCCTGGAACTGCCTGTGGGAGCGCACGTTTCGGTGCGTACGGCCGCCGAGAAGATGATCGCCACCAGTGACAACATGGCGACCGACCTGCTGATCGAACGGATGGGCACGCACGCCATCGAGGAGGCCCTCGTCACGGCGGGGCACCACGACCCGGCCAGCATGACCCCTTTCCCCACCATGTACGAGCTCTTCTCCGTCGGCTGGGGTCAACCGGATGTGCGCGACCAGTGGAAGAACGGCTCGCCGCAGGTTCGGGCTCAGCTTCTGGCACAGGCGAATTCGACGCCCTACCACCCCGACCCCACGCGTGCGCACACGCCGGCGTCGTCGTACGGGGCGGAGTGGTACGGAAACGCCGAGGACATCTGCCGGGTGCATACGGCGCTGCAGGCCGACGCGGTGGGCGCCGCCGCACCGGTCCGGCAGATCCTGTCCGCGGTGTCGGGCATTCAATTGGACCGCAACGTGTGGCCCTACATTGGCGCGAAAGCCGGTGGGCTGCCCGGGGATCTGACGTTCAGCTGGTACGCCGTGGACAAGACGCACCAGCCGTGGGTGGTCAGCTTCCAGCTCAACTGGCCCCGCGACCACGGGCCAACGGTGACCGGTTGGATGCTGCAGGTCGCCAAGCAGGCGTTCGCGCTGATCGAGCCGCGCTGACCGTCCCGCGTGTCAGGTCGACGCCGGATCAGCCCGCGATCCGGGGGATAGCGATTCCACCACGTCGACGAGCGCGTCGGCGCCCTCCCAGTTCAGCAGATGGCCGGCGTCGGGCACCGTGACCAGCCGTGCACCCGGTATCCCGGCGGCGAGGCGTTGCGAATGAGTCGGCGGGGTGCTGCGGTCGGCCGAACCGATCATGACGACCGTCGGGATCGAGATCTCGCCCAGGCGCGGGTAGCGGTCCTCGCGCCCGAACGCACGCAGGATCGGCGTCAGGGGCCCGTGCTCGCGAATGTGCTTGTCGAAGATCTCGATGAACACCGAAATCATTGCGGGAGAAGGGGTTGCGCCGCTTTGGGCGGCCCCGAACAGCACGCCGCCGACCCGCGTTCGCACCAGCCAACCCATGAGCCCTGACTTCATCAGCGGGATCTGCAGCCTGTTCTGCGGCGCGCCGTCGTGGATCCGGCCCGCCCATGTCGCGAACAGCACGAGCCCTCGCAGCCGGCCGGAGACTTCGGAGTGGTCGAGCACCGCGCGGACCGCGACGAAACCGCCCATGGAGTGGCCGACGAGCACGCCGTCCTCAACGCCGAAGTGCCGCAGGACCGCCGCGTAGTCCTCCGCCATGGGCGCGGACCCCGCACCCACCGAACCGAGCGTGGAGCGGCCGTGTCCTCGTTGATCGAAGGCGATGAGGCGGTGGCCTCGCGCGAGAAGCCGGTCCCAGACGATGTTCCACTCGCCGAGCGTGCCGCCGTAGCCGTGCGCGAAGACGATCGAGGGGCCCGCGCCGGCGGTGACGGCGCGAAGCACGGTCCCGTCCGGTCTAGCGATGAAGTGTTCCTCGCCGGACTGTTCGGTCGCGAGGCGCTCGCGAGGATAGGGGTCGGGGTTGTTCTCGATCCGCGCGACCACCGATCTCGCGGCATAGCGTGCGGCCGCACCCAGGAACCCGACGAGGACTGCGCCGCGAAGTGAATTCGTAAGACCGCCTTTGAACGGCATCGCGCCCCTAGCTATTATTCGGAGACTGTCTCCGGAACTATACGGAGATGGTCTCCGGTTGTCTACGGGAGGTGTCGTTGGCAAAAACGCGGCCGTTACGCGCGGATGCCGCCCGCAACCGTGCGCAACTGCTCGACGCCGCTCGTGAGGCGTTCGGCAATTACGGTGTCACCGCCTCGCTCGACGATGTAGCGCGCGCGGCGAACGTCGGACCGGGCACGTTGTACCGGCACTTCCCCACACGCGACGACCTGGTCCTTGCAGTCATCGACGAGGGGCTCGCGGACCTGCACCGGCTTGGAACCACCCTGCTTGGCGAACCTGACGCTCTGGATGCGTTGCGGCGCTGGCTGCGCGCCTACATCGATCAGGGCAGTACCTTCGACGGCTTGGCTCGCACGCTGGCCTACCCGCCGCCCGCGGCCGGGGCTAGCGGCGCCTGCCACCTGGCCCGGGAGGCCGGGGCAGGATTGGTCAGGCGCGCGATCGACGAGGGGTTGGTGCGTGACGACGTCGACATCCGCGATGTGCTGGACCTAGCGGCGGCCATCGCATGGCTGGGGGAGCAACCCGACCGATCGGCAGATCAGCGGCTGCGGCTGCTGGAAGTAATCGTCGACGGACTGCGCGTCCCCCGTTCCTCGATCAGTAAGCGTGAGACGCGTTGACGATGCACTAGCTGTGCCGGGGACGTCTAAACGCGCAACGTCCAACGGCCGTCGCGGAGGTGCAGGACGGTATGGCTCGCGGGCGCAACGTCGATGCGCCAGAACGACTTCGACGGCGCGTCCAGGGCATGGAGGATCGCTGCCCGGATCACCGCGGGGTGCGTCACCGCCACCGTGGACCGGCTCAATGACCCCAGCCACGCCGACACTCGCTTGGCCAGGTCGGCGATCGACTCACCCCCGTGGGGCGCACACTCCGGTTCGGCCAGCCACGTCTCGAGGTGTCGCACATCGATTGTCGCCAGCGGGCGACCGCGCCACCCGTCGCAATCGAGGTCCGCCAGCGCGGGCTCGACGACCGGTCGCAGACCCAGACGCTCCGCGGTTTCCCGGGCGCGCCGTTCGGGAGCGGTGAGATGACGGCAGTCTTGTTGGCCCGCAAGCGATTCGACCTGACGCCGGCCGACGTCGGTGAGCGGCTCGTCGAGGGGAAAGCGCCCGGCCGCCATCGCGTCGGTCATCGCGTGCGACACCAGCGTCAGCCGGACGACCTCGCTCACGCCCGTACTCGTTCCTCCAGCGTCCGCCGGGAAAGGGTCGCGAAGACCACACCGATGGTCGTCCACAGCACCAGTTGCGCGCCCAAGGCGAGCAACCGGAATTCGTAGAGCACGTCCGCGGGAAACCCGGGATAGGCGATCCCACCCGTCCCGTCGCGCAGCGGTCCCGGCGTCTCGTCGACGTCCGGCAGCAACACCATCACCGCGGCGACCGCCGCCAGATACGCGCCCGCCGCGGCCAGCCCCGCGTTCCACGAGCCCAGTCGGGCGGCGAGCCGGCGCGCCAGCCACGCCGCCGCCACCGCGGCGGCCACCGACGCCAGCACCATCGTCAGGTACCAGCCGGTGCGCGCGTCGATGGTGTCGGCCTGGCCCACCGCGGGCGGATTCGGCGGATACTTCACGAACGGCACGAGGTAGACCGCGCCGAAGGCTGCCGCCGCCAACATCAGCGAAAGCCGTTGGAGAGCAAGATTTCTCACACGCGCGAAGACGATGCGGAACAGCACGGCGAATAGCGCACCCATCGCCACGCCGAACACCAGCACGCCGAATCCCAGCCCGGCGTTGGCCTGGACCCCGCGGCTGAACAGCTCGGCCCCATGCTCGTGGACCCCACGCGCGTTCTCGGCGTCGAGCCGGCCGTCCTCGTAGGCGACCGCACGGCCGATGACGGGTTCGGCGAACACGCGGGCGAACGCAAACGCGAGCACCGCGCCGATCGCGCCCGCCAGGAGACCGCGCCCGATCAGGCGTTTCTCCATGACGTCAGTGGCAGGGGAAGCCGAGCAGGTGCCGCGCGTCGTGCACGAACTCGTGCGGGACCGCGCCTTGATCGAATCCCACGAAATACAGCGCCAGCAATGCCAGGAAGGCCGTGGCCGTCAACCACATAATCGCGCCGGCAGCCGAGAGGTCTACGGGGACGATGCGGGAAGTCTTCGAACGATCGGGCACGGCCTGCTCCTTCTGGGGATTGTCGCGTCCCCTGCTGGGATGACGGGCGTCGGGTCTGACTTTCACAGTGGCGCGACCGTTCCGGAGTTACACCGGATTCCGTTGACCGTCGATGACAACGGTCAGTCTATGCCCTGGGCGGCCGAGGGGTAGCCGCCGCCCTCAGCGCGGTGACGAATCACCTGGCGTGGCTTCTATTCGGGCCGCGCGCTCGGCCTTCTCGACCAGCGATGCAGCCATTCCGACGATGGCCCGATGGAGTCCGATCCGCAACAGTGGGCCGAGTCCCGGCGTCGATGCGGTGAACCGGCCGGTCCACAGCAGGGCCGTGCCCGCGCCCAGCGGGGTCAGATGCACCTCACCTACGTAATCCGAGACAGGCAAACCTCGGGTGAGCGAATAGCGCTGATAGTGCGGCGGCCTTACTTCGAGGATTTTCTCATCGATCTTGAGGATGCCAGCTCCGGTGATTCGCCTGACCGTCCCGGCATCACCGGGCCGGGTGCTGCCCTGGGTCGTATAGGTGGCGCTGGTAACCATGGGCGCCCATCCTGTCCATCCCGGGACGTCCTCCAAGATCGCGAATAGCACGTCAGGCGATGCGCTGGACTGCATCTGCACTCGAAAGGTTTGCTCGCCCATCACATCTCCTTCACACTCAAGGTTGACTGGGGGTACGAGGAGCCCGCGTCAATGCTGCTGGGAAGGCTGGCCGCCGTAGCCCAACTGGGTGGCCGTGTACTTCGCGGCCTCGGTGACCGGCACCGCCTCGACCGCCGTGCCGTAGGCGCAGATCTCCGTCCACACGTCGCCGATCTCGGTGGTGTCGAAGCGCATGGCGACGATCGCGTTGCCGCCGCGATTGCGCGCCTCGGCGATCAGCCGACCCATGGCCTCGTTGCGGCTCTCGGCCAGGTTCTTCGTCATGCCCTGCAGTTCACCGCCGAACATGGCCTTGAAGCCGGCGCCCATTTGGGAGAACGCGTTGCGGGAGCGGACGGTCAGCCCGAACACCTCGCCGCACACGCGCCGGATCTCCCAGCCGGGAAGGTCATTGGTGGTCACGATCAGCACGGTGATAACTCCCTAGATCGACGAAACGGGCGGTTAATCCCGTCAGAGATTAACCGCCCGTTTCCGGGAGCTGCTACCTACGGAGCCTCGTGCGCTCCGGCCTTCGCCAGATCCGGCTCGGCCGGCTTGCGGGTCCCGGTGAAGGTGAACACCGCGTCCTCGCCGGCGCCCTCGCCGTCCCAGTTGTCGACGTCGACCGTGACGATCTGGCCGGGACCGACCTCCTCGAAGAGGATCTTCTCGGACAGCTGGTCCTCGATCTCGCGCTGAATGGTGCGCCGCAGCGGGCGGGCACCCAGCACGGGGTCGAACCCGCGCTTGGCCAGCAACGACTTCGCCTTGTCGGTCAGCTCCAGGGCCATGTCCTTGGTCTTGAGCTGGTTCGCGACCCGGCTGATCATGAGGTCGACCATCTTGATGATCTCGTCCCTGGTCAGCTGGTGGAAGACGATGATGTCGTCGATGCGGTTGAGGAACTCCGGGCGGAAGTGCTTCTTCAGCTCGTCGTTGACCTTCTGCTTCATCCGCTCGTAATTGTTCTCGCCGCCACCCTGGGTGAAGCCCAGGCCGACCGGCTTGGAGATGTCGGAAGTGCCCAGGTTGGACGTGAAGATCAGCACGGTGTTCTTGAAGTCGACCGTGCGGCCCTGACCGTCGGTGAGCCGACCGTCCTCGAGGACCTGCAACAGGCTGTTGTAGATCTCCTGGTGGGCCTTCTCGATCTCGTCGAACAACACCACCGAGAACGGCTTGCGGCGCACCTTCTCGGTGAGCTGGCCGCCCTCCTCGTAGCCGACGTATCCCGGAGGGGCACCGAACAGCCGCGACGCGGTGAAGCGGTCGTGGAACTCGCCCATGTCGATCTGGATGAGCGCGTCGTCGTCGCCGAACAGGAAGTTGGCCAGCGCCTTGGACAGTTCGGTCTTACCGACACCGGACGGGCCGGCGAAGATGAACGAACCCGACGGGCGCTTGGGGTCCTTCAGGCCGGCGCGGGTGCGACGGATCGCCTTCGAGACCGCCTTGACGGCGTCCTCCTGGCCGATGATCCGCTTGTGCAGCTCGTCCTCCATGCGCAGCAGGCGGGTCGTCTCGGCCTCGGTGAGCTTGAACACCGGGATTCCGGTCCAGTTGCCCAACACCTCGGCGATCTGCTCGTCGTCGACCTCGGCGACCACGTCGAGGTCGCCCGAGCGCCACTGCTTTTCGCGCTCGGACCGCTGGGCCACCAGTTGCTTCTCCCGATCGCGGAGGCTGGCCGCCTTCTCGAAGTCCTGGGCGTCGATCGCCGATTCCTTCTCCCGGCGCGCCTCGGCGATTTTCTCGTCGAACTCGCGCAGGTCTGGCGGCGCGGTCATCCGGCGGATCCGCATGCGGGCTCCCGCCTCGTCGATCAGATCGATCGCCTTGTCGGGCAGGAACCGGTCGTTGATGTACCGGTCGGCCAGGGTGGCGGCGGCCACCATCGCCGAGTCCGTGATCGACACCCGGTGGTGGGCCTCGTAGCGGTCGCGCAGGCCCTTGAGGATCTCGATGGTGTGCTCGACGGTCGGCTCGCCCACCTGCACCGGCTGGAAGCGGCGCTCCAGGGCGGCGTCCTTCTCGATGTACTTGCGGTACTCGTCGAGAGTGGTGGCGCCAATGGTCTGCAGCTCGCCCCGGGCCAGCTTCGGCTTGAGGATGCTGGCCGCGTCGATCGCGCCCTCGGCGGCACCGGCACCGACCAGCGTGTGCAGCTCGTCGATGAACAGGATGATGTCGCCGCGGGTGTTGATCTCCTTGAGCACCTTCTTCAGGCGCTCCTCGAAGTCACCGCGGTAGCGGCTGCCCGCGACCAGCGAGCCGAGGTCGAGCGTGTAGAGCTGCTTGTCCTTCAGCGTCTCGGGGACCTGGCCGTGGACGATGGCCTGCGCCAGGCCCTCGACGACGGCGGTCTTGCCGACGCCGGGCTCGCCGATCAGCACCGGGTTGTTCTTGGTGCGCCGGGAGAGAACCTGCATCACCCGCTCGATTTCCTTCTCGCGGCCGATGACCGGGTCCAGCTTGCCCTCCATGGCGGCGGCCGTCAGGTTGCGGCCGAACTGGTCCAGCACGAGCGACGTCGACGGGCTGCCCGATTCGCCGCCGCGTCCGCCGGTGCCGGCCTCCGCGGCCTCCTTGCCCTGGTAGCCGCTCAGCAGCTGGATCACCTGCTGGCGCACCCGGGTCAGCTCGGCGCCCAGCTTCACCAGAACCTGGGCGGCGACGCCCTCACCCTCCCGGATGAGGCCGAGCAGGATGTGCTCGGTGCCGATGTAGTTGTGGCCGAGCTGCAGCGCCTCGCGCAGGCTCAGCTCCAAGACCTTCTTGGCGCGCGGGGTGAACGGAATGTGTCCCGACGGGGCCTGCTGGCCCTGGCCGATGATCTCCTCGACCTGGCTGCGAACGCCCTCGAGCGAGATCCCCAGCGACTCCAGCGACTTCGCCGCGACGCCCTCACCCTCGTGGATCAGACCCAACAGGATGTGCTCGGTGCCGATGTAGTTGTGGTTGAGCATCCGGGCCTCTTCCTGCGCCAGGACGACGACCCTGCGGGCACGGTCGGTAAATCTTTCGAACATCGTGGGTTACCTGCTCTCCCTCACCATCGGTACAACCTCAAATTCCGGCCGGTGGGACCGGACTTGCGTACCTGCCATCCACTGTAATGGTCGGCCTGCCAGGGTTCCTAACCTTGCGGTTCCTCGCTCCAGCGAGACGCACCGGCGTTTCCCCCGACTCCACTGAGACTTCCCGTCAAAGCGGCGCCGTAACTGAAGAAACGAGGCATCCCACAAATTCGTTTCCCCGGATCCCGGGGATCTTTTCGCCGGGAGCGAAAGGTAAGAAACACAGCGCCCGGGCCTGCTGGCCCGGGCGCCGGTCAACGCTTCGTCAGGTGGCCGCGTGGAACGCGTCGATGACGTCGGCCGGGATGCGTCCGCGAGTCGAGACGTTGTGCCCGTTGCGACGAGCCCATTCCCGGATCGCCGCGCTCTGCTCGCGGTCGATCGCGCCGCGGCCGCGTCCGGTGCCGGAGCGCCCGCGCCGCCTGCCGCCGACGCGACGGCCGGCCGCCACCCATTGCTTCAAGTCATTGCGCAGTTTCGCCGCATTCTTGGACGAAAGATCAATCTCGTAGGTCACCCCGTCAAGCCCGAATTCCACCGTCTCGTCGGCTGAGCCGTTACCGTCGAAATCATCGACCAAGGTGACGGTGACTTTTTTCGCCATTTGCTTACCCTCGCGTTTCGTCCTGAGCAGTTACTTAGCAGTTTGGGCGAACCTCCCCGGCTACCAATCTGCCATAAGTAGGAAGCATACTCAATCCGTAGCGATGTCGCACAGTTCGCGTTTCGACTACGCCTGTGGTCGAACAATCGGGAACAAAACAGTCTCTCGAATTGACAGACCGGTCAAAGTCATCAACAACCGATCGATACCCATTCCGGTTCCCGTGCACGGCGGCATCCCATACTCGAGAGCCGACAGAAAGTCTTCGTCGAGCACCATCGCCTCGTCGTCGCCGGCGGCCGCGGCGCGGGCCTGGGCGGCGAAGCGCTCACGCTGCACGACCGGATCGTTCAGCTCGGAGTAGCCGGTGGCCAGCTCGACGCCGCGCAGGTACAGGTCCCACTTTTCGGTCACTCCGGGAATGCTCCGGTGCTGGCGTGTCAAAGGCGTTGTCTCCACAGGGAAATCCTTGACGAACGTCGGCGCGCTGAGGCCGTTGCCGACGGTGTGCTCCCACAGTTCTTCGACGAGCTTGCCGTGGCCATACCCACGATCCGTCGGGATTTCCACCCCGAGGCGGTCGGCTATCGCCCACAGCCGCTCGACCGTCGTCTCGGGCGTGATCTCCTCCCCCAGCGCCGCCGACAGCGACGGATACATTTCTATGGACGCCCATTCTCCGTCTATGTCGTACACGCTGCCGTCGGGCAGGGGCAGTTGTCTGGTTCCGATCGCCTCATCGGCCACCTCTTGAATAAGCTCGCGCGTCATGACGGCCGAATCGTCATAGGTGCCGTAGCTCTGGTAGGTCTCGAGCATGGAAAATTCGGGGGAATGGGTGGAATCGGCGCCCTCGTTTCGGAACACCCGATTTAGCTCGAAAACCTTGTCGAAACCACCCACCACGCATCGCTTGAGGAACAGTTCCGGCGCGATCCGTAGGTAGAGATCGATGTCGAGCGCATTGGAATGCGTGATGAACGGACGGGCCGCCGCCCCACCGGCCAGCGTCTGCAACATCGGCGTTTCCACTTCCAGAAACCCGCGACGCTCCAGCGCGTTGCGGATCGCGCGGATAACGGCGATTCGCTGCCGGGCCACCGTGCGGGCCTGCGGGCGGACGATCAGGTCGACGTACCGCTGCCGCACCCGGGCCTCTTCGTTCATCTCCTTGTGCGCGACGGGCAGGGGCCGCAGCGACTTGGCGGCCATCCGCCAGGAATCCGCCAGAACCGACAACTCCCCGCGCCGGGAACTGATCACGGTGCCGTGCACATAGACGATGTCGCCCAGGTCGACGTCGGCTTTCCACGCGTCGAGCGACTCGCGACCGACCTTGTCGAGGCTGATCATGACCTGCAGGCTCGCGCCGTCGCCCTCCTGCAGGGTGGCGAAGCACAGCTTTCCGGAGTTGCGCGCGAAGATCACGCGGCCCGCCACGCCGACGACGTCGTCGGTCGCGGTGTCGGCGGGCAGGTCCTGGTGGGCGGCGCGGACCTCGGCGAGGGTGTGGGTGCGCTCGATGGCCACGGGGTAGGGATCGCGGCCCTCGGCGAGCAGGCGAGCGCGCTTGTCCCGCCGGATCCGGAACTGCTCGGGAAGGCTCGGGTCGGCTTCCGGGGGGACAGAGCTCACGACGTGCCAGCTTAAATGACCTGGTGTGGCGGTCGGTCGCGGGCATCGAGGCTGCGCCGACGGCGTCGAGCCTGCGCCGGCGGTGCGAGATCCGCTCCAAGAGACGCGCTCAGCGCAGGCTCGATGCGGCTGGGCGTCCGAAACGCCGGGCGAAGGGCCGGGGCAAGGCTCCCCAGGCTCAGCGCGCGGTCTTGAGCCGACCGCGCTGGACGTCCCGGTTGCGTTCGAACACCAACCGCAGGCCCTGCAGGGTCAGGTGCTGGTCGTAGTGGTCGACGGTGTGCAGCTCGGGCAGCAGCAGCGGGGCGGTGTGCCCGGTGGCCACGATCGCGACCTGGTTCCCCGGCTCGCCGGAGAAGCCGTCCACCTCCTCGCGGATGCGGGTCACCAGGCCGTCGACCAACCCGGCGAATCCGAACACCGCACCCGACTGCATGCACTCGACGGTGTTCTTGCCGACCACCGAGCGGGGGCGCGTCAGCTCCACGCGGCGCAGCGCGGCTGACCGGGCCGCGGCGGCGTCGGACGACACCTGCAGCCCCGGGGCGATCGCGCCGCCGAGGAACTCCCCCTTGGCCGACACCACGTCCACGCAGATCGAGGAGCCGAAGTCGATGACGATCGCGGCGCTGCCGAACTTGTGAAAGGCGGCCAGGCAGTTGACGATCCGGTCGGCGCCAACCTCTTTCGGGTTGTCGACCAGCAGCGGGATGCCCGTCCGCACGCCGGGCTCGATCAGCACGTGCGGAATCGACGGCCAGTACTGGTCGAGCATGATGCGCACCTCGTGCAGCACCGACGGGACGGTCGACAGGGCGGCGGCGCCGGTGAGCCGGTCGGAGTCGTCGCCGATCAGGCCGTCGATGGTGAGCGCCAGTTCGTCCGCGGTGATCTCGGACTCGGTGCGAATCCGCCACTGCTGCATGACCTTCGCGTGCTCTTTGGAGCCCGAGATCAGTCCGACGACGGTGTGGGTGTTGCGGACGTCGATGGCCAGCAGCACGTCTATCCCACGCCGATCCGTGGGTCGAGGAGATCCGAGGCGTCGGCCGGGACGAAGGCCGGGTCGTGCCCGAGGTCGACGGGCTTGTTGTCGGCGTCGACGAACACGATCCGTGGACGGTAGGCGCGCGCCTCCGCGTCCTCCATGGTGCCGTAGGCGATCAGGATGACCAGGTCGCCGGGATGTACGAGATGGGCTGCGGCGCCGTTGATTCCGATGACGCCGGAGCCGCGCTCGCCGGTGATCGCGTAGGTGACGAGGCGAGCGCCGTTGTCGATGTCGACGATGGTCACCTGTTCGCCCTCGAGCAGGTCCGCGGCGTCCATCAGGTCAGCGTCGATGGTGACCGAGCCGACGTAGTGCAGGTCGGCCTGCGTGACGGTGGCGCGGTGGATCTTCGACTTGAGCATCGTTCGTAACATCAATTCCTCCAACGTGATTCGAGGGTGTCCCGATAGTCGTCCGGCCCGATCGGTGCCGGCGAAGTTGCGATGTTGATCGCGACATTGTCCAGGAGCCTGGTGGCGCCCAGCCGCGCCGCGACGAGCAGGCGGCCCGGCCTGCCGGCCCGTAGCGGCCCGAGTTCGAGGTCGCGCAGCTCGAGATAGTCGACCGTGATGCCGGGCACGGCGTCGAGCACGGCGCGCGCCGCGGCCAGGGCGGCCTGCGGGCCGTGCTGCGCGGCGTGCCCTCCCGCCGTCAGCGCCGCCGAGAGCGCGACGGCGGCCTCCCGCTGGACGGGATCGAGGTAGCGATTGCGCGACGACATCGCCAGCCCGTCGACCTCCCGGACGGTCGGCACCGCCACGACGGACACGTCGAGGTTCAGGTCGGCGACCATCTGCCGGATCAGGACCAGCTGCTGATAGTCCTTCTCCCCGAAGAACACTCGATCGGGGCGGACGATCTGCAGCAGCTTCATCACCACGGTGAGCACGCCCGCGAAGTGCGTCGGCCGGGCACTTCCCTCCAGCTCGGCGGCCAGCGGCCCGGGCTGGACGGTGGTGCGCAGGCCGTCCGGATACATCGACGCGGCCGTCGGCGCGAACACGATGTCGACGCCTTCGTCGCTCAGCAGCGCCAGATCGTCGTCGAGGGTCCTGGGATAGGCGTCGAGGTCTTCACCGGCGCCGAACTGCAGCGGGTTGACGAAGATCGAGACGACCACCACCGACCCGGGGACCCGCTTGGCCGCGCGCACCAGCGAGAGGTGCCCGTCGTGCAGGGCGCCCATGGTCGGCACCAGCATCACCCGCCGGCCGGTGTGCCGCAGCGCGCGGCTGACATCGCTGACGTCGCTGGGCCGCGAGTAGACGTTGAGCTCGCCGGGTTTGAAGGCGGGTGGCTTGCCCTGGACGGGGCTCATCGCGCCAGCACCTCGACGACGTCGGAGGGCGCGTGTGCGCGCCGGGCGGTGCGCAGGGCGTTGACGCGGTAGGCGTGCGCGAGTTCGGGGTCGGCGCATTCGAGCGCGGACAGGTGGCCGGCGACGGCGGCAGCGTCCCCGCGGGCCACCGGGCCGGTGAGCGCGGCCTGGCCGCGCTGCAGGGTGTTCTCCAGCGCGGCGCGGGCCAGCGGGCTCACGATCCGCTCGGCGAGGCCGCCCGGCTGGTCGTCGACCAGTTGTTGGCCCAGCAGTTCGCTGCCGCGCAGCGCCGCGCGCAACGCGTCGAGCGCGTCGGCGAGCACGGTCACGATGTGGTTGCCCGCGTGTGCCAGAGCCGCGTGGTAGAGAACGCGGGCGTCCTCGGGCACGCAGAACGGCTCGCCGCCCATCTCCAGGACCAGCGACTGCCCGATCGCATGCCCGACTTCGTCGGCCGCGGTGATCCCGAAGCAGGTGTCCGGCAGCCGGCTGATGTCCTCGTCGGAGCCGGTGAACGTCATCGCGGGGTGGATGGCCAGCGGCGTGCAGCCGGCCCGCGCCAGCGGCTCCAGCACGCCAATGCCGTTGGCGCCGGAGGTGTGCGCGACGATGGTCCCCGGCCGCACCGCCGCCGTCGCGGCCAGGCCGGACACGAGGCCGGCGAGTTCGCTGTCGGGAACCGCGAGCAGCAGCAGTTCGGCGCCGGCGGCGACCTCCTGAGGCGGGACCACCGGGGTGTCGGGCAGCCGGCGCTCGGCGCGCTGGCGCGACGCACGGGAGATGGCGCTGCACGCCACGACGACGTGGTCAGCGCGCTCCAGCGCGACGCCGAGAGCGGTGCCCACCCGGCCGGCGGAGATGATTCCCACCTTCAGCCTGGCCGGGCGCAGCCCGTCGAACTGCACCATCGCAGACGACCTCACATGGATCTTCGTTCGTTCCAGTCCCATGGCTCGGGTACCGGACGGTCACTAAAACTGTAATGGATTCGCCGGGCGGAACCGAGATCAGCCGTCGCGGCGACGACGCCGGCCGCCCCCGGACGGCTGTACCTGCAGCCGGGCCAGGAGCTCGGCGACCGACTGGCCGCCGCTCTGCGAGCCGTCGTCCGACCCCTCCGACCACGAATCGGCGCTGCGGTGCCGTCGGTTCGGCGGCGGCGCCATCTGCGGTGGTGGTGGCTCGGCCGCAGGTGAGGGCGGCGCGGGCGGTGTCGGGGCGGCGGCGGCCGGCGCGGCGGCCGGTGGCGGCGGCGCTTGTGGCGCCGGCGGCGTCTCGACGCCGGATTCGCCGGACGTGAAGTTGCGCACACCGTAGTCGCGGTACTCGGCGGAATGCCGCGAGCGGGCTCTGCGGCCGGCGTCGGCGTACGGATCCGGAGGCGTGGCCGCGACGGGCGCGCCGTCCAGCGGTTGGTCCGGATCCGAATGCCGTGCGCGCCGCCCGGTCAGCGGATCGACGGGTGCGACGACCGGCTCGCCGCCGACCCATTGGCTGCCTGGCGCGCCGGGCGGCAACCACAGTCCGGTCGCCGGCGCGGGCTGCCAGCCTTGCATCTGCGGTTGCGGCTGGGGCTGCTCGGGCTGGGGCGGCGGCCGGTGGCGCGGCTCGAACCGCGGCTCCGGCTCCGGCGGGGGGCCGTACGCTGCGGCGTCGGGGGCTTCCCGCGGTCCCTCGTAGGCGGAATTCACCCGTTCGGGCTGTGTGGGCTGCCGGGGCGGCAACAGCGGTCCCCCGTCGACGGGCGGCACCCCCACCTCGGTGACGTCGATGATGGCGGTCTCGTCGGCGCGGGCGGGCGGGCGGTCCTGGGGCACCGTGGTGACCCGGTCGCTGGAGACCCAGTCGGCGGGAGCCGAGCGGGGGCTGTCGCCGTTGCGGTCCCACTCGCTGTACGCCCGCTCCGGAGGCGCTTCGGTCTCGACGGTCTCGAGCGCCGGCCGGTGCTGCAGGTCGGTGTCGAACAGCACCTCGAGGCTGGTGCGCAGGGCGCTCAGCTCGGCACGCAGCGCCGCCAGGTCGTCTTCGGCCTGCGCCCGCAGCTCGGAGGCAAGCTCGCGACGAAGCTGCGACTCCACGGTGAGCTCGTACTCCCTGCGGGCCGAGATCTCCCGGTCCAGCTGGAGGTCGTAGACGAGCTTGAGGTCGCGGACGCGGGCCTGGTCGGCATCGCTTTGCCGACGGTAGAGCACCGAAACGAAGGCACCGGCGACTGCGGCCCACAGCGCCAGGATTACAGCGAGCTTGAGCAGTTCCACCCGATTGGTGAACACCAGCGCGGAACTGGCCCCGATCGCCAGGACCAGCAACGCCGTCAAGAGCACCCACCCCGGCCTGCGGCCGCCGCGCCGAACGCGGGCGCCGCGGGACAGAACGGTCATGGCCTGACTGTACCTGTGGGAGGTCATTCCGCGTGTCGCGCAGGTTCGGCGATTCTCGGCCGGGTTCGCGGTCCCGCAATCCCCGCTAGACCCGATGGCGACGACCCGCGTCGCCCGGCTACGCCTTGAGCGCTAACAATCGCCGCTAGCTCTCCGCGCCCTCGCCGTGTTCGGTCGGGTCCGGCGGGGACTTGCAGCAATGCTCGAGCCAGAGCGCGGCGGCAATCAGCGCGAGGGCGCTGATGGCGGCGACCGTCGTGCCCGTGGTGTCCTCGGCGGCGACGCGCAGCCACGACCGCCGAGGCAGGAAGTAGGCGAGCACCCCGACCCACCAGCCGAGCATCAATGCGCCCACCCAGGCCGACGCCTTGGCGACCGTGAGGCTGCGCGCCACCGCGAGCGGGTGCAACCGGCCGGTTCCCACCCCGATCTCGCCGTCGTTGATCTTGGCCCGCACGTACCGGGCCCACAGCGCCTCGGCGACGGCGGCCGCGAGCAACGACAGGCCGGTCCACACCGTGATCGGCGGGAAGTACCGGAACAGGCCGGTCACCAGCAGGTACCCCACCACCGCGGCGCCGACCACCGCAACCGTCAGGTCACGCTTCCTCGTCGGCCCCATTCAGCCGCCCGTTCCGGGGAGCGTGAGGGTGACGTCGGACAGTCGGACACCGGCGCGATCGGCGGGGTCCAGTTCGGCGAGCAACCGGGCGACGGGTTGTGGGCCCTCGGCGACGGTGATGCGTGCGTCGGGGTCGACGGCGAGCCACGGCACCATCACGAAGGCACGCAGATGGGCCAGGGGGTGCGGCAGCGTCAGGTTGTTCTCGCGGGAGGTCAGTTCGAGGGCCTGTCCTGACGGGCCGGTCTCGTAACACGCGATCAGGTCGACGTCGAGGGTGCGGGGTCCCCAGCGCTCGCCCCGGACGCGACCGGCCGCCCGCTCGAAGTCCTGCGCTCGGCGCAGCCAGCCCTGCCCGTCGAGCGAGGGGTCGTCGGCGATCAGCACCGCGTTGAGGAATGGCGCCTGGTCCGTGCGCCCCCACGGGTCCGTCTCGTAGACCGGGGAGACGGCGACCACGGCGTCACCCAGTCCGTCGACGACCGACTGCAACCGCGCCCGCCGATCGCCCAGGTTGGACCCGATCGACAGGACGACGCGAGTCACAGGGCCCTGCCGACGGGGACGATAGAGCCGCGCCCGCCGCGCCGCGAACGGCGAACGACCACCGCGACGTCGGCGAACTCGTGCGGGATCGGCGCGCGCGGCTTGTGCACCGTCACCTCGACGGCGTGCACGCGCTCGTCGGCCATCACCCGGTCGGCGATCTCGGCGCCGACCCCCTCGATCAGGTTGCGCGGGGGGCCGGCCACGATGTCGGCCGCGAGTTGGGCGAGCGCTCCGTAGTCGTAGGTGTCGGCCAGGTCGTCGCTGGCGGCCGCGGCCGCGAGGTCGATCCACACCGTGATGTCCACGACAAAATCCTGGCCGTCAGCGCGTTCGTGGTCGAACACCCCGTGCCGGCCGCGAACGGTCAACCCCCGCAGTTCAATTCGATCAGCCATCGCTTCTGACCCCCACCCAGGCAGCCACCACCTTGACGGCGTCCGTCGAGGCCCGCACGTCATGCACGCGCACCCCCCATGCCCCGTACAGGGCTGCCAGCGCGGAAATCACGGCGGTCGCCGTCTCGCGCCCGTCGGGCGGGCGGGGCGACCCGTCGGGCCCGGCCAGCAACGTTCCGAGGAAACGTTTGCGCGAGGCGCCCAGGAGGACCGGGATCCCGGTGGCGACGAATTGTGGCAGGGCCCGCAGGAGCGCCCAATTGTGTTGTCCCGTCTTGGCGAATCCGAGGCCGGGATCGATCACCACATTGGCGGGATCGACGCCCGCGGCCACCGCTTCGTCGACGCTCGCAAGGAGTTCGGCGCGGACTTCGGCCACCACGTCGCGGTACGGCGGCACCGCATGGGGCTGGTCCGGCGACACCGGCCGCCAGTGCATCAGCACCCACGGCACACCGGCCTCCGCCACCAGGGGCGCCATCGCCGGATCGGCCCGGCCGCCCGAGACGTCGTTGATTATCCGAGCGCCGCTGTCCAGGGCTGCCCGCGCCACATCGGCGTGCATGGTGTCGATGCTGACCGTGACGCCCTGTGCCGCAAGCTCTTTGACGACGGGGACGACGCGTTGCGCCTCGACCTGCGGATCGATGCGGGTGGCACCGGGCCTGGTCGACTCGCCCCCGACGTCGACGATGCTCGCGCCATCTGCGGCCATGGCCAGTCCGTGCGCCACGGCGTCGTCGGAGTCGAGGTAGCGGCCGCCGTCGGAGAACGAGTCATCGGTGACATTGAGAACACCCATAACCTGCACCGGCAGTGGACTCAAAGGGCTCACTTACGCAGGATGAGATCGAGCGCTTCTGCCCGGGACGCGGCACTGCTCTTGAACAGGCCCCGCACGGCGGACGTCGTGGTGGTGGCGCCCGGCTTGCGAACGCCGCGCATCGCCATGCAGAGGTGCTCCGCCTCGATCACGACGATGACGCCGCGCGGGTTGAGCTTGTTGACCAGGGCGTCGGCGATCTGGCTGGTGAGCCGCTCCTGAACCTGCGGCCGCTTGGCGTAGAGGTCCACCAACCGCGCGATCTTCGACAGGCCGGTGACCCGGCCGTCGGTGCCGGGAATGTAGCCCACGTGGGCGACGCCGTGGAACGACACCAGATGGTGCTCGCAGGTCGAGTACATCGGGATTTCCTTGACCAGGACCAGTTCGTCATGGTCCTCGTCGAACATGGCGTTCAACACGCTCTCGGGTTCGGTGTACAGCCCGGCGAAGATTTCGCGATAGGCCCGCGCGACGCGGGCCGGGGTGTCGCGCAGGCCGTGCCGGTCCGGGTCCTCGCCGACGGCATACAGGAGCTCGCGGACCGCGGCCTCGGCGCGCGCCTGGTCGAATACCCGTGGAGTGGCAGTGTCCGGCCCGAAGTCGGTCAACGCCATGGAAACCTCCGTTCGTCAGCCGTGGGCCGGCGGGTTTGACCGGCTCACGTCGTCATCCTGCTGCTCGGGAGACCTTCCGGCATCCGGAGCGGCTTGCCCCGGCGGCGGATACGGCGGATAGGGGGGGTAGGACGGGGGGGCCTGACCCGGGTAGTGCTGCGCGGGCTGCGGCCAGTACGGCTGCGGCTGTTGCGGCATCGGGGGCTGCTGAGGCTGGAGCGGCTGCGGATACCAGTAGCCGGGAGGTTGCTCCTGCGGAGGCCAGCCCGGCGCACGCCAGCCCGCCGGCGCACCGTAGTCGGGCTGGGTCGGCCCGTTGGGGGCGCCCTGCCGATTAGCGGCGCCGTGAGAACCATTGCCGCCGTTGGCGTTTCGATCGGCCGCCACCCGCGCGGCCTCGGCCTCCTGGCTGGCCCGCGCGATGGCCGCCTTGAAGGCGGGCTCCTTGACCGGTGGGGGCCACGGCTCGCCGCGCTCCATGGCGAGCTCGCCGGGCGTCTTGATCGGGGGCTTGTCCGACGGGATCCGGCCGCCGAAGTCGTCGAACATCGTGAGGCGGGGGCGTTTTTCGACGCCGGAGAAGATGCCCTCGAGCTCGGCGCGGTGCAGCGTCTCTTTCTCCAGCAGCTCCCCCGCGAGCGTGTCGAGGATGTCGCGGTATTCGGTGAGGATCTCCCAGGCCTCGGTGTGCGCGGCCTCGATCAGCTTGCGAACCTCGTCGTCGATGTCGCGGGCGACCTCGTGGGAGTAGTCGGCCTGGGTGCCCATGGTGCGACCGAGGAACGGGTCGCCGTGTTCGGTGCCGTACTTCACGGCGCCGAGCTTGGAGCTCATGCCGAACTCGGTGACCATCGCGCGCGCGATCTTGGTGGCCTGCTCGATGTCGGACACCGCCCCGGTCGTGGGCTCGCGGAACACCAGTTCCTCGGCGGCACGCCCGCCCATCGCGAACACCAACTGCGCGATCATCTCCGAACGGGTGCGCAGGCCTTTGTCCTCCTCGGGCACCGCCACCGCGTGCCCGCCGCTGCGGCCGCGGGCCAGGATCGTCACCTTGTAGATCGGCTCGATGTCGGGCATCGCCCACGCGGCCAGGGTGTGTCCGCCCTCGTGGTAGGCGGTGATCTTCTTCTCCTGCTCGCTGATGATGCGGCCCTTGCGGCGCGGGCCGCCGATCACCCGGTCCACCGCCTCCTCGAGGGCGGCGCCGGTGATGACGGTGCCGTTCTCGCGGGCGGTCAACAGCGCCGCCTCGTTGATCACGTTGGCCAGGTCGGCCCCGGTCATCCCGACGGTGCGCTTGGCCAGGCCGTCGAGGTCGGCGTCGGGCCCGATCGGCTTGCCCTTGGAGTGCACTTCGAGCACCGCGCGGCGCCCGGCCATGTCTGGGTTGGAGACGGGGATCTGCCTGTCGAAGCGGCCGGGCCGCAAGAGCGCCGGGTCGAGGATGTCGGGCCGGTTGGTGGCCGCGATGAGGATGACGCCGGCCCGTGGGTCGAATCCGTCCATCTCGACCAACAGCTGGTTGAGCGTCTGCTCGCGTTCGTCGTGGCCGCCGCCCAGGCCGGCGCCGCGCTGGCGGCCGACCGCGTCGATCTCGTCGACGAAGATGATGCACGGGTTGTTCTGCTTGGCCTGTTCGAACAGGTCCCGCACCCGCGACGCGCCGACGCCGACGAACATCTCGACGAAGTCGGAACCTGAAATCGTGAAGAACGGAACCCCGGCCTCGCCGGCGACCGCGCGGGCCAGCAGCGTCTTACCGGTCCCGGGCGGGCCGTAGAGCAGCACGCCGCGGGGGATCTTGGCGCCCAGCGCCTGGTAGCGCCCCGGATTCTGCAGGAAGTCCTTGATCTCGTAGAGCTCTTCGACCGCCTCGTCGACGCCCGCCACGTCCGCGAACGTCGTCTTCGGCATGTCCTTGTTGAGCATCTTGGCGCGGGACTTGCCGAAGCCGAAGCCCATGCGCGCGCCCCCCTGCATGCGGGAGAACATCACGAACAGGCCCACGAGCAACAGCAGCGGCAGCACGTACACGAGCAGCTCGCCCAAAATGCTGCCCTGGTTGACGACCGTGCTGATCTTCGCGTTCTTGGCGCTCAGCGCGTTGAACAGGTCGACGGCGTACCCGCTCGGGTACTTGGTGATGACCTTGTCGGAGTTGTCGGTGTCGCCGTTGCCCTTCTTCAGGGTCAACCTCAGCTGCTGCTCCCGGTCGTCGATCTGCGCGCTCTTGACGTTGTCGCCCTTGATTTGCGCCATCGCGACCGACGTGTCGACGGGCTTGTACCCTCGGGTGTCGTCGCTGAAGTAGAAGAACGACCAGCCGAGGAGCACGACCACGGCGATCGCCGTCAGTGTGCGGATCAAGTTTTTACGGTTCATCAATCATCGGCCGTGCAGGCCAGGTTCCTTCCCGATACACACAGCTGGAAAAGTCCAGGCTACCGCTCCTGGCGATCGCAAGCCCCGGCAGAGCCGGGGCGAAGCGGGTCGCCAGGTCGCTAAGTCAACGAGCGAGGGTTCCCGATTGTTCGCCCGCCTCGAGCGTCATGCTGGAGTGACGGCCGACGCCGATGGTCACGCTGGCGTGACGCTCGGGGTACCCGACGCGGTGCGCGGCGCTACTCGTAGTAACGGGCTTCGACCACATTGCCGTCGGGATCGGCGAAGTAGAAGGCCTCCGGGGCCCGTCCCCGCGCCCCGTAGCTGCGGTGCAGCCGCGCGCCGGTGTTCACCCCTTCGGCCTGCAGGCGCCGGTCCAGCGCATCGAATTCCGAACGGGACAGGGCCAGGCACACGTGGTTGACCGGATGCCCGGCGCTGCCGGCCGCGTTCGTCAGCGACTCGGTGGAGCCCACACTGTCGACCGGCATGAGATCGATGATGGAGTCTTCGCACACCCGGACGCTGGGGAACGGAGCCTCCCCGGCCTCGTACTCCGTGAAACGCACCGGCTCCAACCCGACGACGCGGGTGTAGAAGTCCATCGACGCCCGCGGATCCCTCGTCCACAGCACGACATGGTCCAGCCGCCTCATGTGTGCCCACCTCCCTGCCTCGCGCCGACGGGGCGAGTATCCGCCGTGGGCGCAGCCGGAGGGCCGCAATTGCCCTAAGCCAAGTCCTTCTCTGCCCGCAGCCATTGTGCTTTGGTGTGACGGTGCCCCCTTTAACCGAGCGGTTGGTCGATACCAACGGTGTGCAGCTGAGGATCGTCGAGGCGGGTGACCGCGGCGCGCCGGTGGTGATCCTGGCCCACGGCTTTCCCGAATTGGCGTACTCGTGGCGCCACCAGATACCCGCCCTCGCCGACGCCGGCTATCACGTGCTCGCGCCGGACCAGCGCGGCTACGGAGGGTCGTCGCGGCCCGAGGCGATCGAGGCCTACAACATCCACCATCTCACCGCCGACCTGGTCGGACTGCTCGACGAAGTCGGCGCGGAGCGCGCAGTGTGGGTCGGTCACGACTGGGGCGCCGTGGTGGTGTGGAACGCCCCGCTGCTGCACCCGGACCGCGTGGCGGCCGTCGCCGCGTTGAGCGTCCCGCCGCTGCCCCGGGCGCAGGTGGCGCCGACGGAGGCGTTCCGGAAAACGTTCGGGGAGAACTTCTTCTACATCCTCTATTTCCAGGAGCCCGGCGTCGCCGACGCCGAACTCGACGCCGATCCCGGGCGTACGATGCGCCGGATGCTGGGCGGCCTGCGGTTGTCGGGCGACCAGAGCGCCGCGCTGCGGATGGTGGCGCCCGGCACCGAGGGCTTCATCGACCGCCTGCCGGAGCCGGACGGCCTGCCCGACTGGCTCAGTCAGGAAGAGCTCGACCATTACGTCAGCGAGTTCGCCCGGACCGGCTTCACCGGCGGCCTCAACTGGTACCGCAACTTCGACCGCAACTGGGAGACCACACCCGAGCTGGCCGACGCCAAGATCGCGGTGCCCTGCCTGTTCATCGGCGGGACGGCCGATCCGGTGCTCGGTTTCACCCGGGCCGACCGTGCGGCCGAGGTGATCTCCGGTCCGTACCGCCAGGTCATGCTCGACGGGGCGGGACACTGGCTGCAGCAGGAGCGCCCGGACGAGGTGAATGCGGCGCTGCTGGAGTTCCTCGGCGGATTGGAGTTGCGATGAGCCGGCCCCTGCGTTTCGGTGTCTTCATCACCCCGTTTCATCCCGTCGGCCAATCGCCAACGGTGGCATTGGAATACGACATGGAGCGGGTCGTCGCGCTCGATCGCCTCGGGTTCGACGAGGCGTGGTTCGGTGAGCACCACTCCGGTGGTTACGAGCTGATCTCCTGCCCTGAGGTGTTCATCGCCGCCGCGGCGGAGCGGACGAAGCACATCCGGCTGGGCACGGGAGTGGTGTCGCTGCCCTACCACCACCCGCTCATGGTGGCCGACCGCTGGGTTCTGCTCGACCACCTCACCCGGGGCCGCGTCATCTTCGGCACCGGGCCCGGGGCCCTGCCGTCGGACGCGTACATGATGGGCATCGATCCCGTCGACCAGCGGCGGATGATGCAGGAATCCCTGGAGGCCATTCTCGCGTTGTTCCGCGCCGGCCCCAGCGAGCGGGTCGACCGGCACTCCGACTGGTTCACGCTGCGCGACGCGCAGCTGCATGTCCGCCCCTACACCTGGCCGTACCCCGAACTCGCCACGGCCGCAATGATTTCCCCGTCCGGCCCGAGGCTGGCCGGCGCCTTGGGCACGTCGCTGCTGTCGTTGTCGATGTCGGTGCCCGGGGGTTACGCCGCGCTGGAGAACACCTGGGACGTGGTGACCGAGCAGGCCGCCAAGGCCGGCCGCGACGAGCCGGACCGGGCCCACTGGCGGGTGCTGAGCATCATGCACGTCGCCGACAGCCGGGAGCAGGCGATCGATGATTGCACCTATGGGCTGCAGGATTTCGCCAATTACTTCGGGGCGGCCGGGTTCGTGCCGCTGTCCAACTCGGTGGACGGTGCGGCTCAGACACCGCACGAGTTCGTCGAAGACTATGCGGCCAAGGGCAATTGCTGCATCGGCACGCCCGACGACGCGATCGCGCACATCGAAGACCTGCTCGAGCGGTCCGGCGGCTTCGGGACGTTGTTGATGCTGGGCCACGACTGGGCGTCCCCGGAGGCGACCTATCACTGCTATGACCTGATGGCACGCAAGGTGATTCCGCATTTCAAGGGGCAGTTGGAGGCGTCGCGCTCGTCGCACGAGTGGGCCCGGGGCAAGCGCGACGAGCTGATCGGGCGCGCCGGTGAGGCCGTGGTGAAGGCGATCACCGAGCACGTGGCCGAACAGGGAAGCCACTGATGCGCGCGGCGGTGTTGCGCGAAGGGCGCATGGTCTACCGCGACGACGTGCCCGAACCGGTGCCCGGGCCCGGCCAGGTGCTGGTCGGGGTGCGCGCCTGCGGAATCTGCGGCTCGGACCTGCATTTCGCCGCGCACGGTGACGAGGTGGTCGCGATGACCGCCGAGGTGGCCGGTGGCGCCGGCGGCATGGGCGTCGACCTGGGCCGGGACATCTTCATGGGTCACGAATTCAGCGCCGAGGTGCTCGAGGCCGGGCCCGACACGGAGACCCTCGCGCCGGGAACCCTCGTCACGTCGCTCCCGGTCCTGTTGTCCGACAAGGGCGCCGAACCGATCGTCTACAGCAACAGCACGATCGGCGGCTATGCCGAGCGGATGCTGCTCTCGGCGCCGCTGTTGCTGCCCATCCCCAACGGCCTGGACTTCAAGCAGGCGGCCCTGACCGAACCGATGGCGGTGGGCTTGCACGCGGTCAACAAGTCGGACATCCAGCCGGGCGAGACGGCGCTGGTGCTGGGCTGCGGGCCCATCGGCGTGGCGATTGTCGCCGCCCTGAAGATGCGTGGTGTGGAAGAGATTGTGGTGTCGGACTTTTCGCCGAAGCGCCGGGAACTGGCGACCGCGATGGGCGCTCACCGCGCGCTGGACGCCGCCCAGGGCTCGGCGTTCGACAGCGTGAAGGCCAAGGTGGTGTTCGAGGCGGTGGGCGTGCCCGGAATCATCGACGACGTGTTGCGCAGGGCGCGACCGGGCACCCGCCTGGTGGTCGCCGGGGTGTGCATGCAAGCCGACACCGTGCACCCGTTCTTCGCGATCGCCAAGGAGATCAGCGTGCAGTTCGTGCTGGCTTACGGCCCGGACGAATTCGCGGAATCGCTGCGGGCGCTGGCGGAGGGCGACATCGACGCGTCGCCGCTGATCACCGGAGAGGTGGGACTGGACGGGGTCGGCAAGGCCTTCGACGACCTCACCGACCCCGAGCGGCACTGCAAGATTCTCGTTACCCCTTAGGTCAGGCCCAGCTGGACCCGACGGCCGTGTCGGTGGTGGACATGTTGGCGCCCGCGGTCTGCACGTTCTGCCCGTGCGCGTTGGCCTGTTCGTAGATCACCTGGAAGTTGCGCCCCAGGTCTGTGACGAACTGTTGGCACGCCGTCGAGCCGGCCCCGCCCCAGAAGTCCCCGGCCGCAAGCACATCGCGCACGATCGCCTGGTGCTCCGCCTCGAGCGACGCGGCTTGCGCGCGGATGGTTGCGCCGTGCGTGTCGACGTCGCCGAACTGGTAGTTGATGGTCATGATTGAACGTCTCCTGTGGGATTGGTTGGTCAGCTAATCAGGACCTGCTGCGAGGCCTGCTCTTGTTGCTCGTAGTTGCCGGCATCCCGGACGAGCCCGTCGCGCACGCCGTGCAGCATGGCGACGATGTTCCGGAAGGCCTGATTCATCTGGCCCATGGTGTCGAACGACGTGGCCTCGGCGGCCCCGCTCCACCCCGCCCCGGAGATGTTCTGCGACGACGCCCACATCCTGCGGGCCTCGTCCTCGACGGTCTGGGCGTGCATCTCGAAGCGGCCGGCCATGTCGCGCATGGCGTGCGGGTCGGTCATAAAACGTGCGGTCATTGGTAGATTCCTCCTTGGAGAAGTGTTGTCACGGTTGGTGATTGGTCATGCCGGACGGTTCCCAGGGGCCGGTCCTCCTCTCCGTCACCCGATCACTCGCGGCAGGACGCTGGTGCGAAGCGGAGCACCGATCGCGCGCGCCTCCATGCCCCCCACCTGGCCGGCGGGAAGCCCGCGGGGAGCCATCATCGGGGCCGCGGACCCGGCACCCGACAGCGGCGTGGCGCTGCTGGCGCCGACCTCCGGACCGGCCGCGGTCCAGCTGGACGGCACCGAGAGACCGCCGACCGGGGCCGCCTGCCCCATGGCCGCCGCGGGCATCAGCCGCACCTGCATGCGCATTTCCGGATTGAGCGTCGTGGGGGAAGCCGGAAGCGGGTTCTCCAAGCCCGGCATCAAAGTCCTCGGCATCACGGTCATCGTGGCGGGCATCGGGGTCCCCGGCGCCGTGCCGGGCGCGATCATTCCGCCCATAGTCGCCGTGCCCGCGCCCTGGCCGAGGGGCCCATTGAGCAAGCCGGTGAACTCGCTGATGGCGGAACCGAACTCGCCCACGAGCGTGGGCGCCGTGGATGCGACGGCCGACGGGATCGCGGATAGCGAGTTGGCCGCTTGCGTCGCCAGGCCCTGCAGGTTGCTGACGCCGGCGGCGATGACGCCGGAGGCCAGTCCGGCCGGGTTGGTGGTCGGCGGAGCCGGCGGCAGGGGGCTCAGCACCGTGGCCGTCGTGGCCGCCGCGGCGTAGGTGTACATCGCCGCGGCGTCCTGGGCCCACATTTCGCCGTAATGCGCCTCTGTCGCGGCGATCGCGGGGGTGTTCTGACCCAGGAAGTTCGTCGCGACCAGCGCCATGAGCATCGCGCGATTGGCGGCGATGACGGGCGGCGGGACGGTGGCCGCGAAGGCCGCCTCGTGCGCGGCGGCGGCCGCGGCCGCCTGCATGCCCGCCTGCTCGGCCTGCGCGGCCGTTCCGTGCATCCACGCCACGTAGGGCGCGGCGGCCGTCACCATCGCCAACGATGACGGCCCCTGCCATCCGGTGTCCGCGAGCTCGGCGATCGCGGACCCGTACCCGGTTGCGGCCGAACGCAACTCGGCGGCCAAGCCCTGCCAGGCTGCCGACGCGGCCAGCATCGACCCCGATCCCGGCCCAGCGTACATCAGTCCCGAATTGATCTCCGGGGGTAAGGCGGCGAAATCCATTGCAGTTCCCTTTCTTCGAGCGTGGGTAGTTAGGCCGATGCCAGGACGGCGGGCGTGAGGCGGACGGGGGCTGCGGGCGCCGGGTAGGCCGGCGCGCTCGGTGGCAGGTGCGTCGGCGTGATGTGATTCGGGGACGGCGCGGGCGCGGCGGGTGCCTCGTGCCTGAGCGCTGGGTGCTGGACCGGCGCGACATGCGTCAGATGGTCCGGTGCACTCAGAGGCAGCTGCGAGGGCGCGAGGTGCTGGGTTGCCGGGGCGGGCGCGGCGGGCGACACATGGCCGCCCGAGCCGGGGCCCACGTCGGCCAGGGCCAGCGGCGCACCCCCACCGGGCGCAATGTGCGCGGGAGCGGCGCCGGTCTGTGTGAAAGCTCCCGGGCCGGTCGGGGCGGGCGCTGTTGCCGGCGGCGCCATGTGCGGGGGTGCGACGTGCGTGATAGGCGCCGTGGGCGCCATGCGGGCCGGAGACGTGTGCTCGACGGGTCCGGCGGGAGCGGTGTGGGTCGGGTAGCCGCCAGTGCCCGGAATTGTGTGGACGGGCGTCGCGTGCGGGCTGTACGTCGTCTTGGTGAACGGTGCC
This sequence comes from Mycobacterium sp. Marseille-P9652, assembly GCF_902652685.1. Classification (GTDB taxonomy): domain Bacteria; phylum Actinomycetota; class Actinomycetes; order Mycobacteriales; family Mycobacteriaceae; genus Mycobacterium. The sequence goes on from NZ_CACRUY010000004.1 coordinate 51,329, forward strand.
ATCTGCGGGCTGTACGTCGTCTTGGTGAAACGGGGCGTCTGCGGGCTATAGGTCGTTTGAGTGAACGGCGCCGTCTGCGCCGCGTACCCGCCGCGTCCGTAGTAGCCGCCGCCGGCGCCGCCGCATCCGCTGCCGGCGGTCTGTCGCCACGGCGGGGCGGGCGGGGCGCCGGGTGACGTCGGGCTGGCGGGCATCGCAGGCGGCAGGTGAGTGGGCACCGCGGGCGCCGCGGGTGCCGCGGGCATCGCGCCGCCGCCGGCCTGCATCGCGTTGGTTGCTTCGGTGGCGGCATAGGAGTTGGCGGCGAGTCCAAGGGTCTTGACGAACTCGTCGTGGATGAGGCCGGCCTCAGCGCTGATTGCCTGATAGAGCCGGCCATATCCGGCGAACGTCGCCGCCGTGAACGCCGAGACTTCGTCGGCGGCCGCGGGGAGCACCCCGGTGATCGGAAACGCTGCGGTCAGGTTGGCCGAGCTCACGGCCGACCCGATCACTTCCAGGCGGCCGGCTGCCGCCGTCAGCAGCTCCGGCAGTGCGGTCACAAACGACATGTGGTTTCTCCTTCGGGGCGAACCGCGCCGGGGGGCGGGGGGCGGTTCAGGGTTTCGACTGGTCTGGCTTGATGTTCGACACTGTTTCATGAATTATGAACTTGTGTCAAACAAATGGGCGAGAATTCGGTATCCATGCCGATCACTCTGTTGGTCTGAGGCTTTGACCGGCTTCCGGCATCCCATTACTCTCGAGGGATGCCACGAACGAACGCCGCCGGTTGGGAGCTCAAGCGCCTGCTCGAGGCGACGCTGAACCGCGACATCACCGTCGAGCAGCTGCGCGACGCGTGCGGTGTCACCAAGGGCCGGTGGTACGGCGGAGCCGGGCGCGCCAACGCCGACGACTTCCCGGACGCCGAGGAGGCCAGGCGGGCGGCCCACGCGTTCGGACTCAGCGCCACCTGGCTGCAGGTGGAGCTCGGACTGATCACCCTCGACGACGTGCGCGAGGCGCTCGACGAATCGCAGTCTTTGGATCCGTTCCGGGTGACGACGCGGCAGCGCGTCCTGATGCCGAAGCCCCCGTCGGAGCCGCCGCGCGACTAGCTCGTCGGCGTTCCCGGCGGCTCAAACAATTCAGGGTCTCGCCGCGCGCGGCGCTATGAACATATAGCTTCCGCACGATCCGGCATTTTGCTGGTTACGAATGCTTGCCGGCCGTCCGGCAATCGCCGAGATCCAACGCGCCCCCGCCTCCGCGAGGCGTATCACCGCCGTTTGCAACGCCTTCGGGAGTCGAAGCACTCTTCGTTGCCTGCGACCCGCCGGACCGATTAAGCACTGGCGCTCTTGGAGAAATCCCTTTGCCCGACGCCGACAATTGCGCGACAGGACGGCAAACGAATGATCCCGCCGAAATCGGGCCGATAAGTGAAGAGTTGGGCCGGCCAACCTACGGCTGCGGGCGACTCCGGGGCCATACTCGACCCATGGGGGGCTGAACGTGTCCCATAGGAACAGCCCGAGGTCGGACCGTACCGCTCAAGCAACGGGTTGTCACGAGACGCCTCCCAATTCAGCCCCCCACACATCACTCCGCCCGGCAAGCCGCGCGATCCGCAGCGCTTCGGCCAGTCGATGCCGGGCCCCGGCCAGGGCACTAGCGCCAAAAGGCGCTCACAACAAGGCGTTCGGTCAAGGCCTGATCATTCACCGAGGGTCCGCCACGCGGCGCGAGGCGTGGGTTGTATGTCGAAAACCCTTGCGCGACAGACGACCATCCCCCTAGCCCGCAAGCCGCTACTGCTGGTAGACCCTGGGGTCGAGGGTGCCGATGTACGACAGGTCGCGGTAACGCTCGTCGTAGTCCAGGCCGTACCCGACGACGAAGTCGTTGGGGATGTCGAAACCCACGTAGGCGATGTCGACGTTGGCGCCGCGGGCGTCGGGCTTGCGCAGCAGCGTGCACACGCGAAGCGAGCGCGGGTGCCGACTCGACAGGTTTCGCAACAGCCACGACAGGGTGAGCCCGGAGTCCACGACGTCCTCGACGATCAAGACGTCCCGGCCCTCGATGTCGCGGTCCAGGTCCTTGAGGATTCGAACCACGCCGGACGACGACGTCGACGTCCCGTAGGAGCTGACGGCCATGAACTCGAACTGTGTCGGCACCGGGATCGCGCGGGCCAGGTCCGTCACGAAGATCACAGCGCCCTTGAGCACAGTGATGAGGAGAAGGTCTTGTCCGCTCTCGGTGATGACGTCGCGGTAGTTGTTGCCGATCTCCTCACCGAGCTCGGCGATGCGGACCTGAATCTGCTCCTCGGTCAACAGCACCGACTTGATGTCCCCGGGGTACAGCTCCACGGAGGAAGCGGGGCTGGTCGCCGACGAGAACTGGGCCACGACCACAGCGTGCCATGCCCACGGGCGAAGAACCAACGGCAGCCCCGATATTGGGCCAGTCGCGATCGCGAGCGCGGCGTCGCCGGGCGACGCGGGTCGCGACCGTTGGGCCTATTCGTCCTTCGTGCGCACCGGCTCGCGCCACAATGTCAGCACGCCGTCGCGCCGCCCGGCCACGAGACGCTCCCCCGGCAGCGACGACCCCACGGCCACGCCGCCCTGCCCGCGCCAAGCGGTGACGAGGGCGTCGACACCCCGGATCTGCCTGTCGGACAGGTCCAGCGCTCCCCCGGCCAGCAGCCAGCCGCGGATCACACGGCGGCGAACCGGCCCGGGCAGCTCCGCCAGTGCGACGGCCCGAAGGCCCGCATCGGCCGCGACCCCGGGCAGTGCCCGCGCGGCGAGTTCGTCGATCAGCTCGGTGTCCTCCCGCAGCGCGGTCGCCGTGCGGGCAAGCGCCTCGGCCACCCCACCACCCAGCACGTCCTCGAGCAGCGGCATCACCTCCAGCCGCAGCCGGGTGCGGGTGAAGCGGCGGTCGCCGTTGTGCGGGTCCTGCCACGCGGTCAGGCCGAGCTCCTCGCAGGCGGCGTGTGTCACCGCGCGCCGAACACCCAGCAGCGGACGGCACCACGGCTGGTCGTGCGGGCGCATCCCGGCGATGGAGCGCACGCCCGAGCCGCGGCCCAGCCCCAACAGGACCGTCTCCGCCTGGTCGTCGAGCGTGTGGCCCAGCAGCACCGGGCCGTCGCGGTAGGCGCCCAGCGCGGCGTAGCGCGCCGCACGCGCGGCCGCCTCCGGTCCGCCCCGGTTTCCCACCCGGACCCGAACCACCTGCGCGTCAACGCAACCCAGCGAGAGGGCCTGGAGCCGCGCGGTCTCGGCGACGTCGGCCGAGTCGGGTTGCAGCCCGTGGTCGACGATCAACGCGGTGGTGGGTTTCAGCCCGGCTGCCACCGCGGTGAGCGCCAGCGAATCCGGGCCGCCCGACAGCGCGACGCACCACCGATCGACGGCGACGAGGTAGGTGGTGACGAACGCCTCGACAGCCGCGCGCAGCTGTCCTACAGCACCCGGTCGATCCATCGCTGAGGGTGTTCGATCTCGGCGGGCAGCGGCAGGGTGTCGGGGCCGGACCACACGGCGTTGAAACGCTCCATGCCGACCCGGCCGACGACGTGGTCGACGAACGCCTTGCCGCGGGTGTACTGGCTGATCTTGGCGTCGAGCCCCAGCAGGGCGCGCAGCAGCCGCTGCAGGGGCGGCTGCTTGCGGTGCCGGCGCTCGTCGAACCGGCGGCGGATGGTGGCCACCGACGGCACCACCATCGGGCCGACGGCGTCCATCACGTGGTCGGCGTGGCCCTCCAGCAGGGTGCCCAGCACCAGCAGCTGATCGAGGGCATCGCGCTGCGGCTCGGACTGCACCGCCCGCACCAGGCCCAAAATCCCCGGCGAGCCGGCGTCGGCCGCGGCCGTGCCGGTGCCGCGGCTGCGCACGTAGTCGGCCAGCCGGGCCGCGACCTTCCCGAAGTCCTCACCGGCGTCGCGGGTCAGCAGTTCCAGCGCCTGCGACATGTAGCCGGGCAACCATTGGTTGGCGGTGAACTGGACCCGGTGCGTCACCTCGTGCAGGCACACCCACAGCCGGAAGTCCGAGGGGTCGACCCGGAGCTGACGCTCGACGGCAATCACGTTCGGATAGACGAGCAGCAACAGGCCCTGTCGCGCGGCCGCGAACGGGTCGTACTGACCGAGGATGCCCGACGAGACGAACGCGAGCACCGCGCCCGTCTGCGCGCCGGTGATGCGCCCGGTGACGAACCCGCGCGGCTTCTCGCTGCCGTTCACCATCAGCCGCATCGATTCGGCGGCCGCGCCGATCCACTGCGCGCGGTCCACGATGTGGGCCGCCGGGACGGCACCCTCGGTGACCAGGCCGGTGACGTCGCGCACCGGCGGTTCGGCCTTGGCGGCCGCGCGGGTCAGCTCGTCGATCGCCTGCCGCCGGGTGTAGTCGCTGGAGGGCGGCCCGGGCCGGGCCAGCCGCTGCCCGACGGTGGCGGCGAAGCGCCAGTCGACGGCGGTACCGAGGGTCAGCTCCGAGGCCGTCATGCGCACCCGCAAGACCAGAGCCGGGCGGCCAGCGCGTCCACCGCGTTGCGCCCGTTGGGCCCCGCGGCATTGGAGAGGAAGGCGAAGGTGAGCACCCGTCCGCTGCGGTCGGTCAGCACCCCCGCCAACGTGTTCACGGCGGTCAACGACCCGGTCTTGGCGCGCAGCCAGCCGGCCGGGCCCAGGTTGGAGGCGGCGTCGGTGAACCGGTCGGCCAGCGTCCCGCTGCCGGCGGCGATCGGAAGGAGATCCAGCAGCGCCCGCAGCGACGGCTGGTCCGGCCCGGCCGCCGCCTGCATCACCCCGTCGAGCGTCCGGGCCGTCAGCCGGTCGTCCGCCGAAAGGCCGCTGGAATCCACCAGCGCCGCGCCCGTGGTGTCGACGTGCGCGGTGTTCAACCGATTGGTGACCGCGTCGGACGCGCCCGCGAAGCTCTGCGGCCGGTTGATCGCCGCGGCCACCTCCCGGGCGATGCACTCGGCCAGCACGTTGTCGGAGTGCTCCATCATCTCCCCCAACCGCTGGACCAGGGGCGCCGACTGCACCACGGCCAGCTGCCGCGCCCCGGACGGCGCCTTGGCGAGGGTCACGGCAGCGGGATCCAGCCCGAGGGCCTTGGCAAGCTCGCGGCCGGCGTCCAGCGCCGGCGTCAGAGTCCGATGCGAGTTGACCGTGGTGGGCTGGACCCGGCCGGCGTCGATCATCACCGGCTCGATCGGCGCGATGTCGCCGTTGCCGACGTCGGAGCCGTCCCATCCCTGCGCCATCGTCGGTCCGCTGTACGCCGAGGTGTCCACCTGCACCGCGGTGGGGGTGACGCCGCTGCGGTGGATCTGTTCGACCAGGTCGCTGAGGCGCGCCGCGCCCTTGTACCAGGTCTCGACGTTCGGCGGCGCGGCGGAGAGCACGGGGTCCCCGGCGCCGACGAGCACAACCGGCCCCTGCGCGTTCTGCGTGCCGGCCACCACCCGGGTGCTGATCCGGGCCTGATGATCGAGCGTCAGCAGCGCCGCGGCCGCGGTCAGGACCTTGTTGGTCGACGCCGGCATCAGCGGGAGGTCACCGGCGACCTGCCAAAGCTCCTTCCCGGTCAGGGCGTCGGTGACCCGGGCCCCGAGCTTGCCCAGGTTCGGGTCGCCCGCCACAGGCGCCATCACGGCCGCGACCCCGCCGGGGCTCGGCGCCTCGGCGGTGTCGCTCACCGGGGTCACCCCCGGCTTGACCGTCGGCGCGTGCGGCGGCGGGATCGGCGCATGGGCGCCGCCCGACCCGTGCCCACCGGTCGTGAAGAACATCGCGGCCGCCACGACGGCGGCCACGAACGCCAGCACGGCCAATCCGATGAACACTTGGGTGGATTTCCGCCAGCGAGTCGGACCCATCACTCTCCTGACTGTTTGGCTCCATTCTGCCGAAAGAGCCGCAACGCGCTCGACTAGGGTGGACCCGCCACGCCAGCTGAGCTAAGGAGCCGAGACGGTGCAATTCGACGTGACCATCGAAATTCCCAAAGGCCAGAGGAACAAATACGAGGTCGATCACGAGACCGGCCGGGTCAAGTTGGACCGTTACCTCTACACCTCGATGGCGTACCCCACCGACTACGGCTTCATCGAGGACACGCTCGGGGAGGACGGCGACCCGCTGGACGCGCTGGTGCTGCTCCCGCAGTCCGTGTTCCCGGGTGTGCTGGTGGAGGCCCGACCCGTCGGGATGTTCCGGATGACCGACGAGGCGGGCGGCGACGACAAGGTGCTCTGCGTGCCGGCCGGGGACCACCGCTGGGAGCACATCCAGGACATCGGCGACGTCCCGGCTTTCGAACTGGACGGGATCAAGCACTTCTTCATGCACTACAAGGACCTGGAACCGGGCAAGTTCGTGAAGGCCGCGGACTGGGTTGGCCGCGAGGAGGCCGAGGCGGAGGTGCGGCGCTCGGTGGAGCGCTTCAAGACCGCCGGGCACTGACGGGCGCGTCAGACCCCTTCAGCGGCCTCACGTCGGTGGCCGCGCGTCGGTTGCGCAGCACGCTCCAGCCCAGCGCCGCTCCGATGAAGACCACGCCCACCAGGGCCGTGAACACCTCGGGGATCTCGAACCGCGGCTCGATGGACAGCAGCATGATCACCGACAGCACGCCGATCGCCCAGTGCGCGCCGTGCTCGAGGTACACGTAGCGGTCCAACGCGTCCTGGTGCACCAGGAAGATGGTGATCGACCGGACGAACATCGACCCGATCAGGCCCAGGCCGAGCGCGATGATGATCGGGTCGGACGTGATCGCGAAGGCGCCGGTGACGCCGTCGAACGAGAAGGCGGCGTCGAGCACCTCAAGATAGAGGAAAAGGCTGAGACCGGCCCTGCCGACCGCCGTTCCCGCGCTGGCCGACTCGACGTCCGGCGGCTGGAACGCCCGGCTGAGGCCGTTGACGATCAGGTAGGTCACCAGGCCCAGCAGCCCGGCGGTGAGCACCGTCGCGCGCTCGCCGGCGGAGTGGGTCAGCTGCGTCCCCACGACGATCAGCACTACCGCGGTCACCATCACCGACACCTGGCCCATGCGGCCGATCCGGGCGAACGGGACCTCGATCCACTTGAGCCACTTGATGTCCCGGTCGTGGAACACGAAGTCCAGGAACAACATCAGCAGAAACGTCCCGCCGAACGCCGCGATCTGCGGGTGGGCGGCGATCACCAGCTTCTCGTAACTCGGTGAGCCGTCGGGAAACTCCATCGCGCCGTGCGGCGGCGGGTGCAGCGCCAGATCCATCGCGCGCAGCGGATCCAGCCCCGCGGTGGCCCACACGATGACCAGCGGAAAGAGCAGGCGCATGCCGAACACCGCGACCAGCACCCCGATGGTCAGGAACATCTGCCGCCAGAAGGGACTCATCCGCTTCAGCACCGCGGCGTTGATGATGGCGTTGTCGAACGACAGCGAGACCTCGAGGACGGCCAGGGCCAGGAGCAGGAAAAGGTCCTTGGCGCCGCCGTGGAAGTACCCGAGCGCGAGGGCCGCCGCCGTGACGATCAGCGAGACCCCGAAGGTGCGGAAGGCGGCCATGAATCCTTTCCCGACAGCCGCCCACGATAGCGACGGCATCGCCGGGACGGGGATTCGGTGCGGGCGCACTTACTATTTTCAAATGTGACGTATGAACGGCCCAGCGGGCCGGGAGCGCCGCCCCGGTGACCGAGGTCGGAGCGTCGAGGGGGCCCGTCGCGCGCGGGAGCGTGGCCAGGGTCGGCACCGCCACCGCGGTGACCGCGCTGTGCGGCTATGCCGTGATCTACCTGGCGGCGGTGAACCTCGCCCCCGGCGGATTCTCGATATTCGGGGTGTTCTGGGGCGCGTTCGGCCTGGCCACCGGCGCCGCCTTCGGTCTGCTGCAGGAGACGACCCGGGAGGTGCGCTCGGCGCGGTACGTCGACGACGTCGCGGCGACGGGGCGGATCCATCCGCTGCGGGTCGCCGCGCTGGTGGGCGTGGGCGCCGCCGTCGTCATCGCCGGCAGCTCACCGTTGTGGAGCGGGCGGGTGTTCGTCGAGGCGCGGTGGTTGTCGGTGGCCCTGCTCAGCGTGGGGCTGGCCGGCTTCTGCGTGCACGCCACGCTGCTGGGCTTGCTGGCCGGCACCGACCGCTGGACACCCTACGGCGCGTTGATGGTGACCGACGCGGTCATGCGGGTGGCGATCGCGGCGGCGACGTTCGTCCTCGGCTGGGGCCTGACCGGCTTCCTGTGGGCCACCGTGGCGGGTTCGGTGGCGTGGCTGACGATGCTGGCGGCGCCGACGGCCGCGCGCGCCGCGGCGCGCCTCCTGACGCCGGGCAGCACCGCGACATTCCTGCGCGGCGCCGCCCACTCGATCACCGCCGCGGGCGCCAGCGCGGTCCTGGTGATGGGTTTCCCGGTGTTGCTGAAGCTGACCAGCAGCCAGCTCGGCGCGCAGGGCGGCGTGATCATCCTTGCGGTCACGCTGACCCGCGCCCCGTTGCTGGTCCCGCTGACCGCTATGCAGGGAAATCTCATCGCCCACTTCGTCGACGAGCGCAGCGACCGCATCCGCGCGCTGCTCGCCCCGGCCGGGATCATCGGCGGGATCGGCGCGGTCGGCGTCGTCGCGGCCAGTCTCGTCGGGCCGTGGTTGCTGCGGGTGGCGTTCGGCCCGCAATACCTGGCCGGCGGCGCCCTGCTGGCGTGGCTGACGGGCGCCGCCGTCGCGATCGCCATGCTGACCCTCACCGGAGCGGCGACGGTCGCTGCGGCGCTGCACCGGGCGTATTCGCTCGGGTGGGTGGGCGCGACCGTGGCGTCGGGCTTACTGCTGCTGCTGCCGCTGCCGCTGCCCACGCGCACCGTGGTCGCCCTGCTGTGCGGGCCCTTGGTGGGAATCGGGGTCCATCTGTTGGCGCTGGCGCGCGCCGGACGCCCGATGGGCTGATCGTGGCTAACCTTGTGGGCTAAATGGCCACTGAAACGCACTACCCCGGGGTCTGGATCGTCGTCCCCGCCTTCAACGAAGCCGCCGTCATCGGCGAGGTGATCGCCGACCTGCGCTCGGTGTTCGACCATGTCGTGTGCGTGGACGACGGCAGCACCGACGGCACCGGCGAGATCGCCAGGCGCGCCGGCGCTCACCTGGTGCGCCACCCGATCAACCTCGGCCAGGGCGCGGCGATCCAGACCGGCGTCGAGTACGCCCGCCGGCAGCCCGGCGCGCAGGCGTTCGCGACGTTCGACGCCGACGGCCAGCATCGGGTCAAGGACGTCGCCGCGATGATCGAACGGCTCGAGGTGGGCGACGTCGACGTCGTCATCGGGACGAGGTTCGCCGGAGCCCAAGCAGGCCCAGCCACCCGGCCGCCGCTGCTCAAGCGGATCGTGCTGCGGACCGCCGCGCGGTTGAGCCGGCGCGGGCGGCGGCTGGGCCTGACCGACACCAACAACGGCCTGCGGGTGTTCAACAAGACCGTCGCCGACGGGCTCGACATCACGATGAGTGGCATGAGCCACGCCAACGAGATCATCATGATGATCGCCGAAAACCATTGGCGCGTGGCCGAATTCCCGGTCGAAGTGCTTTATACCGAATACTCGAAGTCGAAGGGCCAGCCGCTGCTCAACGGCGTCAACATCGTCTTCGACGGGTTCCTGCGAGGAAGGACGCGACGGTGAACTGGATCCAGGTATTGCTGATCGGAACGATCATCGCGCTGCTGGTGTACCTGCTGCGGTCGCGCCGGAGCTCCCGGTCGAAGGCGTGGGTCAAGGTCGGCTACGTGCTGTTCGTGCTGGGCGGCGTCTACGCGGTGCTGCGGCCCGACGACACGACGGTGGTCGCGCACTGGTTCGGTGTGCGCCGCGGCACCGACCTGATGCTCTACGCGCTGATCATGGCGTTCAGTTTCACCACGCTGAGCACCTACATGCGCTTCAAGGACCTGGAGCTGCGGTATGCGCGGCTGGCGCGGGCCGTGGCGCTGGAGGGCGCGACCCGTCCCGAACCCGCACCCGAGCCCTTGCCGAACGTGTAGCCACCGCGAAGAAAGCGCCGAATTCTCGCGGTCAGTGCACGCTCGGCGAGCGGTCAGCCGGTGTGTTGGCGGCGGAAGTACTCGACGGTGCGGGCGATGCCGTCGTCCAACCGGATCTGCGGCCGCCAGCCCAAAACCCTTGCGGCCAGGCCGATGTCGAGGCACGACCGCTGCAGGTCACCGAGCCGGTCGGGATGGAAGTCCGGGTCGTCGGGGCCCCCGACGGCCGCGGCCACCGCCGAATGCAGCTGCCGGTCCGAGGTTTCGATGCCGGTGCCGACGTTGAAACGCTGCCCCCCGCCGGCAGTCCCGGCCGCCTTGACGAAGGCGTCCACCACGTCGTCGACGAACACATAGTCGCGGGTCTTGCCGCCGTCGCCGAAGACCTTGGTGGGCTTACCCGACAGCAGCGCCTGGGCGAAGATGGCCACGACGCCGGCCTCGCCGTGCGGGTCCTGGCGGGGGCCGTAGACGTTGGCGGGCGCGATGTGCGAGCAGTCCAGCGCGTACAGGTGCCGGAACGTGTTGAGGTAGACCTCGCCCGCCACCTTGCCCGCCGCGTACGGCGAGGCGGGGTCGGTCGGTTCGGTTTCCGGCGTGGGATAGATCGCCGGGGTGCCGTAGATCGACCCGCCCGACGAGGTGTGCACCACCTTGCGCACCCCGGCGCGGCGCGCGGCCTCGGCCAGGCGCACGGTTCCGATCACGTTGACCTCGGCGTCGAACTGCGGGTCGGCCACCGAGTGCCGCACGTCGATCTGCGCGGCGAGGTGGAACACCACCTCCGGGCGGTACTGGTCGAGGATGGCGTTCAGGTCGGCGGTGACGATGTCTGCCTCGACGAAGAAGTGCTCGGGGTTGTCGGCAAGGTGCTCGAGGTTGGTGGCGCGGCCGGTCGCGAAGTTGTCCAGGCCCACCACCGTGTGGCCGTCGGCCAGCAGACGGTCGACTAGCGTCGAGCCGATGAATCCGGCTGCCCCGGTAACCAGTGCGCGCACCGGCCCACCATACCGGCGGGCCCTGCCGGCGACCCGGATGCCCAACGTGGCCTTGGTCGCGGCGGCGTTGATCGTGGTGCAGCTGGGTGTGCGCGCCGCGCTGGCGTTCGGCGGCTACTTCTACTGGGACGACCTGATCCTGATCGGCAAGGCGGGCACCCACAATCTGCTGTCACCGTCGTACCTGTTCGACGACCACGACGGACACGTCATGCCCGGCGCGTTTCTGCTCGCCGGCGTCATCATCCGGCTCGCGCCGCTGGACTGGACGTGGCCTGCGGTGAGCCTGGTGGTGCTCCAGGCGCTGGCCTCGCTTTCGCTGCTGCGGGCGCTGCACATCATCCTCGGCTGGCGGTGGGTTCTGCTGGTTCCGCTGACCTTCGCGCTGTTCACCCCGCTGGGCGTGCCGGGGTTCGCGTGGTGGGCCGCGGCGCTGAACTCGCTGCCGATGCTCGCGGCGCTGGCCTGGGTGTGCGGCGACGCGGTGCTGCTGGCCCGCACGGGCGAGCGGCGCTACGCGGTGACGGGTTCGCTCGCCTACCTCGGCGGTCTGCTGTTCTTCGAGAAGGCCGCGGTGATCCCGTTCGTCGCCTTCGCCGTCGTGGCCCTGCTGCGGCACGTGCGCGGAGACGACTCGGCCGTGAGGACAGCGTGGCGGGAGGGCGCGCGGCTGTGGGTGCCCGCGTCGGCGCTCACGGTCGCCTGGGTCGGGGTGTACCTGGCGGTGGTCAACCAGCGGCGGTGGAGTTTCGACCTGGCGATGACCGGCGATCTGCTGTGGCGCTCGGTCACCCACGGCATCGTGCCGGGCCTGGCCGGCGGGCCGTGGCACTGGGACCGGTGGGCGCCGGCCTCGCCGTGGGCGACTCCCCCGCCGACGGTCATGGCGCTCGGGTGGCTGACGCTGGCCGGCGTCCTGGCGGTTTCCCTGCTCCGCAAGCAACGCATCGGTCCCGTGTGGGTGACCGCGGCCGGTTACGCCGTCGCCTGCCAGGTGCCGATCTATCTGATGCGGTCGTCGAAGCAGACCGCGCTGGAGCTCGCCCAGACGCTGCGCTACCTGCCGGACCTCGTCGTGGTGCTGGCGCTGCTGGCCGCGGTCGCGTTGAGCGCCCCCAACCGCCCGTCCGGGCCGCGCTGGCTGGACGCCTCGCCACAACGCACCGTCGTCGTCGCCGGCGTGACCGTGCTGTTCGTCGCCAGCAGCCTGTACTCGACGGCGACCTTCCTCACCAGCTGGCGCGACAACCCCGCCCAGTCCTACCTGCGCAACGCCCGGGCCGGCCTGGCCGCCGCACGCGCGGCCTCCAGCGCCCCGCTGCTGGACCAGGAGGTCGACCCCTTCGTGCTGCAGCGGGTGGCCGCCCCGGAGAACCTTGCCAGCCACATGTTCGGCCTGTTGCGGGACAGGCCCGAATTCGCTTCTGCGACAGAAGAATTGCGCATGCTCGGGCCTTCGGGCCGGCTGATCCCGGCGCGCGTGACCTGGATCCGCACCGTCGTGCCGGGTCCCATGCCGCGGTGCGGCTACTTCGCCCAACCGGATCGGCCCGCGCGGCTGGCGCTGGACGGCCCGCTGCTGCCGGCGGACTGGACCGTCGAGCTCAACTACCTGGCCAACAGCGACGGGTCGATGACGTTGGCGCTGAGCGAGGGACCCGGCGTCAAGGTTCCGGTGCGTCCCGGGCTCAACCGCGTCTTCGTCCGGCTGCCGGGCGCCGGGGACGCGATCACCGTGCGGGCCGACACCACCGCGCTGTCGCTGTGCCTGGCGTCGGGCCCGGTGGGCTTCGTCGCGCCCGCATAGCGCACCGAATTGTGGAGCCGCCTAGGAGAATCGAACTCCTGACCTATTCATTACGAGTGAATCGCTCTACCGACTGAGCTAAGGCGGCGTGCCCGCATTGCGGGCGGCACGAGTCTACGGCAGGCGGGGCGACTCACCCAAGTTGCTGCCCGATGGTGGCGACCATGGCGTCGACGGCGAACTTCGGCTTGACGTTGATCGCCAGCGCCTCCCGGCATTCGAGCACCGCCTCCATGCAGCGCAGCAGTCGCTCGGGTGGGGCGTGGGCGGCCAGCGCCGCGATCCGGTCGGCCATGTCGGGATGGTTCGCGCGCACCCCGGCCCCGGCGGACACGGCGAGCGCGTCCCGGAAGTAGGTGGCCAGGTCGATCAGCGCCCGGTCGAGCGCATCCCGCGACGCCCGCGTCTGACGGGACTTCTGCCGCCGCTCGAGGTCCTTCATCGCGCCGGCGGCACCCCGCAGCGCGCCGGCCGTGCCCTTGCCGGTGCCGCCCGCCCCGAGCGCCGTGCGCAGTTCCTCGGTTTCCGCCTCGGCCCGGTCGGCCGTCAGCACGACGGCCTCGGCCTCGGCGGCGGCCACCAGCTCCTCGGCGGCGGCGTAGGCCCGCGACGGGGTCGCCGCGTCGCGCACCAGCCCCAACGCGCGCTCCCGCCGCTGCCGGGCCTCCGGGTCGGTCGCCAGCCGGCGCGCCCGCCCGACGTGTCCGCCGCTGACCGCCGCCGCCCACTCCGCCAGGTCGGGGGCCAGGCCGTCGCTGTCCACCAGGACCCGCGCGATCGCCTCCGTCGACGGCGTCACCAGCGCGACGTGCCGGCAGCGGGAGCGCAGGGTGACCGCGATGTCCTCGGGATCGACCGACGGCGCGCACAGCAGGAAGACCGTCGACGGGGGCGGCTCCTCGACGACCTTCAGCAGGGCGTTCGCCGCGCCCTCGGTCAGCCGGTCGGCGTCTTCGATCACCACGATCTGCCGGTTCCCGGTGGTGGGGCGACGCGACGCGATCTGCACGATCCCCCGCATCTCGTCGACCCCGATCGACAGGCCCTCCGGAATCACGCGGCGGACGTCGGCGTGGGTGCCGGCCATCGTCGTCGTGCAGGCCCGGCAGCGCCCGCACCCGGGGCCGCCGTCGTCAAAGGACGTGGTGCACTGCAGCGCCGCCGCGAAGCACAGCGCCGCGACCGAGCGGCCCGAGCCGGGCGGGCCGGTGATGAGCCAGGCGTGTGTCATAGTTCCGTCGCCGGCGTCGCTGTGAACGGAATCACCCCGGGCGGCCCGTGCGGCGGCCAGCAATTCGGCCTCCACCGCCGGTTGGCCTACCAGCCGCGTAAACACCCCGGTCATCACCGGCCACAGTAGTGAGCGCGGCCGACAGATACCGACCGGCCACCGGATCGCGACAATGTCGTTACATTTGCCTCGGTTTCGGCGGCATCGGACGACTTGCCGATCGGGTTGTAAGTTTCCGACAAGTCCCTGCCGACCGATACGGTGGATTGATGGCAACCGCGGCTGCACTGCCCGGGCGGATCAGCGCATTCGTCCGGTGGGTGGTGCGCACGCCCTGGCCGCTGTTCTCCCTGAGCATGTTGCAGGCCGACATCATCGGCGCCTTGTTCGTCCTGGGCTTCCTGCGCTACGCGCTGCCGCCTCAGGACCGCATCCAGCTGCAGGACCTGCCGGCGCTCAACCTGATCATCTTCGCGACGTCGTTGATCGTCCTGTTCCTCGCCGGCTGGCTGGTCAACCTCAAACTGTTGATGCCGGTCTTCCGCTGGCAGCGCCGCGACAACCTGCTGGCCGAGGCCGACCCGACCGACACCGAGGTGGCGCGGAGCCGGGCGCTGCGCATGCCCTTCTACCGCACGCTGATCAGCATGGTGGCGTGGTGCATCGGCGGGGTGGTGTTCATCATCGCCAGCTGGTCGGTGGCGCGGTACGCCGCTCCCATCGTGGCCGTCGCCACCGGGCTGGGCGCGGCCGCGACGGCCATCATCGGCTACCTGCAGTCCGAGCGGGTGCTGCGCCCGGTCGCGGTGGCGGCGCTGCGCAGCGGCGTGCCGGAGAACGTCCAGGCCCCCGGCGTCATCCTGCGGCAGATGCTGACGTGGATGCTGTCGACCGCGGTGCCGGTGCTGGCCATCGTGCTGGCGGTGATCGCCGACAAGGCCTCCCTGCTGCACGCCACCCCCGACAAGCTGTTCACCCCCATCCTGCTGCTGGCACTGGCGGCGCTGGGCATCGGCGGGGTGAGCACCCTGCTGGTCGCCATGTCGATCGCCGACCCGCTGCGCCAGCTGCGCTGGGCGCTGTCGGAAGTGCAGCGCGGCAACTACAACGCCCACATGCAGATCTACGACGCGAGCGAGCTGGGCCTGCTGCAGGCCGGGTTCAACGACATGGTGCGCGACCTGTCCGAGCGGCAGCGGCTGCGGGACCTGTTCGGCCGCTACGTCGGCGAGGACGTCGCCCGCCGGGCCCTGGAACGCGGCACCGAGCTGGGCGGCCAGGAACGCGACGTCGCGGTGCTGTTCGTGGACCTCGTCGGTTCCACCAAGCTGGCGGCGACGCGGCCGCCCGCCGAGGTGGTCCACCTGCTCAACGAGTTCTTCCGGGTGGTCGTCGAGACGGTCGGTCGGCACGGCGGGTTCGTCAACAAGTTCCAGGGCGACGCCGCGCTGGCCATCTTCGGCGCGCCCATCGAGCACCCGGACGCCTCCGGCGGCGCGCTGGCCGCCGCCCGCGAGCTGCACGACGAGCTGCTGCCGGTGATCGGCTCGGCCGAGTTCGGCATCGGGGTGTCGTCGGGCCGGGCCATCGCCGGCCACATCGGCGCCCAGGCCCGCTTCGAGTACACGGTGATCGGCGACCCGGTCAACGAGGCAGCGCGCCTGACCGAGCTGGCCAAGCTCGAGCCCGGCCACGTGCTCGCGTCGGCGATCGCGGTCAGCGGCGCGCTGGACGCCGAGGCCCTGTGCTGGGACGTCGGCGAGGTCGTCGAGCTGCGCGGCCGCACGGCGCCCACCCAGCTGGCCCGGCCGGTGCATCTCGTCGGGTCCACCGACCACCATCCCGTGCGGGCCGCGGCGCAGGAGATGTCCGGGGAGTCAATCGGTCCCGGCTTCTAGCCCCAGGAGCTAGGTGCGCTTGGCGGCCCTCTTGGCCGGGGCCTTCTTCGCCGGCGACTTGCGGGCCGCCTTCTTCGCGGGCCGCTTCGCCGGACCGCGGGCGCGCCGGTCGGCGAGCAGCTCGGCGGCACGCTCGTCGGTGATCGACAGGACGTCGTCGCCCTTGCGCAGGCTGGCGTTGGTCTCGCCGTCGGTCACGTACGGGCCGAAGCGGCCGTCCTTGATCACCATCGGCTTGCCGGACGCCGGGTCGGTCCCCAGCTCGCGCAGCGGCGGCGCGGCGGCGCTCTGCCGGCCGCGGCGCTTGGGCTCGGCGTAGATCTTCAGCGCCTCGTCGAGCGTGATCCCGAAGATCTGGTCCTCGGTCGCCAGCGAGCGAGAGTCGTTGCCGCGCTTGAGGTATGGGCCATAGCGACCGTTCTGCGCGGTGATCTCCTCGCCGGTCTGCGGGTCGACGCCCACCACCCGGGGCAGCGACAGCAGCTTGAGCGCGTCCTCGAGGGTGATGGTCTGCAGGTCCATGCTGCGCAGCAGCGACCCGGTCCGCGGCTTCGGTCCGGTGGGCTTCTTGCCCTTCTTGGCCGGGGCGCCGGCGCTGCCGTCGTCGTCATCGTCGGCCTTGGGCAGCACCTCGGTCACGTACGGCCCGTACCGCCCGTCCTTCGCGACGATCTCGTGCCCGGTCTCGGGGTCCACCCCGAGGACGCGGCCCTCCTGCGGGGTGGCGAACAACTCCTCGGCCACCTCGAGGGTCAGCTCGTCGGGCGTCAGCGAGTCGTTGAGGTTCGCCCGCTGCGGCGTCAGCGCGCCGTCATCGCCGGCCACCATCCGCTCCAGATAGGCCCCGTTCTTGCCGACCCGGACATACACCGAGCGGCCCTGCGCGTCGTCGAACACCTTGATGGAGTTGACTTCTCGCGCGTCGATGCCCTCCAGGTTGACGCCGACGAGCTTCTTCAGGCCGCCGGAGCGCGCCACCGAGTCGGCCACGCCGTGCTCGCCGCCGAAGTAGAAATTGTTCAGCCAGTCGGTCCGTCGCTCCTGGCCCGAGGCGATCGCGTCCAGCTCGTCTTCCATGGCGGCGGTGAAGTCGTAGTCCACCAGCCGGCCGAAGTGCTGCTCCAGCAGACCCGTCACGGCGAACGCGACCCACGACGGCACCAGGGCGCTGCCCTTCTTGTACACGTAGCCGCGGTCCTGGATGGTCTTGATGATCGACGAGTACGTCGACGGGCGGCCGATCCCCAGCTCCTCGAGGGCCTTGACCAGCGACGCCTCGGTGTAGCGGGCCGGGGGGTTGGTCGCGTGACCGTCCGGGGTGAGTTCCAGGGCCGCCAGCCGCTGCCCCTCGGTCAGCTGGGGCAGGCGGCTCTCGGCGTCGTCGGCCTCGCCGCCGACCAGCTCGTCCACCGTCTCGACGTAGGCCTTCAGGAAGCCGGCGAACGTGATGGTGCGCCCGCTGGCGGAGAACACCACCTCTCTGTCGCCAGATCGTCCGCCGATCCGCAGGCTCAGCGTGGTCCCGCGGGCGTCGGCCATCTGCGAGGCCACCGTGCGCTGCCAGATCAGCTCGTAGAGGCGGAACTCGTCGCCGTCGAGCTCGCGGCGCACCGCGTCCGGCGTCGCGAACGTCTCGCCGGCGGGCCGGATCGCCTCGTGCGCCTCCTGGGCGTTCTTCACCTTGCGCGTGTACTGCCGCGGCGACGGGGAGACGTACTCGGCGCCGTAGAGCTGCCGCGCCTGCGTGCGCGCGGCGTTGATCGCCGACTCCGACAGCGTGGTCGAGTCGGTACGCATATAAGTGATGTAGCCGTTCTCGTAGAGCCGCTGCGCGATGCTCATCGTCCGCTCGGAGGAGAACCGCAGCTTGCGGCCCGCCTCCTGCTGCAGCGTCGACGTCATGAACGGCGCGTACGGGCGCCGGGTGTAGGGCTTCTCCTCGACCGACGCCACCGTCAGCTGCGCGCCCTGCAGGCCGGAGGCCAGTTCCGCCGCGCTCGCCTCGTCGAGAATGACCACCTCGCCGCTCTTCGTGCGCAGCTGGCCCAGGGAGTCGAAGTCGCGGCCGGTGGCGACCCGCATGCCGTCGACGCCGGTGAGCCGGGCGGCGAACGTGGGGGGCTGTGCCTGCGGGTCCGAGACGCTGGCGTCCAGCTGCGCGACGATGTCCCAGTAGGACGCGCTGCGGAACGCCATGCGGTCGCGTTCCCGCTGCACGATGATCCGGGTGGCCACCGACTGGACCCGGCCGGCCGACAGCCTGGGCGCGACCTTCTTCCAGAGCACCGGGCTGACCTCGTAGCCGTACAGCCGGTCCAGGATGCGGCGGGTCTCCTGCGCGTCGACCAGGTCGATGTCCAGGTCACGGGGATTCTCCGCGGCCTCCAGGATCGCCGGCTCGGTGATCTCGTGGAACACCATCCGCTTGACCGGGATGCTCGGCTTCAGGGTCTGCAGCAGGTGCCAGGCGATGGCCTCGCCCTCGCGGTCGCCGTCCGTGGCGAGGTAGAGCTCGTCGACGTCCTTGAGCAGGCCCTTCAGCTCGGTCACCGTGCTCTTCTTCTCGGGACTGATGATGTAGAGCGGCTCGAAGTCGTGGTCGACGTTGACGCCCAGCCGCGCCCACGGCTCGGACTTGAACTTCGCGGGCACGTCGGCCGCGGCGCGAGGCAGGTCGCGGATGTGACCGCGCGACGACTCGACGATGTAGCTGGAGCCCAGGTAGCCCGCCAGTTTGCGCGCCTTTGTGGGCGACTCGACGATCACCAGTCGCCTGCGGCTTCCGTTGGGACCGCTGCCGGCGGTTCTCGAGTCCTTCAATTTCGGGTCAGCCAACTACCCTTACGCTCCATCTCTTGTCGCGGCCCCCCTGCGGGACCGCCTGCGAGAAGAATGACAGGCCGGCGCCGAAAATTCCGCGGAACTTTCAGTACGCCGGCGTTCCTTCGCCTTCAGACACCTCACAATTTCGCACCCCCGGGCGGGGCTGCGCAAACCGGATGCCGGAAACGCAGATCGTATCCGGTGGTTATACCCGCGGCCACTGGGCTGACGCGTCGGCATCGTCGGGAGGCTCGCCCACGTTCTCTACCAGGCGCGATAACCGGCGACGGCCGCTGATCCGAAGCGCCGGGCGCCCCCCGCGGGTGCCGATCAGCGTGGGCGCGATCCCCACGCGCATCAGGGCGGACGCCAGCGGGGAATGGGTATCGGGCGCGTGTGGGTCCAGACCGAGGAGATAGTGGTCGCCGTCGGTGCTGCCGGCCGCCAGCGCCCACGCCCGCAGCTCCCGCGGCCCGGGCAGCCAGCGCGGCGGCACCGTCTTGACGGCGCCGCGCGTCCAGTCGGCGGCGATGCCGGCCAACGACGCGTCGACCGCCGTGCGCACCAAGGGGCTGCCCTCGTCCGTGCGGCCGATCTCCGGCACCAGGCCGGCCTCGGAAATCATCGCGGCCAGCGCCGTAGCGCGCCACGGCGCGTCGACGACCACCGAAAGCCGGGCGCCCTGGATCTCGGGAGCCCCCACCAGCACGATCTGGCCGGAGGCCGCCAGCACCCCCGAGAGATCGGCGACCGCGGGCGGCACCGACTCCGCTGTGAAGAAGGAAAGCTGGCTCACGCCACCGACAGTAGGCCAGGTCGCCGGTTCGCGCGCTCAACTATCCGGCGCGCCGGAGAAACGAGAACCCCCCGTGCGGGACCCGCTGGGCGGGACGGCACGGGGGGTTCCGTGGAGTGTCAGCTCGTCTTTAGACGGAGCGGACTCCGGTGGCCTGGGGGCCCTTAGGGCTGTGGCCGATCTCGAACTCGACCTTCTGATTTTCCTCGAGGGTGCGGAAGCCCGAACCCTGGATCTCCGTGTAGTGGACAAAAACATCCGCGGAACCGTCTTCGGGAGCAATGAACCCGAAGCCCTTCTCCGCGTTGAACCACTTCACAGTTCCCTGTGGCATCTCTCGATCTTTCCTTTTCTTCTGGGTGCGGGGCACCGCCTTTCGACGCCCCGGGCCGGTTCGACCGCCATACCTCGCTCAGTCGCCGGAACTTCACCCGACCGATTAACCTCGCAGGAACCGCGGCCGCAACACAAGATCCTGCGAAAGTTTGACACGAACACAGAAGCTGCGACCGCAATCATCCAATCATGTTCGTGGCGTCGGCGACAGACTTGTGCCGTCGGGGAGTGTAAGGAGGATGTGAACTTGGCGACCTTCGGCGGCGAGTTGCTGGCCGTCGCGCTCGCAGGCACCACGGCCGGCGAGCATCCGCTGCGCCACGTCGCCGAATTGCCCGCCCGCGGCGGGCGGCCGAGCAGCTGGCCAGAGTGGGCAGAGCCCGACGTCGTCCGCGCGTTCGCCGACCGGGGCATCACCCGACCGTGGGATCACCAGCGCACGGCCGCCGAGCTGGCCCACGCGGGCCGGCACGTGGTGATCAGCACCGGCACCGCGTCGGGCAAGTCGCTGGCCTACCAGCTGCCCGTCCTCAACGCGCTGGCGACGGACCCGCGGGCCCGCGTGCTGTACCTGTCGCCCACCAAGGCGCTGGGGCACGACCAGCTGCGGGCCGCCCACTCATTGACCGCCGCGGTTCCCCGGCTGAACGATCCGCGTTTGGCGGTGGCGCCCACCGCGTACGACGGCGACACCGCAACGGAGGTGCGCCGATTCGCCCGCGAACGGTCGCGGTGGTTGTTCTCCAATCCCGACATGATCCACCTGTCGATCCTGCGCAACCATCCGCGCTGGGCCGTGTTCCTGCGCGGCCTTCGGTTCGTGGTGGTCGACGAATGTCATTACTACCGTGGCGTGTTCGGCTCCAACGTGGCGATGGTGCTACGACGCCTGTTGCGCTTGTGCGCGCGGTATTCGGCCAGCCCGACGGTCGTGTTCGCCAGCGCCACTACGGATTCCCCGGGCGCGACGGCCGCCGAGCTGATCGGGCTGCCGGTCGAAGAGGTCGTCGACGACGGCTCGCCACAGGGGGCGCGCACGGTCGCCTTGTGGGAACCCGCGCTTCGCGACGACCTCGTCGGCGAGAACGGCGCGCCGGTGCGCCGCGCCGCCGGGGCCGAGGCCGCGCGGGTGATGGCCGACCTGATCGCCGAGGGAGCCCAGACTCTCACCTTCGTCCGGTCGCGGCGCGCCGCCGAACTGACCGCCCTGGGTGCGCGGGGGCGACTGGCCGACATCGCGCCCGAATTGGCGGACAAGGTGGCCTCATACCGCGCCGGTTACCTCGCCGAGGACCGCACCGCGCTCGAGCGCGCCCTGGCCGAGGGGCGGCTGCGGGGCCTGGCCACCACCAACGCCCTGGAGCTGGGTGTCGACATCGCCGGCCTGGACGCGGTGGTGTTGGCCGGCTTCCCCGGCACGGTGGCGTCGTTCTGGCAGCAGGCCGGCCGATCGGGCCGGCGCGGCCAGGGCGCGCTCGTCGTGCTCATCGCCCGCGACGACCCCTTGGACACCTACCTCGTCCACAATCCCGCCGCGCTGTTGGGCAAGCCGGTGGAGCGGGTGGTGATCGACCCGGCCAACCCATATCTGCTGGGTCCCCAATTGCTCTGCGCGGCAACCGAACTCCCGTTGGACGAAACGGAGGTCCGCGACCTGGGCGCCACGGAGATGGCCGCGGATCTGGTGGAGGAGGGACTGCTGCGGCGGCGCAACCGGCACTACTATCCCGCGCCGGGTCTGGAACCCCATGCCGCCGTGGACATTCGGGGCTCGACGGGCGGTGAGATCGTCATCGTCGAGGCGGGCACCGGGCGGTTGCTGGGCAGCGCGGGCGTGAGCCAGGCCCCCGCCTGCATCCACCCCGGGGCGGTCTACCTGCATCAGGGCGAGACCTACGTCGTCGATTCCCTGGACACCCAGGACCAGATCGCGTTCGTCCACGCCGAGGACCCCGGCTATTCGACGTTCGCGCGCGAGATCACCGACATCGCCGTCACCGGAACGGGTGAGCGCCTCGAGTTCGGTCCGGTCACGCTGGGCCTGGTGCCCGTGACGGTGACCAACCAGGTCGTCGGCTACCTGCGCCGCCGGCTCAACGGCGAAGTCATCGACTTCATCGAACTCGACATGCCGGCCAGCACCCTGCCGACCACCGCCGTCATGTACACGATCGCCCCTGAAGCGTTGTCGCTCAACGGCATTGATGCGCCGCACATTCCCGGGTCGCTGCACGCCGCCGAACATGCGGCCATCGGCCTCCTGCCCCTGGTGGCCAGTTGCGATCGTGGCGACATCGGCGGCCTGTCCACCGCGATAGGCCCCGACGGGCTCCCCACCGTCTTCGTCTACGACGGGTACCCGGGCGGGGCCGGCTTCGCCGAGCGGGGCTTCCGGCGGGCGGCCACGTGGCTGGGCGCCACGGCCGACGCCATCGAGGCGTGCGAGTGCCCACGAGGATGCCCCTCGTGCGTGCAGTCACCCAAATGCGGCAACGGCAACGACCCGCTGGACAAGGCCGGGGCCGTGCGGGTGCTGCGACTGGTGCTGGGCGAGTTGGGCGAGCGCCCCTGGGCGTCCCGCGGGGCTTGAGCCCGGCGCCCGGTGTCCGTGATCGGCCGGCCAAAGCGCAGTGAACGGGTCGCACCCGGCGACCCGTCTGGATTTTCGCGTTGCCCCGCGGCGATCGCCGAAGACCGACCGACCCCTCGACGGTCGACCTTCACGAATCGTCGGCGCGGCAACTGCCCTGGTGGACAATCCCTCGCGGCTGAAGGAGACGCCGTGTGCTGTCGCAGCGGGCGAACGGTCGGACAACACGAGCCGTCCGCATCCGATGCGAACCGAATCCACTGCAACTAACGCGCGGCGCAGGTTCTTCGCTGCACATCATCGCGCATCCGATACGGAATTTTCGTCGTTTCCGTTGCTGCGGCCTTGGGTGAAAATCGGGAAATTCAATTCCCGGCGCGCGCCTGAAGGCAATTCGGCCGAATAACATACTCGACAGCACCGGCTCTGCGAATTATCGGTCTTTCAGCATGATTTGGGGCGTCCTCGCCTTGCTGCGCACTTCGCCCGCGGGGATGCGGCCGAGCGGTTTCCACCTGCCTTATTCGTCACGCGCCTCACCGCCTAAAATCGGCGCCATGGCCCACGACTGGTTGCTCGTGGAGACGCTCGGGGGTGACCCTGCCGTCGTGGCGCAGGGATCGCAGTTGAAGAACCTCGTACCGATCACCACCTTCATGCGCCGCAATCCGCACCTGTCGGCGGTCCGCACGGCGATCGCGGAGACAGTGCAGACGGGGCAGAGCCTGACCAGCATCACCCCGAAGCGCGACCGCGTCATCCGCACCGAACCGGTGGTGATGTCCGACGGCCACATCCACGGCGTGCACGTCTGGACGGGGCCGGCCGACACCGAACCCCCCGAGCGGCCGACCCCCGGCCCGCTGAAATGGGACCTCACGCTCGGGGTGGCCACCGACACCCGCGAGTCGCTGATCAACAGCGGTAAGAACCCCGAAGCCGAGGTGACGTTCGGCCGGGCGTTCGCCGAGGACCTGCCGTCCCGCGAACTCAACCCGAACGAGACCAAGGTGCTCGCCATGGCGGTCAAGGCCAAGCCCGACCAAACCCTCTGCAGCACCTGGGATCTCACCGACTGGCAGGGCAAGCCGATCCGGATCGGCTTCGTGGCGCGCACCGGCCTGGAGGAGGGACCCGACGGCCGCGATCACCTGGTCGCGCGGGCGATCAACTGGCGTTCCGAGGTCAAGGGCCCGGTGGTGTCGACCGACGACCTCGCGCAGCGGATACTCAGCGGACTCGCGCAGGCCGGGGTGCACCGGGCCCTCGTCGACCTCGACAAGTGGACGCTGCTGAAATGGCTCGACGAGCCGTGCCCGTTCTACGACTGGCGGGGCAGCAAGGCCGAGCGGAACTGGGTTCATCCGGACGACGAGCACCTGATGACCTCGATGACAACGGAATTCGCCGACGGTGCGACCAGCCGGGTGCTGCGGATGCGCGGGCACGACGCTGACTGGGTGCCGGTGCACGTCACGGTCAATCGGGTGGAGCTCGAAACGGACGTCTTCGCCGGGTTGGTGTCGTTGCGCCTGCCGAGCGACGAGGAGCTCGCCGCCGCCGGGCTGCCGGAGGCCGGCAGCCCCGCCTCGGGTGACGGCGCGGACTAGCGTCCGGGCGGGCGGTTTCTCGCGCCGCGGCTACCCAACGGGTCAGCCTTCCTTCGAGTAGCTGTTGTTCAGATCGTCCTGCAGGACCTGGGCGCTGCTCGACGTCGTGCTGACCTGGAGCGCCGACGACAACGTCCTGGCTTCGTATTTCCATCCCGACGGCAGCGCCAGTCGCGGCGCCAGGGCCGGCAGATCGGCCTCCGAGAGCTTCGGGTCCTTCTGCTGGCTCCAGGTCTGCATGACCCAACGAGCGCCCGACCGGTCGACGAGCTCGTAAATCTGCCGGCCCGCACCGAACGTGAACACGGTCTGGCGATTGACGGC
The DNA here is from genome assembly GCF_902652685.1 of Mycobacterium sp. Marseille-P9652. GTDB lineage: Bacteria > Actinomycetota > Actinomycetes > Mycobacteriales > Mycobacteriaceae > Mycobacterium. The sequence goes on from NZ_CACRUY010000004.1 coordinate 75,791, forward strand.
ATGCGGGGTGTACGGGCGCATCGCCGATGTCGGATCACCGATCTGCACGGTCGCCGCCTTGTGCATGGCGATTCCACCGAACGTCAGTGTCTCCTGCGGCGAATCCTCCTTGGTGATCGAATCCATCAGCCAGTAGCGCGGCCCGTTGAGCACCGCGCGCAACGCCCCGTTGTCGCTGGCGATCTGCTGACCGTCCAGCGCGCTCCATGCGGCCTGCGGGCAGTCGTTGAGCCCGTAGGAGTTGTAGACGTCGGCGGTGAGCCCCGAGAGGCCGAGGTGGACGAGCAGGACCTCGCAATACCGCCTGCCGCGCAGATCGGTCGCCACCACCGGTGACGTGCTTGTCGTCACGGTCGCCGTCGACGAGGTGACCGGCGGCGCGTGGCACGACGCGACGACCAGGCTCAGCCCGGCGATCGCGGCCGCCATTGCGACCCTGCCGAGGGGCCTGCGAGATTCCATGCCCGGCACGGTAACACGCGAACCGTAAGTATTGCGAGTCCTACTAGCAATAGTTTTACATCGCGGGTACGGTGGTCGGCGTGAGCACCGAACCGGTCGACGGCCGGCGGGCGCGCCGCGACCGCAGCCGCAAAGCCGTGGTCGATGCGGCGTTTTCGCTGATCTTGGAGGGCAAGGTCCCGCCGTCGGCCCAGGACGTCGCAGACCGGGCCGGCGTGTCCGTGTCCTCGGTGTTCCGTCAGTTCGATGGCCTGACCGACCTGCAGCACCAGGCCATCGACCGGTTCCGTTCGCGCTATTGGCATCTCATCGTGGCCAGACCAGCGCGGGGCGCCGACCTCGACTCGCGAATCGCGTTCTACGTCCGCAACAGGCTCAGCCTGTACGAGCAGGCCGGTCCCTTGCTCATGCTGGGCCGGATGCGCGCGGTGGACCACGAGACGATGGCCGCGGGCGTTGCACAGAACCGCGCCGCGCTGGCTGCGCAGGCGCGCGAATGCTTCGAGGCCGAAATCGCAGGCCGCACAACGGCCGATGCGTCCGACCTGATTTCCCTGATCGACTCGCTCACCAGTCCCGAGGCGTTCGACCTGATGACCAGGGCGCATCGGCGGTCCGCCCGCCAGGTCGGCCGGTCCTGGCGCATGGGACTGCGGGTCCTCATCGCGGGATGGCCGCCCGCTCCGCCACGGAAAGGGTAAGAAAGGAGAACCACCCGATGATTGGGCCTGAAGCCCGGGCGGCGTTCGCCCAGCCACCCGAGCGCGGACAAACTTCCCGCCGCGGAGACCGGCGGTGAGCGGCGGCTGGTGGGTATGGGCCGCGGCGGCCGGGCTCTACGTCGTTTTCCGCCTGTTCTATGACAACGGGCGGGGCAGGTTGTCGCCCAACGAGATTGACGACATGCTGGCCCGGGCCCAGGCAGCGGGCGAGTCGGCGGACCTGACGGACCTAACCACGGTGCGGGAATTCCTGGAACAGGACGACGGGCGCGAATTCGTCATGGTCAACCTGGTGCGGGTGCCCGACACGATGGTCGAACATCCCGATACCGGCGCACAGGTACCGGCGAACGAGATGATGCGAGCGTATTCCCGAGCCTTCTTCCCGCTGCTGCTCAAACACGGCGGGCATCCCGCTCTGGCGACGCGGAAGGTCGGGGGTTACGTCGACTCGTGGAATGTGAGCCCCGATCCGGGCTGGACCATCGTCGGATTCATGCGCTACCGCTCACGTCGCGACATGATGAAAATGGTGCTCGACCCCGCCTTCAGGGACGCCCACAAGTACAAGCCGCTGGGCATCTCGGAGACGTTTTCCTTTCCGACGCAACCGTTCCTGCGCGCCTACGTCAGCCCGCGCGTGTCGGTCTTCCTCATTCTCGCCCTGGCGGCGGCGCTCGCGCAGATCGGCATCCTCGTCACCCGCTGAGCGCCGCCGGACCCGCCCGTGCCGCGGCCCGCGCCGCACCGGCGAACGCGACGGGGACCCGCGCGGTGACCACCACGTCAAGCCCGTCGACCTCGCAGCGCGCGTCGGTGACCCGCATCGCGTCGGCCACCGCGGTGGCCCGCGCACACGCCGCCGCCGTGCCCGACGGCAACCGGGCGGCGCCCGCCAAAGCGGCCAGGTCAGCGGCCGCCTGCGCTCGATGACGCGCCACCACCACCGATCCGAGGTACGCGCCGGCGCCGGTGAGCCAGAGCAGGACCACGACCATCGCCGCCGCGACGATCGTGGCCGAGCCGCGATCATCTCCGGGCCTCCGCCGCCGAGACCGCTCTGGCGGCGATCTCCAAGCGCGGCAACAGCTTCGAATGCGCCACCACCGTGGCCACGAAGAAGTCGCCGTCGCGATCGGTGTGGATTCGGGCCCCGGCGGGCGCGATGCGGCGGGCGGCGTCGACGGCCGAGCGCTCGTCGCCCCGGGCGGCGAGTCGGGCGGCCTCCCGGGCGGCGTCGACGCAGCGCACCTGCATCGACACCGCGGTGACGCCGGCGAGGCACAACGCCAACACGACGACCAGCGCGGCGATGGCGAGCGCCGCTTCGACGGTGCCGGCACCCGCACAGCTCGCTAGACCTTGGTGTTGAGCGCGCGACCGATGATGTTGGTCAGCGCGCTGACGATCGAGTCGCCGGTGACGACGGTGTAGAGGATCGCGCCAAAGGCGGCGGCCGCGATCGTCCCGATCGCGTATTCGACGGTGGACATCCCCGACTCGTCGGTGGCGAGCACCACCGCGCGCGCGAGGAGCGATCGAAATGCTTTCAGCATCAATGCTTTCCTTTCTCACAGCAGCCCAGACTGCAGGACCTCGCCGGCCAAGCCGGCCACCACCGGGACGATGCCGAGGCATACGAACGCCGGCAAAAAACAGAGCCCGAGCGGTCCGGCGATCAGCACGCCGGCCCGCTCGGCGGCCGCGGCGGCCGCGTGCGTGGCATCGTGACGGGACTGGTCGGCCAGTTCGGCGACTCCTCCGGCGAGCGCCGCGCCCGAGGACGCCGACCGGCGCGCCAACCGCAGCAACGCATCGACCTGCGTATCGGTGGCGTCGCCGGCCCGCGAATGAGCCCATGCGACAGCGGGATCGGCACCCAATGCCAACAGGTCGGCGGCGCGGCGCAGAACCGTCGCCAGCCCGGTCGGCGCCGAACGGGCGGTCGCCGCCGCGGCCGTCGACACCGGCATGCCCGCCGCGAGGCAGACGGCCAGCACATCGAGGCTGGAGGCGAACGCCAGCGGGTCCGGACCGCTCGCCGACCCTTCCGGCTGTGGCCGTCGCGTGCGGACCGGCGGGCCGGCGCGCGCCCGCACAGCCGACGGGCCGGGGCCGACGAGCAGCGCCGCGGCCAGCAGCACCGCCGCGGCCGTCACGACACCAGCCCGTCGGTGAGCCGGTCGGACCACAGCATCCCGGCGCACGTCAGCAGCGACCCGACCACCAGCACCCAGCCGCCCCCGCCCCCGCGCAGGAGGAAGCTCAACGGCCGCGCACCGATGAGCTCACCCAACGCCACACCCAGCGCCGGCAGGGCCGCCAGTATGGCGGCGGTGGCCCGCGCACCGGCGAGGCTCGACGACACCCGCGCCGAATACCGCTGACGCTCGGCGATATCGCGTTGCGCGGCGCGCATCAGCGTGGCGATCGCCAGGCCATGCTGCGACGCCAGCTCCCAACCGGCCGCCAGCCGGTCCCAGTGCGCGGGCAGCGCCGACGATCGCGCCGCATCCCGCAGGCCGGCCGTCACGTCGCCGCCCAGCCGGCCGCGTGCGGCGACCGCGCGCAGCGCCGTGGCGACGGCGCCGTCGCTCTCGTCGGCGGCGACACGGAACGCCTCGACCGGATGAGAACCCACCCGCAGCTCCCCGACCAGCACGTCGAGGGCGCCTTCGAGGGCCCCGCCCTCCCGGACGCCGCGCCGCCGCCGAAGCCGGCGACGGTGACGCAGGGCAACGGTGGCGCCCACCGCCGCGGCCGCCAGCACCGTCGTCGTCGGCAGGAGCATCGCCGCCGCAAGCAGGAAAGCCACCGCGGCACAGGCGATCCCTTTCATCCCCGGCCAGCGCAGCCGACGGACCCGGCGCGCGTCCCGTGCGAGCCGGCGCCCGGGCGGCGGCGCAACCAGCGGCGCCAGCGCCAGCAACACCGCCGGGACCACGACGCCGTTCATGCCGGCGTCCGGCTGCGCAGCAGCTCCCGCAGCACGCCCGCGTCGTCGGTCATTCCGCCCTCTGCGCGCCAGGCGGTCACCGCCCGCACCCCGCCCCGACCGCGGCGCAACACCGCGATCTCGCCGAGCCGGCGCCGGCCGCCCGGGTCGCGCTCGACGTGCAGCAGCACCTGGACGGCGGCGGCGAGTTGGCTGTGCAGCGCCGCGCGGTCCAGACCGCCGAGCGCGCCCAGCGCCTCGAGCCGGGCCGGCACCTCGCCGGGGCTGTTGGCGTGGACCGTGCCCGCCCCGCCGTCGTGGCCGGTGTTCAGCGCGGCGAGCAGATCGACCACCTCCGCGCCGCGGACCTCACCCACGACGATGCGGTCGGGCCGCATCCGCAGCGCCTGGCGGACGAGCTGGCGCACCGGCACCTCGCCGACTCCCTCGACGTTGGCGCACCTCGCGACCAGCTTGACCAGGTGCGGGTGCGCGGGAGCCAGCTCGGCGGCGTCCTCGACGCAGACGATGCGCTCGCCCGCCGGCACCGCACCGAGGAGCGCCGCCAACAGCGTCGTCTTGCCGGCGCCGGTACCCCCGCACACCAGGAAGGCGAGCCGGGCGGCGATCATGCCGGAGATCAGGCCGGCCGCCTCCGGGGCGATCGCGCCGGCCTCGACCAACGCCGGCAGCGTCTGCGTCGCCGGGCGCAGAACCCGCAGGGACAGGCAGGTGCCGGCGGCCGCCACCGGCGGCAGCATGGCGTGCAGGCGCACCGCGCAACCGCCGCCGCCCATGCGCCCCAGGTGGCCGTCCACCCACGGTTGCGCGTCGTCGAGTCGCCGGCCCGCGGCCAGGGCCAGGCGCTGGGCAAGCCGCCGCACCGCCGCCTCGTCGGCGAAGCGAATCTGGCTGCGCCGCAGCCCGTTCCCGTCATCCACCCATACCGCGTCGGGTGCGGTCACCAGGACATCGGTGGTGCCGTCGGCGGTGAGCAACGGTTCGAGGATCCCGGCGCCGTTCAACTCGGTCTCCAGCACCCGAAGATTGGCCAGCACCTCGGCATCCCCGAGCATGCCGCCCGACTCGGCGCGGATCGCCGCGGCCACCGCGCTGGGCCTCAAAGAGGTTGTGGCCGAGACGGATTCGGCGGCCAGCCGTTCGCGAACCCGCTCGATCAGGGATCCGCTCATGCCGCCCTGCCATCCTGACCCGACCGGGACCGCGACAGCACCGCGAGCACCCGGTTCGCCGCGATGCCGAGCGGCGACGGCCGTCGCAGTCGCAGGCCCCGGCGTTCCACCCGCTCGGCGAGCTGTGGCAGGGCGCGCACCGACGCCAGCAGCGGGACACCCGTGATGTCGGCGACCTCGGACGCCCGCAGGCCGCCCGGCGACGGACCCCGCACCACCAGGCCGACACTCGGGTTGATCGCGGCCAGCACCGGGGCCAGCGCGCCGGTGGCCGCGCACGCCCGCACGTCGCAGCGGGTGAGCACCACGACGAGGTCGGCCGCGTCCAGCGCCGCCTGGGTGGCATCGGTGAGCCGGCGCGCGAGGTCGCAGACCACGGTGACTCCCCCGCGGCGTCCGGCGTCGATCACGGCGTCGACGGGCGCGGCCTCGAGTTCGTACCCGCGCCGAGTGCCCGACAACACGCTGACACCGCGGTGCCGCGGCAGGGCCTCGCGCACGGCCGGCCAATGCAGCCGGCCACCCCGCAAGGCGAGGTCGGGCCACCGAAGACCCGGGGCCGCCTCGCCGCCGACCAGCAGGTCGATGCCGCCACCCCACGGATCGAGGTCGAGCAGCAGGGCGTCGGCGGCGGACTGCGCCAGGGCGACGGCGAAGGTCGAGGCGCCGGCACCGCCGCAGCCGCCGACGACGGCCACGACGTGACCCGACATGCCGTCGTCGCGCGCCGCCTCGGCGGCCTCGGCGAGTTCGGCGACCAGCTCGCGTTCCTGGTGGGGCAGCCGCAACACCCGCTCGGCGCCGGCGGCGACGGCCGCCGCCCACGTGGTCGCGACCGGGTCACCGGTGGTCACCACGCTGACGTGGGGCCGCCGTGGCAGCGCCGCCTGACCGCAGCGGTGCGCCGCGGGCTCGTCGAGCACGACGGCCGCGGCTGCCACCCAGGACTTCCGGCTGACCGGTGAGGCGGCGCCGGCATGGACCACCCGGACTCCGACGGCCGCGGCCACGCGGTCGACCTCGTCGCGCAATTCCGGATCCATCGAGACCGCCAGAACGCCCGCGGGACGGTCCGTTGCCGGGTCGGTGTGGGCGCTCACCCGACCACCCTGCAGGGCTGTGACCTTGGCACACCAGTCCCAAACAGGCGTTTTGTGGATAGAGACGGGAGTGTGCACAAATGGGCCGCGCAGGGGCGAGCCAGCCAACGAGGGGGAAAGTCCCGCAACACCCGAGCCGGCCGGCCGGGCCGGCTGCGATGGTGGATTACTTACCCGAGAAAAGGGACGACCCCCGCCAGGGGGGGAGGAGGCGAGGGTCGTCGTGTATCAGCCCCGGGGGGTCGGGCTGATACACCCTCGGCTCAGGCCGAGTAATGCTTACTATACACATGACAGTCCGCATTAACGCAAGTAGCTTTCGATCCCAAAATGTCGTTGAGCCGCGAAAACACTGCCGAGGGCAATGATTGCACTCGGTTGAGCCGGAGTTTCGGGGGCGAGGTCGCGGTCCCGGCGCTCCGCCGACCTATGCTGGGTTGGTGACCGTCTCCGATCCGGCCGCGCACCAGCAAACCCCATTAGACACAGGTGCAACAAGCGCGCCCGGCGCGCGCACCGCCGCCTTCTTCGACCTCGACAAAACGATCATCGCGAAGTCGAGCACGCTGGCGTTCAGCAAACCCTTCTTCGATCAGGGGCTGCTCAATCGCCGCGCCGTCCTCAAGTCGAGCTACGCCCAGTTCATCTTTCTTCTCTCCGGCGCCGATCATGACCAGATGGACCGGATGCGCACCCACATGACGAACATGTGCACCGGCTGGGACGTCGAGCAGGTGAAGTCGATCGTCAACGAGACGCTGCACGACATCGTGACCCCGCTGGTGTTCGCCGAAGCCGCCGACCTGATCGCCGCCCACAAGCTGTACGGCCGCGACGTCGTCGTGGTCTCGGCGTCGGGCGAGGAAATCGTGGCCCCGATCGCCCGGGCCCTGGGCGCGACGCACGCGATGGCGACCCGGATGGTCGTCGAGGACGGCAAGTACACCGGCGAGGTCGCGTTCTACTGCTACGGCGAGGGCAAGGTTCAGGCGATCCGCGAGCTCGCGGCCCGCGAGGGCTACCCGCTTGAGCAGTGTTACGCGTACTCCGATTCGATCACCGACCTGCCGATGCTCGAGGCCGTCGGCCACCCCAGCGTGGTGAACCCCGATCGCGGGTTGCGCAAGGAGGCGGTCGAGCGCGGCTGGCCGGTGCTGACGTTCTCGCGGCCCGTCTCCCTGCGTGACCGGATCCCGGCCCCGTCGGGCGCCGCGATCGCGACCACCGCCGCCGTCGGCGTCAGCGCGCTGGCCGCCGGCGCGATCACCTACTCGCTCCTGCGCCGCTTCGCGTTCTGATCCGGGCCCCTCGCGGCCCAGCAAACGCCACTCCTACACACCCAGATGCGCTTCGCAATTGGGCCTTGCTGCGCTACCACTCGAGGAGTACAAAGGAAACCACGGAAGCCCGGCTAGGCCAAGGTCGATCCGGAAGAGAAGGGTCGTTCTCCCGATCCGGGCACCCAGCACGGTTCCCGGCACCCACGCGGAGTCATAGCCGCGATAATGGCAGAAGTGTTGCGGGCCTGCGTAATTGCGAAAAGTGAAAGGCGTCGACGGCCCTTTGGGTGGGGTTGCAGCCGGCAGCTTCGCAAGATCGCCGAGGCCAACCCACGCAGCCCCGAAATGCACGCATGGTAACCGGGTTCCGTGTTAGCGGGCGGCGGACCGAATACTTCGGGACGCCGCCCGCTTTACCTTGTGAAGCACTTCAACTTTCGGCCTCCGGCTAACGATTCGCCATGGCGTCGGCGATCGACAACGCCTCCTGCGCGCCCGCCCGCATGGCCCGGCAACACAGCACCAGCCACGCCGTCACCCCGTCGGGCGAACCGGTGGCGAACCCCACGGCCGCATCGCGATACTCCGCCGGCTGCCGCATCCAACTGACCTCCGGGATACCCAACCCGTGGGGATCGAGGCCGCCGGCGATCGTCACCAGCCGCGACACCGCGCGGGCCACCACGCCGTCCGCCGCGCCGAATGGTTTCAGCGTCAGCAACTCTCCGTGGGCGACGGCGGCGACGACGGGCGCCGACGCTGCCGTGCGGCCGGTCACGAGGCCGGCCAGCAACTCCAGCCGCGGGCCCACCTCGGGGTCGGTGCGCGGGCGCCCCAGCCGGTCCGGCTCCACGAGGTCGGCGGCGGCCAGCATGTGCAACCGGGCCAGCGCCTGCAGCGGCGCGCGCTGCCAGACGCCGACGACGGGCCCGCCACCGCCCTCCAGCGCCTGGGCCACCCGCAGCGACCCGGCGAACACCGGGTCGCTGACCTGGCCGGCCTCCGTCACATCGTCCATTCGCACGGGACCGCCGTCGAGCACCGAGGACGCACGCGCCGCGCGCAGCGCCGCCTCGGCCGCGGTGACCGGCCACCCGCGCAGGTTGGCCCGATGGCGATGGGCCTGGCCCAACGCCTCGCGGGCGCGGTCGCTGGCCTCGGCCACGCCCGGGAGGTCCATCAGCGCAGCAAGCGGGTCAGCCGTCACAGCTTGAAACCTAGCGGGACGACGATGGTGCCTTCGGAATGGCCTCGAGCAGCCGCCGGGTGCATTCGTGCTGCGGGCGGGTGAACAGCTCCTCGGTGGGCGCCCGCTCCACGATCCGCCCCGCTTCCATGACGAGCACCTCGTCGGCGATCTGACGGATCACGGCCAGGTCGTGGCTGATGAACAGGTAGGTCAGGCCCAGCGTGGCCTGCAGTTCGCCCAGCAGCTCCAGGATCTGTGCCTGCACCAGCACGTCCAGGGCCGAGACGGCCTCGTCGAGGACCAGCACGTCGGGCCGCAACGCCAGCGCCCGGGCGATCGCCACCCGCTGCCGCTGCCCGCCCGAGAGCTCGCGGGGCAGCCGCCTCGACAGCGACGACGGGAGCGCCACCTGGTCGAGCAGGTCGCGCACCGCCTGCTCGCGCTGTGCCCGGTCGCCGATCCGGTGAATCCGCAGCGGCTCCTCGATCGCACGGAACACCGAGTACATCGGATCGAGGCTGCTGTAGGGGTTCTGGAACACCGGTTGCACGCGCCGGCGGAATTCCAGCACCTGGTCGCGGCGCAACGCGCGATCGATCCGCGTGCCGTCGAAAGCCACTGTGCCTGAGGTCGGTTCCAGCAGGCCCAGCACCATGCGCGCCAGGGTCGACTTGCCCGAACCCGACCCACCGGCGATCGCCAGCGTGGTCCCCCGGCGCAGTCCGAACGAGACGGCGTCGACGGCGCGGAAGGTCGTTCGCCGCCACGGCGCTCCCCCGGACCCGGGATAGACCTTCGTCAGCCCGGAGGCGACCAGGATGTCGCCGGCCGGTGGGTCGTCCCTCCGCGCGCGCGCCCGGGCCGTCAGCGCCGGGGCCGCGGCAACCAGGCGCCGGGTGTACTCGTGCTGCGGGTCGCGCAGGATCCATTCCGCCGCACCGGTTTCCACGACGGTCCCGCGGTGCATCACGACCACCGACTCGGCCCGCTCGGCGGCCAGCGCCAGGTCGTGGGTGATGAGCAACAGCGCGGTGCCCAATTCGTCGGTGAGGCGTTGCAGGTGGTCGAGCACCTGCCGTTGAACGGTGACGTCGAGCGCGGACGTCGGCTCGTCGGCGATCAGCAGCTTGGGCCGGCCCGCGAGCCCGATGGCGATCAGCGCGCGCTGGCACATGCCGCCGGACAGCTGGTGCGGATACCGGGCGGCCGCCGTCACGGGGTCGGGCATGCCCGCCTCCGCGAGGAGCTCCACCGCGCGTCGACGCGCCGTGGAACCGTTGGCGCGCAACGCTTCCCGGATCTGGAATCCGACCTTCCAGACCGGGTTGAGGTTGGCCATCGGGTCCTGGGGCACGTAACCGATGGAGCGGCCTCGGATCGAGCGCAGCAACCGGCGGTCGGCCCCGGCGATGTCGTGCCCGTCGAACACGATGCGCCCGGCGGTGATGCGTCCCCCGGGCGGCAGCAGGCCGAGAATCGCGGCGGCCGTGGTGGACTTGCCCGACCCGGACTCGCCCACCACCGCGACCGTCTGGCCCGGCAGCACGGTCAGGTCCAGGTCGCGCACCGCCGGATCGTCCGCGCCGAACCGCACGTCCAGGCCCTCGACCGACAGCAGCGGCGGGGTGCTCATGGCCGCCAGGCCCGCGATGCCGGATCCAGGGCGTCCCGGAGGGCGTCGCCCAGCATCATGAACGACAGCACCGTCAACGCCAGTGCGCCGGCCGGGTAGAACAGGATCGGCGACCCCGATCTCAGGCGGCTCTGCGCCAGGTTGATGTCGCCGCCCCAGGACACCACCGACGGCGGCAGTCCGACGCCGAGGTAGGACAGCGAGGCCTCGGTCACGATGAAGATGCCCAGCGACAGGGTGGCCACCGCGAACACCGGCCCCAGCGCGTTGGGCAGCGCGTGGCGCAGCAGGATCTGGAAGTCGCTGAGCCCCAGCGCCTTCGCGGCCAGCACGTAGTCGCCGGCACGCGCCTCGAGGACCGCTCCGCGGGCGATCCTGGCCATCTGCGGCCACCCGAACAACGCGAGGATCGCGATCACCGTCCACACCGTCCGGTGGCGCATGACGCCCATGATCACGATGGCGGCCAGCAACAGCGGCAACCCGAAGAACACGTCGGTGACCCGCGAGACCACGGCGTCGATCCAGCCGCCGTAGAAGCCCGCGAGCGCCCCCAGCGCCCCGCCCACGAGGAAGACGGCCAGGGTGGCGCCGAGGCCGACGGTGACGGACGCGCGGGCACCGTAGACGGTGCGCGCGTAGATGTCGTGGCCCTGCAGGTCGGTGCCGAACCAGTGCGCCGACGACGGGGGCAGAAGGCTCTGATGCGGGTCGGCGTAGGCGGGGTCGATCCCGGTGAACCAGGACGGGCACACCGCGACGACGACGATGACGACGATGAGCGCCGCGGCGACGACGAACTTCGGACTCCGGCGCAGCCCGCGCCAGGTGTCGCGCCAAAACCCATGCCGCTCAGCCATATCGGATCCGGGGATCCAGGGCGGCGTAAAGCAGGTCGACCGCGAGGTTGGTGACCAGGTAGATCAACACCAGCACTGTGACGATGGACACCACCGTCGGCGCCTCCTGCCGGGTGACGGCCTGGTATAGGACGCCGCCGACGCCGTGAATGTTGAAGATGCCCTCGGTGACGATGGCCCCGCCCATGAGCGCCCCGAGGTCGGCGCCGAGAAAGGTGACCACCGGGATGAGCGAGTTGCGCAGGATGTGCACCGTCACCACGCGTGGCCGCGAGAGGCCCTTGGCGGTGGCGGTGCGTACGTACTCGGCGTGGGCGTTGGCGGCGACCGCGGACCGGGTCAACCGCACCACGTACGCGAACGACACCGAGCCCAGCACGATCCCGGGCAAAAGCAACCGCCCGAACGTCGCCCGCTCGCCGACCGTGACCGGCGCGATCCCCAGGCGGACGCCGAAAACGAACTGGGCCAGAAAGCCCAGCACGAAGATCGGGATCGCGATGATCACCAGGCCGGTGATCAGCACGGTGGCATCGAAGATGCCGCCGCTGCGCAGGCCGGCAACCACGCCGAAGCCGATTCCCAGCACCGCCTCCACCGTCACCGCGATCAGCGCGAGCCGCAGCGTGACCGGAAAGGCATGCGCCAGAACCGAACTGACGGGCAACCCGGAGTAGGAGCGGCCGAGGTCGCCGTGGGCGATGCCCGCCAGGTAGCGCAGGTACTGCACCAGGAAGGGGTCGTCGAGGTGATAGCGGGCGCGCAGCGCGGCGGCCACCGCGGGCGTCAGGGGCTTGTCCCCGGCCATGGCGGCGACCGGATCGCCCGGCAGCAGGAACACCATGCCGTAGATGAGTAGCGTCGCGCCCAGGAAGACGGGCACCATGATGGCGAGTCGCCGCAGGAAGTACCAGCCCACGTCAGCCCTTGACGATGTTTTCGTAGTCCGGCAGCCCGTTCCACGTGACCGTGACGCCTTTGACGTCCGCCGCCCAGCCCACCACGCTGATGTTGTCCCACAGCGGGACGACGGGCATGTCGCGCAACAGGATTCGCTGGGCGGAGTTGGCCAGGGCGTTGGACTCCTGCATCGTCGGCGCGGCCTCCGCCGCCGCGAGCGCGGCGTCGAAGTCGGGATTGCTGTAGCCCACGTCGTTCGAGCCCGCCCCGGTCGCGAACAGGGGAGCGAGGAACTCCAGCAGCGACGGATAGTCACCCTGCCACGCGGCGCGGAAGGCGGTCGTGATCGTGTGGTTGGTGATCTGGGTGCGGAAGCCCGCAAAGGTCGGCTGGGGCGCGCCGGCAGCGGCGATCCCGAGGGTGTTCTTGATGCTGTTGGCCACCGCGTCCACCCACTCCTGGTTCCCCGCGTCGGCGTTGTAGGCGATCGTGTACTGGCCGCTCCACGGCGAGAGGGCGTTTGCCTGTGCCCACAGTTGTTGTGCGCGTTGCGGATCGAAGATCAGCGCCTCGTTGCCGGGCACGTTGGGGTCGAATCCCGGCAGCGACGCCGCGGTGAAGTCACGCGCCGGGCTGCGGGTGCCCATGAAGATCTGCTTGCAGATCTGTGCGCGGTCCACCGCGGCGGAGAGCGCGAGCCGGCGCAGCCGGCCCTCCTCGCCGCCGAAGTGCGGCAGCCGCAGCGGCGTGTCGAGGCTGTGCTTCACCGCCACCGGGCCACTGGCGAAGTGGTCGGCCAGGTCACGCTTGTACACGGGCAGTGCGCTCGGCGGGATCGTGTCCAGCACATCGAGGTTCCCCGACAGCAGGTCGGCGTAGGCCGTGTCCAGGTTGGCGTAGAACTCGAACCGCAGGCCCTTGTTGTGGGGCATCCGATTGCCGTGGTAGTCGGCGTTGGGACGCAGGTCGATCCTGACGTTGTGCTCCCACGCCGGCCCGTCGGGGCCGTCGGCCAACCGGTAGGGGCCGTTGCCGATCGGGTTTCGGCCGAACGCCGCCATGTCACGGAACGCCACGTCCGGGAGCGGGTAGAAGGCGCTGTGCCCCAGCCGCAGCACGAAGTCGATGGTTGGCGCCTTGAGCCGCACGGTGAACTCCAGGTCGTTGACCACCCGCAGGCCGGACATGGTGGTGCGCAACGGCTTTCCGTCACCGCCGACGCCGGCGACGTCGTCGAAGCCGTCGATCGGGCTGAAGAAGCTCTGCTGCAGTTGGGCGTTGCTGCTCAACGCCCCGTAGTTCCACGCGTCGACGAACGAGTGGGCCGTCACCGGCGAGCCGTCGGTAAATTTCCAGCCGGGCTTGAGCACGATCCGGTAGTTGACGTTGTCGGCCGTCTCGATGGACTGCGCGACTTCCTTCGAGGGGTTCCCGGCGGCGTCGTAGGACATCAGGCCCGCGAAGAGGCGGTCGATGATGCGACCGCCGTTGCCGTCGTTGGTGCTGGTTGGGACGAGCGGATAGGGCGGCTCCCCGCCGTTGACGAGCACCAGGTCGGGGCTGAGGATCCCGCCGCCGCAGCCGGCCAGCGACGCGGCGGCCGCCAGCCAGGCGAGCACCGAGGCCAGCCAGGCCCGTGTCCGACGCATGACACCCGACCTTAACGACGGGCGCCCCGGCGTCACCCCTGGGTGATCGGATGCACCTGCAGCGCGCAGGCGTCGATCGCGGCCGGCACGGTGAACACCTGGGTGGTGTCCGGCGGTGTGACGAGCAGGCCCGTGTACGTGGGGCACGGGTTGCCGGCGCGGTCGGTGGCCAGGCCCTCCACGACGGCCTGTCCCTGCGACGACAGCGACAGGGTCACGATCGGCGGCGCCTCGACGCCGGCGGGCAAGCCGCCCATGTAGCCGCGGGCCGCGCGCTCGGCGTGGACGAGCGGGCCGCCGTCGCCCGAGTCGACTCCGGGGTAGCCGGTGAGCGTGCACGGTTCCGCACCGCCGGCCAGCGCGAAAAGCAGCGTCACCGCGCGGTGCCCGACGGCCGCCTGCACGGGCGAGGCGCTGACCGTGATCTGGTCGGACCTGCAGGGCGCCGGCTGGTCCGCGCCATCGGGGGGCGCCGCCCACGCGGGTGCACCCAGCATGACGCTGACGGCGGGGGTTGCGCACGCGGCGACAACGGGGGTGAGCCGGCGGCGGCGCCGCTCTGAGGGTCCGGGCATCCAGTGATTATGCGACACGAGTGCAATTTGCACCCGAAATTGGACGACCGCTTTTCATCTTGCGGCGATAGGCTCACAGACGGTTTCCACGCCTCGACACAGGAGAAAACCCAGTGACCGCCACCGACATCCACGGCAATTCGTATCCGCCCCCGGCCGAGTTCGCCGCGCAGGCCAACGCCGGCGAAGAGTTGTACCGCGAGGCCGAGGAGGACCGGCCGGCGTTCTGGGCCAAGCAGGCCAACCGGCTGTCGTGGGCGCAGCCGTTCACCGAGACCCTCGACTGGTCGAACGCCCCGTTCGCGAAGTGGTTCGCCGACGGCAAGCTCAACGTCGCGTACAACTGCGTCGACCGCCACGTGGAGGCCGGGCTCGGCGACCGGGTCGCCATCCACTGGGAAGGCGAACCCGGCGACAGCCGGAGCCTCACCTATGCGGACCTCCAGGAACAGGTGTGCAAGGCCGCCAACGCGCTGACCGGGCTCGGCCTGGTTGCCGGCGACCGGGTGGCGATCTACATGCCGCTGATCCCGGAGGCGGTGGTCGCGATGCTCGCCTGCGCCCGGCTGGGAGTCATGCACAGCGTCGTGTTCGCCGGCTTCACCGCCAAGGCGCTGCGCGCACGGATCGCCGACGCCCAGGCCAAGGTGCTCATCACCAGCGACGGGCAGTTCCGCCGCGGCAAGCCCGCGCCGCTGAAGGACGCGGCGGACGAGGCGGTCAAACCCGGCGACGACGGGGACAGCCCCGTCGAGCACGTGCTGGTGGTGCGGCGCACGGGAATCGACGTGTCGTGGAACGACGGTCGCGACCTGTGGTGGCACGACGTCGTGGACGCCGCGTCTCCCGAACACACCCCGCAGCCGTTCGACGCCGAGCATCCGCTGTTCCTGCTGTACACGTCGGGCACCACCGGCAAGCCGAAGGGCATCATGCACACCAGCGGCGGCTATCTCACCCAGTCGTCCTACACGCACTACTACATGTTCGACATCAAGCCGGAGACGGACGTGTTCTGGTGCACCGCCGACATCGGCTGGGTCACCGGCCACACCTACGGTGTCTACGGGCCGCTGTCCAACGGCGTCACAGAGGTGCTCTACGAGGGCACCCCTGACACCCCGACCCAGCACCGGCACTTCGAGATCATCGAAAAGTACGGCGTGACAATCTATTACACCGCGCCCACGCTGATCCGCACCTTCATGAAGTGGGGCCGCGAGATCCCGGACGCGCACGACCTGTCCAGCCTGCGCCTGCTCGGATCGGTCGGGGAACCGATCAACCCCGAGGCGTGGCGCTGGTACCGGAAGGTCTTGGGTGCCGACAACGTGCCCGTCATCGACACCTGGTGGCAGACCGAGACGGGTTCGGCGATGATCACGCCGCTGCCGGGAGTCGCCGCGGCCAAGCCGGGTTCGGCGATGCGGCCGCTGCCGGGCATCTCGGCGAAGATCGTCGACGACCACGGCGACGAACTGGTGCCCGGCGTCCACAAGGGCGAGCACATCACCGGCTACCTCGTGCTCGACCAGCCGTGGCCGTCCATGCTGCGCGGCATCTGGGGCGACCCGGAGCGGTACGTCGAGACGTACTGGTCACGCTTCGCGGAGCAGGGGTGGTACTTCGCCGGGGACAGCGCCTATTACGACCGCGACGGCGCCATCTGGGTGGTCGGCCGCATCGACGACGTCATGAACGTGTCGGGGCATCGGCTCTCGACCGCGGAGGTGGAGTCGGCGCTCGTCGGCCACTCCGGGGTTGCCGAGGCGGCCGTCGTCGGTGCGACCGACGAGACCACCGGCCAGGCCATCTGCGCGTTCGTCGTGTTGTGCGCCGACTACCAGGTGCACGACGGGATCGTCGAGGAGCTGCGCGTGGAGGTGGCGCGGGAGATCTCGCCGATCGCCAGGCCCCGCGAGGTTCACGTGGTGCCGGAGCTGCCCAAGACCCGCAGCGGCAAGATCATGCGCCGGCTGCTGCGCGACGTCGCCGAGAACCGCGAGTTGGGCGACACCTCGACGCTGCTCGACCCCGGCGTGTTCGACGCGATCAGGTCAGCGAAGTAGGCCGGCTGTCTCGGCGAGCGTCACGCCGGAGTGACGCTCGGCGACGAACGCCACGCTCACGTGACAGTCGGCGGGCCGGCTCACGCCGACTCAGGCCGGCAGCGGCGCGAACCCCGCGCCCGGCCGGTGCTTGGCGTTGATGTCGGCCAGGATCGCGCTGAACGACTGCACCACCGCCGGGGTGTGCAGCGGGATGTATTTGATGATGCAGGTCGGCAGGTTGTCGCTGAACGCCCCGTGGATCATGCCCACCAGCAGGCCGTTGACGGTCACCGGCGCGCCCGAGTCGCCCGGCTGCCCGCAGACCTGCATGACGATCGTGCCCGGGTCCTGACCCGGGCCCCAGGTGACGCCGCACGAATTTCCGGTGGTGCGGCCCTGCTTGCAGGCGATCTGGCCGAAGGCCGGATCCGGGGCGACGCCGTTGATCGGAAAACCGTTGAAGTTGGCGGTCGGCGTGACCTTGGCCGGATCGAACTTGATCACCGCGTAGTCGAGGCTGTCGTTGCCGGCGACCATGGTGCCGAGGATGCCGGCGTTTTCCGCCCCCTCCGCGGCCACCTGAGCCCCCGGACCCCCGCAGTGCGCCGAGGTGAAGCCGATCAGCTCGCCGGCGGCATCATTGCCGATCGTGGTCAGCGTGCACATCGTGTCGCCGTTGATGACGATGCCCGCGCCGCCGCCCATCGGTACCCGGACGTCGGCCGCCGCCGCGCGGGCCGGCATGCCCATCAGCGCCACGAACGTGGCCAGCATTGCCGCCACGAAGTACCGGTGCGCCGAGAGCACAGCACCACCCCCATCGATTGGCCGGACAGCGCCAGTCTATGGGTTCCGCGGCCCGGTCCGCGCCTGCAGCGCGCTTCGGCTGCCCTCGTTTGCGCGCGCACCGGCATGGCAACATAAACCGCGACGGCAGCGCGCCGGGGCAAGAAACGAGAGAGGTTCGTCCGTGAGCAAAGCCGATGACAAGAACGGTGTGCCCAGCACCCTCACCACGATTCCGTTGACAGACCCGCACGCCAGGCCCGCCGAGCCGTCGATCGGTGACCTCATCAAGGACGCGACCGCCCAGATGTCGACGCTGGTGCGCGCGGAGGTGGAGCTCGCGCGCGCCGAGATCACCCGGGACGTGAAGAAGGGCCTGACCGGCAGCGTGTTCTTCATCTCGGCGCTGGTGGTGCTGTTCTACTCCACGTTCTTTTTCTTCTTCTTCCTCGCCGAGTTGCTCAACACCTGGTTGTGGCGGTGGGTGGCGTACCTGATCGTGTTCGGGCTCATGGTGGTCGTCGGCGCCATCCTGGGGCTGCTCGGCTTCCTCAAGGTCCGCCGGATCCGCGGGCCGCGGCAGACGATCGAATCGGTCAAGGAGACGCGCACCGCGCTGACGCCGGGCCACGACAAGTCAGCCGGGTCGCCCGCTGCGGCCAAGGCGCTCACCGAGCCGCACGGCCGGCACGAGAAGGTCGACTCCCCCACCGATCCCTCGGGTTGGTAAATGCCCGCACCGGACCCGTCGGTGACCCGCATCGGCGGGCCCTGGCGCCACCTGGATGTGCATGCCAACGGCATCCGCTTCCACGTCGTCGAGGCCCTGCCCGCCGACGCGACCGGGCCGGCCACCGCGCGTCCGCTGGTGATGCTGCTGCACGGATTCGGGTCCTTCTGGTGGTCATGGCGTCATCAGCTGCGCGGCCTGGCGGGTGCGCGGGTGGTCGCGGTCGACCTGCGGGGATACGGCGGCAGCGACAAGCCGCCCCGCGGGTATGACGGCTGGACGCTCGCCGGCGACACGGCCGGCCTGATCCGCGCGCTCGGGCACTCGTCGGCGACGCTCGTCGGGCACGCCGACGGCGGGCTGGCCTGCTGGGCCACCGCTCTGCTGCACTCCCGGCTGGTGCGGGCCATCGCGCTGATCAGCTCGCCGCATCCGCGGGCGCTGCGACGGTCGACGCTGACGCGCCGAGACCAGGGCCGCGCGTTGTTGTCGACGCTGCTGCGCTACCAGGCGCCGGTCTGGCCCGAGCGCCTGCTGACCCGCCACAACGCGGCCGAGATCGAGCGCCTGGTCCGGAGCCGAAGCGGAGCCAAATGGATTGCCTCCGAAGACTTTTCGGAGACGATCGGCTATCTTCGGCTGGCCATCCAGATTCCGGCGGCCGCCCACTGCGCCCTGGAGTACCAGCGGTGGGCGGTGCGCAGCCAGTTGCGCGACGAGGGCCGGCGATTCATGAGGTCGATGTCCCAGCAGCTCGCCGTGCCCCTGCTGCACCTGCGCGGGGACGCCGACCCGTACGTGCTGGCCGACCCGGTGGACCGCACCCAGCGCTACGCACCGCAGGGTCGCTACGTATCAATCGCCGGCGCAGGGCATTTCAGCCACGAGGAGGCGCCCGAAGAGATCAACAGGCACCTGATGAGGTTCCTCGAGGGCGTCCACGGAACCCGCGGCTGACTCCGGTCAGCTGACGCAGGAGCCGGTGGCCGCCTGTTGCGTGGCGCCGATCTTGGCGAGCTGGCCGGCAACCTCGTCGGCCGTCAGGACGAAGCCGGTGTCGGGGTCGTCCACGGCGGCGCCGAACACGACACCGAGGACCTGGCCGTTGAGGTCGATCAACGGGCCGCCCGAATTGCCTTGCTCCACATTGGCTCTGATCGTGTAGACGTCGCGGGTGACCGGCGTGGGGTCACGGTAGATGTCGGGGCCGCTGAGCTTGATGGCCTCGCGGATGCGCGCCGGGGTCGCGGTGAAGTTGCCACCACCGGGATACCCGAGCACCACCACGTTGGCGCCGGACTTCGCCTCGTTCTGCGCGAACGCCAGCGGCGGCGGCTGCAGGTGCGGGACGGCGAGGATCGCGATGTCGACCGAGGGGTCGTAGGACACGACGGTGGCGTCGAGCGGGTTGCCGCTCGCGTACACCTGCACGCTGTTGGAGCCGGCCACCACGTGCGCGTTGGTCATCACCCGATCGGGCGCGATCACAAAGCCGCTGCCCTCCAACACTTTCTGGCAGCTGGGCGCGAGGCTCCGCACCTTGACGACGCTGGGCGCGGTGGACAACACCACCGGGTTGTTGACCAGGGCGGGGTCGGGCGAGGCAACCGGGATCACCGGGGTGCGGCTGAACGGCTCGAGCACCGCGGGCAGACCGGAGGTGTTCAGCAGCGCGGACAGTCGCTTGGGCACCGTCTTCAACCACGGCGGCGCGACCTCGTTGACCTGGGCCAGCACCCGTGATCCCTTGACGGCCGAGGCGAGTTCGGGCTGGTCCTTCGACTGCGTGAGCGGCGTCGCGAGGAGCCAGGCCGCGGTCAGCACGACGACGAGCTGCACCCCCACGCCGATGATCGAGTCGACCGTCCGGATCGTGCGGCTGCGGATCGCGCCGCGAACCGCCCGGCCGAGCACCACGCCGGCGACCTCGCCGACGACGAGCGGCGCGAGGATCAGAAACAGGGCGGTGAACAGCTTGGCGCGCGGGGCGGCGATGTGGCTGACGATGTGCGGGGCCAGCAGCACGCCGGCGATCGCCCCGAGCAACACCCCGGCGAACGACAGCAGCGACCCCAACGCCCCGGAACGCCAGCCCGAGATGGCGGCGATGAACGCGACCGCCAGGACGGCGACGTCGAGCCACTGCGAGGGCGTCATCGAGTTCATGTTCATCGCAGGGAACCGCCCTGTTCGCCGACGAGCGCCATCGCCGCGTCCAACTCGCGCATGTCGGTGGTGTCCCACGGCTTGGCCCAGCCGGCGACGTCGAGGATCGCGGAAATCACCTGCCCAGTGAATCCCCAGACCAGCATCTCGTTCAACAGAAACGCCGGACCGGCCCAGCGGCGTCCGAGATCGCCGCGGTACACCATCAGCCGATTGTCGGGATTGACGAAGGCGCGCAGGGGAACTCGCGCGACGTGCGCCGTCTCCGCCTCGTTGACCACGCTCACCGGCCCGGGGTCGGGCGAGTAGGCCAGCACCGGGACGACGTGGAACTGGGACGGGGCGATGAACGTCCGCTCCATGGTGGCCAGGGGATGCAGCCTCGACAGGTCGATCCCGGTCTCCTCGCGCGCTTCGCGCAGGGCGGTGGCCACCGGGCCGTCGTCGGTGGGATCGGACGCGCCGCCGGGGAAGGCGGCCTGGCCCGCGTGGTGGCGCAGCGTCGAGGACCGCACGGTGACCAGCAGGTCGACGTCGTCGGGGACGCCGCCGTCGGACTGTCCGCCGTCGGGGCCGGAGAACAGCACCAGCACGGCGGCTTCGCGAGGGTCCCCGCGCAGCGACGCCATCGCCGACGCGGCCTTCACGGTCACCATCGCCAGCACGTCGGCCGGCAACCGCCGACGGTACGCGTCCGGGATCGACCCGATGTTGTCGAGCAGCGGACGCAGCCAGGACGGGCACAGTTCGGGCCTCAGCGCAAGCGTCCCCGAGGCCCCCGGCGGACGGGCGGCGGGACCCCCAGCACTCACCGGCGCCTCCTCGACAATCTTCACCCCGGCTCGTTCGGGTTATCCCGCGTCGTTTCCGACGGCCGCCGCGATCTCGTCAGCACTGGCGAAGGCACGCGGCAGCGTCTGCGCAACGCTACCGTCTGGCCGCAGGACCACGGTCGCGGGCATCACATTGACCACCCGCAGCGCGGCCGCCACCAGGCGACGGCCGTCCTGCAGGGTCGGCAGCCGAACGCCCAACTCGGCCAACCGCAGCAGGGCGGCGGTCTCGTTCTCGTCCTGGTGCACCGTCACCACCGTCACGGCGGGCCCCGCCCGCCGCTGATACTCCGCCATGGCGGGCAGTTCGGCCGCGCACGGCGCACACCAGTACGCCCACAGGTTGAGCACCACCCGGCGTCCGGCCAGCGCGCGCGCGACGTCGACGGCCGAGCCGTCGGCCGCGCACTCCACGGTCACGCCGCGCAACTCTGCCGGACCGGGCCCCTCGCCCGACGGGCACGGCGGCAGGCCGGCGCGCTCGCGCGGTCCGGCGAGCGCGGCCGGGGTGTCGGCGTCCCGGTGCTCGCGATTGGCCGCCGGCGCCGTGTCCGGGGCCGGCGTGTCACGCAGTTCGGCAACCAGCGCCGCCGTCAGCGCGGCCACCACGGCGAGGATCGCGATGGTCCAGCGGGTCGTGCGCGTCAAGGCGGTGGCTACAGCCCGGCCAGGGACAGCAGGTGCTCGGTCTCCGGGCCCTTCACCAGGGGCGCGGCGAGAAGGGGTTCGGTCGGGCCGAGACCGAAGGAGGGGCAGTCCTTGGCGACCACGCACACGCCGCAGGCCGGCTTCCGGGCGTGGCACACCCGGCGGCCGTGGAAGATCACCCGATGGCTCAGGTCGGTCCACTCGCTGCGTTCGATCAACTCGCCGACGGCGTGCTCGACCTTGACCGGATCCTCCTCGAGGGTCCACCGCCACCTGCGCACCAGGCGCCCGAAGTGGGTGTCGACGGTGATGCCGGGAATGCCGAACGCATTGCCCAGGATGACGTTGGCGGTCTTGCGGCCGACTCCCGGCAGCGTCACCAGCTCGTCCATGGTCGACGGCACCTGGCCGCCGAACCGTTCGACCAGGGCCTGCCCCAGGTTGATGAGCGAGGTGGCCTTATTACGGAAAAAGCCGGTGGGCCGGATCATCTCCTCGAGTTCGGCCCGATCGGCCCGCGCGTAGTCCAAAGCCGTGCGGTAGCGCGCGAACAGGGCCGGCGTCGTCATGTTGATCCGCTTGTCCGTGCTTTGTGCCGACAGGATCGTGGCCACCGTCAGCTCCAGCGGCGTGGTGAAGTCGAGTTCGCAGTGCGCATCGGGAAAGGCTTGCGCCAGAGCGCGATTCATCCGTCGCGCACGTCGCACCAGGCCGACTCGAGTTTCATCGGCGAAGCGCCGGGAGAGCGCGGGCGGTGTTGACTTCCCACGCCCGGTCGACTTTGCCTCTGTCACCTACGACAGAGTACTGATTTCGTGATCTCGCCGAGACCTCGTGTTGACGCAAGGCCATGTTTACTCTCCATGTGTCATGGTTGCTGGTGGCCGGCGTTCCCGGGCTCCTGATGCTCGCGGCCCTCGGCCTGGGGCGACTGGAGCACGACCTTGCCCGTGGCACCGCCAGGGCGGTCGACGTCGACGAATTCCTGCGGCACGCGGAGGCCGTCGGCATGCAGGCGCTCGCGCGGGCCGGGATGCCGGAGGCGCTGGAGTACCTGCACCAGCGCCCGGCTTCGGGGCTGTGCGCGCCTCCTCCGACGGGCCGCCACGCGTTGCCGATTCACGCCGCGCCGCTCTTCGCGGTGGACTCCCGGGACCATCGTCAGGCCGTATTGAGCATGCGAATACAGGCCCATTCGCGCGTCAATCCCGAATTTGGGCTAACTACACACGTGAATCGTGTGTAGCGTTGGCACATTGGACATATAGGCCTACCTCTAGAATCATTCCGCGGGCGAGAGGTTAGCCTGCCCATGTACACATCGTTGGAAAGCTGAAGAGGCAACGTGGACGAGATCCTGGCAAGGGCAGGAATCTTCCAAGGGGTTGAGCCCGGCGCAGTCGCCGCTCTCACCAAGCAACTGCAACCCGTGGATTTTCCCCGGGGACACACCGTTTTCGCCGAGGGGGAGCCGGGTGACCGGCTGTACATCATCGTCTCGGGCAAGGTCAAGATCGGTCGGCGGTCGCCGGATGGCCGGGAGAATCTGCTGACGATCATGGGCCCGTCGGACATGTTCGGCGAACTGTCCATTTTCGACCCCGGGCCCCGGACGTCGAGCGCGACCACCATCACCGAGGTGCGGGCGGTTTCGATGGACCGCGACGCGCTGAGGGCCTGGATCGCCGACCGTCCCGAGATCGCCGAGCAGCTGCTGCGGGTGCTGGCACGCCGGCTGCGGCGCACCAACAACAACCTGGCCGACCTGATCTTCACCGACGTGCCGGGTCGCGTGGCCAAGCAGTTGCTGCAGCTGGCGCAGCGCTTCGGCACCCAGGAGGGCGGCGCCATGCGCGTCACCCACGACCTGACCCAGGAGGAGATCGCCCAGCTGGTCGGCGCTTCGCGCGAGACCGTGAACAAGGCGCTCGCCGATTTCGCGCACCGCGGCTGGATCCGCCTGGAGGGCAAGAGCGTGCTCATCTCGGACTCCGAGAGGCTGGCGCGCCGAGCGAGGTAGTGCGAGTCTGCGCTCGGGGCGTCGACTTTGCGCCCACCGCGCCGAGTCTGCGCCCAGCGCACGAAATTCGTCGTCGACGCGATCTGTGCGCAGTATCGGCGCGACTGTACGAAGCTCGGCGCGCTCAAAGAGGTAAGCGCGCGCGGCGTCGACTTTGCGCCCACCGCGCCGAGTCTGCACCCAGCGCGCGAAATTCGTCGTCGACGCGATCTCTGCGCAGTATCGGCGCGCTGAGCGCAGGCTCGGCGCACGAAGCGCAGTCGATTGGCAGCAGTTGGCAGCACTTTTCATCGACCCGCCACGCGCGCGACGGCACGATTGGGGGCGTCATGCGCCACGCCCATCGATCGGAGGACCTCATGCCGCATCCGCTTCTGACCGCCTTCGCCGCAATGCGCCTGACTGTCGGCGCCGGCACTTGGCTTAGCCCCCGAACCTCCGCGCGGCTCTTCGGGCTCCCGGCCGACAGCTCGCCTATTCTCGGCCGCCTGTTCGGCGCGCGGGAGGCGGCGCTGGCGCTCGGCGCGCTGAGCCCCGACGCGCGGGTGCGCCGGACGGCACTGGGCGCCGGAATCGCCATCGACGGCGCGGACACCGTGGCGTCACTCCTGGACCTCGCCGCCGGAAAGATGACCCCCCGCGCGGGAATCCTCGTCGGCGGTGGCGCCGCTGTTTTCGCCGCGTTGGGCGTGGCATCGCTGAGGGTATGAGCCCGCGCGGCTTTCAGGCCCGGAGATAATCCAGTTGCGCCTGGACCGACCATTCGGCCGCGTCCCACAGCTTTTCGTCGACGTCCACGTAGACGTGCTCGACGAGCTGCCGGGCGGTCGCGTCCTCGCCGATGTCGCGCAACGCCGCGCGCACCTGCTCGAGCCGTTCGTGCCGGTGTCTGAGGTAGCCCGACGCCGCGTCCTGCAGGTCGGGCAGCTCGGGGCCGTGCCCGGGCAGCACCGCCCGCGAGCCCAGGCCGCGCAGGCGCCGCAGCGACTCGAGGTAGTCGGTCAGGCTCCCGTCTTCCTTATCGATGACGGCGGTGCCGCGGCCCAGCACGCTGTCGGCGGTGAGGACCGCGTCGTCGAGGAGGAACGACAGGGAGTCGGCGGTGTGGCCCGGGGTGGACATGACCTTGATGGTCAGCCCGGCCGCGTCGATCACCTCGCCGTCGGTGAGGTGACCGCCGAGGCCGCGCAGGAATCCGCTGCCGGCCGAGCGCACGGTCGCGCCGGTCAGCTCGACCAGCTTGTCGATGCCGTCGGTGTGGTCGATGTGGCGGTGACTGATGAGGACCAGCGTGACGCGGCCCAAGGCGGCGATCCGTTCGATGTGGCCATCGTCGTCCGGACCGGGGTCCACGACCACAACCTCGTCGCTGCGCGGGCCGCGCAACACCCAGGTGTTGGTGCCCTCGAGCGTCAACAGCCCCGGGTTGTCGGCCAGCAGCACCGATGCCGTCTCGGTGACCGCCCGCAACCGTCGGTAGGCGGGATGGGTCAGCGCTTCGGCGGGCTCGCTCACGGCTGGGAGCCGACCTCCACGATCAGCTCGACCTCGACCGGCGCGTCCAGCGGCAGCTCGGATACGCCGACCGCCGAGCGCGCGTGGGCGCCCGCGTCCCCGAACACTGCGCCGAGCAGTTCGGATGCCCCGTTGACGACGCTCGGCTGACCGTTGAAACCGGGAGCGGACGCGACGAACCCGACGACCTTGACCACCCGGGTCACCGCGTCGATCCCCGCCAGGGCGTCGACGGCCGCCAGCGCGTTCAGCGCGCAGGTCCGCGCCAGGTCCTTGGCCTGTTCCAGGGTGACCTCGGCGCCGACCTTGCCCGCGGCGACCAACTTGCCGCCCACCATCGGCAGCTGGCCGGAGGTGTAGACGAGGTCGCCGGTTCGCACCGCCGGAACGTAAGACGCAAGGGGCGCAACGACTTCCGGGAGCGTGATGCCGAGCTCCCCGAGCCTGGCGGAAGCGCTCATTGCTATTTGGGACGCTTCAGGTACGCGACGTGCTGCTCGCCGGTCGGCCCGGCCAGGACGGACACCAGCTCCCAGCCGTCGGCACCCCACTGGTCGAGGATTTGTTTCGTGGCGTGCGTCAGCAGCGGAACCGTGACGTATTCCCATGCGATCGGTTGGCTCATGGGCCGAGCTTATCGGGCGGGTGCGAACGGCTCTGGCCAGCCCAAGGGCCCGATCCACGTCGGGCTAGCATGCGAAGGTGGCAACCACTTCTAGCGAAGACGCTAGTTCCATCGGCTGGCCCGCGCGCCTGTCGAAAGCCCGCCTGCACTTCGTCACCGGCAAGGGCGGCACGGGCAAGTCGACCATCGCGGCCGCGCTGGCCCTGACCCTCGCGGCAGGGGGCCGCAAGGTGCTCCTGGTCGAAGTCGAAGGGCGGCAGGGCATCGCGCAACTCTTCGACGTTCCACCGCTGCCCTACGAGGAGCTCAAGATCGCGACCGCCGAGCGCGGCGGGCAGGTCAATGCCCTGGCGATCGACATCGAGGCCGCGTTCCTGGAATACCTGGACATGTTCTACAACCTCGGCATCGCCGGCCGAGCGATGCGCCGCATCGGCGCGATCGAGTTCGCGACGACGATCGCTCCCGGTCTCCGCGACGTCCTGCTCACCGGCAAGATCAAGGAGTCGGTGGTGCGGGTCGACAAGAAGAGGGTCCCGGTTTACGACGCGATCGTGGTCGACTCGCCGCCCACGGGCCGGATCGCGCGCTTCCTCGACGTCACCAAAGCGGTGTCGGACCTGGCCAGGGGCGGGCCCGTGCACTCGCAGGCCGAGGGGGTGGTCAAGCTGCTGCACTCCGATCAGACCGCCATCCACCTGGTCACCCTTCTCGAGGCGTTGCCGGTCCAGGAAACGATGGAAGCCATCGAGGAGTTGGCTGAGATGAAACTGCCGATCGGCAGCGTGATCGTCAACCGCAACATCCCGCCCTTCCTCGAGGCCCGCGACCTGGCCAAGGCCGCCGAGGGAGACATCGACGCCGACTCGGTGCGGGCGGGACTGGAGATGGCGGGAATCACGCTGGAGGACAAGGAATTCGCCGGCCTGCTGACCGAAACCATCGAGCACGCAACGAGAATCACGGCCCGTGCGGAGATCGCCCAACAACTCGACGCGTTGAAGGTGCCCCGGCTGGAGCTGCCGGCCATCTCCGACGGCGTCGACCTCGGCAGTCTCTACGAACTATCGGAAGCGCTTGCGCAACAGGGGGTTCGATGAGTGTCGCACCGCCGGCCCTGGATATGGCCGCTATCCTCGCCGACACCACCAACCGCGTCGTCGTGTGCTGTGGCGCCGGCGGGGTGGGCAAGACCACCACGGCCGCCGCGATCGCCTTGCGCGCGGCCGAATACGGGCGCAACGTGTGCGTTTTGACGATCGACCCCGCCAAGCGGCTGGCGCAGGCGCTGGGGGTGAACGACCTCGGTAACACCCCGCAGCGCGTCCCGCTGGCGCCGGAGGTTTCGGGCGAGCTGCACGCGATGATGCTCGACATGCGCCGGACGTTCGACGAAATGGTGGTCCAGTACTCGGGTGCCGGTCGGGCGCAAGCGATTTTGGACAACCAGTTCTATCAGACGGTCGCGAGTTCGCTTGCGGGCACGCAAGAGTACATGGCGATGGAAAAGCTGGGTCAGCTGCTGGCCGAGGACCGCTGGGACCTCGTGGTGGTCGACACTCCCCCGTCGCGCAACGCGCTCGACTTCCTCGACGCCCCCAAACGCCTGGGCAGCTTCATGGACAGCCGGCTGTGGCGCCTGTTGCTGGCGCCCGGCCGGGGCATCGGCCGGCTGGTGACCGGTGCGATGGGCCTGGCGATGAAGGCGATGTCGACCGTGCTCGGGTCGCAGATGTTGAGCGATGCCGCGGCGTTCGTGCAGTCGCTGGACGCCACCTTCGGCGGCTTCCGCGAGAAGGCCGATCGCACGTACGCGCTACTGAAGAGACGCGGCACGCAGTTCGTCGTGGTGTCGGCGGCCGAACCGGACGCCCTGCGGGAGGCGGCGTTCTTCGTCGACCGGCTCTCGCAGGAGGGGATGCCGCTGGCCGGCCTGGTCCTGAACCGCACGCATCCGCCGTTGTGTTCCCTGCCGGTGGAGCGGGCGATCGACGGCAGCGAGACGCTGGAGGCCCAGCAGGACTCGGAAGTGGCGGCTCTGGCCGCCGGGGTGCTGCGGATTCACGCCGACCGGGCGCAGACCGCCAAACGGGAGATCCGGCTGCTGTCGCGCTTCACCGGCGCCCACCCGCACGTGCCGGTGGTCGGGGTCCCTTCGCTGCCGTTCGACGTTTCGGACCTCGAGGCGCTCCGAGCCCTCGCCGACCAGATCACGTCGGTCGGCGACGGGGCGGGCCGCTCGGCGGCCCGCTGAACAACCCGGACTTCGCCCCAGCCCTTCGGGCCTTATTAGTCACGCGCCAGTTGTAGCCCAGGAAGCGCAAAAGGTAGCTGGCGAATTCTTAATGGACACAAGCGCGTTCGTATTCGACACGCGCAGAGGCGTTATTAGACACTATCGCTGATGCGTCGCCCGAGAGCCGTAACATTGACGTAATCACGAAAACTGCAATTTTCGTTACCGGGGCACACATCGCGGCGTCATCACCTGGAGACGCCCTACGGGGCGCGTACGCGTCAGCTGACGCCGCGGTTCCTTCTCTTGTCGAAGAAGTCGGACCACGAAACGACCTCGGGATGCTGCTTGAGCAGCGCCCGGCGCTGCCGCTCGGTCATGCCGCCCCATACGCCGAACTCGACCTTGTTGTCCAGAGCGTCGGCACCGCACTCCTGCATCACCGGGCAGTGGCGGCAGATCACGGCGGCCTTGCGCTGGGCGGCGCCCCGGACGAACAGCTCGTCGGGATCCGTGGTCCGGCACAACGCTTTTGAAACCCAGGCGATTCGTTCCTCGGCGTCAACGCTTCGGAGCACACCTTGTGCGGCCGCGATGTTCGTCCTACGCGCGGCAGGCCGTGATCCTGACACGAGCTGTTCCCTTCCTGTCGGCCGCTCGTCACGACCGGCTTCTTCGGGTGCAGACCCCTCCGCGATCCACGCCACACTGTGCACTTCGGTGTTATCTGAATCTCACCGTGTGTCTAAGTTAGGTGGTCAAGGGGGAATTGCGCAACAGTCTGATAACGCTTTTTTTGGGACGCGCGTGCAGTCTTGCCCCCGATCGGCACGTCTAGCCAAGCTCTGTCGGGCTACTTCCGAGCGTCCGTAGGGTTACGCGGGTGAAAATTTTGCCCAGAGCCAGGATAAATTCCCTGGTCACCGCGACGGAAGAGTTTTGCGCCGGTAGCCGTCGGCGGATGCGGCGGTGACGGTCCGGGGGACCGCTACCCTAGAACGCATGTCCGACCGCCCGCCGGCAGCGCTCACGATTCTCAAGCTCGCCGGGTGCTGCCTGCTGGCGAGCGTCGTCGTCACCGCCCTGATGTTCCCCCTGGCAGGCGGGCTGGGCCTGATGTCGAACCGGGCGTCCGAGGTCGTCGCCAACGGGTCGGCGCAGCTGCTGCAGGGCGAGGTGCCCGCCGTGTCGACGATGGTCGACTCCAAAGGCAACGTCATCGCCTGGCTGTACTCCCAGCGGCGCTTCGAGGTGCCCAGCGACAAGATCGCCAACACGATGAAGCTCGCGATCGTGTCGATCGAGGACAAACGGTTCGCCGACCACAACGGCGTCGACTGGAAGGGCACCCTGACCGGCCTGGCCGGATACGCGCGCGGCGACGTCGACACCCGCGGCGGGTCGACGATCGAGCAGCAGTACATCAAGAACTACCAGCTGCTGGTCACGGCGAAGACCGACGCCGAGAAGCGCGCGGCGGTGGAGACCACGCCGGCGCGCAAGCTGCGCGAGATCCGGATGGCGCTGACGCTGGACAAGACGTTCACCAAGCCGGAAATCCTGACCCGCTACCTGAACCTGGTCTCCTTCGGCAACGGCTCGTTTGGTGTGCAGGACGCCGCGCAGACCTATTTCGGCATCAACGCCTCCGACCTCAACTGGCAGCAGGCCGCCCTGCTGGCGGGCATGGTGCAGTCGACCACCGCGCTCAACCCCTACGTCAACCCCGACGGCGCCCTGGCCCGGCGCAACCTGGTGCTCGACACGATGATCGAGAACCTGCCGCAGGAGGCCGATGCGCTGCGGGCCGCCAAGGCCACCCCGCTGGGCGTGCTGCCGCAACCCAACGAGCTTCCGCGGGGCTGCATCGCCGCGGGCGACCGGGCGTTCTTCTGCGACTACGTGCAGGAGTACCTCTCGCGCGCCGGGATCAGCAAGGAGCAGGTCGCAAGGGGCGGCTACCTGATCCGCACCACGCTGAACCCCGACGTTCAGATCCCGGTCAAGGCGGCCATCGACAAGTTCGCCAGTCCGACCCTGCCCGGCATCTCGAGCGTGATGAGCGTGATCCAGCCCGGCAAGGACTCCCACAAGGTGATGGCCATGGCCAGCAACCGCACGTACGGCCTGAACACCGATGCCGGCGAGACGATGCGGCCCCAGCCGTTCTCGCTGGTGGGTGACGGCGCGGGGTCGATCTTCAAGCTCTTCACCACCGCCGCGGCGATGGACATGGGCATGGGCATCAACGCGACCCTGGAGGCGCCGCCCCGATTCCAGGCCAAGGGCTTCGGCAGCGGCGGCGCCAAGGGCTGCCCGAAGGAAACCTGGTGCGTGGTCAACGCCGGCAACTACCGGGGCTCGATGAGCGTCACCGACGCGCTGGCCACCTCACCCAACACCGCGTTCGCCAAGCTGATCACCCAGATCGGCGTGGCACGCGCCGTCGACATGGCGATCAAGCTCGGCCTGCGCTCCTACGCCGACCCGGGCACCGCCCGCACGTACAACCCCGACAGCAACGAGAGCCTGGCCGACTTCGTCAAACGGCAGAACATCGGCTCGTTCACCCTCGGACCCATCGAGGTCAACGCGCTCGAGCTGTCCAACGTCGCCGCGACGCTGGCCTCCGGCGGCGTGTGGTGCCCGCCCAACCCGATCGACAAGCTGATCGACCGCAACGGCAACGAGGTCGCCGTCACCACCGAGACGTGCGATCAGGTGGTTCCCGAGGGGCTGGCGAACACCCTCGCCAACGCGATGAGCAAGGACGCGGTGGGCGGCGGCACGGCGGCCGGCTCGGCCGGCGCCGCCGGCTGGGACCTGCCGGTGTCGGGCAAGACGGGCACCACCGAGGCGCACCGGTCGTCGGGCTTCGTCGGATTCACCAGCCACTACGCCGCCGCGAACTACATCTACGACGACTCGACGAACCCCACGGACCTGTGCTCCGCCCCGCTGCGCCACTGCGGCGAGGGCGACCTCTACGGCGGCAACGAGCCCGCCCGCACGTGGTTCACCGCCATGAAGCCGATCGCGACGACGTTCGGGCCGGTGGCGATGCCGCCGACCGACCCCCGCTACGTCGACGGCTCGCCGGCCTCGCGGGTGCCGAGCGTGGCCGGCCTCGAGGTGGAGACGGCGCGCCAGCGCCTCAAGGACGCCGGATTCCAGGTGGCCGACCAGACCAACTCCGTCAACAGCAGCGCCAAGGCCGGCGAGGTGGTCGGAACATCACCCAGCGGCCAGACGATCCCGGGCTCGATCATCACCCTGCAGGTCAGCAACGGCATTCCGCCGGCACCGCCTCCGCCGCCGGAAGGCGTGCCGCCGCCGGTCGGGTCGCAGGTGGTCGAGATTCCGGGTCTGCCGCCGATCACCATCCCGCTGCTGGCGCCCCCGCCGCCGCCGGGCCAGCCGCCGCCCTAGTCGGCGACGCGATCAGAAACTGTGGCGCGCGGAATGCGCTGCCAGTTCGCAACCGGCAGTAGGCTTCCTGCATGGCTGTCTTGCCCGTCCTGACACGCACCGGCGCCGCCGCGCTCGGCTCGGCCGTCGCCGGCATCGGTTACGCCTCGCTCGTCGAGCGCAACGCATTCACGCTGCGCGAGATCACCATGCCCGTGCTGACGCCGGGTTCGACGCCGCTGCGTGTGCTGCACATCAGCGACCTCCACATGACGCCCAACCAGCGCCGCAAGCAGGCGTGGGTCCGCGAGCTGTCCGCCTGGGAGCCCGACCTGGTGGTCAACACCGGCGACAACCTGGCGCACCCCAAGGCGGTGCCGGCGGTGATCCAGGCGCTCGGGGACCT
This sequence comes from Mycobacterium sp. Marseille-P9652, assembly GCF_902652685.1. Taxonomy (GTDB): domain Bacteria; phylum Actinomycetota; class Actinomycetes; order Mycobacteriales; family Mycobacteriaceae; genus Mycobacterium. The sequence goes on from NZ_CACRUY010000004.1 coordinate 107,713, forward strand.
GCTCGCGCGGCCGGGTGTGTTCGTCTTCGGCAGCAACGACTACTTCGGACCGACCCTGAAGAACCCGCTGCACTACGTGACCAATCCCGCGCGCCGCGTCCGCGGCGAGGCGCTGCCCTGGCAGGACCTGCGCGCGGCGTTCACCGAACGGGGCTGGCTCGACCTCACCCACACCCGGCGCGAGTTCGAGGTGGCCGGGCTGCACGTGGCCGCCGCCGGCGTGGACGACCCGCACATCGACCGCGACCGGTACGACACGATCGCCGGCCCCGCGAACGCCGCCGCCAACCTGCGGCTGGGGCTGACCCACTCGCCGGAGCCGCGCGTGCTGGACCGCTTCGCCGCCGACGGCTACCAGCTTGTGATGGCGGGGCACACCCACGGCGGTCAGCTCTGCCTGCCGTTCTACGGCGCCCTGGTGACCAACTGCGGCCTCGACCGTTCCCGGGCCAAGGGACCGTCCCGCTGGGGCGCGCGCATGCAGCTGCATGTGTCCGCCGGGCTGGGCACCTCCCCGTACGCGCCGGTGCGCTTCTGCTGCAGGCCCGAGGCGACCCTGCTCACGCTGATCGCCAGCCCGATGGGCGGGCGGGACGCGACCAGCGACCTGAGCCGGTCGCAGCCCACCGCCTCGGTGCGGTGACCGAGGCGACTCCGACCGCCACCCGTACCCCGCCGCGCCGCTGGACGGACAACGCGGTCCGGCTCATCCAGGCCGACGCCCGGCGCAGCGCCGACACGCACCTGCTCCGGTATCCGCTGCCGTCGGCGTGGTCCTCTAACGGGTCCGACGGACCGGGCGCCCACGTCGCGCTGTACCTGAAGGACGAGTCGACGCACATCACCGGCAGCCTCAAGCACCGCCTGGCGCGCTCGCTGTTCCTCTACGGCCTGTGCAACGGCTGGATCCGCGAGGGCACCACGGTGGTCGAGGCGTCATCGGGGTCGACGGCCGTGTCGGAGGCCTACTTCGCTGCGCTCCTGGGCCTGCCGTTCGTCGCCGTCATGCCGGCCACGACCAGTCCGGCCAAGGTGGCGCTGATCGAGGCGCAGGGCGGCCGTTGCCACTTCGTCACGGATTCCAGCCAGGTGTACGCCGAGGCCCAGCGCGTCGCCGACGAGACCGGCGGGCACTACCTCGACCAGTTCACCAACGCCGAGCGCGCCACCGACTGGCGGGGCAACAACAACATCGCCGAGTCGATCTACGAGCAGATGCGCGACGAGCGGTACCCGATCCCCGAGTGGATCGTGGTGGGCGCGGGCACCGGCGGGACCAGCGCGACGATCGGCCGCTACATCCGCTACCGGCGGCACGCGACCCGGTTGTGCGTCGTCGACCCGGAGAATTCGGCGTTCTTCCCCGCCTACGTCGAGGGACGCTACGACATCGTGATGCCGGTGTCGTCGCGGATCGAGGGCATCGGCCGGCCGCGGGTGGAACCGTCGTTCCTGCCGGGCGTGGTCGACCGCATGATGACCGTCCCCGATGCGGCCTCGATCGCCGCCACCCGCCACGCAAGCGCCGTCCTGGGCCGTCGGGTGGGCCCGTCGACGGGCACCAACCTGTGGGGCGCCTTCGGCCTGCTCGCCGAGATGGTCGCCGACGGGCGCAGCGGCTCGGTGGTGACCCTGCTCGCCGACAGCGGCGACCGCTACGTCGACACCTACTTCAACGACGACTGGGTGACCGCCCAGGGGCTCGACCCGAGCGGCCATGCCGAGGCGCTGCTCGAATTCGAGCGCTCCTGCGTCTGGGCGTGACCGCCGCGACGCCGCGATTTGGTGGGCCGGCGGGCGGGTGCGATAGGCTGTCGGAGCTTCAAGCGGGGTGTGGCGCAGCTTGGTAGCGCGCTTCGTTCGGGACGAAGAGGCCGTGGGTTCGAATCCCGCCACCCCGACTCTTATTCAAGGGCCTGACCAGCAGCAAACACTGTCAGTGCTGCTCGGCATCAGGAACTCGCTTGGGCATCCGTCCGCAGCGCGTCCGCAGTACTTTTGCGCAACGCCAGCACTGCGGCGTCCAGTCATCTGGGAACAGGTCGGCAACGAGAAGAAGGCTCTCTGGCGCAGCGGATGAACGCAAGCGGTGAATCGGCGAGCACGCCGCTCTCGCGTTGGACACGCGACACACGCAACTCAACCAGGGTGTTTGAGTTCTGTTCGGGCCTGGTCGATTTGGTCGTAGGCGTAGGTCACCATTTCGGCGGTGGGCATAGTTTCGCCCTTGCGGGCGAGTGACTCGTACGTCTGGTCGCCGAGGACCTGGCGGAGGTGGGTGATCGCGGTGGTGATTTCGGGGACCGCCGACGCAGAGAAAGGGCTGAGCGCGAACCCGGCGATGGTGGCCGCCGGTTCGTAATGTCCGAGCCGGTCGAGAAGTGCGGCGAGGACGGCCAGCGGGGCGCGCACCGCGGTGGCGTTGCCCGCATTGTGGAGGTCGCGGATTGCCAGAGTGAGGTGATCGAATGCGGATAAGGTCTCGGCGCGTTCGGCCTCGAGTCGTGCCAGAAATATAGCCAGGATTGACACGTTGGCGCGGTTGCCGCTGTCTTGAGCGATCACCAGACCCCGGCCGAGCGCGTGCAGCGCCCCGATGGGATCTGCGTCACGAAAAGCGGCACCGTAGGCACCGAGGGCGAACGCGAGCTCGGACGGGTTGCCTGTTGTCTCCGCATCCTCGATGAGGCCATCCGCGCAATCCCTCGCCTCCGCGCCGGACCCGGCCAACGCAAGGGCGCCGACCAGCCATGACCGGATGTGGACATGGGTATCGCGGCGGCGTGCGAGCTGGGCGCGGCACAACTCGGCCAACCGCTCCGGCTGCCCGATGATTTGATATACCGATCCAAGCCAGGCTTCGATGCCGTGCAGCAGCGCGTCGCGGCTTCTGCCGAGAAAGATCTGCCCGGCCTCGCTGTAGCCGACGGCCGCCTCAATCCGTCCGGTCGCGTAGCAGCACGACGCAATCGGGTACAGGAACGCCAGCCGCGGGTGATCGACTGCGCGGGCGGGCTCGATCAGCTCTTCAGCCCAGGCTATCGGCTCAAAGGTTGCGGCACCTATGCCGAGAAACCCCCCATAGGCGGCGATGGTGGCGGCCTCATCGAGGTCGCCCTGGTCGGCGGCCCACCGAAACGCGGTGCGCAGGTTGGCCAGCTCAATGGCGAACCAGTCGTATGCCTCGCGTTGGCGCGGGCTGTCCCACAGGGCCAGGATCTCGGCTTCGCGTCCGGCGAAGTACCGCGAGTGGGCGGCCCGCGCCTCGGCGGCTTCTCCGTGGGCGGCGAGTTGTTCCTCGGCGAACTGGCGGATCGTTTCGAGCATCGAAAACCGGGTCCGCCCCGAAGACCGGTCAGCCACCAGCAGCGACTTGCGCACCAAGGCATCGAGCAGATCCAGGGTGGCCAAGTCATCATCGGAACCCATTACGGCACAGGCGCTTTGGAGGTCGAATCCGCCGGCGAACACCGAACACCGCTCTAGCAGCGGTTTCTCCGCATCGTCGAGGTGGTCATAGGACCACGCCACCGCATGGCGCAGGGTTTGGTGGCGTGACAGGCCGCGTCGGGATCCGACCAGCAGCCGGAACCGCTGATCGAGACGATCACGCACTTCCCTTGCGCTCATCGACGCCATCCGCGACGCGGCCAACTCGATGGCCAACGGGATGCCGTCCAAGCGGCGGCAAATCTCCACCACAGCGTCCGCCTCGCCGGATTGAGCCATCACGAAGTCCGACACCACACTTTGCGCACGGTCCAGGAAAAGGTTCACGGCAGCGGATTCGGTTCCGGCGTTCACGTCGAGCGACGGGACGCGCCATAACTGTTCTTCGCTGATCCCCAAGCCCTCCCGACTGGTCGCCAAGATTGTGACGGTTGCCGATGCAGCGAGGATCGCCTCGACCAGATCCGCGACACTGTCGACCACGTGCTCGCAGTTATCGAACACCAGCAGCCGGATCCTCCCTTCCAACGCGGCCGCGACACTGTCAGCCACGCTCTTGCCGGGCTGCTGGATGATGCCCAACACCGCCGCGACGGCGTCGGGAACCGCGGCCGGATCCGTGACCGCGGCCAAGTCGAAAAACCAAGTCCCGTCGGGGAATTCGTCAGCCAACCGGGCCGCCACTTCCGACGCGAGACGCGTCTTACCGACCCCACCCACTCCGGTCAGGGTCATCAACCGATGCGCCTTCACCGCGGCTTGCAACTCGGCGACCTCCGCCTCGCGCCCGATGAAGCTGGTGACCGCAGGACGCAGATTTCCCGGACTCGCGTCAAGCGCGCGTAACGGCGGAAAGTCCGTGCGCAGGCCCACCGCACGGACCTGAAACACCTGAACCGGAGTAGGAAGATCCCGCAACCGCCGCGGTCCCAGATCGATGAGATCAACCCCACTGAGCAGACCGGCCGTCGACTCGGCCAGCAGGATTTGTCCGCCATGGCCGGAGGCCATCAGGCGTGCTGCTCGATTCAAAACCGTCCCGAAGTAATCACCCTCACGCAGCTCGGCTTCGCCGGTGGCAAGCCCCATCCGCACCGGCAACTCCAGCTTTCGCTGCGCGGCTACCGCAGCATTGACTGCGGAGTTTGGCGAGGCGAAGGCCGCACACACTCCATCGCCGGTGTGCTTGAACAACCAGCCGCCCTGATCATCGACCGCCGAACGCAACACGCCGTCGTGGGCAGCCAGCGCCGCCCGCATGTCATCGGCGTCCGCTTCCCACCGACGGGTCGAACCCTCCACGTCAGTGAACAGAAACGTCACCACGCCCGAAGGGGCAGCCGCCGTCATGGCATCGCCTCGGCCCAGGCGATATGGCCCTCGAAGCCTAGCGCTTTTGCCAGGTCGCGGTAGCGATCCCGCAAGTGGGTGTAGGTCGCGGCATCGCCGTGCGCCCGCGCCAGTAGAGCCCGCAGCCGCAGCAGCCAGACATCGCGTATCACCAGACCCTCTTGGGCTGGCGCGGCCGCTAATCGCTCGAGCGCGGCCTCGGCTTCGGCCGCATCTCCCTCGGCCCAGCGGTCAAGCAGTGTCTCCACCACAACACCCGTCGCTGGAATGCCCCATGCCAGCAGATGTTCCTCGCGGAACAGATGGTCAGCGTTGGCGCGCATGAGCCGTATGGCGTCATCGCGATCTCCACGGCGAGCGTTCTCCCGTGCCACGTACACGTTGACGAGCGGCAACTCGCCCAGATTGTGTCCCCGGCGTACGAACACGTCGCTGACTTCGGCCAGCAGCTTCTCTCCGCGATCACGCTCCGCGGCCGTGTCGCGGTGTACCAGCGAGCAAGGCCCAGCGTCATCCGGGCGAAAGTCAACATCTGGTTATCACCCGATCGTTCGGCAACCCGCAGGGCAGCCTCGATCTCGCGCATCGCGGAATCGTCGGGCCTTAGAACGCCATTCGTTATTACGCCGTAGATGTAGGTGACCGCCAGGGTGTAGGACGCAGGGTCGGCAGCACGGGCCAGAGCCAGCCCCTGCTGTTGGTCACCACGCCATCCCGGACGACCCAGACAGCACCGGGCAATAGCCCGCATCGCAAAGGCGACCGCTAATGGGGACCCGAATAGGAAGTTGCCCATGGAAGGATCGCCGTGGGCCAAGTCGATGACCCTTTGTGACCACTGCAGCACGTCACAATACTCAGCGCACTCAATCTTGGCGTAGATGGCCGCAGTGGACAGCCCCACGGTCAAGGTTGGATCGCCGATCGACTCGATGAGGGCCATAGCTTCCGATGCCAGCTCTGACGCCTCGCGCATCCGGTCCTGATATACGTGATCCACTACCAGCCCCGCCATGGCGATGGTCAGTGATGCCTTGTCGCCGGCGGCGGTGCATAATTGTCGCAGTTCGTCGAAGCGGGCACCGGCAACATGTTCATGGACTCGCCAGGCAATCCCGCAAAGCATGGTGCGCGGGGCGATGCGCATGGCTGCCTGGTTAGGGTCATCGGCAGGTACCGTGTCGGCGATCTTTTGTGCGCGTTCCCAGCTCAGTCGCGCCGCATTGATGTCACGGTTGGTCGCCCAGGTGGCGGTGCGCATGTGCCAGCCGTACGCCGTGTGGAGGTCACCAGCGGCCTCTAGATGCTCGGCGATCAGCGCCGCCTTCTCCTCCGCCATCGTGGGATCGCGTGATTCGATGGCGGCTGCCACCCGCCGGTGCAGCTCCGCGCGATCCGCTTTGAGTTGGGATTCGTAGGCCACGGTGCGGATCAGCGGGTGGTGGAACACATACTCGGGGTGTCCGGTGAAGGTGATCTGGTCAATCAGCTCGCCCGCCAGCAAGTCTTCCAGGGCGGGATCAATCCCCAGCGTTTCCAGCAAGCCCCGGCTGAAGCGTGAACCGATTACCGCCGCCGCGCTCAGCGTGCGCTTGGCTGCCGGATCGAGCCGGTCAATGCGCGCGGCGATGGTGGCCTGCAAGGTCGCGGGGACGTTCACCTCGCTAACCTCTATCGCCGAGCTGTAAGCGCCTGGCTCACCCAGCAATACGCCGCGCTCGGCCAGGTCGCGCACGATCTCCTCGGCGAAAAACGGATTCCCGAGAGACCTCTCGGCGATCTTCTCGCCCAGTGCACCCATCGAGGGGTCCCGGCCGAGCATCCCGGTGACCAACGCTGCGGTCTCTGAATCACTCAGCGGTGCAAGGGCGAGGGTTTGAGCACCGTGCACCCGGGCCAGCGCGCCTTCGTATTCCGGCCGGCAGCTGACCAGCACGAGCGAGGGCGTCTGCGGGATCACCCGCACAAAGTCGGCGAGCATCGACTCGCTGACCTCGTCGATCCAGTGGGCATCCTCGATGACGTAAACCCGCGGGCTTTCGCGAGCCAACGAGGCGGCGTTCACCAGCGCGGTCAACCGCCGCCGCCGCGCATCGGGGTCGATCTTGGGCAGCTCCACCTCGGGGTCGGCGACGGCCAGCAGATCGTCGAAGAGCGCCAAGTCCTCGGGATCGCCAGGGAACTGCGCCCGTATCCGCGCTCGTGCGGCCAGCGGGTCAAGGCCCGTGATGCCCGTGATCGCCCGCAGCAGCCGTGCCACCGCATGGAAGGGGACCTGGCTGGTGTGCGACTCGCAAAAGACGCTGAACACCTCCACACGCCGGGAGGCCGCCATCACCGCCACCTCGCGCACCAGACGACTCTTGCCAATCCCCGGCGGCCCGACCACACCGACCACCGCGCCGCGCCCGTCAATGGCACGTTCCAACAGGCCCTCGAGGGCCGACATTTCCCAGCGCCGACCCACCAGGTGCGACTCCGCACGCTCGGCAGTGCGATGTCCGTCGTCCATGGCCAGCAGCCGACGGGCAGGCACCCGCTCGTTGGCACCCTTGATTGCAACCAGCTCGGATTCGCCGAGAGTCGCAGCGCCCCGCACCAGTCGTGCCGTGGACGCGCTGAGCATCACCCCACCTGGGGGTGCCACCGATTCCATCCGCTGGGCCAACCCGACCTGCTCGCCGACCGCGGTGTAACCGAACGGACCCGAGCCGATCTCACCGGCGATCACCTCACCGGAGTTCAGCCCGACCCGTAGTTGCAGCTCCACTCCGTCGCGCTTGTAGACATCGACCGCGAGCCGTTTCGCCGCCTCCTGAATCCCCAAAGCCGCAAGGCAGGCCCGGAGAGCATGGTCCTCCAAGGCCACCGGTGCTCCGAAGACCGCCATGATCCCGTCGCCGGTGAACTTATCCACGGTCCCGCCGTACCGCTGCACCACCACTGCGCACCGGTCGGCGAGGTCGGTCATGATCTCGCGCAGGCGCTCTGGTCCGACGATTCCGGCGATGTCCATGGAATGCACCACGTCGGCGAACAGGACGGTTACCTGCTTGTACTCCGCATGGGCCTCATATTTGGTGACTGGTGCGCCGCAGCCGTCACAGAATCGCGCACCCACGCGCGGCTCAGTGCCACATGTGCGGCACCCGGTCGCTGCGGTCATCCGACCCTCCGCCGCTTCCGGCCCCCGAGGTCCCGGTTCACCAGCATAGGACGCTAGGTGTTGGCGGAACAGGTCTGAACAGTTCATGCTCAGCGGCACGTCTTCGCACGTTAAGGGGACGTATCGTTGCTGCCGGCCTCTTCGGCGAGCAGGCTACGGGCCGGCCGGATGCTCGTCGGAACTCGCATGCTCATGCTGGCGGCACCTAAGCGACTGCAATGGTGTCAGCCCACCCGTCCGCACAGCGTCCGCAGTAGTTTCGTCAAGTCACGCCATCCACCAACAGCTCGAACGCTCTGACATGCGATTTAGTGGTTCAGCCAACGCGGTCAACAGCTACAAACGCCCACTACGCAGAGTTCGGGACGAAGAGGCCGTGGGTTCGAATCCCGCCACCCCGACCAATGTGTCTGACCCGCAGTAACAAGGTCAGTGCTTCTCGGCATCAGGACTTGGATGGCGCGACCGGCGCCTACCGCCGTCGTCAGCTTCGAGGAACCCTGCGCCCGCGGGACCAGCCGCGGTAGGCGAGGTAGCCCATCACCGCGGCGCTGCACCGGTGCCGATCAAGCCCAGCGTCGTGCCGTGGGTGAACACGTTCAGCACGAACAGCGCCAGGAACAACACCGACATCGCCGTGAAGAAGACGGGGCCGTACAGGGAGTTGGTCTGCACAGGCGTGCTCCTTTCGCCGCGCCCGCCCGGGCGGCGCGGGGCCTGCCGGCGGGATGCCGTTGCATACGCGATTCTCCTTGGATGCGGCTCCCTGGTCGACCCCAACGCTGGGGCCGCCTCCTTGCCGGGGCGCGTGAATGCTTGCTAGTCAACGCCATTCGATCGCCACCCGAACGGCTGGTCCGCCATGGCGTTGCCCCGGGCGCGACGCGGGTGTTTAGATCGGGCCTGTGGCCGTGGGTGTCGAGATGCTACGAAGACCGACACGATGCGTTCGATGGTTTGACCGCCCCGCCCGTTCCCTCTGTGCCGAGCCATAGCGACGCAATGCCGGGCCCGGGAAAAGGCATTGAGGTCGAAGGCATCTGCAAGTCGTTCGGTTCGGTCACTGCGCTGCATGACGTCTCCTTCGACGTGGGCCGCGGCGAGGTCGTCGCTCTGCTCGGCCCCAACGGGGCCGGCAAGACGATCACCGTGGAGATCCTGGCGACGCTGACCAAGCCGGACCGGGGGCGCGCACGGGTGGCCGGCCACGACGTCGTCGCCGAACCGGCGATGGTGCGCCGCTCCATCATGCTGACCGGTCAGCACGTCTCGCTCGACGAGATACTCACCGGCTACGAGAACCTGATGATGTTCGGCCGTCTGCACGGCCTGGACAAGGCAGCGGCCGGGGCCAGGGCCCGCGAACTGCTGCGGGACTTCGGCCTCGAGGACGCAGCCGACCGCCGAGTGGCCACCTACTCGGGCGGCATGCGCCGCCGTGTGGACATCGCCTGCGGGCTGGTGGTCCGGCCCGAGGTGGTGTTGCTGGACGAGCCGACCGCCGGGCTGGATCCACGCAGCCGGCGGGCCATTTGGGAATTGATCGCCACGCTGAAGGGCGCGGGCATCGCGACGCTGTTGACCACCCAGTACCTCGAGGAGGCCGACGCGCTGAGCGACCGGGTCGTCGTGCTCGACGGCGGCAGGATCGTCGCGCAGGGCACCGCGGAGGACCTCAAGGAGCGCATCGGCGGGACCTTCTGCGAGTTCGTGCCCAAGAATCCCGCTGACGTCGGCGCCATCGCCCAAGCCCTGGGCCCGCTGCTGCCGGAGACCAGCCGGGCCGCGGTCACCCCGGAGTCCGACCGCGTGGTCATGCCCGCCCCGGACGGTGCGGACACGCTGGCCGTCGCCTTGACGCGAATCCACTCCGCGAGCATTGACTTGGCCGAAATCGCCCTGCGCAGGCCCTCACTCGATGACGTGTTCCTCTCGTTGACCGGACATGCCGAGGGCGGCGGTGCCCGAGCGGCCGACGCGGACGGGGCCGCCTTGTGACCGGCGTGACCCTGACCCATCCGAAGCCGTCCGGCATGCGGCAGTGGTGGGTGTTGACCGTGCGGCTGATCGCGCCGACCCTGCGCAACGGCGAGGTGGCGGTGGGCGTGGCCGTCACGGTCGCCGTGACGGCGAGCATCTACATCCCCTTGCACCGGCTCATGGATGGGCCCGACCTGGGGATGAGCAGTTACGCGCAGTTCCTGCTGCCCCTGATCGCTTTGCAGGCCATCTCATTCGCGTCGATCTCCACCGCCTTCCGGGCCGCGACCGACTCCGTCGAGGGGATCAATCGGCGCTTCCGGTCACTGCCGGTGCCGGTGCTGACGCCGCTGGCCGCCCGGATCACCGCCAGCATCTATCGCTGCGCTCTCGGGCTGGCCGTGGCGCTGGCATGCGGACACGTGATCGGCTTCCGCTTTCATCGCGGACCGGTCGACGCCGGGGCGTTCTGCCTGCTGGCGCTGCTCACCGGACTCGCTCTCGCCCTGCTCGGCGACACCCTCGGCACGCGATCGCGCGATCCCGGCGCGATGTCGCAGTGGTTATTGTTGCCCCAGTTGATATTCGGGTTTCTTTCGGTCGGAATCCAGCCGCTGCAACGGTTTCCGCGCTGGATTGCGCCGATTGTCCGCAACCAACCCGTCTCCCGGATCGTCGAGGCCCTACGGGCGCTTGCCGGTGACTCCGCCGGCGGGGTGGCCCCGGTCAGCTGGTCCGTGATCGGACCGGCCCTGGCCTGGGTGGTGGGGCTCATGGCACTGACGCTGCCCTGGGCGTTCGTGGTCTACCGGAGGAGGGCCTGATGACGGCACTCGCCGACGCGCTGCCCGGCGCCGAGCCACCCTCTCGAAACCCGCTGACCGAACTCATCTTTCAAACCCGGGTGCTCACCTGGAGGCTGCTCCTCCGCGCGGCCCGGACCCCCATGACGCTGGTCCACGGCGTGCTGTTGCCCGCATCGTTTCTGCTCATGCTCAAGGTCGTCTTCGGCAACTCCATCACCGCGATCACCGGCCAGGATTCGATATACCGCAGCGTCGCGCTGGTGGCCCTGCTGTCGGCGATGTCGGGCTCCTCGACAGGCATGGTCGGCATCAACACCGAGCGTCTCGGCGGGTTCCTCGGCCGGTTGTGGGCGCTGCCCATCCACCGCGCCGCGGGTCTGCTCGCCCGGTTGGGGGGCGAAACGGTGCGGCTGCTGTTCACCACGCTGGTCATCCTGGGTGTCGGTGTCGCCCTGGGGTTTCGCTTCCATCGCGCGGTGGGCGGCGCGGCGCTGTGGGTGGCGCTTCCGGTGGTCTTCGGGGTGGCGTTCGCGGCGCTGTCCACCACCGCAGCCCTCTACTGGCCCAGGGCCATCATGGTGGAGGCGACGCAGCCGGTGATCGTCCTCGGCGTTACGTTCTGCACGGGATTCGTGCCGGCGAACATGTACCCCGACTGGGTTCAGCCGATGGTTCGGAACCAACCGATGTCGCTTGCCGACGATGCGATGCGCGGACTGTCCGCGGGCGGCCCGGTGTGGACGCCGGCAACGGAATTCCTGCTGTGGTGCGGCGGCATCATCCTGGCGTGTCTGTGGCCGATCATGGTGGGCTACCGCAGGGCCAGCACCAGATGAGCGCGACACCAGCTCATCTGGCGAGACCCTGGCCGACGATGCTCAGATAGAAGACGACGACGAAGAGGGTCGGCAACACCTTGGGATGATCGCGTGCCCGGGCGTGCAGGAAACTCCACGCTGACACCAGCGGCAGGGCCGCGGTCGAAAGTGGCAGCCACGCCAGCGGCCACCGCGGCCCGGCCCATGACCACGGCATGGACACCAGGATCTCCGCGACCACCGCGAAAAGTCCGGCGCCGCAGGCCAGTAACGCACTGGCGGTGACCCCGAGCAACTCCGAGTAGGAATGCGGGTCGTCCCCCACCGCGCCCGCACCGGCCGCCCGCGCGATCTTCCTGGCGAATTCCGCATGCAGCAGTGCGCCGGTGAACACCAACGGCACGCCGGCGAGCCGCCACCACGGCGCCTCACCGATCCCGGGACAGCCGGTCATCGCGAACCCCGTGGCCAGGAACTGCGCCGGGCAGACCGCGACCAGGTTGACGATTGCGTTGTCCCGCAGGAGGTTCCACTTGGTCTCCAGCCACCACACCGCCAGGCTGTACGCCAGGGTGGCGGCGAGCAGTGCGACGGCCCAGCGCGACACCGCGACGGCCAGGGCCAGCGCGGCGGCGGCCGCCGGAACCATCGCCGCGCGAAGTTCACCCGTGGTGATCCGGCCCTGCACCAGCGGTCGCGTCGGGTGGTGAAGCGTGTCGTAGTCGAGATCCTTCTGATCGTCGACCATCCGCATGAAGGCGCCGGCCGCCATCAGCGCCAGCGCCTTCGTAGCGGTACCCCACGACGGTCGCCACGGGCCGGCCGATCCCGCGATGACGACGGTGAGGCTCTCGGCCGCAACCACCCACAGCGCCAGATAAACCGGGTAGACGGGGAGGCATCGCTCGACGAGGAAGGCTCCGATGCGCCCGGCGCGCGCGGAAACCGTCATCGCGGGGGATCTGCTCCACCGGGGTCGTCCGCGGCGACGAAAGCCAACTCCACCGTGGCCCTCGTGTGACCGGACTGGTGCACCTCTCCGCGGAAAGCCAGCGCGTCGTCGGCGGGTGTCAGCGCGACGCTGCTCACCGCATCCAGTTCCGCGAACGAGTGGAAGTCGCATCGGAGCCGGGTCGGTCCAACGGTGGTCGCGGCCCGCGGCCCCAGCCCGGCTAGCGAAAGTTGCCGGAACGCCTCGAGAATCAGGCCGCCGGGCAGGTGGTCGAGCGGGTGGTCGAAGAACGTCGGATTGTGGATGTCCACCACGACGGGCGCACAAACCGAGCCGTCGGCGCCGACGCGAACCGGCTCGCCGATCACCACGTTGGCCGGGCGCGTCCGGCCCACGGTCGGCGGATCGGTCGGCGACGGTTGCGCCACCGGTTCCCAGCTCGATCCGGCGCGCATGCGCAGCCAGGACTCCTCGGAAACCCAACCGAATGCGCCGGACAGCTCCATCGCCTTCGTCCCGCCCCAAGTCGCTGTCGCGGCGACGTCCAGACCATGGATCCGGCCGTGCTCGGATCGCCGAAACTCCTTTCGGACAACGGTATCGAACTCGACGTCGAGGTGTTCCGGCCCGGCACCGAGCGCGGCCAGGTCCAGAACGGAGAACTCGTAGTAACGGACCGTGTGGTGGAAACCGAGAGGCACGTCGTACAGGAGATGGCTGGCGGCGATGCACCCCTGGCGCAGACCCTCGAGCAGGAGAAGGGGATCGTAGTAGCCCGATCGGCGGCCGGCGCAATCCGCGTGGAAGCCGTGCCGGCCGGGCAGCCGGGCGTGCGCTGTCCACCCGTTCGCGTCGGCGACCACGGAGCTGACGAAGGCTTCGGCGGGCGCATGCTTGTGCGTCAGCCGCGGCGCGACCGCGTGAAATCCGTTCTCCTCGTTCACCTTCGTCTCGCTCTCATCGTCGATGCATCGGCAAGTAGGACGCCTCGATCACGGTGCTGAACCAGGGATCGAGGCGAACACCACGCCGGCTCGCCTCGTCCAGGGCGCCCAACCACTCGCCCCCGGAGCGCGGGCGTTCCGTGATGCCAATTCGCGTCAGTTCGGCGCAGATCGCGTCCTGCGCTGCCGCGAGGTCACCGCTGCGGCGGTCCAGGCCCGACTCGATGCGGTCGACTATTCTGAACGCCTCGGCTGAGGCGTCCGCACCGGTCGCACACTCCGAAAGGACCTCGCTGAGCAGGGGTTCGGCGAAATAGATGCTGAGCTCGCGCAGAACATCGTCGGGGTTGTCGGGCGTGTGGATCAGATTGAGCAGGTACGTTCCGGCGCCCAGTTCATGCCGCAGCTGACCCGGTTCCCTGCGCGCCGGGTCGGCGGGCCCCTTGTCGGCGGTCAAGCGGACGGAGACGGGCTGAGCATCGTCGGGATGGGTGACGACCAGGACCACGGCCGGCGACAGGCCCGCGAGCCGGTCGGCAAGCCGTCGCCGCTCGCGGGTGGCGTCGTGCCAGTTGAAGTACCAGAGGGCGCGGATGTGCAACCCCGTGAACCGCACGGGGTAAGCGCCGACGATTCGGTATCCATGGTCGAGAAGCCACGTGACGGCGGGCCGCATCGCGCCGGTGATGGCGGCATCGGGCTTCAGGAGCAGCAGGGCGTTCCGGCGAGCGAACGCGTCGCGGTCAATCTGCAGCGCGGCCAGGGCGTCGCACGTCTCCAGGAAGTAGGTGTCGCGGTCATACCGTCGGTCGGTCATCGACCGCTCCTCATCAGTTGCAGCTCGGCCAGCACGTCGGCCACCGTGGGCTCCGCGCTACCCAGATAGCCTGTCTGCAAGCAGGAATCGAGGACGCGCCGCATGTATCCGGCCCCTATCGGCGGAGGCACCACGCCGAGCCGCTCGCGGGCGTTCGTGCTGTCGAAGTGTGGGCGGCGACGCAGATACGTCGTGTACAGCGACCCGACCTTGTGGAAGTACGCACGTTCGATGTCGTCCAGATCGTCGGGGCTGAAGGTGCTCGGGGGCACCAGATCGACCATCCGGAGGCTGGGATATTCGGCGAGCACGTCACTCATCGACCGCAGGGAAACCTCGTTCGCGCCCACCGCGTGAAAGGTGTGGCCGACGTTGTCCCCGAACCGCTCCACGGCGCTGACGACGGTGTCCGCGACATGTCCGATCGGGGACAGCGCCAGGGTGGCCGCATAGTTGCCGGGCAGTGTTCGCATCTTGCCTTCGGCGATCAGCTTCAGCACCGGGTAGATGTGCTTGTGCACACGGCTGTGACCGGTGCGGTACTCGCCCGACACGATCCCGGGCCGCACGACGGCCCACCGCTGCGGGGCCGCCCGCACGAGCTGCTCGGCCCGGAATTTGCTTCGCTCATAGTCGTTTCCGAAAGGCTGACCGATGTCGAGTTCATCCTCCCGGAACGTCCCGTCGAATTCACCGCACACGTAGGCCGTGCTGACGTAGATGATTCCGGCGTCCCAGCTCCTCGCCACCTCGAGCGCGTTCGCCGTCCCGTCGACGTTCAGCTCGGTGTACCGGCTCTCGGACAGACCGAATTCGGTCAGCGCGGCGCAATGGACAATCAGCCCGACCCGGTCGACCAGCCACGAGAACAGCTTGCGATCGAGTCCGAAACCCGGACTGCGGACATCTCCGCGCAGCACCTGCGCCGGATGTGCGGGACGGCCGTTGTTGGCGATGATGCGGACTTCGTCGTGCACCAGGGCGACGACGTCGTGACCGCGCCCGGTCAGGCGGTGGACCACCTCGGCGCCGACGTGTCCGGCGGCTCCCGTCACGAGCACCGCCGTCTTCACGACGAACCCCGTTGCGACCGAACAAGATCGACGAGATCGCCGACGGTGGACACACCGGCAAGCGATTCGGGGGTGAGCGGCGGCAGGCCGAACGCGCGCTCGAGGGCGATCGACAGCTCGAGGAAACGCAGCGAGGTGTACCCGAGGTCGTCCATGAAGGTGTCCTGAAGGTGAGCATCATCGGCGGCTGGGGCCATGGCGGCGACCAGGGCGAGCACCTCCTTCTCGGTGACGCTCACCGCCGCTCCCCCGGTTGGGCGCCGCCACTGGCCAACAGATCCCGCGTTTCGTCGAGTTCGACGTCGGCGTCGAGATATGCCCCCATCCGCAGCCACTGGTACCCGCGGCGCAGCGTCCGCTGCCACTCTTCCCGCGACGCGAATGACGCGGGGAACGCCTCTCCCCCGGTGGCCTGCCGCACCCGCGCGACGAATGTGTCGAGTTCCGATTGGGCGCGGAGGGCTCCATCGCGATCCCGGATCGGCAGGTGCACCAGATCGCGCGCGGTCCGGGCCAGGTCGCGATGTCCGGGCACGAGCTGCTCGAGGGTGTCGAACAGCACCGGGTCGCCCGGCAGGGGGGTGATTCCCCACGCGCTGGCGAGGATGCGGACCGCCATGACTGCTATGCGGCGCGCGCACAGCGACGTCACGCGCCATTGTTCGTCCTTGACCGCGCCGTCGAAGTCCTCGCGTGCGTTCTCCAGCACCATGTTGGCCAGCATCAACGCACCCGCGCATTCGGCGAACGCCCTCGCGCGCAACGGGGATCGCGCGATGTCGCCGTCGGTGGGGGCGCCGTCGATCGTGATCACCGGCCGTCGCGTCGACGGCAACGGGGTCAGGGGTCGGTCGGGCTCGCACATCGCGGCCGCCGGCCGGATCAGCCCGGCGCCGCGCCACGCCAGGGCGATGAGCCCGTGCCGGGCGAACAGCCGGACGTGCCGGCTCGCCGCCTTGGTGGAGGCGAGCGTCTGGCCGAACACCACGCGCCGCCAGGAGTCGGCGCACGCGGCGGACAACACGAACACGTCTTCGTCCCGCACAACGTGCGTGGTGGCCCCTATCGGCCACGTCGTCACCCCGGGGACGCGCCTGAGGATGACGTTGGCGGGATCGAACGTGACCGTCGGGGCGCCGAGCCGCGCCGCCAGGTCGTGCAGCCGCGCGGTCAACTCCCGGCGGCCGCCCGCCGCGGTGGGCGCGTAGTCGAGGGCCTCGTACTCGTCGAGCAGTTCGGTGGTGGCGCGGTCGGCTTGCCTTCGCAGCCGGGCGATCTGTTGCGGGAGCCACTTGATCTCGAGGTAACCCTCGCCGTGTTCGGCGAGGAAGGCTTTCATGGCCTGCGCCAACCCTTCCCGGGCCCAGCTGGCCGCCTCGTCCTCGTGGTCGAGGGCGACGAGGGCGGCGCTGTGGCGCAGGCAGTGGGCCGACCGCTTGCGCCACCACGTGGCGGTGAGCCCCGTCGCCTCCCGATAGGAGACGATGTCCAGGAGTTCCCCGTATTGTGGCCCGACGCGCAGGGGCACGCCCCGAAGGAATCGCTGGACGCGGTTGAGCAGATCCTCCGTGACGCCCTTCAGCGAGCCGCTGTCGATCGCTGTCCTGACCCGCAGCAGCCGCTTGCGCGCCTGATCGTGTGACTGGGCGCGGATCTCGACCCGGTGGCCGTCGACGAACAACACGGTCGGCATGACCGCGTGCTTGGCCGATCCCGGAACCAGCAGCAGGAAGTCGATGTCGGAGCAAGCATTTCCGAATCCCTCGGCCAGCGAGCCCTCGAAATGGACCGTGGCGTCGTCGGGCACCACCGCCATTGCACGCGCGCGGTCGAACAGCGCGCGCACCTGGTCGAGCTCGCGCGACGGGTGGCGGGGATCCCGGACCGCCAGCAGTTCCGACCCGGTGAGCCGCCCCGACCGCCATTGCTGCCAGAGGTATGACCGGCGGGGCTTGCCGCTCGACGTTCTCAGCAGTCCGCCGCGGGGAACGCTGATGAACCACAGTGGCGTGTCGTCACCGGCGTGCGCGCGCACGGCCGTGATTCCCGCGCGCACCGCGCCGGCGGGCATGGGCGCTGAGGACCTTTCGAACACCACCGCGACACCTGGCACGTCACCGTCGTTGACGGCGACGGTGACGAGCCGGCCCGGGCGCAGGGCCATGGCCTCGGTCGCGGCGACATCGAGGTCCTCGGCGAACACGGTGCGCCCGTTGACTTTCAGGCTTGTTCCCATCCGGCCGAGCACATGCAGCTGCCCGTCCAGCAGGAAGCCGGCGTCGCCGGTGCGGAGGTCACCGCGCTCGAACCGTGTCGCGCCAGCCGGGTCGCCGCGGTAGCCCTCCGCCACGCACGGTCCGGAGAGGACGATTTCACCGAGAGCACCCTCGGACGCTGCGGCCCCGGACTCATCGACGATGCGGACGGCGTGGCCGGGTATCGGCCGGCCGACGGAGACGATCCAGTCGGGTGACGGTTCGGCAGCCAGCCCGTCGTCGGTGCGCCCGAGCACCTGGACAGGCCGTCCGGGCCGAAGCGCCGTTCGGTCGATGCGGGTCATCCGGATGGGCTCGCCGAGACGCTGGCCGGTGGCGATCAAGGTCATCTCCGCCAGTCCGTACGACGGGAGGAAGGCTGACGGTGAAAAGCCGTGGCCGGCAGTCAACTCGGTGAACGCCCGCAGGTGAGCGGGATTGATCCGGTCGGCGCCGACCACCATCGTGCGCAGGCCGGACAGGTCGAGGTCACCGAGATCCTGTGGTGTGAGCCGGCGGCTCACGTACTCCAGGCCAAATGACGGCGAGACGGTGTGCTCCGCGAGGGCCGCCGCCTGCAGCCATCGAAGGGGGTCGCGGATGAACTGGTCCGGACGAAGCAGGCGCACCTCGTACTGGCCGGGAACGGACAGGAACATCCCTCCGATCAGGCCCATGTCGTGATACAGGGGCAGCCACGAGGCACCGCGTTCGCCGGGCTTCGTGTCGCACATCGCATGGATGGCGCCCAGGTTCGCGACGAGATTGCGCCAGCTGACGCAGACTCCGCGGGGAGCTGCCGTCGATCCGGACGTCATCTGCAGCAGCACGAGCGGCCCGGGCTCGGCCAGCTCGTCCAGGGGAGCGACGTCCGGAACCTGGCCCAGCACAGACACATTGGGTGGCTCGGCCATGCCGGACATCGCCTTGTGCACCGTCTCGGCAAAGGCCGGTGAACTGACCACGACCCGCGCCTCGGAGGCTCTCAGGATGCCGCGCAGGCGATCCGCGTAGCGGTCGGGATCCTCGAATTGCGGCGGCGTGATAGGCGTCAGGGTCCCACCCGCGGCGAGGACGCCGAACATGGTCGCCACACAGAGGCGAGACGTGGGTATCAGAACCCCCACCGTCGTGCCGGAACCGACGCCGTCGGCAACGAGCGATCGCGCGATACGCCGCGCGTCATCCGCGAGTGCGGCATACGGGACAAAATCCCATCCGCCGTCATCGGTGGCCAGGTGGATTCCGGTGTCGGACCGCGGCGACATCATCCACTCCCGCAGGGTGGCGGCGTCGTTCGTCCTCAGGCCCGGCATGACTGCTGCCCTTCGAGAACCACGACGCGACCGGTCGCACCGTCCACGCTGACCGTCATGCCGGTGCTGAGGGCTTTGGTCAGGCCGTCGATCTGCACGACGGTGGGTATGCCGAGTTCGCGCGCGATGATCGCCACGTGGGTGAGGGGCGACGCGCGTTCGATGAGCAGCGCCGAGGCGAAGGGAAGTGCCGCCGCCCAACTCGGCTCGGTCCGGTACGCCACCAGAACGCCGCCGGAGAACTCCTCGGGCTTCTCGACGACCTCCACCCGGCCGATCACCATTCCGGGACTCGACGGTGTGCCGGTGAGGACCGCACCGGTGGGCAGGTACTCCGGATCCGTGCGCTGGCGCCAGCCGGCCAGTTCCAGCTCCCTGCGCGTATAGCGCGATCCGCTCGTGGTGAAACGGACGGGCGCCGCAAAACGCCGGTAGCTCCCCTCGAGGGCCTTGCGTTTGGCGACCACGGTTCGCGCCTGTTCACAGTTCATGGCGCCCTCGTACACTCCGAAGAGTTCGTCGAGACGCAATTGGAAGATGTCGGTGCGGCTGTCGATGATGCCGCGCTGTTCGAGGTCGCGCCCCATTACCGCGGCAAGCGATTTGATGATTCCGAAGCCGCGCGTGCGGCAGAACCGAAGGTGCTCGCGGTGCGTCGCCGCCCGCTGGATTTTCTTGCGCAGCGCATCGAAAACCTTGCGGCGCGGCCCGTGCAGGTGGGAGTCGAGGTAGTCCTCAGCCTGCTCGTTCACCCGTCGGTTGTCGTCGGCGGTCTGGACCCTCAGCATCTGGAAGAGGCCCGCCGGGTCGTGGCGCAAGTCCGGCGCTTCGAGCTTGAGTTCGTCGCGGCAGCGATAGCCGAAGTCATCGATGTAGTCGTCGATCTTCTGGAGCAGCCGGTGCCATTCCGGAGCGTCCGATGTCTTCGCTTGCTCGACGAGGCGGGGGTAGGCAAGCGCCGGGTCGACCGAGTCGACGAAATTCCGCAAGGCCGGAACGGTGTCCACGTATTCCGTGATGGCGACCAGCGCCCGGGCGGGTTCGACGGATTCGATGTCGACTCCGGGATTGAGCAGGGCGAATCCGACCCACTCGGGTGCCCTGGGCAGGAAGACCTTCATAAGGCCGGCTAGCAGGCCGACCGACGTCAACAGGATGGCGTCGAGGACCATCATCGGGCCCCAGATGTCGGCCACCTCGGTGTGTGTCCGCCGGAAGTGCCGGTACGCGCGGGCCCCGTCGAGGCTGGAGACGTCCGACAGGCCTTGGCGCGCGATGAATTCCGCAAAGGTCGTGTCGAAGTCGCGAACCATCGAATCGATCGAGACGAACCGCCGGGCATAGGTGAGCGCCGTGCGCGTCCGCGAGACCAGCCGGGCGGCAGGTGACCGGAATACGAATGGGCGCAGTCGGTTTGCCACCACCCGGTCGAGCGGTTCGCTGACGCCCAGCGCTATTTCGAGCACACGCCGATTCAGCGTGTATCCCGGCGCGATGCCCACCATGCGGTACCAGTGCAGGAGGTTGTAATAGACGTGGCCATAGAACTGGCCGAGCATCACCGGCAACCACGACTCCATCTGCTCGAGTTGGGCACGCGGCACTTTCAGGCTGCGGGCGTAGGACCGGTAGACGTCGCCGTAGAGCTGACGCGCCACGGTGAACGTCAAGGGCGACGTGACCCCGGAGAAGCTTTCGATGATGTTCGAGTTGTCCCAGATACGCAGCTCACCGGGGCCGACCGCCTCACCGAGATGCTCTGCGGCCAAACCGATCTCTTGGCTGAGGGTGGTGATCGGACGGGTCTGCAGCAACCACGTGGTGGACCCGTCGTAGGCCCATTCCACGTCTTGTGGACCACCGAGATGCCGCTCGAGGCGCGGCGCCAGCTCGACGAGTGCCTCCCTGAGCGCCGGCCCGACGGCCGATTCCCGTTGCCGCTCTTCGGGAACGGCTTTCGTGCCGACGCCGCCCGACGCGTTGGTGGTGACCATGAAGGGCTTGGTGACCACCGTTTCGTCGAGCACCTGATGCGTTCTCTTGTCGACCACAACGGAGTCGGCATCGACGATTCCGCGAACCAGGCCCTCGCCGAGGCCGAGCACCCCGTTGACCAGGATGTGGTCCGATGAGCCCCCGACCGGGTCGACGGTGAACATCACCCCGCTGCTCACGGGTTCCACGAATTCCTGGACGATCACGGCGAGGGCAACGTCGCCGAAGCCGAGCCCGCGGACGTGGCGGTAGTGGGTCACCCGCGGCGAGAACGCCGACGCCCAGCACATCCGGACGGCGTTCTCGACAGCCTCGATTCCGCTGAGGTTCAGAAAGCTGTCGAACAGCCCGGCGTAGGAATGGCGGGACTCGTCGTCGTGCCGGGGCGACGAGCGGACGGCCACCCGCGGCGCGCCCACATGATCTACGGCGGCGGCAATGTCCTCTTTGATCGCGGCCGCGATGGGCGACTCGCGCAGGACCGACTCGGCGTGGGCCGCCTCCCGCAGGCGTTCGGCCAAAGTCATGGGTGCCGCGCTGGCGCACACGCCAGAAGCGGCCAATGCGGCTTCGAACGCATCCGTTCCGAGGATCGCCCACCGTGGCACCGCAAAGCCGGCCGCGCTCAGCCGGTAGAGGCTGCGACCCTTGACACCCGCAAGCGCGCTGCTTCGGTCGTCCGTGACCCTCTCGCCGGTGAGGACGGTCATTCCCGGCACCGCAACGCCGGTGACTCCCCCGTCTCGAGACGCCGACGGAAAGCGTGGAGCCCTTCCCGGCGCGAGTCGCTGATCGACCACCGCGAGCGATGGCCGACCACCCCGACATCGGGCGACCCGAGAACAGTCAACACTGACTACCACCCCACAGCGATTTGGTTGCCGATGCTCCGACGGTACGACCGGGTGGTGGTCGAAACGAGTGGCTAAAGTCCCTCGCGCCGCGGCGATTGGCACGACCGCATTTCCGGCGGCCGACGCGGCACTGCCGCGTTTTCTACGCTTCCGGCCCCGGCAGTAACCGCCGCTCACGCACGGGCTCGGCGAGGAGCCAGATGTGCAGCTGTTCCCGCCCGACCAGGCGGCAACGGTGCGTGCTCGCCAATTGCCTGGCGGCCTTGGTGAATCCGCCGTTCGTCACCACCACGGTCTGCTGGCAGCGGTGGTGGGCCGCGCCGGACACCACCTGCTGGACGGCGGCGACGCCGACCGCCCTGGCGAACCGCTTGCATTGCACCGCCATGCGGATGCCGTCCCTGGCGGCGATCAGGTCCACCCCGTAATCGCCCGTGCTGGCGGTGTGGGTGACGCTCCAGCCCCTGGTCCGCAGCTGCGCGGCGACGAATTCCTCGAACTGCAGGCCCGACATCTCGTCTACGGCGGCCAGGCCGGAGTCGGCAAGCTTCCGGTCGCGCCTCCGCTGTCGCCCGGCCCGGTATCGGTCCCGCCGCACCGAGAGCCACACCAGGAGGACGACGGCCAACATGAGGCCGCCCAGTCCGGCCGCGAATCCGGTGAACACGCCGCCGGTGGCCCGCTGCGTGAAATACCAAGGGAGAGCGAGCCCCACCACCAGCAATGACCCGAGAGCCTTCTCCACGCCGCCGAAACTACCGCAGCGGTATGACAAACGGGCGCTAGAGCGACGGGCTGAGCGGGCGGAAACGCACCCTGGTGCCGCGGCGGGGCGCGAGCATGATCGACTTGCGGACGATCCTCTCGGGGTCGCGGTCGACGGCGCTGAACTCGCCCTCACGCAGCAGGGTGTGGAGCACGGTGATCAACTCCTGCATGGAGAAGCTCGCCCCCAGGCAGCGTTTGACGCCGCCGCCGAACGGGACCCAGGCGTAGGTCTGCGGCCGGACGCCGAGAAATCGCTCGGGCCGAAACTCGTTGGGGCGGTCGTAGGTCTTCGGGTTGCGGTTGATGGCGATGATGTGGATGACGATCCGGGTGCCCGGGTCGACCCGGTAGCCGCCGATCGGAAACGGTTGCGCCGCAATGCGGGCCGTCAGCGGCGCGGGTGGGCGCACGCGGAGCGTCTCGTTGATCACCGCGGTGGTGAAGCTGTCGTCGCCGTCCATCGCTTCGCACTGCACGCGCCGCATCGCATCGGGATGATGCAGGAGCAGGTCGAAAACCCATGCCAGCGTCGTGGCGGTGGTTTCGTGGCCCGCGAGCATCAGGGTGATCACGTCGTCGCGAATCTCGCTGTCGGACAGCGCTTCCCCGTTTTCGCCCCGGGCGCTCATCAGCAGCGACAGGATGTCGGTGCGCTGCCCGAGGCGGGGGTCGTCGCGCCGGCGGGTGATGAGCGGCAGCACGACGCCGTCGATCTCCCTGTTGGCCCTGGCGCGCTGGGGCCAGACCCGCAGTGTCCCCGCGCGGCGCAGCGCGTAGCGCACGGTCAGCTGTTCGGAGACACCGAGATTCAGCAGGCGCTCGAACGGCCTGCCCAACCGGCACACTTCGTCGGGATCGTCGACGCCGAACATGACCCGGACGATGACGTCGAGGGTGAGCGCGCGCGCCGCCTTGAGCATCTCGAACGGACGGTCCACCGGCCAACTGTGCATCGCCGCTCGCGCGCAGTTCTCCATGATCGGCACGTAGCTGCTCAGCGCGGCCCCGTGCAATGGGGGGGTCAGCAGCTTGCGCCGCCGCAGGTGTTCGGGTTCCTCCTGCACGAACATCGATCCCGACCCGTAGATCGCCGCCGCGGGTCCCACCCCCTCGCCGCCCAGCAGAACGTCCGGTGGCGCGGTGAACACCTGCTTCGCCAGCTCGGGGTCCGAGACGATCGCCACGTCCCCGAGGCTGAGGACGGGCATCGTCATGATGGGCCCGTACCGCCGGATCAGCCGCAGCATCCGGCGCTCGCCGCCCACGAGATAGGCGGCCGCGTACGCGGCGGCGAAGGCGGAACGGAGCGGGCGTGGGGCGGGCAGGCCCGGCGGGCGGCTCAGGGCATCCGTCCGATCCGCGGGGCGAATGGCGGATTCTCCCACGCAGACGACAGAAACACGGCGGGTGTGGTTGGTCAAGCGCGACGGACCGCGCGGCGTCATGGCCACGTGGCGCCGCGGCCCGCGGTCACACGGGCGGCGGGGCCGTTACGCGCAGTCGGCGCAGACGAGGGGGCCGGAGCCCGAGCTGCGCAGCCTGCTGCGGTGCTGAACCAGGAAGCAGCTCGAGCAGGTGAACTCGTCGGCCCGCTGGGGAATCACCGTCACCGAGAGCTCCTCGCCGGACAGGTCCGCGCCGGGGAGCTCGAAGAAGGCGACATCGTTGGGGTCCTCGTCGACCACCGCGGTCGCCGAGGCGGGCAGGGTGGTCGTCAGCTCGCGCAGCGACGACCTGTCCTGGCTCTCGATGTCGGATACACGGCGGGCGTCATAGTCATTTGCGGTCGCCATGGTGGGTCCTTCCTGCCAAGTCGCGGGTTCACGCACTTCCCTGTACTCACCCGTGGCGCAGGCAGTACCCCGTTCGGAACGCCGTTACACCGGAAAATCCCTAAGAAATTCCACACACGCCAGCGCGGGGCAGTCTCCGCGCAGCGGAGAAGATCTCGAGAACGCGCCGGCTCGTCAGTCGTGCTCAGTCGTGGGCTGGGAGCGCGATGTTGTAGGCGCCGCGCTGGGTGTGCGACACCCAGGCCAATCCGAACCACGGCGCCAGCACGGCCGCGCCCAGCGCGACGGCCGCAACCCAAGCGTGTCCGGTCAGGAAGGAAACCACACCGATCACCAGGCCGACCGCCCACATCACCGCGGCCACTAACCCGGGAAGGCGGAAGTCCGCCTCCGGGCCGGCGGCGGCCATCAGACGGCGGGCGTCGACGGGGTCATCCGCCAAACCCAGCGCACCGGTTGTGTCGAGCATGTCCCGGGCATTACCCGGCGCCGTTCGCGGTCAAACGCAGGTGTGACCGGGTCAACTGGCCGGCGGCGGGGCGGGCTCGTCGGAGTGCTCTTCGTGCCACCGCAACTCGGCGTCGCGGACCTTGTGGTGGCTGTGCAGAAGCCAGGCGGCGCTCACCGCGCCGAGCGCCGTGGCCACCACCACCGCCACGCAGCCGGCGACCGGGTGGCCGGTCGCGAAGGCAGACAGACCGAGGACCAGCGCCGCCGCGGCCGCCAGCACCCCGTACACGCCGGGCGCGTGCGGGGCGTGCGTGACGGTTTCGCCGGCGTGCCGGCGAAACGTGCGCGCGTGGTCGACCGGGTCGCTTTTCGAGCGTTCCACCATCACTCCTCAGACGTTGTCTGCCAAAGTCTTTCGTGTCGAAATCTCGGGCTCGAAGGCCGTCTACCCGCCGCCCGCGAGGCCAAACAGCGCACACGTTGTGTCAGCCTCGGCGGACGTGGGTATGCCGCGCAGATGATCGCTTGCCTCCGCACGCATGTCGGGAGCGTCCGCTGAACGCCCGGCGCGGCGCCCCCGCCGTCCTGTTCGACGTCGACGGAACGCTGGTCGACTCCAACTACCTTCACGTCTACGCGTGGCAGCGCGCCTTCGACGCCGAGGGCTTCCCCGTGGCCGCCTGGGAGGTGCACCGCGGCATAGGTATGGACGGATCCAGCTTGGTGAGAAAGCTCACCGGTGACGCCCCGGCCGACGTCCAGGAGCGGCTCAGCGACGGGCACAGCCGGTACTACCAAGAGGTCATGCCCATGCTGACTCCCTTGCCGGGCGCCCGCGAGCTGCTGCACCGCGTCGCCGAGCTGGGGCTGCAGGTGGTGCTGGCCAGCTCGGCACCCGAGGACGAGCTCGAGGTGCTGCGCAAGGCGCTCGACTGCGACGACGTCATCTCCGAGACCACCTCGTCGCGTGATGTCGACACGGCCAAGCCCGAGCCCGGCATCGTCCAGGTCGCCCTCGACCGGGCCGGCGTGGACGCCGAGCACGCGGTGTTCGTCGGCGACGCCATCTGGGATGCGAAGGCCTCAGCCGGCGCGGGCTTGCCGTGCATCGGGGTGCTGAGCGGCGGCATCTCGCGGGCGGAGTTGCAGGAGGCCGGCGCGTCGCCCATCTTCGCCGATCCGCAGGACCTCCTCGAGCACCTGGCGTCCACCCGCATCGCGGCGCTGGCGCCCGGCCGCTGACGCCGCACCGAAGTCGCCGGGCCGCCGAATCACATACCGCGCGTGCGCAAGATCAGCGGCAGTACCCACCAAAAGAACGTAAACAGCCCAAGCGCACAGGTTCCCGCTATCAAACCGGCGGTACTTCCGGACACGGAGTCGAAAACCACGATGGTGACACCCGTTAACGCGGCGCCCAGTAACGCGAGACCCGCGTACGCGCAGCGATGCGCGGCCGACACCAGCACCTGAAGGCGGTGCCGCCTGAACAGCAGGCGGTGGATGCTGACTGGCGCGACGAGCAAAACCGTTGCGCCCACGGACAATCCGACCGTGGTCAGGTAGACGTACCGCATGGGGCCGGCCAGAACGCTGAAGCGCTGCTGGAACGGCAGCGTCAGCAGGAACCGGGTCAGCAGCTGCACCCCCGTCTGCACCACGCGCAGTTCCTGCAGCAGGCTGTTCCAATTGCGGTCCAGCCGTTCGATTTCGGATTCCCCGCGCGCGCGGCTATCCCAGCGCTGGTCGTCTTCAGGGTGGTCGACGTCCATACTGGTGATCATCGCACCGCGCGTCGACGCGCCGGCCGGTCACCCGGCGGACTCAGCCGCCGGAGGCGCCGTCCCGCACACCCGTCAACGCGTCGTCGAGCGTCGAGTACAACGGGAACGTCTTGTCCAAGCCGGTCAGGTGAATGGGGCGCCGGGTCGCCGGACCCCGCGCGACCACACCGAATTGCGTTGTGTTACCGAGCTTTTCGTAGGTCGCCGCGAGGATCTTCAGGCCCACCGAGCCGAGGAACTCGACCGCAGACAGGTCGATGACGAGCGCCGTCGGACTCTCCCCCACCACGGCGGCAATGGCTTGTTCGAGGGCCGGAGCGGTGACCAAGTCGATTTCGCCGCTGACCCGGACCACCGACACGCCGTCGTGGTCCTCAACCAACGTGGTGATCGAATCAGGTGCTGACAATGGCGATCCTTCGTCCCGGGCGGAAGCGTGGTGCAAGCCTAGCCTGCCGCGCGAACTGCGGGAAGAATAAGCCCTCAGCACCTGCCTTGCGACAGCCCAGGCTAGTCTCGCCTCTAGGACTTGCGCACTGCGGGGACGCGACGCGGCACTCGGGAGGCCAGATGTCAGATTCGCCGTCGGATTTCAGCAGTACCGCGACAGCCGCGCAGCCGCCCGGCATCTCCAGCGAGGGGCTGCTGCCACAACTCGTCCAGCACCTGCGGCAGAACAGGACCATCCTGCGCGAGGAGTGGGCCCGCAGGATCACCGAGGCGGAGTTGCTCACCGCGATGACCCCCGAGGAGCTCTTCTCGGAGGCGACCGCCGTCTACGACAACTATGTGGAGGTGCTCGAGACCGGGAGCGTGGAGGCCCTGCAGGCCTACGCGCGCGACCTGTCGGAACGCATCATCCCGCGAGGCGTCGAGACCGACGAGGTCGTCGGCATCGTGCTGCTGCTGCGCGACGTGCTGGCCCGTTCGCTGTTCGAGAAGTACCAGGCCGAGTTCGGGATGCTGAACCGGGTGCTCGACGCCTACGAGCCGGCGGCCAACCGCATCGCCAACACCGTGGCCGTCAGCTTCGTGCAGGAACGCGAGCGCATCATCCGCCAGCAGCAGGAGGCCATCCGCGAGCTGTCGACGCCCGTGCTCCAGGTGCGCGAGCAGCTCCTGATCCTGCCGATCATCGGCGTGCTGGACTCCCAGCGCGCCCGCCAGGTCACCGAGCAGTTGCTGCGGGCCATTCGCGCGAACCGCGCGAAAGTGGTGGTCATCGACATCACCGGTGTGCCCACCATCGACTCCACGGTGGCCAACCACCTCGTGCAGACGGTCGACGCGTCGGGCCTGATGGGGGCGAGCGTGATCATCACCGGGCTGTCCTCGGAGATCGCCCTGACGCTGGTGACGATCGGGCTGGACCTGTCGAAGATGAACGCCGTCGGCGACCTGCAGGGCGGCATCGAGGAAGCCGAGCGCCTGCTGGGATACGAAGTGACCCGCACCGGCGAGCAGACCGGGTGACCACGACCACCTCGAGCGCGTCATGCCAGTCCCGATCCTGAAGCAGGGCGCCTTCCTGATCGCCTCGGTGCAGGCCGCGCTGACCGACTCCGACACCGAGCGGCTGCGCTACGACCTGATGGAGCGCGTCAGCCGCTTCCGCGCGCAGGGGATCATCGTCGACGTCACGGCCATCGACGTCATGGATTCGTTCGCGGCCCGCTCGCTGCGCACGATCGCGCACATGACCCGGCTGCGCGGCGCGGAGACCGTGATCGTGGGGCTGCAGCCGGAGGTGGCCTTCGCGATGGTGCAACTCGGGCTGGCGTTCGACGACATGAACACCGCGCTGGACCTCGAAGAGGGCGTGGCGCTGCTGAATCGTCAACTGGGACGGCGGAAATCGACGATCGGGCGCGACGGTGGCGGATGAGCCGGACGAAGTCGTCGTCGAGATCGACAAGCCGGACGACATCGTCGCGGCCCGCAAGGCCGGCCACACGCTGGCCCTCGAACTCGGGTTCTCGCTGACCGACGTCACGATGATCGCCACGGCGATCTCCGAGGTCGCCCGCAACATCACCAGCTACGCGGGTCGCGGCGTGGTCCGCGTCGGGGTGGCCGACCGGGAGGGGCGCAAGGCCCTGCTGGTGCGGGCCGAGGACAACGGGCCGGGCATCGCCGACATCTCGCGGGCAATGGAGGACGGCTACTCGACCGGGCGTGGCCTGGGGTTGGGGTTGCCGGGGGCCCGCCGGCTGATGGACCGGTTGGTGGTGGAATCCGCGCTGGGCCGGGGGACGGTGGTCGAGATGTGGAAATGGGTGCCGCCCCGTGCATGACAGGCTGAGCTTTGGGGGGCGGTTCGGGCCGATCGAGTGGGCCACCGCCGGGCGGCCGCTGCCGGGTGAGCTCGTCTCCGGCGACCAGCCCATCGCGGTCAGCATCGACGACGACGCCGCCCTGTTCGGCGTGGCCGACGGCCTCGGGCACGGCACCCCCGCCGCGGCGGCCGCGGTGCGGGCCGTCGACGCGCTGAAGACCGCTCCCAACGAGCGGCTCGAAAACCTCGTCCAGCTGTGTCACCGGGTGCTCGCCGGAAGCCGCGGCGTGGCGATGACGCTGGCACGGGTCGACTTCTCCGCCGGGACCCTGTCGTGGACCGGGGTGGGCAACGTCGCCGCCGACCTCGTCGTCAAGGCCGCGACCGGTCCCCGGCTCCGAGCCAGCGCGCGCCTCTCCGCGGGGATCGTGGGCTACCGGATACCGGAGATCGGTCCGGCGCAGGTGGTTCCGATCCGGGCCGGCGACCTGATCATCATCTCGACGGACGGCATCGCCGAGGACCATCTTGAGCACATCGACTTCGCCGCCCCGGCGCCGGTGATCGCCAAGGAACTCTTGAGCAGGCATGCCAAGGAGACGGACGATGCAATGGTGCTGACGGCCCGTCACCGGGGGGTTTCGATATGAGCGGAAGAGGCGACTCCGAAGCCGACTTTCACGCCCGCTACGAGGCGGCCCTGCGCGCCTTCCTGCGGGCCCGCGGCGAGGACGACCTGGCGGTCGGGCACGAGCTGGGGCGCCGCGCGCTGCAGGAGCGCATCAGCGTGCTCGAGATCGTCGAACACCACGTACGGCTGGTCCTCGAGGTTTCCAAGGACTATCGGGTCGACGCGCCGATCGCCCTGGAATTCCTGTTGCAGACCCTGGTCCCGCTCGACGTCGCGACGCGGGGGTTCCTCGACGGCACCAGGCGCTACGAGGAGCAGCGGGCCCGGGCCGAGGGGCTCGCCGACCGCGACAAGTTCCGCACCGCGCTGGTCAACTCGCTGCAGGAAGGGTTCTTCGTCTCCGACCACGAGGGCTCCGTCGTCGAGATGAACGACGCACTGATCGACATCCTCGGTTACCCGGCGGAGGGGTTGCCGTACCGGTGGCCGCACCCCTGGCTGGTCGACAAGCGGGGCGCCCATCAACAGCAATCGCGCGTCCGCAGCCACGGCACCACCTCCTATGAGACGCCGATCCGGCATCGGGACGGTCACCTCGCGTGGGTGGCGGTGAGCATCAACGCCGTCAAGGAGGCCGGCAGCGACCGGGACGTGTACGTGGGCACGATCCGCGACGTCACGGCCGAGCGGGCCTTCGCCGCCCGCGAGAGCGCGGTGCTGCGCCTGGCCACGGCGGTGGCGGTCGCCAAGAGCGTGGACGAACTGCTCGCGATCGCTCTCGACGAGTGCCGCGCGGCGATCGACGTCCAGCGGGTGGTCGCGGTGTCGTGGCCGGGCGGGGGCGGGGATCCGTCGGTCCAGGTGGCCGGCGAGCCCACCGCGTCGAGCTGGCGGGAGCTGGACCCCTGGTTGCGCCACACGTTCGCCGACGCCCGGCACCAGCTGCCGCTGACGGCCACGACCGTCGACCGGCCCGACCACCCCGGCAAGGCGGCGGGACTCGTCGCGGTGCTCTCGGGCGCGGGTGACCTGGCGCTGTGGCTGGAGCTCCGCACGCCGCGCTGGGTCAGCGCCGAGGACCGGCTGTTGATCACGGTCCTCATCGGCCACCTCAGCCTGGCGATGCAGCACGTCCGGCAATTCGAGAACGCGCGGGAGACGTCGCTGACCCTGCAGCGCGCGATGCTGCCGCCGGTGCAGCCGCCGCCGGGCTTCGTGGTGCGCTACGAACCCGCGGTGCCGCCGCTGGAGATCGGCGGGGACTGGTACGACGTGCTGCCCATCGGCGACGACCGCATCGGCATCGTGGTCGGCGACTGCGTCGGCCGGGGCCTGCCCGCGGCCGCGATCATGGGCCAGCTGCGCAGCTCGGCGCGCGCGCTGCTGATCAACGGCGCCGAGCCGGCGTTGCTGCTCGAGCAGCTCGACTCGGCCGCCTCGCTGATCCCGAACGCCTACTGCACCACCGTTTTCCTGGCGATCCTCGACACCAGGACGGGCGTCCTCCAGTACAGCAACGCGGGCCACATGCCCGCCGTCCTCGCCGGACCGGGGCCGGGCGCGACGACGATGCTGACCGACGCCGCGTCCGTCCCGCTCGCGGTCCGCCGCGACGAACCGCGGCCCCAGGCGACCCGCGTGCTCCCACACGGCTCTACGCTGATGCTCTACACCGACGGGCTCGTCGAGCGCAAACACGAGTCCATCGATGACGGAATAGGCCGCGCCGCAGACGTTTTGGTGAACACCAAGAACCTGCCGCTGAACGCCGTCGCGGACGCGGTGCTGCGCGAACTGTCGCCGGCGGCGGGATACGACGACGACGTGGCGATGGTGATCTACCGCCACGGGCACGCCCCCCTGCAGATCGAAAGCCCCGCCGTCGCAGACCAATTGGCCGGCATCCGGCGCCGGTTGGCCGAGTGGCTGCGGGCCGCCGAGGTTCCCGACGACGTCGCCTCGGACATCATCCTGGTTGCCAGCGAGGCGTGCACCAACTGCGTCGAACACGCGTACCGCGGCGGCGGGGTCGGGACGATGTCGCTCGAGGCCGACCTCGTCGACGGCGAAGTCCGCGCGCGGGTCGCCGACTCGGGAACGTGGAAGACTCCCGCCGCCAACCCGGGCAACAGCGGGCGGGGGCTGGTCCTGATGAGGGCCCTCAGCGGCGCCCTGGAGTTCGACCGCACGCCCACCGGCACCACGGTCGACCTCGCGTTCCCGCTGCCGGCGGGCTGACCGGCACCGTTTGCCGGCCCCCGCATCCGGGTAGACATCGGCGTGACCCGCGCATCGACCATGCTGGAGCCGGCGCTGCCGGCCGCGCACGGACCACTGTCGACGGCGGTCCGCCGCGCGCTGGCCGGGCCGCCCGGCCGCGACCCGCTGACCCGCATCGGGGCCTCCGTTCGCGACTCCGACCCCTACGGCCTGGACCTGCAGCTGGCGCTGAGCATGTGCTATGAGCTGCACTACCGCGGATTCGCCGGGGTGGATCCCGCCTGGGAATGGAATCCGGCATTACTGCAGCTCCGCGCCGAGCTGGAGCGGGAGTTCCTTGCCGGCGTGCGCCGCGACGTCGGGGTCATCGAGCCGGACGCCACCGCGGCCGCCGAGATGGAGGCCATCGCGGCCGAGCCGGCCGACGGCACGGGCCCGTCATACTTCCTGCGCGACCACGGAACGTGGGAGCAGATGTGCGAATACTTCGTGCACCGCTCGGTGTACCACCTCAAGGAGGGTGACCCGCACGCGTGGGCGATCCCCCGGCTGATGGGCCGCGCCAAGGCGGGGTTCGTCGCGGTGGAGTTCGACGAGTACGGCGCCGGACAGGCCGCCCGCCTGCATCAGCAGCTGTTCGCCGATCTTCTCGAGGCGGCCGGCCTGGATTCGGACTACCTCGGCTACATCGACGCGGTGCCCGCGGAATCGCTGGCGGCGGTGAACCTGATGTCGATGTTCGGGTTGCACCGTTCGCTGCGCGGCGCGGCCATCGGGCACTTCGCGTCCACCGAAATCACCTCGCCGCCGGGATCACGGCGCATGGTGCGGGCACTGCAGCGGTTGCAGGCGCCGCCCGCGTGCGTCGAGTTCTACAGCGAGCACGTTGAGGCGGACGCGGTGCACGAACACGTGGTCCGCATCGACGTGGTCGGCGATCTCGTCGCCCGTGAACCCGAGCTGGACCCCGACGTCGTGTTCGGGATCCGCGCGCACGCGGCGGTCGAGGATCGGCTGGCCGACCGGCTTATGACGTCGTGGGAGCGGGGCCAGACGTCGCTGCGGACGCCTCTGACCTAGCGGCTTCGCGTTCAGTGTTGCCGCCCTTGAGGTTTCGGCACCGGCGGTGGCTGGTGTCGCAGAGGGGATAATCCTCGCTGCGCCGGCACGTGCACACGGCCACCATGAACCGGTCCGACTCCACGACGGCGCCGTTGGGCATTTCGATCCGCGCGGGACCCGACACCAGGACGGGCCCGCCCGGCACGACTTGCACACGGGTGGCGGTCATCGCTTGTCCGCCCGGATCACGACCAGCTCCTCTTGCCGGCGCCCGCGGGGAATCTGCCCGCCGTCCTCGAGCCACTTCGCCCGTGCCGTCATCACCGGACCAAAGGGAATCCATTTGGTGGCAACGACTTCGGCGTCCATGCCGGACGACTTGAGCGCCTTCAGCGACTCCTGGACCCCGGAGAGGGCGGAGTGCACGAGCAACAGGGTCCCTCCGTCGCGCAACAGATCGGGAACCGATTCGCACAACGGGTCGAGGATCATCCGGCCATCCGTTCCGGCGTTCCACGCCCACGACGGCCCCGCGCCAAGGGGAATCACCTCGGTGTCGCCGCCCGGTGGGGTCGGCACATAGGGCGGGTTGGACACGACGACGTCGAACGGTCCGCTGTCCATAGCACCCAGCCAGGTTCCTTCCCGGACATCCACTTCCACGCCCGCCAGCGCCGCATTTCCCCGCGAACAGCGCACCGCGTGCGGGCAGATGTCGAACGCCGTGACGCTGGCGCAACCCAGTTCGGCCGCCGCGATCGCGACGAACCCGCTGCCGGTGCACAGGTCGAGTACGCGGCGCCCCGGAATGAGCGCGCTCTGGTGCATGGCGTCCACGAGCAACCGGGAGTCGTCCTGCGGCTGATACACGTTGTAGTCGGCCGAGACGGCGGGATCGGGGTAAGTGGTTGTCAAGGTAGGCCTTTCGAGAACCCACGCGGCCCACCCTGAAAGGGGCCGCCGCGGAGACGGTGACGGCTTGCCTCGTGTCTATGCCCGCAAACTTGGGGGTTCAAACGGAGCAAATCCGGTAGCGGTATCGCCTAACCCGCAGGCGCGTGGGCGAATTGCTGGACGATCGTCGCGCAGAAGGCCGGGAGGTCCTTGGGCGACCGGCTCGTCGTCAGGTTGCCGTCCACGACGACCTCCTCGTCGACCACGTTGGCGCCCGCGTTGCGCAGGTCGGTGCGGATGCTCGGATACGACGTCAGCGTCCGCCCGGCCGCCACCCCGGCCTCGAGCAGGGTCCAGGGTCCGTGACAGATTGCGGCGACGGGCTTTCCGGACTCGACGAAGTCGCGGACGAAGCCCACCGCCGTGGAGTCCATGCGCAGCTTGTCCGGGTTCACGGTGCCGCCCGGCAGCACCAGGGCGTCGAACTCGTCGACCGTCGCGTCGCCCACCGCGCGGTCGACCGGGAAGGTTCCGGCCGGCTCGAGATCGTGGTTGCGGGCCTGGATCTCACCGGTTTTCAGCGACAGCAGCTCGACCTGGGCGCCGGCTTCCTCGACCGCCGCGCGGGGCTGCTCGAGTTCCACCTTCTCGACGCCGTCGGCCGCCAGGAACGCGACCTTCTTGCCTTGCAACTTATTTGACATCTGGGGTTCTCCTTGGGCGAATGTCGATTTTCCGTCAGGGCTTGAGGATGACCTTGGTGCACCGGTCCTGCTTGTGCTTGAAGATCTCGTAGCCGTGGGCGGCCTGGTCGAGCGACAGGTGGTGGGTGATGATGATCGTGGGGTCGATGTCGCCGCTCCGGATGCGTTCCAGCAGCGGCCGCATGTACCGCTGCACGTGGCACTGGCCGGTTTTGACGGTCAGCGACCGGTTCATCACCGCACCGATCGGGAACTTGTCCATCATTCCGCCGTACACGCCGATGATCGAGATCGTGCCGCCGTTGCGGCAACTCAGGGCCGCTTCCCGAAGGGCATGCGGCCGTTCGGTTTCCAGCCGCATCGCCTGCTTGGCGCGATCGTAGGCGTCCACCAGGGCCGTGCCGTTGCGGGCCTCCATGCCGACCGCGTCGATGCAGTGGTCGGGGCCGCGCCCGGCGGTGATGTCCTGAAGCGTCGCGAGCACCGGCGACTCCTCGAAGTTGACCGCCGTCGCACCGATCTTCTGGGCCAGCTCGAGCCGGTATGGCACGCGGTCGATAGCAACCACTTTCGACGCGCCCAGCAAATACGCGCTCATCATCGCGAAGAGGCCGACCGGCCCGGCGCCCCAGACCGCGACCACGTCCCCGGGCTTGATGTCGCACATCTCCGCGCCCATGTACCCGGTCGGCAGGATGTCGGACAGGAACAGCACCTGCTCGTCGGTGAGGTCGTCGGAGATCTTCAGCGGGCCCACGTCGGCGAAGGGCACCCGGGCGTATTCGGCCTGGCCGCCGGCGAAGCCGCCGAGCATGTGGGAGTAGCCGAAGAGGCCGGCCGGTGAGTGGCCCATGAACTTCTCGGCGATTCCGGCGTTGGGATTGGAGTTTTCACACAGCGAGAACAGGTCGCGCTCGCAGGCGGCACACGCCCCGCAGGCGATCGGGAACGGGACCACCACCCGGTCGCCCACGGCGAGGTTGCGCACCGCCTTGCCGACGTCGACGACCTCGCCCATGAACTCGTGCCCCAACACGTCGCCGCGCTTGACGGTGGGGATGTAGCCGTCGTACAGGTGCAGGTCCGAACCGCAGATCGCCGTGGACGTGATCTTGACGATCGCGTCGCGGTCGTTGAGGATCTTCGGGTCCGGAACCGTCTGCACCTCAACGCTGTTGCGGCCCGCCCATACTGTCGCCCTCATGCCCTTGCTCCCTCTCCGGTGGGTTGACCGGGTCGCTGCTTCAGTTGCGCCTTGGCGGTGGTGCCCTCGGGCGAGCCGTCGGACCGCATCACCTGCCCGGTCTCGAGGATTTGCTTGAAGCGCCGAAGGTCGTCGTTGACCTGCTGGTCGGGTGATTCGCCGAACAGCGTCGCGGCAGCCTTGCCCAGCGCCCCGCCGGGCAGGTGATAGCCGATCGTCACGCGAACCTCGGTGCTCGCGCCGTCGGGCGTCGGCGTGAACTCGACACTGCCGCCGTTGTCGACCGACGCGCCCGGCAGCGACTGCCACGCGATTCGCCTGCCGGGTTCGTCCTCGGTGATCTGGGCGTTCCACTCCACCGACCGCCCGGCCGGCGCGCTCGCGACCCAGTGGGAGCGCCCGTCGCCGTCGGCGGTGACGGATTTCAGGTGATACATGAAGGCCGGCAGATTCGCCACGTCGCGCCAGAAGGCGTACACCTCGTCCGGCGAACGCCGGACGGTGACCGCGGCGCGCACCGCGCGATGCCCCGAGCCGCCGGCGTGGCGGCCGCGGTCGTCGGCGGAGGCGCGCACCGCCGCGTACAGGTCGAGCACCCCTATCCCGGAAAGCGCCACGGCGGTGATCACGCCCCGCCGGCGCCGGCCCGGGCCGCGGGCGGCGACCCCCGCCAGCAGCAGCGCCGTGTCCAGGACGTCGCCGGCCACCCGCGTCCATACCAGCCGCTCCGGGCCGGCCAAAAGGGCGGCGCCGTGCCCACATTCACGCGCGCCGAGCGCGCGGATGACGGCCCTTGAGCGGGGCGTCTCGTCCACCCCCGCGACGTCGGCTATCTTGCCGGGTGCCAGCAGTTCGCCCAGGCCGAGGCCGAAACTCGCGGCGGCCAGCGCCTTCACCAAAGTTCCCGTGCCATTCCCGGATTCGTCAGTCATCGCCTGCTCCCCCTGCCCCGCCGGATGCAATCAGTGCTCAAATCCGATGCGAGACAACGGGTCACACTATTTCCGGGCGTCGGTCGTTGGTGGTGCCTCGAGCCGCGCGGCTCGCACCATGGCAGCGAGTACCCTGGCCCGATTCGGCCAAACGTCCGATCAGCGCGACGCGTCGCGCAGGGCCTCGAGCAACGGCTCGGCGGCTTCCTTGAGGAACCTCTCCTGCGTTTCGCCGCCGATCTGCACCAGCGCGATGTCGGTGAACCCCGCCTCCCAGTACGGTTTGACCGCCTCGACGATCGCGTCCAGGTCGGGCCCGCAGGGGATGCTCTCGGCGACGTCTTCGGGTCGCACGAACTGGGTCGCCCCGGCGAAACCGGCCGGAGTGGGCAGGTCGGCGTTCACCTTCCAGCCGCCGGCGAACCAGCGGAACTGGTCGTGCGCGCGTTGGACGGCGGCGTCGCGGTCGGGATCCCAGGACACCGGTATCTGCCCGACCACGCGGCCGGGAGGGGCGCCGTTGGCGGCCTGGCGCGCGGCGTGCCACGCGTCAACCAGTTCCTTGTCGGGTTCGACCGCGACGAAATGGTCGGCGAGCTTGACGAACTTGTCGACGGCCTTTTCACCGCCCACGGCGACCGCGATGCCGACCGGCACGTCGGGGGTGTCCCACAGCCGCGCCGAGTCCACCTGGAAGTACTCCCCACGCCAGTTGACCAGCTCACCGCCGAACAACTCGCGGATGATCTTGATCGCCTCGCGCAGCATGTCCTGGCGGCGCTCGACGGTGGGCCAGCCCTTGCCGACCACGTGCTCGTTGAGGTTCTCGCCGCTGCCCAGGCCGAGGGTGAACCGGCCGTCGGACAGGATCTGCACCGTGGCGGCCTGCTGCGCGACGATGGCCGGGTGATACCGCATCGTCGGGCAGGTCACGTAGGTGTAGAGGTCGACCCGCTCGGTCGCGTGCGCGACGGCGCCCAGCACGGTCCAGGCGTTGGGCGCGTGGCCCTGCGACACCAGCCACGGCGAGAAGTGGTCGCTGCACACCTCGAAGTCGAAGCCGCGCTCCTCGGCCGAAATGGCATAGTGGACAAGGTCTTTGGGCCCACTCTGCTCGGTCATGAGAGTGTAGCCGAAATTCGTCATGACAAGCTATTACCCGCTTGCCCGGCAGGAGTAACGCCGGGGCGGAAAATCGCCGTGGCGTTGCGCGCGCGCCGCTAGCCCGCGGTGGTGATCGAGTCGCCGGCGATGCCGGCCGCCCGCCGGGCCGCGAGCCGGCGCTTCTGGGGGTCGATCGTGTAGCGCGGATCGCGGGTCGACGCCAGGCCCGCCTCGAAGAAGCCGAACCGCAGCATCGCCGACGCCGCCAGCAGCGTCAGGCCGGACAGGGCGGCGACGCCGCGGTTGCCCCCGCCGAGCAGCGCGCCGAGCCCGCCCGCAGCGGCGAGCCGTTCGCTCCAGGACAGCAGGCGGCCGGGCCTGCCCTGGTGGAGCGGTTCCCTGGTGACCGGGTCCATCCGGTATTCGGTGAACCGCGCGGAGATCAGGTCGCCGACCGCGCCGATGACGGCCAGCGTGCGCGCGGGCCCCGCCTCGGACACCGGGGTGGTGATCATCGCCAAACCGCCCGCCGCCAGGCTCGCCGAACTGACGAACACGAACGGCAGGTCGCGGTAGGCGGCGTTCCAGGTCGGCGTCGCGGTGTCGGTGAGCAGCACCGCGGTGTAGACGGCGAGCGGCGGCGAGAAGAGCGCGGCCTCGAGTCCCGCCGGCCCCTCCATGGCGCGCAGCACGGACCGCAACGGGCCCAACGGGATCCGCTCGCCGGTCATCCGGTCGACCTCCGCCACCGCGGCGACCCCGATGCCGGCGCCGAAGAAGCTGAGGATCCACGAGCCGATACTCATCGGCGAGGTCAGCTTGACCGTCCGCAGCATGTTGACGAACCGCGCGGGCTTGCCGAGGTCCTTCACCAGCGCGGCCGCCCCGAGCATCACCGCGATCAGGGCGGAAAGCCTGGAGTTGCGGCGCAACGTGTTCCGGCCGGTGAGCTGGGCCCCTGCCGCCAGCAGGCCGGACCCGCCCGCCACACCGCCCAGGAACAGGTACGCCGCCACCTCGGGTCCCCACGGCGCGGGCTTGACCACGGGACGCCCGTAGTACGAGGTGAATTCGGCGTCGGGCACCATCACCGACTCGTCGCGGCGCCGGCGCCGGCGGCCGGACCTTTCGCGTTTCCGGCCCGGCGTATCCGGCGGGCGGAGGCTGTCGAATTCCGACGTGCTCATGCGGTTTTCACCGGCCTTTCCAGAAGGCCAGCGCCGCGGCGGCGAACATGCCCGCCGCCGCCGCCCCCGCCCTTCTGGCCATCTGGGGCAGGTCCGCGGTACACACCCGCGGGTCGGGCGGTAGGCCGTAGACCTCGGGCTCGTCGAGCAACAGGAAGATCGACCCGATGCCACCCACGCCGTCGTCCTCGTTCGCCCCGTACAGGCGGGCCTCGGTGCGCCCCTCGGCGTGCAGCGCGGCGACCCGCTCCCGCGCCGTGACGACCAGATCGTCGTGGTCCCCGTACTTGATCGACGTGGTGGGGCAGGCCTTGGCGCACGCCGGTGTCTGGTCCTCGACCATGCGGTCGTAGCAGAGCGTGCACTTCTGGGCGACCCCGGTGACGAACTTCTCGGCGGGACCGTCGGGCCGCTCGGCCGGCGTCGCGTAGGTTCCGTCGCTGCGGCGCTCGACCACCCCGAAGGGGCAGCCGGCCACGCAGGTGCCGCAGCCGTTGCAGACGTCGGCCTGAACGACGACGGTGCCGAACTCCGTGCGGAACAGCGCGCCCGTCGGGCAGACGTCCAGGCACCCGGCGTGCGTGCAGTGTTTGCAGACGTCCGACGACATCAGCCAGCGGAACTCCGGGGTGTCGGGCGGCGAGAAGTCCTGGTTGTCCGCCGCTTTCGGCACGGTCGGCATCCCCAATCCGATGAGCTTGCGCCCGGACTCGCGCGCCCGGTCGATGCGGTCGCGGTCCTGCTCGATGAACGCCACATGCCGCCACGTGCTCGCGCCCAGCGCGCCGGTGTTGTCGTAGGACGACCCCAGCAGTTCCAGGTTGCCGTCGCGCGGGTTGCGGTTCCATTCCTTGCACGCGACCTCGCACGCCTTGCACCCGATGCAGATCGAGGTGTCGGTGAAGAATCCCTTGCGGGGCTTGGGTTCCGCCCAGCCGGCGTCAACGGTCGGGTCGGTCGGTCCGCTCAGCTTGCCCATCGCCTCCCCCTTCCCATACGCCGTCGCTCACTGGTGAATTGCCGGTTTCGGCGGTGGCGCCGGACCGCGATTGATATTCGGCGATCAGCCGGAGCAGCTCCTCGCCCTGTGGGCGGCGGCCCGGCCGGATGTCGCACGACCCCGCCTTGGATTCCTGGATCTGCACGTTGGGGTCCAGCGTGATGCCGAGCAGGTCGTTGGCCGCGTCTCCCTGGACCACCGCGTCGCTCCCGACGCCCCAGTGGTAGGGCAACCCGATCTGGTGCACGGTGTGGCCCGCGACCACCAGCGGGGTCATCCGCTCGGTGACCAGCACGCGCGCCTCGATGGCCGCGCGCGGCGAGACGATGGTGGCCCACCCGTAGGGCTCGAGGCCGCGCTCGGCGGCCAGCTCCGGGGACACCTCGCAGAACATCTCCGGTTGCAGTTCGGACAGGTAGGGCAGCCAGCGGCTCATGCCGCCGGCGGTGTGGTGCTCGGTGAGCCGGTAGGTGGTGAAGACGTACGGGTAGACGTCGGCCCCGGGCTCCCCGGCGCTGGGCGCGCTCAGATTGTCCTTGC
Source organism: Mycobacterium sp. Marseille-P9652 (assembly GCF_902652685.1). Taxonomy (GTDB): domain Bacteria; phylum Actinomycetota; class Actinomycetes; order Mycobacteriales; family Mycobacteriaceae; genus Mycobacterium. The sequence goes on from NZ_CACRUY010000004.1 coordinate 148,037, forward strand.
GCGCGAAGGTGATTCGCGCGGGATTGCGCCGCTGGGGGTAGAGCGGGTTCGCGACCGGCGATTCCTGCGGCTCGTAGTGGGTGGGCAGCGGCCCGTCGACCACGCCCTTCGGGGCGAACAGCCACCCCTTGCCGTCGGCCTGCATGACGAACGGGTCGTCCCCGGCGAGCGCGTCGGGCCCGCCGACGTCCGGGTCGGGCCGGGCGCCGGGCGCCCGGTCGACGACGAAGTCGGGCACGTCGTGTCCGACCCAGCGCCCTTGGTCGGCGTCCCACCAGACGTAGCGCTTGCGTTCGCTCCACGGCTTGCCCCGGGGATCGGCGGAGGCGCGGTTGTAGAGGATTCGCCGGTCGGCGGGCCACGCCCAGCCCCACTCGTGCTGGCTCGGCCCTCCACCGCCCTGCGGCACCCGCCGCGCGGCCTGGTTGACGCCGTCGGCGTAGACCCCGGTGTAGATCCAGCAACCGCCCGCCGTCGACCCGTCGGCGCGCATCTCGGTGTACGACGACAGCGGATTGCCCTGCGCCACTTGGTAACCGTTGATCTCGGCCAGCACCGCCTCACCGTCGGGCTCGCCGTCCTCGTCGGTCGGGTAGTCCCAGGTCAGGTCCAGCAGCGGACGGTCGCGCTCGTCGGTCGAGCCGGCCAACCGCTGCCTGATGCGCTTGCCGAGCTCGAAGAAGAACTGCAGCTCGCTCTGGCACTCCCCCGGCGGGTCGACGGCTTTGTGGCGCCACTGCACCAGCCGTTGCGTTTGGGTGAACGACCCGGCCTTCTCCACGTGGCTGGCGGCGGGCAGGAAGAAGACCTCGGTCTCGATGTCCTCGGTTTTCAGTTCGCCCGAGGCGATTTCGGGTCCGTCCTTCCACCACGTGGCCGACTCGATGAGGTTGAGGTCGCGGACCACCAGCCACTTGAGGTGCGACATGCCGAGGCGCTGCATGCGGCCGTGCGCCGAGCCGACCGCGGGGTTCTGACCCAGCAGGAAGTAGCCGTCCACCTCGTCGTCGAGCATCGCCGTCACGGTCTGGTAGGTGCCGTGCGGGCCCGACAGCCGCGGCAAATAGTCGTAAGCCCAGTCGTTGTCCTCGGTGGCCGCGTCGCCCCACCACGCCTTGAGCAGGCTCACCATGTAGGCGTCGGCGTTGGCCCAGAAGCCTTTCTGCTTCTTGGACCCGACGGCGTCGAGGTAGTCCTCGAGGGTGTCGTGCATGCCGGCCTTCGGCATCGCCAGGTAGCCCGGCAGCAGGTTGAACAGCGTCGGGATGTCGGTCGAGCCCTGGATGGTGGCGTGGCCGCGCAGCGCCATGATGCCGCTGCCCGGCCGGCCCACGTTGCCCAGCAGCAGCTGCAAAATGGTTGCGGTGCGGATGAATTGGGTGCCCAGCGTGTGCTGCGTCCACCCGACGGCGTAGGCGAAGCAGGTGGTGTGCTCGCGCCCGGAGTTCTCGACGATGGACCGGGCGAGGTAGTCGAAGTCCGCGCGGCTGATGCCGCAGACCTGGGTGACCATCTCCGGGGTGTAGCGGGCGTAGTGCCGCTTGAGGATCTGGAACACCGTCCGCGGGTGCTGCAGCGTCTCGTCGCGTTTGATGTTCGCGTGCGCCAGCGGTGGGCCGCCGCTGCCCTGCTCGTGACCGGACGCTGTCTGCGCGGCGGTGTCACCGTGCGAGTGGCCCCCGCCGGGTGACTCCACGTTGCCGTTGCTCGCCTGCTCGTACGACCACGTCGACGTGTCGTACTGCCCGGTCTCGGGGTCGAAGCCGGAGAACAGCCCGCCGAGATCCTCGGTGTCCCGATAGCTTTCGTTGATCAGGCTGGCGGCGTTGGTGTAGGCGACGACGTACTCGCGGAACCATAGGTCGTTGGCGATGACGTGGTTGATCAGCGCGCCGAGCAGAACGACGTCCGACCCGGCGCGGATCGCGATGTGCTTGTCCGCCACCGCCGACGTGCGGGTGAACCGCGGGTCGACGTGGATGACCCGGGCGCCGCGCGCCCGCGCCTCCTCGACCCACTGGAAGCCGACCGGGTGGCACTCGGCCATGTTGGAGCCCTGGATGACGATGCAGTCGGCGTTGGCCATGTCTTGCAGTGTTTGGGTGGCGCCGCCGCGCCCGAAGGAGGCTCCCAGACCGGGAACCGTGGCGGAGTGTCAAATACGGGCTTGGTTCTCGATCTGGATCGCGCCCGCGGCGGTGAAGAGCTTCTTGATCAGATAGTTCTCTTCGTTGTCCAGGGTCGCGCCGCCCAGCGCCGCGATCCCCATCGTGCGGCGCAGCGGGTGGCCCTTCTTGTCGATGTCCTGCCAGGTGTGGCGGCGGGACTCCACGAAGCGGTCGGCGATCATGTCGATCGCGGTGTCGAGTTCCAGCCGCTGCCACTCGGTCGCCCGCGGCGCACGGTAAAGCACGTGCAGCTGGCGGCCGGGCGAGTTGACCAGCTGCTCGCTGGCGGAACCCTTGGGGCACAAGCGCCCCCGCGAGATCGGCGATCCCGGGTCGCCCTCGATCTGGACGACCTTCTCGTCCTTGACGTACACGAGCTGGCCGCAGCCGACGGCGCAGTAGGGACAGATGCTCTCGACCACCCGGTCGGCCGTCGTCGTGCGGGGCTCCGCGGCGCGGGTCTGCTTGGACGTGACGGCCGTCCCGCGGCCGAGCTTGTCGGCGGAACGCAGCTGACGGACGACGGGCCATTCCAGGAAGAGCTTGCGCATAGCCATGGCATCTACCCTAGTGCGCGCGGCTCAAACCCCGGCTCAACGAACCACGATCGTGTGCTCGCCGCGGGGCACCAGTTCCCCGATGACGGGGGCGCCCGGGATCTCGCCGGCGATCAGCAGGCCGCCGGAGGTCTGCGCGTCGGCCAGCAGGAGGGCCTCGTCCTCGCCGACGCCGGACAGGTCGGCGTGGGGGGCCACCCAGTCGAGGTTGCGCCGCGTCCCTCCGCTGACGTGGCCGGCGGCCAGCGCCTCGCGCGCGCCGTCGAGGTAGGGCACCGCCGCCGAGTCGATCACCGCCGTGACCCCGCTGGCCCGCGCCAGCTTGTGCAGGTGTCCTAGCAGGCCGAAACCCGTGACGTCCGTGGCACATTCGACGCCGGCCGCCAGCGCGGCCGCGGCCGCGTCGGCGTTGAGCGTGGTCATCACCGCGATCGCCTGCTCGAAGCGTTCGCCGGTGGCCTTGTGCCTGGAATTCAGCACGCCGACGCCGAGCGGCTTGGTCAGGGAAAGGGGCGTGCCCGGTTTGCCGGAGTCGTTGCGCAGCAATCGTTTTGGGTCGGCGACTCCGGTCACCGCCAGGCCGTACTTGGGCTCGGGATCGTCGACGCTGTGCCCGCCGGCCAGGTGGCAGCCGGCCAGGCCGCAGACGTCGAGCCCGCCGCGCAGCGTCTCGGCCGCCAGCTCGAAGGGCAACACGTCGCGCGGCCAGCCCAGCAGGTTCACCGCAACCACCGGGCGCCCGCCCATCGCGTACACGTCGGAGAGCGCATTGGTGGCCGCGATGCGGCCCCAGTCGTAGGCGTCGTCGACCACCGGGGTGAAGAAGTCCGTCGTCGCGATCAGCGCGGTGCCACCGTCGATGCGCACCGCGGCGGCGTCGTCGCCGCTGTCCAGCCCGACGAGCAGCTCGCCGACGGGATCGCGCGGGGCGGTCGCCGTCAGCCCGCGGACGATGTCCTCCAGTTCACCGGGCGGGATCTTGCACGCGCAGCCGCCGCCGTGGGCGTACTGGGTGAGTCGGTAGGTCACCCGTCCATAATTGACCGCATGGTCCAGGGAGGCGTGTCCGGTCTGGTGACCGGCGCGGTCTTCAAAACCGTCGAACGGCAGACGCTGCCGCTGGCGGGTTCGATTCCCGTCCGCCTCCGCCATGCTCCCTCGGGCCTGACATGACCGACCCGCGCCGGCGGATACCCGGCACCGACGTCCTGCTCGCCGACCCCCGGCTGGCCGAGGCGCAGCGGGTGCTGGGCCGCGCGCTGGTGAAGTCGGTGATCGCCGACGCCCAGAAGCTGGCGCGCGCGGGTGAGATCGAGCCCGAGCGGGTCGCCGAGCACGCCGTCGCCACGCTGCCCACCACCGCGTCGAGCCTGCGGCCCGTGGTCAACGCCACGGGCGTCGTCGTCCACACCAACCTCGGCCGCGCGCCGCTCTCCCGCGCCGCGCTCGACGCCGTCGTCGCCGCCGGCGGGACGACCGACGTGGAGTTCGACCTGGCCACCGGCCGGCGGGCGCGCCGCGGCCGGGGCGCGCTGGCGGCGCTGGCCCGGGCGGTGCCCACGGCCGGTGGGGTGCACGTCGTCAACAACAACGCCGCCGCGCTGCTGCTCACCGCGCTGACGCTGGCCCCGGGCAGGGAGATCGTGATCAGCCGCGGCGAGCTCGTCGAGATCGGCGACGGCTTCCGCATCCCCGAACTGCTGGCGTCGACGGGATCGCGGCTGCGCGAGGTCGGGACCACCAACCGCACCAGCCTGAGGGACTACGCCGAGGCGATCGGGCAGGACACCGGGTTCGTCCTGAAGGTGCACCCGTCCAACTTCCACGTCACCGGATTCACCTCCGCGGTCGGCGTCCCGGAACTGGCCCAGCTGGAGGTGCCGCTCGTCGTCGACATCGGCTCGGGGCTGCTGGCGCCGCACCCGGTGCTGCCCGACGAGCCCGACGCCACGACGACCCTGCGCGACGGCGCGGACCTGGTGACCGCGAGCGGCGACAAGCTGCTCGGCGGCCCCCAGGCCGGCCTGCTGCTCGGCCGTCAGGAGCTGATCGAGCGGCTGCGCCGCCACCCGGCGGCCCGCGCCCTGCGCGTCGACAAGCTGACCCTCGCCGCGCTCGAGGCCACCCTGACCGGCCCCCCGCCGCCCGTCGCCCAAGCCCTGGTGGCCGACGTGGCGGGCCTGCGGGCCCGCGCCGAAACGCTTGCGGCGCAACTGCCCGACGCGACGGCGGTCGTCTGCGTGGCCGCCGTCGGCGGCGGCGGCGCGCCGGGCGTGCGCCTGCCCAGCGCGGCCGTCAGCCTGCCCGCGGCCTACGCGGCCGCGCTGCGCGCCGGCGACCCGCCCGTCGTGGGCCGCCTCGAGGCCGGCCGGTGCCTGCTCGACCTGCGCACGGTGCCGCCCGAGGACGACGAGCTGCTGGTCCAGGCGGTGCGGGCGTGTTCGTCCTAGCCACCGCGGGGCACGTCGACCACGGCAAGTCCACCCTGCTGCAGCGGCTGACCGGTATGTGGCCCGACCGGCTGGCCGAGGAACAGCGGCGGGGCCTGACCATCGACCTCGGGTTCGCCTGGACCGAGCTCGACGGCCGCGAGGTCGCCTTCGTCGACGTGCCGGGCCACGAGCGGTTCGTGGCGAACATGCTGGCGGGGGTGGGCGCCGTCCCGGCGGTGCTGTTCGTCGTGGCCGCCACCGAGGGCTGGATGCCGCAGTCCGAGGAGCACCTGGCCGCGCTCGACGCGCTCGGGGTGCGCCATGGGCTGGTGGTGATCACCAAGGCGGACCTGGCCGACCCGGCGCCGGCCGCCGCGCAGGTGTCCGAGCGGCTCGCGGGCACCACGCTCGCCGGTGCCCCGATCGCGATCGGCGCCGACCTGGATCGGGTGCGCGCGGAGCTGTTGGCGCTCACCGACCGGCTGCCGGCCCCGGACCCCGAGGCCGACGTGCGGCTGTGGGTGGACCGCGGGTTCACGGTGCGGGGCGCGGGCACGGTCGTGACCGGCACGCTGGCCGCCGGCACGGTCCGGGTCGGCGACGAGCTGGAACACGCCGGGCGGCGGGTCACCGTCCGGGGGCTGCAGTCGCTGGGCCGAAGCCGGACCTCCGTCGGCCCGGTGGCCCGCGTCGCGCTCAACCTGAGGGGGCTGGACCGTCACGACACGGGCCGGGGCAACGCCGTCCGGACGCCGGGCGCGTGGCTGGACACCGCGGAGATCGACGTCGCGCTGCGCTCGGCGGGCGCCCTGCACCGCCAGCTCGTCCTGCACGTCGGCTCGGCGGCGGTGCCGGTGCAGGTGCGCCCGCTGGGGCCCGCGGCGGCCCGGCTGCGGCTCGGCACCCCGCTGCCGTTGCGGGTCGGCGACGTCGGCCTGCTGCGGGATCCCGGGGAGCACCGGATCGCGGCGGGGATCACGGTGCTCGACGTGCGGCCGCCCGGGCTGCGCCGCCGGGGCGCGGCGCGGGCCCGTGCCGCCGAGCTGGCGTCGGCGCTGGTGACCGGCCATCTCCGTTCGCCCGACTGCGCCCGGGTCGACGAGCTGCGCGCCATGGGCCTGCCGGCGCGCGGTCAGCGGGTGGGTGACTGGGTGATCGACCCTGTGTGGTGGGCGGCGCGGCGCGAGCAGGCGACCGCGGCGGTGCGCGGTTGGGCGCAGGAGCACGACGTCGCCGCCGGCATGCCGCTGGAAGCCGTGCGGCAGCGCGCCGGGTTGCCCGCGGCGGACCTGGTGCCCAGGCTGCTCGAGGGCACCGGCCTCGAGATCGTCGACGGGCTGGTGCGCGCGCCCGGGGCGGGCCTGCCGGCCCGCGTCGACAAGGCGGTGCGCACCATCGAGGACTGGCTGGCCGCCGAGCCGTTCCGGGCGCCGGAGGCCGACGAGCTGGCCGAGCTGAGCCTCGGCCCGCGCGAACTGGCCGCGGCCGTGCGCACCGGCCGGCTGTCCCGGATCGCGGACGCAATCGTGTTGGGGCCCGACGCTTTCGATCGGGCAGCGCAGATCCTGGCCGCGCTGCCGCAGCCGTTCACCGTCAGCGAGGCCCGGCGCGCGCTCGGCACCACCCGCCGGGTCGCCGTGCCCCTGCTCGAACAGCTCGACGCCCGCCGCGTCACGCAGCGCGGCGATGACGGCACCCGGACGGTCGTCTGAGGCCGCTCAGCGCTCGACCGGATCCTTGCCCGCGGCGGCGGCCTCGGACGCCGCCGCCAGCACCAGCTCGAGCTGCGCGAGGTTGGCGGCGACCGCGACGAGCGGCTGAGCCACCTCCACCTCGTCCACCTGGGCGCACGCCTCTGCCCGCAAAGCGCGCACGAACTCTCCGGCCATCGGCCGGCCCGGGCCGTCGCCGGCCCCGGTGAGGTGCGTCGTGACGAACTCCAGGTGGCGCTCCAGGACGGCGCGGGTGGCCGGGCACGCGTCGGCCTCCGGGCGCCTCTTGAGGTCGGCGATCACGTCGGCCGTCAAGCGCACCCAGGTGGCGCGGTTGGCCGCCAGCACCACCGGGGTCCGCGAGTTGGCCCCGTTGCCGGTCTCGGAAAGGTACTGGCGCACCGCGTCGTCCACCCGTCGGCTGCCCACGACGGCGTCATGACTCAGGGCCTCGAGGTCCGCCTCGTCCTTCCCGGACGGCCCTCGGGTGACCCGCAGGACGGCCGCCCGAAGGTAGCGGACGTTGACCGCGAGCGCGGCGTCGATCAGGGCGGCCACCGCCGCCGTCGCGCCCCGCGGCCACAGCAGCAGCGAGACCCCCAGGCCCACCGCCGCGCCGACCGCGATGTCCTCGATGCGCAGCAGACCGACGCGCCACCCCGTGGGCAGGGTGAGGCTGAGGATGGTCAGCAGGTTCACCGTGCCGATGGCCTGCGCGGTGGCGAACGAGACGAACCGCGGCAGGTACGTCGACGTGAACACCGTGACGGGCACCAGCAGCCACTGGACGAGGGGCGTCACGCCGACGGCCGCCACTAGCAAGCCGCCGAGGACGATGCCGACGGTGGTGCCCGTCACCGCCTGCACCACCCTCGTCCTGGTGGCCAGGGCGCTGCTGCTGAGCACCAGCATGGTGCCCACCACCACCCAGAAGCCGCGGTCGAAGAGGTGCAGGTGCGTGAGGGCGACGGCCAGCGCCAGCCCGACGCCCATGCGGAGCCCGTTGCGCGACGCCACGGAACGCGCGGTGAGGAACGCACTGACGATGGTCGTGCCGGCGACCGTCTCCGGCGTCAGCCGGTCGGCGAACCCGGTTGGCCGCAGCCCTACCCCCAGGGCCCGCGCCCAGACCGGTCTGGCGTCGGCGGCCGCCGCGGCGGCGACGATCCGGCCGGTCAGGGTGACCGTCGACTGGATCACCCGGCATTCCAGCAACCGCCGGCCGATCGCCACCGCCGCCGCGTCGTCCGGCGCCTCGAGGATCAGCCGGACGTTCTCGCGGTAGGCCTCGCGCGCCGACGACCGCAGGACGGGAAGCGCCCGGTCGAGCGCGTCGCGTCCGGCGAGGCAGCGCGGTCCCTGGGGGGCGGCCAGCGACGCGTCGAGCACCCCGGTGCACAGGCGCAGGACGTCGACCGCGTGGCTTCTGACGGCGCCCAGCGTCGCGCCGGCGTGTTCGCCGACGAGGTCGCCGGCCAGTTCGAGAAAGTCGACGAGGCGGACCAGTGCGCGGCTGCCGGCGCTCAGGCCGACGGGCCGGTAGCTGGCGGCCAGGAAGTTCGCCCGCAGCGAGTCCATTGCCTCGGTGACCGCTGCGGCCGACCCGCTCCCCTCGATCCGGTCGGCCAGCGCCCCGCACACGCGGGCGGCCCGGCGCCGCAATTCGTCGTAATGCCGCGGGGGCAGCAGGTAAAGCGCCGCGGGCACGCACATCACCAGGGCGATCAGCCAACCGAGCAGCCGCTCGCCGATCGGCCCAACCGGCGTGCAGACCGGCCAGACGTAGAACAACAACGTGGCGCGCAGACCGGCCGACATCGTCGCGCTGAGCATCCCCGCGAGGGTGACCGCGACGCCCAGCGCGAGCATCAGCACGACCGACAGCCAGACGTACGGAGCCACCAGGGTGCCGAGGGCGATCAGGGCGAAGCCGTTCGCGGCGAGGCCGAGGTATGCCACCGCCCGCTGCTGCCGGTTGCCGGGAAAGTCGGTCACGACCAGCAGCCAGAACGCGCCGAGCAACGCGTAGAGCGGCACCACCTTGCCGCCCACGACCAAGAAGGCCAACCCGGTCGTCAGTGGCACCATGACCGCCGCGCGGACGGCGCGCCGCAGCGCGTCGCGCTCAGGGTCCTTGGTGCGCAGCACCTGCAGCGTGTGCCGGATCGACGGGATCCGGATCGGCATGAATGGATGATAAAGCGGACGGGGATTACGGGCGTGCGGCGCCGGTCGGCGGCTATCCGGCTCTCACGGTGCGCTCAGAGGCGCTCTTTGACCGCCGCCGACAGGCGTGCGCCGTCGGCCTTCCCGGCCGCGATCGCCGTCGCCGCTTTCATCACCATGCCCATCTGCTTCATCGTGGGGCGCTCGCCGATCTCCTCGGCCACCTGGGCGATGGCGGTGTCGGCGACGTCGGCGAGCTCGGCCTCGTTGAGCGGCGTGGGCAGGTATTCGTCGATGATGCGCGCCTCGGCGTGCTCGTTGGCCGCGAGCTCGCCGCGACCGTTTTGGGTGTAGATCTCGGCCGCCTCGCCGCGCTTGCGGGATTCGCGCGCCAGCAACTTGATGACATCGTCATCGGAGAGCTCCCTGGCCTCCTTACCCGAGACCTCCTCCGTCTGGATCGCGGCCAGGAGCATGCGCAGCGTCGCCGTGCGCAGCTTGTCCTGACTCTTCATCGCCTGGGTCAGGTCCGCCCGCAGCCGTGCTTTGAGTTCCGCCATGGCTGCGACGGTACCGCGCCACCCGGCGGTCGAGGTCGGTCAAGATTGAGAAATGCCCGGACCGCCGACAGGATGTACCCCATGACGAACGACGGGCCCACCCCCGGCGACACGACGACGGGGCGCGGACGGCGGTGAGCACCCCTCCGCCCGGCTATCCGGTTGGCCCGCCACCGGCTTACGGCCCCCCGCCTGCATACGGTCCACCGGCGTACGGTCCCCCGCCTGCGTATGAGCCGCCGCCAGGTTATGGCACCCCGCCGAGTTACGGTCCCCCGACCGGCTACGGTCCGCCGCCCGGTTACGGTCCCCCGCCCGGTTACGGCCCGCCGCCCGGTTACGGGCCCTCGCCCGGGTATGGACCGCCACCCGGCTACGGCCCGCCGACGGGCTACGGCGCGGCGCCCGGTCCCTACGGCGCGCCGACACCTGGTCCCTACGGCCAGGCGGTCAAACCCGGCATCATCCCGCTGCGGCCCCTCACCCTGAGCGAAATCTTCAACGGCGCAGTCGGTTACGTCCGGAGCAACCCGAAGGCGACGCTCGGGCTCACCACCATCGTGGTGGTCATCATCCACCTCGTCACGTTGATCGCCACCATGAGCCCGCTGGCCGCCTACGGCCGGTTCGGCGCGCAACGCGCCGACGAGATGTCCGCCGGCGTCGTGGGGGCCTGGCTAGCCTCGATGGGCGGCGGCATCCTGGTCAGCTGGCTGGGCGGCATGCTGCTGTCCGGCATGCTGACGGTGATCGTCGGCCGGGCCGTGTTCGGGTCGACGATCACGATGGGCGAAACCTGGGCCAAGATCCGCGGGCGGATCCTGCCCCTGTTGGGCCTCGCGTTGATCGAGGCCGCCGTGGTGGCCGCACTCGTCGGCGTCATGGTGGTGATCATCGCGGTGCTGGCGGCCGTCGGCAACGGCGCGGCCGCGGTGATCGTGGGCCTGCCGATGGCGCTCGTCGTGGGCGCGCTGCTGGTGTACCTCTACACCGTCGTGCTGTTCGCGCCGGTGCTCATCGTGCTTGAGCGGCTGCCCGTCGTCGACGCGATCACGCGGTCGTTCACGCTGGTGCGCAACGGCTTCTGGCGCGTGTTGGGGATCAGGGTGCTGGCTGCCCTGGTGGCCTCCGTCGTCGCCGGCGCCGTCGGCGCGCCATTCAACATCGTCGGCCAGGTGATCCTGGCCGGGGAGACCTCGACCGGGATCGTCCTGGTCAGCACCGCGATAGCATCGATCGGATCCGCGATCGGGCAGATCATCACCGCCCCCTTCACCGCCGGAGTCGTCGTCCTGCTCTACACCGACCGCCGCATGCGCGCCGAGGCCTTCGACCTGGTGCTGCAGACCGGCGCGGCCGGCGGCCCCTACGCGGGCGCCTCGACGGACCACCTCTGGCTAACCCGGCCCGCCTGAGGACGACCGTGCCTTCCATCGACATCGATCGAGATGCCGCGCACCAGGCCGCGCAGACCGAACTCGGCAAGCCCATCTACGGGAAATCCTCCGCCGGGCAGCAATTCGTCGATTGGCTCAACGAAGCGATCTACCGTCTGCTGCAGAACATCTCCACGATGCCGGGCGGCTGGCTCACCAGCACGGTGCTCCTGATCCTCCTCGCGATCGCCGTCGCGGCCGCTATTCACATCGCGCGTCGCACCCTGCGGACCAACCGCGGGGGCGACTACGAACTGTTCGGGGCCGCCCAGCTCACCGCGGCCCAGCACCGTGCCACGGCGGAAGCCTATGCCGCGGAGGGTAATTGGGCCGCCGCAATCCGCCACCGGCTGCGCGCCGTCGCCCGGCAACTCGAGGAAACCGGCGTATTGGAGCCCGCCCCCGGCCGCACCGCCAACGAGCTGGCCCGCGACGCCGGCGCCGCGCTGCCGCACCTGAGCAGCGAATTAACCTCAGCGGCAACGGCTTTCAATGACGTCACGTACGGCGAGCAGCCCGGCACACCCGCCGCCTACCAGACGGTGGCCGAGCTCGACGACCACCTGCGGTACCGGTCGCCGGGCCTCGCGCCCGCGCCCGGGCCCGCCGGCGCCGGCCAGCCCTGGGCGCAGGTGCGCTGATGACGACGATCTCGGGGATCGCGGCCCGCCGTCGCTCATGGCGCTGGGTCGTCGTGACGCTCACCGTCCTCGCCATTCTGGCGGGCATCGACGCCTACCTGACCGCCCCCCGCCCGGGCGCGCGGATGGACCCCGCATCGACAGGTCCCGACGGCGCCCACGCGCTGGTGGCGCTGCTGCGCGACGGGGGCGTCGACGTCGTCGTGGCCGATGGCATCGCCGACGTCGAGCAGGCGGCGCGTCCCGACACGCTGGTCCTCGTGGCCCAGAGTCAGTACCTCACCGACGCCGCCGTGGAGCGCCTCGCACGGGTCCCCGGTGACCTCTTGCTGGCCGAACCCACCGCGCGGACCCGCGAGGCGCTGATGCCCGGCTTCCGGATGTCGGGCACCGACGCGTTCGACAGCAAGCCCGATTGCTCGCTGCGCGAGGCCGACCGGGCCGGACCGGTCCGTTTCGGGCCCAGCGACACCTACAAGGCGCCGAAGGGCCAGACAGTCACGAGCTGTTACGGCGGGGCGCTGGTTCGCTTCCGGGACCACGGGCGGACGGTCACCGCGGTCGGCAGCAGTGACTTCATGACGAACGGCAGCCTGCTGCAGGCCGGCAACGCCGCCCTGGCGATGAACCTGGCCGGCGACCGGCCGCGGCTCGTCTGGTACGCGCCCCACCGCGTCGAGGGCGGGTCGTCGTCCTCGACGTCGCTGCTCGACCTGGTCCCCGACAACGTGACCTGGATCGTCATCCAGCTCGCGCTCGCCGTGCTCCTGGTGGCGCTGTGGCAGGGCCGCCGGCTCGGCCCGCTGGTGGCCGAGGAGCTGCCCGTCGTCGTGCGGGCGTCGGAGACCGTCGAGGGCCGCGGCCGCCTCTACCGCTCCCGCCGGGCGCGCGACCGCGCCGCGGCGGCGCTGCGGACCGCCACCCTGCACCGGCTCCTGCCGCGGCTCGGCCTGGGACCGGACGCGCCGCCGCCCGCGGTCGTGACCACCGTGGCCCGGCGGTGCGGCGCCGACGCGGGATTCGTCTCCTACCACCTGTTCGGGCTGCCCCCGGCCACCGATCACGACCTGCTACAACTGGCCCGTGCGCTCGACGACATCGAAAGGCAGGTCACCCACACGTGACTCAACCGACGCAATCCTCCCCTGAGGCCTCGCCTGAGGTGCAGGCCCCGTCCCCGGCCGCCGAGTCGGCCCGCGAGGCGCTGCTGGCGCTGCGCGGCGAACTCGCCAAGGCCGTCGTCGGTCAGGAGGGCGTCGTCAGCGGCCTGGTGATCGCGCTGCTCTGCCGCGGCCACGTTCTGCTGGAAGGCGTTCCGGGAGTGGCGAAGACGCTGATGGTCCGGTCGCTGGCCGCCGCGCTCAGCCTGGAGTTCAAGCGCGTGCAGTTCACCCCCGACCTGATGCCCGGCGACGTCACCGGCTCACTGGTGTACGACACGCGCACCGCCGCGTTCACCTTCCGGCCGGGACCGGTCTTCACCAACCTGCTGCTGGCCGACGAGATCAACCGCACCCCGCCCAAGACGCAGGCCGCGCTGCTCGAGGCGATGGAGGAGCGCCAGGTCAGCGTCGAGGGCGAACCCAAGCCCCTGCCCGACCCGTTCATCGTCGCGGCCACCCAGAACCCAATCGAGTACGAGGGCACCTACCAGCTGCCCGAGGCCCAGCTCGACCGCTTCCTGCTCAAGCTGAACGTCACCCTGCCGCCGCGCGACGCCGAGATCGCGATCCTCGGCCGCCACGCGCACGGCTTCGACCCCCGCGACCTGTCCGCGATCCAGCCGGTCGCCGGCCCCGCCGAGCTCGCCGCCGGCCGGGAAGCCGTGCAGCGGGTCCTGGTCGCCGACGAGGTGCTGGGCTACATCGTCGACATCGTCGGCGCCACCCGCAGCTCCCCCGCTCTGCAGCTCGGGGTCTCGCCCCGCGGGGCGACCGCCCTGCTCGCCACGGCTCGCTCATGGTCCTGGTTGTCCGGGCGCAACTACGTCACCCCCGACGACGTCAAGGCCATGGCCCGCCCGACGCTGCGGCACCGGGTGATGCTGCGCCCGGAAGCGGAGCTGGAGGGTGCCACCCCCGACGGCGTGCTCGACGGGATCCTGGCGTCGGTTCCGGTGCCCCGGTAGATGATCCTGACGGGACGCACGGGCCTGGTCGCGCTGCTGTGCGTCCTGCCGATCGCGTTGTCACCCTCTCCCCCAGAGACTTTCGTCGCGCTGCTGGTGGCGTTGGTGATCGCCGTGTGCGTCGACATCGCGCTGGCGGCCAGCCCGCGCCGCCTGCGCTACACCCGCGACCCCGATCGCTCGGCCCGGCTCACGCAACCGGTGGAGGTGGGCCTTTTCGTCCACAATGACGGGCCGCGCCGATTCCGTGGTCAGGTCCGCGACGCCTGGCCCCCGAGCGCTCGCGCGGAGCCGCGCAGCCACCCCGTCTCCATCGCCGGCGGCCAGCAGCAACGGGTGGTCACACAGCTGCGCCCGGTGCGCCGGGGCGACCAGCGGGCGGCCGCGGTCACCGCCCGCTCGATCGGCCCGCTCGGGCTGGCGGGACGCCAGGGCTCCCAGCGGGTGCCCGGCCAGGTGCGGGTGCTGCCGCCGTTCCTGTCGCGCAAGCACCTCCCGTCGCGGCTGGCGAAGCTGCGGGAGATCGACGGGCTGTTGCCGACGCTGATCCGCGGGCAGGGCACCGAATTCGACTCGCTGCGCGAATATGTCGTGGGTGACGACGTGCGCTCCATCGACTGGCGCGCCACCGCGCGGCGCGCCGACGTCGTGGTGCGCACCTGGCGGCCCGAACGCGACCGCCGCGTCGTGATCGTGCTCGACACCGGGCGCACGGCCGCGGGCCGGGTCGGCGTCGACCCGACGGCGACGGACCCCGCCGGGTGGCCCCGGCTCGACTGGTCGATGGACGCCGCCCTGCTGCTGGCGGCGCTCGCGTCGCGCGCCGGCGACCACGTTGACTTCCTCGCCCACGACCGCGTCAGCCGGGCCGCCGTCTTCGGGGCGTCGCGCACCGAGTTGCTCGCGCAGCTCGTGGATGCGATGGCCCCGCTACAGCCGACGCTGATCGAACCCGATTGGCGGGCAACGGTTTCGACGATCTTGCGGCGAACCCGCCGGCGGTCGCTGGTGGTGCTGCTGACCGATCTCAACGCCACCGCGCTCGACGAGGGACTGCTGCCGGTCCTGCCGCAGTTGTCCGCCCGCCACCACCTGCTCGTCGCGGCGGTCGCCGACCCCCGCGTCGACGACATGGCGGCCGGACGGTCGGACCCGGCCGCCGTGTACGACGCGGCCGCCGCCGAGCGGTCCCGCAACGACCGCGCGGCGATCGCGACCCGACTGCGCCGCGCCGGGGTCGAGGTCGTCGACGCGCCGCCGAGCGAGATCGCCCCGGCGCTGGCCGACAGTTATCTGGCGATGAAAGCGACCGGGCGGCTGTGAGATTGCGCTAAAGCGTCGGCACCACGTCGGGCGCGTCCTCCATGTCGCCCGTCTCGCCCGCCCTGACCGCGCGCCGCCCGAAGTACACCACGTACGCCAGGAATGCCGCCTCGGCGACGACGCCGATCCCGACGCGGACGAACGTGGGCAACGGCGACGGCGTCACCAACGCCTCGATCAGGCCGGAGACCAGCAGCACCGCCACCAGCCCGACCGCGACCGACACGACGGCCCGGCCCTGCTCGGCGAGCACCTGCCCACGAGGCCGGTCGCCGGGGGCGACCACCGACCACCCGAGCCGCATTCCCGTTGCGCCGGCGAGGAATACCGCCGTGAGCTCCAGCAATCCGTGGGGGAGCAGCAGTCCCAGCAGCAGGCCGCCCTTGCCGGCATGGAACATCAGCCCGGCGATCAGCCCCAGGTTGGCGGCGTTCTGGAACAGCACCACGGGTATCGGGATTCCGAGCACCACGGACAGGGCGATGCACTGCGCGGACACCCAGGAGTTGTTCACCCAGATCTGCAGCGCGAAGGCGGCCGCGGGGTGGTCGCTGTAGTACGAGGCGACGTCGTGGTTCACCAATTGGTCGATGTCGCTTGGCGTTCCGATCGCCGACTGCACCTCAGGGTTGCCGGCGACCCACGCCGCGATGACCACCACGACGGCGAAGAAGGTCGCCGCCGTGCCCAGCCACCACCGCCACGTGCGGAAGGCAGTCACGGGGAAGGACACCGTCCAAAACCGGACGAACGTGCGGGACAGCGGCGCGTGCGCGCCCGTCACGGCCGAGCGGGCGCGGGCCACCAGGCTCGACAGCCGGCCGATGAGGACGGAGTCCGATGACGCCGACCGCAGGATCGACAGGTGGGTGGACACCCGCTGGTAGAGCTCGACCAGCTCGTCGACCTCGGCCCCCGTCAGCGACCGCCTCTTGGCGATCAACTCCTCCAGCCGGTCCCACGTGCCACGATGGGTCAGCACGAATGCGTCGACGTCCACCCTGGGCAGCCTAATCGCCCGGGCAAACCCTGTACCGTTCCCAGTTATGTCGGAGGTGGTGACAGGCGACGCCGTGGTGCTCGACGTGCAGATCGCCCAGTTGCCGGTGCGGGCGGTCAGCGCGCTGATCGACATCACGGTCATCCTGGTCTGCTACATCCTCGGCCTGATGTTGTGGGCGGCCACCCTGACCCAATTCGACAGTGCTTTGAGCACCGCGGTGCTGCTCATCTTCACGGTGCTGGTGGTGCTCGGCTATCCGCTGATCATGGAAACCACCACGCGCGGGCGATCGGTCGGCAAGATCGCGCTGGGCCTTCGCGTCGTCTCCGACGACGGCGGGCCAGAACGCTTCCGGCAGGCGCTGTTTCGCGCGCTGGCAGCCGTGGTGGAGATCTGGATGCTGCTCGGCAGCCCTGCGGTCATCTGCAGTCTGCTGTCACCGAAGGCCAAGCGCATCGGGGACATCTTCGCGGGCACCGTCGTGGTCAGCGAACGCGGGCCACGGTTGGCGCAGCCCCCGATGATGCCGCCGTCGCTGGCGTGGTGGGCGGCGTCGCTGCAGCTGTCCGGGCTGGACTCCGGCCAGGCCGAAGTAGCGCGCCAATTCCTCTCGCGGGCACCGCAACTCGATCGTCAGCTGCGCTATCAGATGGCCAACCGCATTGCCGGGGACGTGGTGTCGCGCATCGCGCCGCCGCCGCCGCCCGGCGCTCCCCCCGAGATGGTGCTGGCCGCCGTCCTGGCCGAGCGGCACCGGCGCGAGCTTGCGCGGCTGAGGTCGGTTGCGCCCTCTCCGCCGGCTGCGGGAAACTGGCCCGCGCCGCCACCGGCCGGCGTCGCACCGTGGCCGCAGCAGCAGCCGGTGCCATGGCCGGAGCCGGGAACACAGGTCGCGCCCTGGCCGCAGGACGGGCCGCCCGGCGGATTCGCCCCGCCCCGCTGACCGTCAGCTGGAGACGGCGGCCGCCATCCAGGCGACGTCCGCGACCAGCAGTGCCCAGCCGATCAGGGGCACCACGATGCCGCTGCGTCGCTTGGCGGTGAAAAACGACACAAGCAGGACGACCGCGGCCACGATGGGCGCGCCGTAGAAGGCGACGCCGAAGTCGATGCCCCCGCTGCCCAGGTTGGGGCAGTTGCGGTCGCTGCAGCCGTCGGTGCTCATCACCGCTCCCAGCGCGAACAGCATCACGATGGCCGCGGCGGGAACGGTCGCGAGCGCCAACCCCCAGTTCACCCACGGCCACACGTTGCGGTCGCGAGCGCCGCCGTAGGCCGGTTCCGCCGCGCCTGGGGATCCGCTTCCGATGGCCAGGTTGGAGTTCTTTGCGTCCATTGCACAGGTCCTACCCGGCACCTTGCCGATGCAAACCGGCGTGCGCCGTTCGGATCGGCCGAGAGCCGATGATCGACTCGTCGCCGATCTGCCCGTTGCATCGCGATAGATTTCGATATATCGTTAGCGGCAGGCGCATCGATCCCCGAGCGTCGACCCACAAACATTGAGGACAGAACATGAACCACCCATTCACTCCCCCCGGCGCGCCCTTCGGGGGCCGTCCGGGCATCGGCTTCGGCTTCGGCGCAGACCCGACGCTGGGGGTGCCACCCGTCCGCGGCGGACGGCGCGCTCTGCACGGAGCCAGGCGGCAGGCCCGCCAGGAGTTCTTCGAGCATCTCCGCGATCACGCCGGCGGCCACGAGGGCCCGTTCGGTTTCGGCCCCGGGTTCGGGCCGGGCTTCGGTCTCGGCTTCGGGCCGGGCGGCCGAGGCGGGTGGCGCCGCGGCGGCGGCGGGCGCGGGCGTCGCGGTGACGTCCGCGCGGCCATCCTGGCGCTGCTGGCCGAGCGACCGATGCACGGCTACGAGATGATCCAGCAGATCGCCGAACGCAGCAACGGCCTATGGAAGCCCAGCCCCGGGTCGGTGTACCCGACCCTGCAGTTGCTGGACGACGAGGGCCTCATCAGGGCCAGCGAGGCGGAAGGCAGCAAGAAGCTCTTCGAGCTCACCGATGACGGGCGCGCGGAAGCCGCGAAGATTTCCACCCCGCCATGGGAGGAGATTGCGCAGGGCGCCGACCCCGGGCACATGAATCTACGGGCGGCCGTCGGGCAGTTGTTCGGCGCGGTCGCGCAGTCCGCGCACACCGCCAGCGCCGAGCAGCAGCAGCGCATCGTCGAGATTCTCAACAATGCGCGCCGCGAGATCTACGGCATCCTCGGCGAGGACTGACCCCTCGGTGCCGCGAGCGTGCGTAAAAGTACGCGCGGCACGGCGTGTCGTCGTACAAACACTCAGTGTCAGGGTGGCGTTGCCGCGTTTGCGGTGGTTGGGTCCAGATCACCCGGTGTCTGGCTCTTACAAACACTGCCGCCTTGAGGAGGTTGGCGTTCGTGCGTTGTGTCGGCATCGGG
>NZ_CACRUY010000005.1 GCF_902652685.1 Mycobacterium sp. Marseille-P9652
CACCCCCGGCATCCCGCAGTCGCCTAATGCCACGCAGCTGAACCCGAACGCGGCACCGGTGCAACCGCAGCCGGTCCCGCAACCGGCGCCGGCGGCCGCGCCGCCGCCCCCGGCCAACATCGCCGGGGCACCGACGTCACTGGTCGACTGGGTGACCGGGCCCAACGGCCCCAACAAGACCCTGGACCGCTTCGGCATCTCCGGCACCGACCTCGGGATCGCTTGGGACAACGGCGATTCCGCCAACCGGCAGGTGCTGATGGCGTTCGGCGACACCTTTGGCTACTGCAAGGTGCACGGCCAGCAGTGGCGATACAACACGCTCTTCCGCAGCTCTGACCATGATCTGTCGCACGGGATTCACATCGCCGATGGCGTGCCCAACAACAGGTACTCCGGCTCCCCGGTGTGGACCACCGGCCTTTCCAAGCAGGTCGTCAACACCATCCACAAGGCGGCGCACGAAACGGGAATCATTCCGACGGCTGGCATTTCGCTCGGCCGGACCCAGTACATGAGCTTCATGTCGATCAGGGAATGGGGCCGCGACGGCGAATGGAGCACGAACTATTCGGCGATCGCGCGGTCGCTCGACAACGGCGAGAACTGGGGGGTGTTCCCCGGCACCATCCGCACGGCCTCGGCCGACGCCGTCCCGGGAGCGGGTTTCACCCCGGGTAACGAGAACTTTCAGATGGGTGCGTTCATGAAGGGTAATGACGGTTACCTGTATCAGTTCGGCACCCCGTCGGGACGCGGCGGTGCCGCTTTCCTGTCGCGCGTTCCACCGGCCCAGTTGCCCGATCTCAGCAAGTACCAGTACTGGAACGGCGACAACGGCGGGCACTGGGTGGCGGCCAATCCCGGTGCGGCGACACCGCTTTGGCCCGGCCCGGTCGGGGAGATGTCGGCCCAGTACAACAACTATCTCAAGCAGTACCTGGTGCTCTACACCAACGGCGGCAGCAACGACGTCGTCGCAAGGACGGCGCCGTCACCGGAGGGGCCGTGGAGCCCGGAACAGCCGCTGGTGTCGGCGTTCTCGATGCCCGGTGGCATCTATGCGCCGATGATCCACCCGTGGTCGTCGGGCAAGGACCTGTACTTCAACCTGTCGCTGTGGTCGGCGTACGACGTCATGTTGATGCACACCGTCCTGCCCTAGCGGCCGCCGCGTGGGGACGCGACGGCTTTTGACCCCGGTTACCTCGCAGGTGCGGGGAGGCCCGGCAACAGGGCGGTGTGACCCCGCTCGAGTCCGCGGTGGATCTCGTCGAGCAGGACGGGACTGCCGGCCGGGGCCGTCTCGGTGCAACTACAGGTGAAGGTCCGGTACGGGTTCGACTGGTCGGCCAGGGGGTCCGGGTTGTCGGCGCTGGCCGGCGCCGCCTGCCCGAGACATAGGCCGAAACCGATGGCGGCGGCGAACAACGTCGTGGTGACCATTCGGCGGTATGTCACTTGGTCCTCCTGAGTTTCATAAATTGCGGGTAGGAAATATGGAAACGATATGAATTGCTCTGGGGCTTCGAATTATTGGAATGAGAAGTGACGCCGCGGCTCTGGCACTTCCCACTACCTCCATACCGGCTTGGACGCAGGCCGCGGGCCGCCAGTTCCGTGGTGTCTACGAGCCTGACGAGGCCGATTGCAACGCGTGCTTCCTCCTGTCAGACGCTGACCCGTGGCTCTTATTGATGCGCAACTCAACCGTACTTTCGGCAGTCCGCGGGTTCCATCCGGTTGTGGCGTCTCTGAGCATGCTCAAAGAAAAGCGCACACAATGGTTTGAACGCGTCATCAGCCGATACGGATTGACAGCGGTATCAGCAGTAGTTCCTATTCATTCGGCCATGCACCCAGTTCCGGCCGTTCTGGATGGACTGACCGCCTGACCGAATGTGTCATCCTCGGCCAATGACGCCGGGTGTCGCCCTGGTCAACCATGCGCAGCGCGCATAGATGTTCCGCCGCAGGCATTTTACCGTCGGTCGCCTTCCCCTTAGCGTGGAAATCATCGAGGCGACACCCACGCCGGGCCTCAACTTCGAGGCTGATTTCGATCATCGAAAGGCTATGACATGTCGAATCTGCGACACCGTTCGGTCGCGGGGGCCTCCCTGAGCGCCCTTGCCGCAGTGGCCTTCACGACAGGCGTGGCGGTGGCCCATGCGAACCCCAACGCTGGAGAAACGGATCCCACCCCGTACAGCGGATTGCTCTGCAAATGCGGGACGACGGCAGCGCCTGACGACCCCGCTTCTCGAGAGGGTATCGCGCGGGGGCTTCGAGAGGGTCACACCGCCTCGCTGCCTGGACTCGCACCTGCGAAGCGTGGCAACTAACTTTTGGGCACTCCAGGCGGGGGTGTTGGGCCGTAGAAGACGGGTTCGCTTTTTGTCTTGCGGTCGCACGGGTTGGGATGGTTGCGTCGGTGCGGGGAGGATGAATGGACGCTTTGTCTAATCTGCGGCGGGCGGACGCGTTTCTGACGGCGGCGCTCTGTTGCGTGGAGTACGCGGCGGCGCATTTGGACGGGGCGCGTAAGTCGCGGGCCGGTGAGCTGGGTGACTTGATAACTGAGGCTGCGCAGCACGGTTCGCGCCTGCGGACTTGTGTCGAAGGGGATATGCGCGCAGGGCTAGGCGCCGTCGGCAGATGATTTGTTGCGCCTGCTGACAAGGAGGCACCCGCGCGAGCGCGGCCATCTCAGGGCGTAAAGGCAACGTGCTACGGGACTTTCGGCGCTGGGTGCGCCGGCTTGCGACGCGTCCCCGCCGTAGGCGGGTTACGGCGATAGCCGTCTATGTGGCGGGGCGTGGACACGCACCCGGTCCCACGCGGCTTTGGGCCGCAGAACGCGAGAACTTCCATGGCATTCACGCACACCACCGTCACGTCCGCCGCCGCTTGGCGACGAGGCCGGCTGCGCCCACGACGTGGAGCCGCTCGTCAGGCGGTTGCAGGCGCTGGCCGCCGAAATCGAAGAACTGGCAGACCGTGAGAAATCGGATGGCCCGCCGGATGAAGTGTTGGCCCGCCGAGAAGCGAGGATGCGTCGGGGCGGGATGATGCCGCCTCTACGCGGTGAGCGGCGGACGCACGGCTGAGCCTCGGATGGAAGGGGTGTCAGCTGGTGAGAAGAAGCCCACTGGGGTGGCGGCTGCACCAATCGCGCCCTGACCTGCAACGATGGGTCGAAAGTCCCTAGTGGGCATGACAGGTCCGCGCGATGATTTCCTCCTGATCAGTCGGTGACGACGGGGCGGGAGCATAGAGATGTCTGCGGTGATGGCGACTCCGGACCTGATGGTTCAAGCGGCAAGGGACTTGGCGAGTGTTGGTTCAACGGTCAACGCGGCGCACCTGTTAGCCGCTGCCCCGACCGTCGCGGTGCTGCCCGCTGCCGCCGATGAGGTGTCGGCGGGTATCGCGCACCTGTTCTCCGGTTACGCCCAGGACTATCAGGCGCTAGCCGGGAAGGCGGCGGCGTTTCAGGATCAGTTCGTGCAGCATTTGACTGCCAGCGCGGGCGCGTATGCCAGTGCTGAGGCCGCCAACATCGCGTCATTGGTGAAGCCCTTGACAGCGATTGCGACACCGATTGCCGCTGCTGCCACAACCGCACAGAACGTGTTGAATGATTTAATAACACCTTTAGTGATGAACATTCAAGGTATCGTGGCTACGGTCGCGCTTCCACTAGTTATTTCGGGTTTTATTGCCTGGCTTATAGCAGATATCTTTGCAATAAGTTTAGCGGAAATCGCCACGAATGTAATAGCGTCGAACGCATTGTTGAGCTTGGTAGCGAACACTTTGATCGACGCGATAAACCCACTGTTCACGACGACCTTCCCCGTTCTAGGCCAACTGGTTCACTCTACCGGCAACATACTTTTCTTTCCGGTGCTTCTTCTACGGACATTGCTCTTTAATCAGCCATCGTTCTAACCGATAGATGGCCGTCGCACCAGTTCGTGATGGCCGGATGCACGGCTGAAGGGCAGGTGGTCGTCGCCCCGCGACGGTGCGAATTTCGCTTGGGGGAGTAGAAATAGCGCATGGCCAAACACGCTGTACTCGTGGCGTACGTCCTGACGATGATCGTGGTAGTCGTCGGTGTCGACGTGCTGTTGTTTCGCCACCACTTTTGGCCGCGCCTGATGGTCAACGTCGGGATCGTGCTGGTTTTCGGGGCGTTCTATCTGCGATTCGTGCGCCGAGCGTAGGCGGCTGGGCCTCGACAACCTGTGAGCCGTTTTCGGGCCGTGGCGAGCGTAGAGGGCGGGGGGCGACCCTGCGACGCTCTGAGCCGCCGCCTCGGTGGCAGCGGGGGTGCGCCTGGATATGTAATCAGACCGAGATCCGCGAGGTTAGAGACTCGGTGAGGTCCGTTGTTGTTTTGGCTTCACGCGGCTTTTTCCGACGGGCCTCACCACTTTATATGGCTGCTAAAGTCTTGTAGAGCAAGCAGCGGAAAGAAAATTGTATTATAGGTTGACTGGACGAGTTGTCCTAGAATTGGAAATGTCGTAAAAAACGGCGTAAACAGTGGGGTCATCGCGTCGATCAAAGCGCTCGTTACTAAACCAGAGAACGGGATCGACGCTATCATGTTAGTGAGGATTTGCCCTAAAGCGATCAGGAAAAAGTCTGCGAACAACCAAGCAATAAAACCCGAAATAATTATTGGAATCGCCACCGTAGCCACGATACCTTGCATGATACCTTGAATGTTCGTTACTGCAGGCGCTATTAAATCATTCAACACGTTCTGCGCGGCTGTGGCAGCAGCGGCAACCGGTGCCGCAATCGCCGTCGAAGGCTTCACCAATGACGCGATGTTGGCGGCCTCAGCACTGACGTAGGCGCCCGCAGCCGCAGTCAGGTGCTGCACGAACTGGTCCTGAAACGCCGCCGCCTTCCCGGCCAGCGCCTGATAGTCCTGGGCGTAACCGGAGAACAGGTGCGCGATACCCGCCGACACCTCATCAGCAGCCGCAGGCAGCAGGGAAACAGTCGGGGCAGCGGCCATCATATGCGCCGCGTTGACCGTTGAACCAATACTCGCCACGTTGGCTGCCGCCGCTTCCATCAGCTCCGGCGTCGCGATCACAGCCGACATCTTGATCCTCCTGCCCGGTCTCTTCATCGACTGATCGGTAGGACGTAGGACGGATTGTGGCCGCGAGCCGTCAAATCCAACTAGGGACTTTCGCCCTCTATGGTCGGGCCTAAAATCATGCACACGTCGCCCGGTGACGAGTTCCTCGTACTGCTTGAACGATGGCGAAATTGTCCAATTTCACTTACTTGCGTCGTTGCGCGGAGACCCGCGTTGTCAAATCGCCGCCCTAGCAGACTGTTACCGAGTTAGAGTCCGGCGGTATGGCCGACGGGGGCAAGTCGACGCGGTGGAGTCGTTGGTGGGCAAAGATCAAGAATGCCAAGGTGGGGTGGTCTGTTGCCGCGCTCTCGGCGCTGTTCGCCGTCGCCTTCGGGGTTATCGCAGGCGTCCAGTGCGTTGAACTGCAAAGCCGCTACATATCAATACCCACGGATCCTGTAGGCCCGAACTGGGCCGACATAGTGACGGCTATTTCGACCTTCGTGTTGGCGATTGGGGCGATTCTCGCCCTCGGCGCGATCCGTGAAGCGAGATTCGCTCGCAACGCGACTCAAATGACCGATTTGTCGAGGCGATGGGACGAAGAATCGAGATTGCAAGTGCGTCAGAAAGTTCACGAATACGCCCGAAACGGTTTGCCGCGCAGATTGGTTCGGTGTCCAACGCCTTTTGGAATTCGTGGCTGGACTGTTCGCGGTGGGGTTGCTCACGCGCCCGAAGGGCCGGATCGACTCAAGGAATGCATCGAGAAGTTGATGCAAGAGAACGGCCTTGAATACCGGGAGCTTTTGACCGAGGCGAACTTCCTGGAGGACCTCGCAATCATGGTTCAGCGTGGTGGCATTGATTTCGACATCGTGAATAAATCACTGGGTGCTTCGATCCCATACCGATGGAGCTTGTGGAAGCCCACGGCTTATTGGTTGCGTGATGAGATAACCAAGGATCGCACCACTTTCAAGGAGTTTGAGGGTCTCGCGAAGAAAATTGCCAGGACAAATTCCGACGCAGTCAAAGTCGATCTAGATGGCAACATCGTATGGGAAGGGTTCAGGGATTAGGGGCAAAGCCGAGCCTTTTACACTTGCCGAACCGGACAACGACGCCGTGATGGTCTGGTCGTACAGCTTTCAGGTGGTACGGCCGGGGGAGCAGGCAGTCGAACGGCCTCGGTAAAGCCCGACCCAGCGGAGCCGTATCCGCAGCAAATCAAACGACGGGCCGCGCGGCACGGGCGGATCACACATAGATCACACACCGCCCTCGGCCCATCCCGCGAAAATAGCCTCTGAGCTGCGCGAATGTGCTGTGCCCCCGGCAGGATTCGAACCTGCGACACCGGCTTTAGGAGAGCCGTGCTCTATCCCCTGAGCTACGAGGGCGGACGCGCCGAGCTTACCGGCCGGCGGCTTGCGCGACCTATTCAGCGCAGCTCGGCGATCACCTTCGCGAAGGCGTCCAGGTGGTTGTCCTGCACGGTGAAGCTTGACAGCCCGTACTTCTCGCGCAGCCCCGACAGCGTGTCGGCCATCTCGCGGGGCGACCCGGCGAGCACAGACGGCATCGACAGCAACTGCTCGTCGGAAAGGTCGGGCGCGTACTGGCGGGTCATGCGGAGGTCGGGGGCGCTCTCGCCTTCGGGCGGCATGGCGGTGATCACCATGTTGAGTTCCTGGGCGTCGAACCGGTCGCCGGCGGCGTCGCGGACGAAGGCGATGCGTTCGGCCAGCGGGTCGTCGACGTCGCGCACCCGGGCGCCGGTCAGGCCGATGATGTCGGCGTTCCGGGCGGCCAGCCGCAGCACCCGGTCGCCGTTGCCGGCGATGAGGATCGGCGTCTTGGGGTGGTGTTCCTTCAGGTAGCTCGTCATGTGCGCGAGGTAGTCGACCCGCGCCCCGGCGCTGGGGTACGGCAGTTCGGCGGCCTCGAACTCTTCCTTGACGTAGCCGGTGCCCAGCCCGATCTCGAGCCGGCCGTCGCTGAGGACGTCGAGCGCCTGGCAGTCCCGGCTCAGCAGCGCCGGCTTGTAGAAGGCGGCGTTGAGCACGTACATGCTCAGGCGGATGGTCGTCGTGACCATTGCCACCGCCGTCAGCGTCGGGAAGGGCGCCGCCGCTCCGAGATGGTCTGGGACGCACAGGATGTCGTACCCGAGGTCTTCGGCTCGCTTCACCTTGTCGACCAGCGCCGCGCGCGACTTGATGAACCGCATACTCAGTCCGAAGCGAAAATCCTTGGCCATCAACAACCTCCGTTCACTCAAAACAGCTACCAACAGCGAGCCGCGTCCGCCAGCCCGCGGACCAGGGTGCCGGTGACCGGCGACAGGCCGTCGGCGCCCGGGAGTGGACTGCGCGGGCTGAGCCCCCTGACCCGCGCGGGCAGTTCGAGCTGGGCGCCCCCGCCGCGCACCCGGTTGACCGGGTTGCGCGGGTGCAGGCCGCGCAGTTCGGGCGGGATCTGGTCGAGCTCGGTGACGACTTGATAGCCCGGCAGCCGAACGTGGCGCGCGAGATGGGCGGCCAGCGCGCGGTTGCGACCGCCGGCCAGCAGTTGGGTGCCGCGCCCGATTCGGCCGTAGCCGTGCAACGACACCGCCACGTCGACGTGGTCGAGAAACTCTGCGAGGCAGAGAGATTCGGCGGGATCGAACGAAGACGACGAAAGGTGATGCGGATAGCCATCGGGGTGGCGAACGACGTAGACCGACGCGCCGACCGACTCGGCGGCGCGCTCGGCGATCACGTCCGTCATCTGTTCCAGGCCGCCGCCGTGAATGGCGAGAAAGCCAAAACGCGAACGCAGCCGGCTGAACTCGACCACCCCTGCTTCGCGCAGCAATTCCGAAAGAGACGTCGGGGCAACCGTATTCGTTGACCGCATTACCGGCTTTGGCCAGCGCGCCGGATCCCAGCGGCGCAGGAAGTCGACCCAGCGCTGCGGCAGCCCGTGGTGCAGGGCGCCGTCGATGATCCGGGGCAGGTAGCCCGGCCGGGGCGGCCCCGGCGTGACCCGGTGGTCGATGTAGACCCAGGCCGGTGACGACCCCGCGTCGGTGTGCACGACGAGCTCGTCGCGCCGGTAGCGCACGGGGACGCCTTCGGCGTTGTCCAGTGCCGCCAGGTCGTCGTCGGACACCTGCCAGAGCACCCCGTGCACCTGATTGCCGGCAAACGGCTCGACGGTGGCCACCCCGCGCTCGTTGATCAACCAGTCGTGATCCGACAGCACCGCCGGGCGTGGGTCGGCGGCGTGGGGGCAACGCAGCGCCATTTGCCGGACGCACAGGTTCGACCCGTATGCGAAGTAGAGGTGCCGGCGGGCCGGCATTCAGCCGGTCACCGTCAGCCAGATCAGCACCATGTTAAGCAGACTAATCATTATTCCGACGGCCCAGCCAACAACCGT
The DNA here is from genome assembly GCF_902652685.1 of Mycobacterium sp. Marseille-P9652. Classification (GTDB taxonomy): domain Bacteria; phylum Actinomycetota; class Actinomycetes; order Mycobacteriales; family Mycobacteriaceae; genus Mycobacterium. Next base: position 8,540 of record NZ_CACRUY010000005.1, read on the forward strand.
CGTGACGGGATGGTTGGTGTCGCTCCCCATCAGGGCGCGGTCGCTGGTCAGCCTGACCAGGGGAAGAACCGCGAACGGTATCCCGAACGACAGCACGACCTGGGAGAGCACCAGCGTCCGCGTCGGGTCGACACCGACGGCAAGAATGATCAACGCGGGGCACAGCGTGACCAGGCGTCGCAGCAGCATGGGAATCGACCGGTGCAGCAGGCCCTGCATGATCATGGCGCCCGCGTAGGACCCGACCGATGACGACGCCAACCCGGACGCGAGCAGCCCGATCGCAAAGAGCACCGCAATAGTCGGGCCGAGCGTGTCGTGAATCGCGGAGTACGCGCCGTCGATGGAGGCGGCGACGCCGCGATGCTGCAGGTTGATGGCGGCGACGAGCAGCATCGCCGCGTTGACCGTTCCGGCGACAGCCATGGCCAGCACGACGTCGAGGCGGGTCACCCGCAGCAGCAGGCGGCGATGCTGGCCCTCGGCGGGATGGCCGTGCCGGTCGAGGACCAGGCCGGAATGCAGGTACACCGCGTGCGGCATCACCGTCGCGCCCAGGATGGCCGCGGCCAGCAGCACGCTCTCGGTCCCACGGAACCGGGGGACCAGCCCGCCGAGCATCTCACCGGTCGTGGGCGTTTTGACGAAGAAGCTCGCCGCGAACCCGATGGCGATGACGAGCAGCAGCCCGGTGATGACGCGCTCGAAGATGATCTGGCCGCGCCGGTCCTGGATCGCCAGGAGCAGCAGCGACACGGCCCCGGTGATGACGCCGCCCAGCAGCAGCGGCAGGCCGAACAGGATGCGCAGGGCGATGGCTCCGCCGACGATCTCGGCCATGTCGGTAGCGATCGCGACGAGTTCTGCCTGGGCCCAGTAGGTGAGCCGGACGGGGCGGCTCATCCGCCTGGCGATCGCCGCGGGCAACGACCGGCCGGTCACCAGCCCGAGCTTCGCCGACAGGTACTGCACGAGGCCGGCCAGCACGTTGGCCACCACGATGACCCATAACAGCAGGTAGCCGTACTGCGCGCCGGAGCTGACGTTGGCCGCGACGTTGCCGGGGTCGACGTAGGCGATGGCCGCGACGAAGGCCGGTCCGAGCAGGTACCAACTTTCCTTGAGCGAGGCCCCGGTGCCCTGCGCCAACGTGTCGACCCTCAATTCCTATTACCGAATAGAAAAGTGAGGGTAGCCGAAGTGGGTCACCCGGGAACGTACAGCCCCTTGCCCGTGACCAGCGGCAGGTCGAGGGTCGTCACGATCCCGGGCGCCGCGGCCACCACCGCCGGGATGGCGTTGACGACGCGCATCGCGGTGGCGACCAGCCCGGCGTGGTTGTGGTCGCCCTTGCGGCTGCTCAGGCAGACGTCCATCGCGTAGGACGGCTCGCCGGTGATCTCGATGCGGTAGGACCCGCCGGGCTGGGCGGGCTGGGGCCAGTCGGGGCACAGGTCTTCGCGCAGCCGGGTGACGTGTTCGAGCACGACGACGGGGTCGCCGTTGACCATGCCGAACACCTCGAAGCGCAGGGCGGCGGCGGTGCCCTTGGCGATGTGGCCCGAGGCGATGTCGAAGTCCTCGGGGGCGGGTTCCCGCACGTATTCCTCGGCGATGGAATCGAGTTCGACGCCCAAGCCCGCGGCCAACTGGCGCACCACCGAACCCCATGCCAGGCTCAGCACGCCCGTCTGCAGCAGCATCGGGATTTCGTCGAGGGGCTTGCCGAAGCCCATCACGTCGAACATGACGGTGGCGCTGTCGTAGGTGGCGTAGTCGACGATCTCCATGCAGCGGATCTGCTGGATGCTCTGGCAGGTGCCGGCCAGCGCCAGCGGCAGCAGGTCGTTGGCGAAGCCGGGGTCGATGCCGTTGACGTAGAGGCTCGAATTGCCTTCGCGGGCGGCGTCTTCCAGCGGCTTGACGAGGTCGTCCGGAATAACCTGCCACGGGTATTGGAGGAAGACGGGGCCGCTTCCGACGATATTGACGCCGGCGGCCAGGACGCGGCGGTAGTCCTCGAGCGCTTCCGGCAGGCGGTTGTCGGCCATGGCGTTGTAGACCGCGCACTGCGGCCCGGTGGCCAGCACGGCGTCCAGGTCGGTGCTGGCGAGCACACCGGTCGACTCCGACAGGCCGGCGAGCTCGGCCGCGTCCTTACCGGCCTTGGCCTCCGAGGACACCCAAACCCCGGTGAGCTCGAACTCCGGGTTGGTGATCAGTGCCCGCAGCGCGTGGATGCCGACGTTGCCGGTGCCCAGTTGGACGACGGGAATGGGCATGAGGGGCTCCTTAGGGGGATCGGTCAAGGGCGCGAGCTGGGGGTGTCTGCTCGCGGGTCATCGGGGCTTAAAGGTCGGGGACGGGGATGTCGAGGTTCGGGTAGGTGAGGCCGCCGTCGACCTCCAGCGTCTTACCGGTCAGGAAGCTGCCCGCGGGCGACGCCAAATACACTGCGGCCGCGGCGATGTCGACGGGGTCACCCAGGCGGCGCATCGGAGTCGCCTTCTCCATCGGCGCGCGCAGCTCGTCGTTGGAGGCCACCACGTCCAGCGCCGAGGTCAGGATCGAGCCCGGCGCGATCGCGTTGACCCGGATTCGCGGGCACAGGTCGAGTGCCGCCAGCCGCGTGTAGTGGGCCAGCGCCGCCTTGGCCGTGCCGTAGGCGGCGAACCCGCGCCCGGCCAACCGCCCCATGGTGGAGGTGATGTTGATGATGCTGCCGCCGCCGGAGTGCTCGAGCATCAGCGGCACCGCCGCGACCGTCAGCGCGTGGGCTGTCGCGACGTTGAAGGTGAAGGCGTCCTTGAGGTCCTTGGTCGAGGTGGTGAGCAGCGTGTTCGGCATCGTGCCGCCCACGTTGTTGACCACGATGTCCAGGCGTCCGAACGCCTCGACCGCCTGACCGGCAAGCTCGGCGGTCGACTCGGGATGCGCCAGGTCGGCCGCGACCACGTGCGCCCGGCGCCCCGCGGCGCGAACCTGTTCGGCGACGGCTTCTAGTTGGGATTCCGTGCGCGACGCGATGAGCACGTCCGCACCGGCCTCGGCGAACGCCTGCGCGATGGCCGCCCCCAGGCCACGCCCGCCACCGGTGATGACGGCGACTTTGTCGTCGAGACGGAACCTGTCAAGGATCATTGCGGCCTCTCTTCGTCGAGTTCTCCGCCGCCACGTTAGCAAGCGCGACGCCCGGCATCACGACCATTCTGAAACACGTTCTAGTCCCCGCGGGAGAGGGTATGGATCCGAAAGCGCGTTCGAAGGCGGGGCACGCGCGGGCGGTGCCATCTCGGCGACAGTTATTCGCCCACCGTTAACCTTGTTGCTGTTAGCTTCTTGGCTGCGAGAGTACGGCTGGTTTTGCGGGCCGCAGCCCACAGGCGGCGGCGTCGGTCATCCCTACTGTGAGGAATTGAGTTGAAAATCAACCGAATTGGCGCCGCAATGACTGTCCTGGCCACCGGTGCGCTGGTGTTGTCGGGGTGTGGAAGTGACAACACGAACCAAGGAAGTGGGTCGTCGGGCGCGCCCTCCGGCAGCTCGTCGGGCAATGTGAGCTGCGGTGGGAAGAAGACGCTCAAGGCCAGCGGGTCGACGGCCCAGGCCAACGCGATGACGCGCTTCGTTAACGCGTTCGAGCAGGCCTGCCCCGGTCAGACCCTGAACTACACCGCCAATGGTTCGGGCGCCGGCATCAGCGAATTCAACGGCAATCAAACGGATTTCGGCGGATCGGACTCGCCTCTGGCCCCCAATGAGTACGCCGCCGCCCAGCAGCGCTGCGGCTCGCCGGCGTGGAACCTGCCGGTGGTCTTCGGCCCGATCGCCATCACCTACAACGTCAAGGGCGTGACGTCGCTGAGCCTGGACGGCCCGACGGCGGCCAAGATCTTCAACGGAGCGATCACCACCTGGAACGACCCGGCGATCCAGAACCTCAATGCGGGGGTCACCCTGCCCGCCGAGCCGATCCACGTGGTCTTCCGTAACGACCAGTCGGGGACCACCGACAACTTCCAGAAGTACCTCGACGCCGCGTCCAACGGCGCATGGGGCAAGGGCGCCGGTAAGACGTTCAACGGCGGCGTCGGCGAGGGCGCCAAGGGCAACGACGGCACCTCGGCGGCGATCAAGGCCACCGAGGGATCGATCACCTACAACGAGTGGTCGTTCGCCAAGGCCCAGAACCTGAACATGGCCAAGATCGTCACCCCCGCGGGTCCCGATGCCGTCGCGATCTCCGCCGACTCGGTCGGCAAGACGATCTCCGGCGCCACCGTCAAGGGGCAGGGCAACGACCTGGTGCTCGACACCAACTCGTTCTACAAGCCGACGCAGGCCGGGTCGTATCCGATCGTGCTGGCGACATACGAAATCGTCTGCTCGAAGTATCCTGACTCCCAGGTCGGCACGGCGGTGAAGGCGTTCCTGCAGAGCACCATCGGGGCGGGCCAGAACGGCCTGGCCGACAACGGATACATTCCGATTCCGGACTCGTTCAAAGGCAAGCTATCGACGGCGATCAACGCCATCACATGATTCGAGGTGTCATGGGCCAGGGAACGGTGGACGCTCCGTCGACCGTGAGAAGCCCTGAGCCCAGGTCGATAAGGGCCGGCACCTCCCGGCAGGGCGACCGATTGTTCAAGTGGTTCGCCGCCTCGGCCGGGCTGACGATCATCTTCACGATCGTGATGATCGCGGTGTTCCTGTTGATTCGCGCCGTCCCGTCGCTGCGCGCCAACCACGCGAACTTCTTCACCAGCGCCGAGTTCAACACCACCAGCGCAACCCACCTGGCGTTCGGTATCCGGGACCTGTTCATGGTCACGGTGCTGAGTTCCATAACCGCCCTGGTGCTGGCTGTGCCGGTCGCGGTCGGGATCGCGCTCTTCCTGACCCAATACGCGCCGAAACGGCTCGCGCGTCCGTTCGCCGCAATGGTCGACTTGCTGGCCGCGGTGCCGTCGATCATCTTCGGGCTGTGGGGCATCTTCGTGCTGGCGCCCAAGCTCGAACCGGTCGCGGAGTTCCTCAATCGCAACCTTGGCTGGTTGTTCCTGTTCAGCCAGGGCAACGTCTCCCTGGCCGGCGGCGGCACCATCTTCACCGCCGGCATCGTGCTCTCGGTGATGATCCTGCCGATCGTCACCTCGGTGTCACGCGAGGTGTTCCGGCAGACTCCGCCCATTCAGATGGAAGCGGCGCAGGCGCTGGGCGCCACGAAGTGGGAGGTGGTGCGGATGACCGTGCTGCCGTTCGGTCGTAGCGGCGTCATCGCCGCGTCGATGCTGGGGCTGGGCCGCGCGCTTGGCGAGACCGTTGCGGTGTTGATCATCCTGCGCTCGGCCGCCCGGGCCGGCCATTGGTCGCTGTTCGACGGTGGCTACACCTTTGCGTCGAAGATCGCCTCCGCGGCGGCCGAGTTCAGCGAGCCGCTGCCCACCGGGGCCTACATCGCCGCGGGCTTCGCGCTGTTCGTGCTGACGTTCATCGTGAACGCCCTGGCCCGCTCGGTCGCGGGCGGCAAGGTCAACGCATGACCGGCGCCGGCGACGATGCCGCGCACAGCGGTGAGGTGGGGGTACCACCCGCTCGCGGGGGAAAGCGGCGCCGTGACCTCTGACATTCTCGACCGGCCCGTCAAAAACGCGGCGTTCGCGCCCGTCAGCCTTCGGCGGCGGATCACCAACAATGCCGCGACGACCTTCTTTGTCACCTCGTTCATCGCCGCCTTGGTGCCGCTGATCTGGGTTCTCGGCGTAGTGGTGGTGAGGGGTTGGTACGGCGTCACCCGTTCGGGCTGGTGGACGCACTCGCTACACGGCGTGCTGCCCGAGCAATTCGCCGGCGGGGTGTATCACGCCCTGTACGGCACGATCGTGCAGGCGGGGATGGCCGCGCTGCTCTCGGTCCCGCTGGGGCTGATGACGGCGGTGTTCCTGGTGGAATACGGCTCGGGCCGGCTGGTGCGGCTGACGACCTTCATGGTCGACGTGCTGGCCGGGGTGCCCTCGATCGTGGCGGCGCTGTTCATCTTCAGCCTCTGGATCGCCACGTTGGGGTTCGAGCAGAGTTCCTTCGCGGTGTCGCTGGCGTTGGTCTTGCTGATGTTGCCGGTGGTGGTGCGCTCCACCGAGGAGATGCTTCGGCTGGTCCCCGACGACCTCCGCGAGGCCAGCTACGCGCTCGGCGTACCGAAGTGGAAGACCATCCTGCGGATCGTCTTCCCGATCGCGATGCCGGGCATCGTCTCCGGCATCCTGCTGTCGATCGCCCGCGTCATCGGCGAAACGGCGCCGGTGCTGGTGCTTGTCGGATACAGCCGCTCGATCAATATGGACATCTTCCACGGCAACATGGCCTCGCTGCCGCTGCTGATCTACACCGAACTGACCAACCCCGAGCACGCCGGATTCCTGCGGATCTGGGGTGCGGCGTTCACGCTGATCATCATCGTCGCCGTCATCAACCTGACCGCCGCGGTGTTCCGCTTGATATCGAACCGGCGGCGCTGAGCGCGTCGGCCGAATCCCGGGTCAGCTTTTCGAGGCCGCCGCTGAGCGGGCCTTCTTCGCCGGCGCCTTCTTGGCCGCGGCGGTCTTCTTGGCGGGCGCCTTCTTCGCCGTGGCGCTCTTCTTGGCGGGGGCTTGCTTCGCGGGTGCCTTGTCCGCGGAGGCCTTCTTGGCGGCACCGTCCCCGCCGGAACGCGCGCGGACGCTGGCCTCGAGTTTGGCCAGCAGGTCCGAGACGTCCTCCGTCTCGTCGAGCTCCTTGGGTTGTTCCTCGGACGTGAACGCCTCGCCGCCTTCGAGTTTCGCCTCGATGAGCTCGTGCAGCTGTTCCTGGTAGGTGTCGTGGTAGCGGTCGGGGTTGAAGTCCTCGGCCATGGACTCGACGACCTGCCCGGCCATCTTGAGCTCGGCGGGCCGGATCTCCACCTCCTTGTCCAGCACCGGGAAGTCGGGATCACGGATCTCGTCGGGCCAGAGCAGGGTGTGCACCATCATCACGTCGCGTTTGCCGAAGTCCTTGACCCGCAACGCGGCCAACCGTGTCTTGTTGCGCAGCGTGAAGTGCACGATCGCCATCCGGTCGGTCTCGGCGAGTGTCTTGGCAAGCAGCACATACGATTTCGACGACTTCGAGTCCGGCTCCAGGAAGTAGCTGCGGTCGAACAACATCGGGTCGACCTCGCTTGCCGGTACGAATTCCAGCACCTCGATCTCGCGGCTGCGCTCCTCGGGCAGCGTGGCGATGTCGTCGTCGGTGATGATCACCGTCTGGCCGTCGTCGGATTCGAACGCCCGGGCGATGTCGCGGTATTCGACCACCTCGCCGTCGACCTCGCACACGCGCTGGTACCGGATGCGGCCGTTGTCCTTGGCGTGCACCTGATGGAACTTGATGTCGTGGTCCTGGGTCGCGCTGTACACCTTGACCGGGACGTTGACCAGCCCGAACGCGATCGAACCCTTCCAGATGGAGCGCATGTAAGTCAGTATGCCCGCAGCGGGGTGCCCCTAACAGCACGCCGCGGCCGCGGCAATCCGAGCGGCGGGCGGCTTCGAATACCCGACGTGGGACGACAGGACGGTCAAATGCCGGGGCTCGCGACGGCGGCGCCCCGCGCCTCCGCCTGGATCGGCGCGGATATGGCAACCGGGGGCATATCCGCGACTGCTGACGATAGGCTACCGATCGATGACCGGAACCGTGAGGCAGAGCAACGAGCTGGAGGCCCTGCTGCGCGACGTCGCGCGGGGGGACCGAGCCGCCTTCGCCGCCGTGTACGACCTCACCAGGAGCCGCGTGTATGGGCTGGTGTTGCGTGTGCTGCGGGATCCCGGATACAGCGAGGAGACCACCCAGGAGATCTACCTGGAGGTGTGGCGGTCCGCGTCGGCCTACGATCCCAGCAAAGGCTCGGCGCTGGCCTGGCTGCTGACCATGGCACACCGGCGCGCGATCGATCGAGTGCGCTCGGAGGAGGCGGGCAGCAGGCGGGAGAATCGCTACCTCGCCTCGAACGCCGACCCGGCCGGCGACGTCGTCAGCGAGGCGGCGATCGCCGGCGACGAGCGCAGGCGGGTGACCGACTGTCTGGGTGGGTTGACCGACGCCCAGCGCCAGTGCATCCAGTTGGCGTACTACGACGGGCTGACGTACAGCGAAGTGTCGCAGCGGTTGGCCGTGAATTTGTCGACGATCAAGTCGCGCATGCGCGATGCGCTGCGCGGCCTGCGTAACTGCCTGGACGTGTCATGACCGAACCGACCGAATTCGAACTGCTCGAGCTGGCGACGCCGTACGCGTTGAACGCCCTGTCCGACGACGAGCGCGCCACCATCGACGAGCGGTTGGCGTCGGCCCCGCGGGCGCTGGCGGCGGCCTTCGACGAGGAGGTCCGCGCCGTCCGCGAGACCATGGCGGTGGTCTCGGCGGCGACGGCGGCGGAGCCGCCCGCACGCCTGCGCGCCGCGACGCTCGGTGCCGTGGGTTCCGAAGGCGGTCGTCGATCCCGTTGGCGCACCGCGGCTGTGGCGGCCGCGGCCGCGGCTGTGGTGGCGGGTGGAATTGCGTTCGGCATCGGCGTCCTGACGCGTCCCCACACGCAATCGACGGTGGCCGAACAGGTCCTGGCGGCGCCCGATGTCCGCACGGTGTCCGGCTCGCTCGGCAGCGGGACGGCGACGGTGGTGTTCTCCCATGACCGCAACGCCGGTGTGCTCGTGATGAATAATGTCCCGCCGCCCTCGCCGGGGACCGTCTATCAGATGTGGCTGATCGGCGCGAACGGGCCGACGTCGGCGGGCACCATGGACACGGCGTCGGTGGCGCCGTCGACGACTGCAACGCTGACCAACCTCGGATCGTCGAAGGCATTGGCGTTCACCGTCGAGCCGGGTAATGGGTCCACCCAGCCGACCGGCAAGGTGTTGGCCGAGCTGCCCCTGCGCTGAAGCCTTCTCGCCCGTCCGCGGCGGCCTCGGCGCCGAATACCAAATGTGTTTACTCTCGCGCTCATTGGGTTCGTCGGCGGCCTGATCACCGGGGTTTCGCCGTGCATACTGCCGGTGCTGCCGGTGATCTTCTTCGCGGGGGCCCAAGCGCCCACCGGCGAGACGGCGTCGCCGCGCGAGCGAGCACGATCGAATGCGTTGCGGCCCTTCCGGATCGTCGGCGGCCTGGTGCTCAGCTTCAGCCTGGTCACGCTGGCCGGGTCGGCGGCCCTGTCACTGCTGCATCTGCCGCAGGACGCGATTCGCTGGGTGGCGCTGGGCGCGCTGGTCGCGATCGGCCTGGGCCTGATCTTTCCGGCGGTCGAACGCCTCCTGGAGCGGCCCTTCGCACGCATCCCGCAGAAGCGGATCGCGGCGCGCGGAGACGGCTTTGTGCTCGGGCTGGCGCTCGGCGCGCTCTACGTGCCCTGCGCGGGACCCGTGCTGGCCGCGATAGTCGTGGCCGGTGCCACGTCGTCCATCGGGCCGGGCACCGCGGTGCTGACGGGCGCGTTCGCCCTCGGGGCCGCGCTGCCGCTGCTGGCCTTTGCACTGGCCGGCCAACGGATCACGCAGCGGGTCAGTGCCTTCCGGCGCAATCAACGTCCCACCCGCATCGCGGCGGGACTCGTCATGATCCTGCTGGCGGTCGCGTTGGTGTTCGACGTGCCTGCGGTGCTGCAGCGGCTCGTTCCGGATTACACCAGCGCGGCACAGGAAAGGTTCGCCGGTGACCGGCGGGTGCGAGAGAAGCTGAAGCTCGGCGGCATCGTCAACGACCAGAACGCCCAGCTCTCCAACTGCAGCGCCGGGGCGACCCAGCTCGAAAACTGCGGTCCCGCACCCGAACTCAAGGGCATCGCGGAGTGGCTCAACACACCCGGGGACAAACCGGTCGACCTGGCGTCCCTACGGGGAAAGGTGGTACTGGTGGACTTCTGGGCGTACTCGTGCATCAACTGCCAACGCGCCATTCCGCACGTCGTCGGCTGGTACAACGCCTACCGGGAGCACGGCTTCGAAGTGATAGGCGTGCACACCCCGGAGTACGCGTTCGAAAGGGTGGCCGGCAACGTCGCCAAAGGCGCCGCGGATCTGGGGATCCGGTATCCCATTGCGCTGGACAACGGTTACTCCACGTGGACGAACTACCGCAACCGTTACTGGCCGGCGGAATACCTCATCGATGCTAAGGGACAGGTCCGGCACATCGAGTTCGGCGAAGGCGGTTACCACGACACCGAGAACCTGATCCGGCAGTTGCTCGTCGACGCGGATCCGGGGGTGCGGCTACCCGCTCCGGTGGACGGGGCCGTCCTCACGCCGCGCGAGCAGACCACCCCCGAGACCTACTTCGGCGTGGGCAAGGTCGTGAACTACGGCGGTGGTGGTCTGTATGACGAAGGGACGGCAACGTTCGCCTACCCACCGTCGCTCGCCGCCGACAGCTTTGCGCTCAGCGGGCCCTGGGCGCTCGATTACCAGGGCGCGACGGCCCAGAGCGCACAGTCCGGCGTCCGCCTGAATTACCACGCCAAGGACGTCTACGTCGTCGCCGGTGGAACCGGGACCCTCACCGTGAGGCGTGACGGCCGCTCCACCACGGTGCCGATCGACGGGCCGCCGACGTCCCACGCGATCGTCTCCGGTGACCGCCTGGAATCCGGCACGCTCGAGGTGCGGCCCACGCCGGGTTTGCAGCTCTTTTCCTTCACGTACGGCTGACGGGAAGCGAATTTCCGTGCGGCACCGATCCGGAACGGCCGTTGCTCCGAATCACCCGTGTAATCGACGGCGAGAGCCGCCGTCGCAAGTATGAGGAGACCAGAAGCGATGAAAGCACTCAAAACGTCTATCGCCGCAATAGGACTCGCGGCGGCGACCACGGTGGGGCTGTCGGTGACTACGGCGCCGACGGCCGCGGCGGCCGACTTGGTGGGCCCGGGATGCGCGGACTACGCGGCCCAGAACCCCACCGGCCCAGCGTCGGTCCAGGGGATGTCGCAGGTGCCGGTCGCCGTGGCGGCGTCGAACAACCCGATGCTCAAGACCCTGACGTCGGCGCTTTCGGGTCAGCTCAACCCGCAGGTGAACCTCGTCGACACGCTGAACAACGGTCAGTACACCGTGTTCGCGCCCACCGATGCGGCCTTCGGCAAGCTGCCGGCGTCGACGATCGACCAGCTGAAGACCGACTCGAACCTGCTCACGAAGATCCTGACCTACCACGTGGTGCAGGGGCAGGTGAGCCCGGCCAAGGTCATCGGCTCGCACAAGACGCTGCAGGGCGCGAGTGTGAACGTGACCGGCCAGGGCAACAACCTGAACGTCAACAATGCCGGCGTGGTGTGTGGCGGCGTTCCCACCGCCAACGCGACCGTGTACCTGATCGACACGGTCCTCATGCCACCGGCCTGACCGGTGACGGACGGCGGTCGCTCGCGCGCACTCGGGCCGCGCGGGCGACCGCTTAACCGTCTCTTGCCAATTCGCTCCGAGCTGCGTCCCGCGCCGCTCGATCCGGCAGGTCGGCACCGGCCCTTGTGACCGTCAGCGCCGACGACAGCATCGCCGCGTCGAGCGCGGTCCTGAGCTGCCCGAGCGATATTTCGCGCAGCGTCCCGCGACGGCGGGCACCAAGCAATCCCAGTTCCCAGAGCGCGTCGATCAGACCGGCCATGAACGCATCGCCGGCGCCGACGGTGTCGACCACCCGGACCGGCCGCGCGGCCACCCGCACCTCGCCGGCCGCACACAATGCGATCGCCCCGCGCTCGCCCCTCGTCACCGCCACGATCGCCGGTCCCGATTCCAACCAACGTCGTGCGACCGCTTCCGGTTCGCGGCCGGGATAGAGCAAATCCAGATCCTCGTCGCTCGCCTTCACGACATCGCTTGAGAGCGCCATGCTTTCGAGACGTGCGCGTGCGACGTCCGGGTCGATGATCAGTGACGGTCGCACATTCGGGTCGAAGGTGATCGTCGCCGACGCGCGGAACTTGTCGACCAGCGTGGCGACCGTCGCGCATCCCGGCTCGCGCACGGCGGCAATCGATCCGGTGTGCACGAAAAGCGGCCGTTCGACGTCCGCTGCGTCCGGGAGCCGCCAGTCGATGTCGAAAGCGTAGGTGGCCGAACCGTCTCCGGCGATCGTGGCCGCCGCGGTCGGCGTCCGCTCGGCCGCGACGCTTCCCGCGAGCAGCCGTGCGCCGGAGGTGTCGATGTGGTCACGGATTCGGCGGCCGCGTTCGTCGTCGGCGATGTGGGTCAGGAAGTCGACTCCGCGGCCCAGTCGGGCGAGGCCGACGGCCACGTTGAGCGGGCTTCCGCCGACATGCTCGACGGCGCCGACGACGTCGATCAGCGCCTCGCCGATTACCAGACCGCGGGTCATGGCTTTCACCCCCTGCCTGCCGGAGGACGTAAGTTGAGCTTATGAGGTCTGTGGCTTCAAAGGCGGAGGCGCGGGTCAAGCTGACCAACGCCGACAAGGTGTTGTACCCCGCCACCGGGACCACCAAAGGCGACGTCTTCGACTACTACACCGGCATCGCCGAGGTGATGATCCCCCACATCGCGGGCCGGGCGGTCACCCGCAAGCGGTGGCCCAACGGCGTCGAACAGGAATCGTTCTTCGAAAAGCAACTCGCATCCTCGGCGCCCGATTGGCTGCCCCGCGCCAGTGTCACCCACCGCTCCGGGACGACGACCTATCCCATCATCGACACGCCCGAAGGGCTCGCGTGGATCGCGCAGCAGGCCGCGCTGGAGGTGCACGTCCCGCAGTGGCGGTTCGTCCGCGAATGGACGCGCAGCCGCGCGGAAGAAGTGAAGCCGGGCCCCGCGACGCGACTGGTGTTCGACCTCGACCCCGGCGAGGGCGTGACCATGGCCCAACTCTGCGAAGTGGCGCACGCCGTAAGGGAACTGATCAGCGGCATCGGTCTGACCACCTACCCGCTCACCAGTGGCAGCAAGGGGCTGCACCTCTACACTCCGCTGCAGGAGCCGGTGAGCAGCAACGGTGCCACTGTGCTGGCCAAACGCGTTGCGCAGCAACTGGAAAAGACCATGCCCAAGCTGGTGACGTCCACCATGACCAAGAGTCTGCGCGCGGGCAAGGTGTTCCTGGACTGGAGCCAGAACAACGGCTCCAAGACCACGATCGCGCCGTACTCGCTGCGCGGGCGCGAGCAGCCCACGGTTGCGGCGCCGCGCACGTGGGAAGAACTCGAGGACGCCGGCGTGCGCCAGTTGCGCTTAGACGAGGTGCTGGCCCGGGTGGCGCGCGACGGGGACCTGCTCGAGCCGCTGGACCGCGACGCCCCCGTGCCCGACCGGCTGAGCAAGTACCGCAGCATGCGCGACGCCACCAAGACCCCCGAGCCGGTCCCCGCGACGAAACCGGCCAGTGGACAAGGTAATTCATTCGTGATCCAGGAGCACCACGCCCGCCGGCTGCACTACGACTTCCGGCTGGAAAAGGACGGCGTCCTGGTGTCATGGGCGGTGCCCAAGAACCTGCCCGAGTCCACGTCGGTGAACCACCTCGCGGTCCACACCGAGGACCATCCCCTGGAGTACGGCGGTTTCGAGGGCCTCATCCCCAAGGGGGAATACGGGGCGGGCAAGGTGATCATCTGGGACGCGGGCACCTACGACGCCGAGAAGTTCAACGAGGACGAGGTGATCGTCAACCTGCACGGCAGCCGAATCACGGGCCGCTACGCGCTGATTCAGACCAACGGCAATCAGTGGCTGGCCCATCGGATGAAGGATCAGCACGCCTTCGACATCGACGACATCAAGCCAATGCTCGCCACGCACGGCTCGGTGGCTGGGCTCAAGGCCCGCCAGTGGGCCTTCGAGGGCAAGTGGGACGGCTACCGGCTGCTGGCCGAACTCGACCACGGCGACGTGCGGCTGCGGTCGCGCCGCGGGCGCGACGTCACCAAGGAGTACCCCCAATTCGCCGCGCTCGCGGCCGATCTGGCCGACCACCACGTCGTCCTCGACGGCGAGGCCGTGGTTCTCGATGCCAAGGGCGTGCCCAGCTTCCACGCGATGCAGAACCGCGGTCGCGGCAGCCACGTTGAGTTCTGGGCCTACGACCTGCTGTACCTGGACGGCCGCTCGCTGCTGCGCGCCAAGTACTCCGACCGGCGAAAGCTGCTGGAAACCCTCGCCGCGGGAAGCGACCTCATCGTCCCCCCGCTGCTGCCCGGCGACGGCCCGCAGGCCCTGGAACACTCCGCCGGCCACGGCTGGGAGGGCGTGGTGGCCAAGCGGCGCGATTCCACCTATCAGCCCGGGCGGCGATCGGCGTCGTGGATCAAGGACAAGCATTGGAACACACAGGAAGTCGTTATCGGCGGATGGAAGGCCGGCGAGGGCGGCCGGACGAGCGGCATCGGCTCCCTGGTCCTGGGCATCCCCGGCCCGGACGGGCTGCGGTTCGCCGGACGCGTCGGCACCGGCTTCACCGAACGCGACCTCGCAAACCTCAAGCAGACGCTCGCGCCGCTGCACACCGACACATCACCGTTTGACCCGCCGCTGCCGCGGGCCGAGGCCAGGGGAGTCACGTACGTCGAGCCGGTGCTGGTGGGTGAGGTGCGCTACAGCGAGTGGACACCGGACAACCGGTTACGCCAATCGAGTTGGCGCGGGCTGCGCCCCGACAAGGACCCCAGTGAGGTGGTGCGCGAATGAAATGGGTTACCTACCAGAGCGACACGGGTGAGCGCACCGGCGTGCTGTCCGATGACACCATCCATGCCGCGCCGCCGGGAGTGACGCTGCTCGACCTCGTCGCCCGCGGGGCCGACGGGCTGCACGAGGCCGGGGAGGAGGCGCTGCGCTCCCCGTCGGAGACAGTGCCCGTGGCCGCGGCGCGGTTGCTCGCGCCGATCCCACGCCCGCCGTCGATCCGGGACTCGCTGTGCTTCCTGGACCATATGCGCAACTGCCAGGCCGCCATGGGCGGCGGGCGGGTGCTGGCCGACACCTGGTACCGGGTCCCCGCGTTCTACTTCGCCTGCCCGGCAACGGTGCTGGGCCCGTACGACGACGCCCCCACCGCGCCCGGGAGCGCCTGGCAGGACTTCGAATTGGAGATCGCGGCAATCATCGGGACGGGTGGAAAGGACCTGACGGTCGACGAAGCCGAACGCGCGATCATCGGCTACACCATCTTCAACGACTGGTCGGCGCGCGACCTGCAGCAGCTCGAGGGCCAGCTCGCGATCGGCCAGGGCAAGGGCAAGGACAGCGGCGTCACGCTCGGCCCCTACCTGGTGACGCCGGACGAGCTGGAACTTCATCGCCGTGACGGCAGGCTCGACCTGCGGGTCGAGGCACTCGTCAACGACCGGGTGATCGGTTCGGGGTCCACCGCCCAGATGGACTGGACCTTCGGCGAAGTCATCTCCTACGTCTCGCGAGGGGTGCCGTTGCGTCCCGGCGACGTCATCGGCTCCGGCACGGTGCCGACCTGCACGCTCGTCGAGCACCTCAATCCCGCTGCGCGGGAATCGTTTCCCGGCTGGCTGCACGACGGCGACGTCGTCACGCTGCGGGTGCAGGGGCTGGGCGAAACCCGCCAGACCGTGCGCGCCGCCGGCGCGCCGCATCCGCTGCCCGCCCGGCAGAACCCCGACGCGAAGCCCGCCGCGCCCCGCATCAACCGGGCTCCCGCGCGGGTGCGGTACACCCGCGGGCTGCACGAGGTCGCCGAGAAGGTCTGGGCGTGGACGCTGCCGGATGGTGGCTACGGGTGGAGCAACGCCGGACTCGTCGCCGGCGACGGGGCGTCGCTGCTCGTGGACACGCTGTTCGACCTCGCACTGACCCGCGAAATGCTCACGGCCATGCGGCAAGTCACGTCGTCGGCGCCCATCACCGACGCGCTGATCACCCACTCCAACGGCGACCACACCCACGGCAACCAACTGCTCGACGCGTCGGTGCGGATCATCGCCGCCGAAGGCACGGCCGAGGAGATCGCGCACGGGATGAAACCGGAGATGCTGGCCATGGCGCAGACCGCCAACCTCGGCCCCGTCGCGACCCCCTACGTGCGGGACCGCTTCGGGCACTTCGACTTCAGCGGCATCACCGTCCGCAACGCCGACCTGACGTTCGACCGCGACCTGACCATCGACGTGGGCGGCCGCCGAGTGGAGTTGCTCAACCTCGGCCCGGCGCACACCGCCGCCGACTCGGTGGTGCACGTCCCCGACGCGGGTGTGCTGTTCGGCGGGGACCTGCTGTTCATCGGGTGCACCCCGATCGTGTGGGCCGGCCCGATCGACAACTGGATCGCCGCGTGCGACACGATGATCGCCCTGGACGCGCCGATCGTCGTCCCGGGCCACGGACCGGTCACCGACCCCGACGGAATCCGTTCGGTGCGAAGTTATCTCGCGCACGTGTCGGAGCAGGCCGAGGCCGCTCACCAGCGGGGCCTGTCGTGGTCCGAGGCCGCCGACACCATCGACCTCGGCGAATACGCGACCTGGCTCGACGCCGAGCGCGTCGTCGTCAACGTCTACCAGCGCTACCGCGAACTCGACCCGGCCACCCCGCAACTGGAGGCGATGGCGCTGCTCGCCATGCAGGCGGAGTGGCTCGCCAAGCGTGGCTGATCGTTCGGCGTTAGACGCGGATGGCCCTGACGAAGCTGATGGTGGATGAGGGCACCTGGTGCTGGGCCTCCCCGAGTTCGGGCAGCGCGGCGGCGGCGAACAGGTCGGTGAGTCCGTAGCGGGTGGTCTCCCACCCGTTGGCGTCCATGTGGGCGGCGACGTCGGTGTGCTCGCCGGGATAGGTCAGGTCGGCGATGTCCATGTCGAGGCCCTGGCGTCGCCAGCCCTCCGTCATCCGTCGCGCCTGCTCCTGTGACTGCGCCGAGGAGCCGGTGACGCTGCCGTAGTCGGCGGCGAACCGGCTGCCCTCGCTGGACAGCGGGATGATCGAGTCCAGCAGCCGGATCTCCGCCTCGGGTGGCAGGAAGCCGATCAGAACGCCCTCGGCGAGCCACGCCGTGGGCTGGGCGGGGTCGAAGCCGGCCTCCTGCAGCGCCGCCGGCCAGTCGTCGCGAAGGTCGATCCCCACGGTGCGGAGCTCGGCGGTCGGGGCCGCGCCGATCTGGGCCAGCGTCGCTGTCTTGAACGCGATGACCTCCGGCTGGTCGATCTCGTAGACCGTCGTCCCCACCGGCCAGGCGAGCCGATAGGAGCGGGCGTCGAGCCCCGACGCGACGATCACCACCTGCTGCAGGCCCGCGAGGCCGGCGGCGGCGAGGTAGTCGTCGAAGAACCGTGCGCGGGCCGCGAACGTATCGACCATGCGCGGGAATCCGATGCCCTCCTCGAGGTCGGCGAGATCGATCTCGCCCGTGGCCACCCGAGTGAACACGTCGAGCCCCACCGCGCGGACCAAGGGTTCGGCCAACTCGTCCGTGACGACCGGTTGCGGGCATCGGCTGGCGGCCGCGCGGGCCGCGGCGACCATGGTCGCGGTGGCTCCCACGCTGCTCGCCAGGTCCCAGGTGTCGCCCTCGGTTCGTGCCATCGTCTCTCCTTCGCATTAGTCGCCGACCCGAATCCACCGTAGGTCGGCCCGGAGAACAGCCACGTCACCTACGGTTTGTCTATGCCAGCAGTGGAATTCCAGGCCATCGACGACGACATCGCCTGCGTGACGCTGAACCG
This sequence comes from Mycobacterium sp. Marseille-P9652, assembly GCF_902652685.1. Taxonomy (GTDB): domain Bacteria; phylum Actinomycetota; class Actinomycetes; order Mycobacteriales; family Mycobacteriaceae; genus Mycobacterium. The sequence continues at coordinate 26,259 of NZ_CACRUY010000005.1, forward strand.
CCCCGAACGCCTGAACGCGATCGACGGTTCGCTGATCGACGGCGTGCACGAAGCGCTGGACGCGCTCGGCGCGGGGGATTTCCGCGCCGCCATCCTGACCGGCGCCGGGCGCGGATTCTGCGCGGGCGCCGACCTGAGCGGCACCGGCCAGCCGTGGACGCATCCCCGGCCGGCCACCCCGGCGTTCAAGGTCAACTACGACGCACAGGTGCGGTTGGCCGAACTGTTCACCCGGATCTACGAGCTGCCCATCCCGGTCATCGCCGCCGTCAACGGCGTGGCGGTGGGCGGTGGTCTGGCCTTCGCCCTGGTCTGCGACATCCGGGTGGCGTCCGAGCAGGCCCGGTTCGGGTCGGTGTTCATCAAGGCGGGGTTCTCCTCGATGGACATGGGGACCAGTTACCTGTTGCCCAAGATCGTCGGCGCGGGGGTCGCGCGCGAGCTCATGTTGACCGGCCGCATCATCGACGCCGCCGAGTCCTACCGCATCAAGCTGGTCCACGAGGTGGTGGCCCCGGACGACCTGATGCCGGCGACCCTCACGCTGGCGCGTTCGATCGCCGACAACAACGCCTATGGCGTGTGGCAGACGAAGATCGGCCTCAACGCCGCGCTGGATGCGCCGAGCCTGCGGCATGCCATCGAACTGGAGAACCGCACGCAGATCCTCAGCGGCTTCACCAACAACCCGGCCGAGGCCGCCCAGGCCCACCGCGAGAAGCGCGCCCCCAAGTGGGATCCGCTATAGGCGGCGCGGTAAATGGCGGCGGCCCGCCGCGCCCGGCCTGCGGCCGCGCTTGCGGCCGCCGCTAGAGCTTCGCGATGACGTGCTCCGCGAACATCTCCAGGTTGCGGATCTTGGTGTCGAGCGGCTCGGTGTCGTTATCCATGATGTAGGGGATCCGGAAGCCGACGATCACGTCCGTGACGCCCTTGTCCTCGAGGCGTTTGATGCCGTCCAGGGTGTAGGCGTCGGCCGAAATGACGTGGATCTCGAACGGTCCCGTCCTGCCCTCCTCCTCGCGGAACCGGTTGAGCTTGGCGATCAGCCCGTCGAGTTCATCCGGATCGCCGCCGCCGTGCATCCAGCCGTCGGCGCGGGCGGCGCGACGCAGCGCAGCGTCGGCGTGCCCGCCGATCAGGATCGGGATCGGCTGGGTGGGCGCCGGGGTCATCTTGGTCTTCGGGATGTCGTAGAACTCGCCGTGGAATTCGAAGTATTCGCCGCTGGTCAATCCGCGCACGATCTCGATGCACTCGTCCATCCGCTTGCCGCGCTTGGCGAACGGGACGCCCATCAGCTCGTAGTCCTCCGGCCACGGGCTGGTGCCCACGCCCAGCCCCAGCCGGTTGCCGATCAGCGCCGCCAGCGAGCTGGCTTGCTTGGCGACCAGCGCCGGCGGCCGGATGGGCAACTTGAGAACGAAGAAGTTGAACCGCAGCGTCGACGTCACGGCACCCAGCGCCGCGGCCAGCACGAAGGTCTCGATGAACGGCTTGCCGTCGAGGAACTCCCGGTTGCCGTCGGGCGTGTACGGATATTTCGAGTCGGATTCGTACGGATACGCGATGCTGTCGGCGATCGTCATCGCGTGGTAGCCGGCCGCCTCGGCCGCCTTGGCGAGCGGAATGTAGTACGAGAAGTCGGTCATCGCCTCCGCATAGGTGAACCGCACGCCATCCGCCTTTCTCGCAACCGCCCCCGCACGACATTAGAACGTGTTCTAGTTTGACCAACAGGCGGGCACCGCACAAGGCGTCATCGGACGCCGGGCCGCGGGTCAGAGCTGGTTCTCCGGGCCGATGACCGCCCACACGGTCTTGCCCGACGAGGTGGGCGTGCTGCCCCACGCGCGCGACAGCGCCTCGACGATCGCCAGGCCCGACACGTCGATGCCCTTCGTCGGCGATGGCAGCCGCACGGCGGGGGACTCGCTGCCGTCGGACACCGCGATCGTGGCCGTCGCCCCGTCGGTTTCGACCCGCATCATCGGGACGCTGCCGGTGTGTTCGAGCACGTTCTCGACGAAGACGTTGACGACAACCAGCGCGACGGGGATGAGCTTGGACTGCGACCACGCGGTCAGCCACTCGCGGACCAGCCGGCGGGATTCGCGCAGGCTGCTCAGGTCCGCCGGCAGCTTGGCATCGGCGTGCCGCAGCGTGCGCCGCGCGAGCTTCGCCAGCGCCTTCGTCGCCGCGTTCTGCGTCGAGTACACCGGCATGAAGGAGGCGACCTCGCTGCGGCTGATCGCGTCGCGGGTGGCCCGACTGGAGCAGACCAGCACGATCGGGACGTCGGGGTGGGGCAGTTGCCACCGTGCGCCGACGAAGGCCGTCCATGCCGAATCCGCCGGCACCTTGAGCGCGGAGATGTCGACGATGACGGCCGTCGGCTCGTCGACCGTCGCCTTGACGATGCTGTCGCGCAGGGCCGCGGAGTTGCCGGTGTTCAGCACCCCCTCGACCGTCAGGACGACAACCGACTGATCCGTCCGCGTGGCAACGTCAAGCGGGCCCGGGGGCTCGGCTACCGCGCTCACGTCAACGACCCCTCTCGCTTCAGGGCTATATCCTCGCTGATCGCGGCCGCCAACGCGATGATGTGCGAACGCGCGTGTCTCGATTGTCGCTCACGCGCGCGGGAGCGCGAACCGGGCACCATCCGGCTTTGCGGCTCGGTCACGTCGTCCGATGCCATGTCCTGCTCCTCTGATTTCCGCGCGGCTGCCCTGCTGACGAACCGCCCCCCGGCGGCGGAAGCTGTTACGGGATCGAGCGGCGCCGGTGCCGCCGGAGCTCGAAGGACTTGGCGTTCCGCGCTGCGATCAGGTCGGCGCCGCGGCTTGGCACCCGCGAGGCACGCTCCGGTCCACCCCGTCCGGAGCGCCGGACCCTTCCGCGTCGAACCTGCCGATCGCCACCGCGCCGCGCGCGCACGCGCGGGTTGTACCCACTTCGCGGGCGAGGTCAAACCCGGTCAAGCGACCGAGTGTGCCGCGGTCAGCTCGAGGCGTACGGCGGGGCGCCGACCCCGGCGACCGAATGCGTGCCCCACGGCGTCTTCTCGACGATGCGTGCCGGCGCGTTGCGATCGCCCACGGTGAGGGTCACCCCCCGCGACTGCTGCAGCTCCCGCTCCGGCAGGGGATGGGAGGATGACCCGAAAACCGTTCCCTGCCAATGGAACTGGCCGTCGATCGGATCCAGGCGTCCCATCAGCCGCACCCGCACCGGATGGTCGACGTCACCTATCGTCAACGTCGCCGCGCCGTCGTAGGTCTCCCGGTCCTCGCCGCAGAGAGACGACAGGTCGAACGCCGACTCCGCCCCGGCAGGGGTCGCCGGCCGCAGGCAGGCGCGCTCGTTGAAGACCTGCTGGCTGCTGTGCCGCACCTCGATGCGCGTGCTGCCGGTATCCCTCATCAGGCGCACACACTCGGCGATATGACGCGCTTGCGCGGCGTGGTCGGGCCCTGAAATGACGAAGTAGTTCGGGAACCCGTGCATCGCGATCCCGAAATACGGCTCCATGCCGTCCCACCAGGCCCGCCGGATGGTCACCCCGCCGGCCCCCACCAATGTCGCGTCGGGCAGCCCGTCGGGGACGGCGAATCCCGTGCCGAAGACGATGGCGTCCGCACGGTGGTCGACACCATCGCGAGTGCGGATGCCCGAGGCGGTGATGCGGGCGATGCCCGAGGCGACGATCGCGGGCGCCCCGCTGTCCGCGGGCCGGCGCCGCAGCCAGCGGGTTGCGCGGGTGGTCGGCGACGTCAGCTCGGTGACGACGCGACGCGGCGCGTAGGGGAACACGGTCACCGAGGCCGCCGACGCGGTGAGCCGGGTGAGGTGGTGACCGGCGCCGGCGTCCGCACCGACGACCGCAACATGCATGCCGGCCGGGTCGAAGTCGGGGTCCCATCGCGCCGCATGGAAACACGCGCCGCGAAAGTCGTTGCGGCCCGGAATGTCCGGCGTCCACGGCGTCCACGGCGGCCGGTGCGCCGCGACCACGACGCGGCCGCGCACTTCGCCGCCGGCGGTCCGCACCCGCCAGGTGTCGGTCTCGTCGTCGAAGATCGAGCCGACCGGCTCGTCTTCGACGAGCAAGGGTTCGACGACGCGGGTCAACGCCGCTCGTGCGCTATCGGCGGCGGCGTCCGCGCCGACGATCACCAGCTCATGGACGTGATCGGCGGGGCCGGGCGTCGGCGTCACAGAAACCTGCTGCGCTTCCAGCCGCCGCGTGCGATCGGGCCCAGGAGACCGACCTCGGTCAAAAACGCGGCCAGCGGGGCGAAGCCGGCGACTTGCATCTCGCGCCGGTGCGGGCTGCTGCGCGCCATCGCCCGTGCCCGCTTCGCATCCAGGCCCGCCCGCGCGTAGGGGATCGGGTTGCTGAACAGGTAGTTGAAGAAGTAGCCGCCCAGACCGTTGATGTTGGCCATGAACCACCGGTTCAGCCGCGGCATCTCGGCGACCCGCTTGCGTGCGCCGTCGCGCGCGAACTGGATGTGGCGCGCCTCCTCGGTGACGTGAATGCGCATGAGCCGTTGGATGATTGGCTGCAGTTCGGGGTCGTCCATCATCTGCCGCTGCAGGGAGTCGAAGATCTCCTCGCCGATCAGCGCGGCCACCCACAGCATCGAGCCGCGCTGGAAGGCCAGGGGCAAGGTGTTGATGACCATGCGGTGGAACCGCTTCGGGCGGACGGGTTTGGCGCCGATGCGCTCGATCGCCTTGCCGAACATGACCATGTGCCGGGTCTCGTCGCCCAGTTCGGTCAGCTTGTAATGGGTCGAGCGGCTGGTCGGGTCCTCGTGCAGGATCGTCCGCAGCAGCGACTGGTTGAGCATGTTCTCGAACCAGATGCCGGCCGACAGGGTGTTGACCAGCTCCTGGCGGGACAGCTCGATCTGCTGCTCGCGCGTCATCTCGTCCCACATCGGGGTGCCGTAGAGGGACACCAGCCGCGGCGGCAGGAAGAACTTGTCCGGGTCCAGCGGGGCGTCCCAGTCGATGTCGACGACCGGTTCGTAGGACTTCTTGACCGATCCCTTGAGCAGGCGATCGGAGAATTCCTCACGACTCGGCCCACCGGCCCTCACCGCAGTGGTCATTGCTGGCGTCCCTTCATTGGGTCCTGCAAACGGTACCCATGGTACTGGGTACTTTGGGTCCCGACTAGGCCCTTTTGGTTTCGATTCGGTTGACTGTCGGGGTGGGTCGGCGCATTCACGTCATCGGCATCGGCGCCGGCGACCCCGATTACGTCACTGTGCAGGCGATTCGGGCGCTCAACGACACGCAGGTCTTCTTCGCGATGGACAAAGGCGAGGAGAAGGGTGACCTGCTCGCCCTGCGGCGGGAAGTCTGCGCGCGGTTCATCCGCGAGCCCGGCTATCGCTTCGTCGAGCTGCGCGACCCCAAGCGGTCGACGGACGCCGACTACCGCGAGGCGGTTTCGGACTGGCACGCCGAACGCGCGCTGCTGTGGGCCGCCGCCATCGCTACCGAACTCGGGCCCGACGGCGTCGGCGCGTTCCTCGCCTGGGGCGACCCGTCCCTGTACGACAGCACCCTGCGCATCCTGGACAGGGTCGCGGCCGAAGTGGAATTCACCGTGGACGTCATCCCGGGAATCACCGCGGTGCAGGCGCTCACCGCGCGCCACCGGATCCCGCTCAACGACGTCGGGGAACCGGTGCTCGTCACCACGGGCCGGCGACTGCGCGAGCACGGCCTGTCCGGGTCGGCCGTCGTGATGCTCGACCGCGACTGCTCGTTCCGGACGTGCCCGCCCGAGACGCGGATCTGGTGGGGCGCCTACCTCGGCACCCCCGACGAGCTGTTGTTCAGCGGCACCGTCGGCGAGGTGGGTGCGCGGATCGAGGCGGCGCGGGCCGAGGCCCGGGCTCGGCACGGGTGGATCATGGACACCTATTTGCTGCGGGCGGCAGACTGAAAGCGTGCCCGAACTCCCCGAGATCGAAGCGCTGGTCGACCACCTACGGCGGCACGCCGTCGGACTGACGGTCGGCCGCGTCGACGTCGCCGCCTTCTCCGTGCTCAAGACCTTCGACCCACCCGTGACCGCCCTGCAGGGAAACGCCGTCGTCGCGGCGCAGCGGTGGGGCAAGTACCTCGGGCTGCAGGCCGGCCAGTGGTGGCTGATCACCCACCTGTCGCGCGCGGGCTGGCTGCGCTGGTCGGACAAGCTGGCGGCGGCGCCGCTGCGGCCCGGCAAGGGGCCGATCGCCCTGCGTGTCCACCTCGGAACCCCCGGTGACGCGCCGGGATTCGACCTGACCGAGGCGGGGACCCAGAAACGACTGGCCGTGTGGCTGGTCGCCGACCCCCAGCAGGTGCCGCAGATCGCCGCGCTTGGTCCCGACGCCCTCGACCTCGGCATCGACGACCTGGCGGCGGTGCTTGCGGGCAACACCGGCCGGATCAAGACCGTCATCACCGACCAGAAGGTGATCGCCGGCATCGGCAACGCCTACAGCGACGAGATCCTGCACGTCGCCAAGATCTCGCCGTTCGCGACGGCCGGAAAACTCACCGCCGAACAGCTCACCACCCTGCACGACGCGATGGTGTCGGTGTTGCGTGACGCCGTCAGCCGGTCCGTGGGCCAGGGCGCCGCCACCCTCAAGGGCGAGAAGCGCTCCGGGCTCCGCGTGCACGCGCGAACCGGGCTGCCGTGCCCCGTGTGCGGGGACACGGTGCGCGAAGTTGCGTTCGCGGACAAGTCTTTTCAGTACTGCCCGACGTGCCAGACCGGTGGCAAGGTGCTCGCCGACCGGCGGATGTCGCGCCTGCTCAAGTGATCGCTCATTTGGCCGCGCGAACGTCGAGTTGTGGTGCCAAAACCCCGGTGCAGAGCCCAACAACTCGACGCTCGGCCCGAACTCGTTATGCTGCCCGGGTGACCCGCCAGAAGATCCTCATCACCGGCGCCAGCTCCGGCCTGGGCGCCGGGATGGCGCGCGCGTTCGCGGCCAAGGGACGCGACCTTGCGCTGTGCGCCCGTCGCACCGACCGGCTCGACGAGCTGAAAGCCGAACTGAAGCAACAGCATCCCGGCATCAAGGTCGCGGTCGCGGCGCTCGACGTCAACGACCACGAGCAGGTGCCGAAGGTGTTCGGGGAGTTGAGCGACGAGCTGGGCGGCATCGATCGCGTCATCGTCAACGCCGGCATCGGCAAGGGCGCGAAGCTGGGCTCAGGCAAGTTGTGGGCCAACAAGGCGACCATCGAGACCAACCTGGTGGCCGCGCTGGTCCAGATCGAGACGGCGCTGGAGATGTTCCACCGCAGCGGGTCCGGCCACCTCGTGCTGATCTCCTCGGTGCTCGGCAACAAAGGGGTGCCGGGTGTGAAGGCCGCCTACGCCGCGAGCAAGGCCGGCGTCAGCTCGCTGGGCGAGTCGCTGCGCGCCGAGTACCGCAGCGGCCCCATCGCCGTCTCGGTGCTCGAGCCGGGCTACATCGAATCCGAGATGACGGCGAAGTCGAACAGCACGATGTTGATGGTGGACAACGAAACTGGCGTCAAGGCGCTCGTCGCCGCCATCGAGCGCGAGGCGGGCCGCGCCGCGGTGCCGTGGTGGCCGTGGGCACCGCTCGTGCAGGTGATGCGGGTGCTGCCGCCCCCGCTCACCAAATGGTTCGCCTGACGTCTACGCCGCGAGCGTGCGCGTTTGCACGCGACACGCCGCGCCGGGGCGTACAACCGCGCACGCTCGCGCCGCAGGATTAGTGGTGCGCCGGGGTGTAATGCGCTGCGTCGGTGGTGAATTCGGGCTTTCCGTAGGTAGCCAGCCGGAGCTTGAGCAGCCCGATGACATACGCGTCGGTGATGTCGCGTAGCACGGGGATGCGGCTGGCGTGGTTTACCGCGGTGAACCGGCCGATGATGAAAGGCGCCGTGAGGGCGATGCGCAGGAGGTCCGTCGGGTCGAGCGAGACGCCCATGGCCTGCGCGATGTCGCTGTCGCCGTTGCAGAAGGTGCGGACGAACGTGAGCTTGCTGAAACTCCTCTCGACCGCTTCGGCGCAGCGGTCGAACAGGCTGGTGCCGGGGCGCAGGTAGGCCGCCATGGTTCCGCGGACGAGCTCTTCGCAGATCGCGTCGAACCCGTCGCGCAGCAGCGCCGAGCGGGCATGCATGACGTGCATGATGTCGGCGGGTTCGGCGGGCAGCAGTTCCTCCGGCAGGCCGAGCAGAAAGCAACGGTACCGGGCGAATTCGACGACGGCACGCTCCTCGGCGGTGAACTCGCTGCGGCCCTGCTGGCGCGCCTTGCGCGCCAGCAGGTACTGGCCGATCATGCCGGCGGGCATCTGGTCGACCTGCGGCACTGGCATGCCGTAGATCGCGACATCCCACTTGTCGGACTTCTTCAGCGCGTTGTAGCGGACCATCGAGTGCATGAGCCGGACCATGGCGGCCGCCTCGAATCCGGGCCCGTAGCGGTCGAGCGCGCCCGGCAGGGTGGTGACGGCGAAGAAGCTCGCCGTCTCGTTGACCCGCCGGGCGGCCCGCTTGCCGGACAGGGCGCCCGTCAGGGCCATGGGCAGCGCGGCATAGGTGTTGGTGAAGGTGGCGATGAACGCGCCTCGGGTGATGAACGGGGCCAGCAGCGCCGCGGGAATGCGCTCCTGCCGGGCCCCTTCACGCACCAGGTCGAAATCGATCCATTCCGGCGTCGCCTCCATGGCGGCGATGAACGACGCCAGCTCGGCAGGCGCGTCGGGGACCGCGTCGATTCCCTTCCGGCAGGCCGTCTTGAGCATGTCGATCAGGTGGGCGACGCTGTGCGTGTTCATCAGGGCCGCATAGGGATCGGCGACGACGTCGCCGAGCATGGTGGCCGTGCGGATCAGCTCGGTCACGCGGTCGTCCGCAAGGATCGGCGCGCGGTCTGCGACCCAGGCGGGCAGGGCGGACTCGGCGTCGGCTTCGGTGGCCAGGCGATCCGGCTGCAGGTCGAAGTCGAAGTCCCCGTACAGGTCGGGCTGTAGGTCACGCTGGCTGCGAACGCGCTCGGCGAGTTCGGGGAAGTACGTCACCATCGCTGCCTCCGGCCAACTAACACCATGTGAGTAATACTCACAAGCTGTTAGTTATGCTGTCAAGCGTGACGCAGGCGGCGACCGACAGCCCGAGGCGGCGGATGACCGCCGCGGCGCGGCGCGAGCAGATACTCGATGTCACGCACGCGATCGTCGACGCCGAGGGGTTTCACGCGGCAACGCCGAACCGCATTGCCGAGGCCGCCGGCGTCGACCGGTCGCTGATCTATCAGAAGTTCGGTGACCTGGCGGGCCTTTTCGTCGAGCTGATCGACCGCGAGGCCGCCCGGGCCGGCGCGCAGTTCGCCGAGGCAATCTCCGGAGTGGACGCTGTCGACGATTCACTGGTGGTCGCCTTCGACGGCGTGCTGGCCGCCGTCGACGCGCACCCGGCGACCTGGCGGCTGTTCCTGTTCCCGCCGCAGGGCGCCCCGCCGCAGCTGTACGCCAGGCTGGCTCAGTCCCAGGCCGTCGTGCTGGACTTCTTCGTCCGGGAATTGCTGCGCCACAACCCCGCGCTGCACGAGCCGGAATACACCGCCCGCATCCTGCACGCCGCCGGTCGCGAGTTGCTGCAGCTGCGCCTCAGCGATCCGGAGAACGCGTCGGCCGAACGCCTACGCACCTTCGTCCGGCGGTTGGGCTCGGAGCTCGTCGGCCGACCCTCGTAGCGGACGCGAAATATCAGCTCGCGCGGCCACGCTGGGTGCGGTAGCGGCGCAACAGCGCGTCGGTGGAGCTGTCCGACTGCGGCTCGGGCGAGCCATCGGAGGTGATGACCGGCAGCAGCGCCTTCGCCTGCGTCTTGCCCAGCTCGACGCCCCACTGGTCGAACGAGTCGATGCCCCAGACCGCGCCCTCGGTGAACACCTGGTGCTCGTACAGCGCGATCAGCTGGCCCAGCACTGACGGGGTGAGCCGGTTGGCCAGGATCGACGTGGACGGCCGATTTCCCGGCATCACCTTGTGCGGCACGATATTTGGGGGAGTGTCCTCGGCGGCGATCTCGTCGGCCGTCTTGCCGAACGCCAGCACCTGCGTCTGGGCGAAGAAGTTGCTCATCAACAGGTCGTGCATGCTGCCGTCGCCGTCGGCGGTGGGCAGGTCGTCGAGGGGCTGACTGAACCCGATGAAATCGGCGGGCACGAGCCGCGTGCCCTGGTGCAACAACTGGTAGAAGGCGTGCTGGCCGTTGGTTCCCGGCTCGCCCCAGAAGATTTCACCGGTGTCGGTGGTGACCGGCGTGCCGTCGGCGCGCGTCGACTTGCCGTTGGACTCCATGGTGAGCTGTTGCAGATAGGCCGGGAAACGCGCGAGGTCGTCGGAGTAGGGGAGCACGGCCCGCGACTGTGCGTCGAAGAAATTCGAGTACCACAGTCCGATCAGGCCGAGCAGCGCCGGCGCGTTGGACTCCAGCGGAGCCGTCCTGAAATGCCGGTCGATGACGTGGAATCCGGAAAGGAAGTCGGCGAAGGCCTCCTTGCCGATGGCCGCCATCACCGAGAGGCCGATCGCCGAATCCACCGAGTAGCGGCCGCCGACCCAGTCCCAGAACCCGAACATGTTGTCGGTGTCGATCCCGAAGTTGTCGACCAGCCGCTTGTTGGTCGAGACGGCGACGAAGTGCTTGGACACGGCCGCATCGCCCAGCGCGTCGGTCAGCCAGCGCCGGGCGGCTGTCGCGTTGGTCAGGGTCTCGAGCGTAGAGAAGGTCTTGGAGGCGACGATGAAAAGCGTTGTGGCGGGGTCCAAGTCGGCGAGCGTGGCGACCAGGTCGGCCGGGTCGACGTTGGAGACGAAGCGCGCCGAGATTCCGGCGTCGACGTAGTGGCGCAGCGCCTGGTAGACCATGACGGGGCCGAGGTCCGACCCCCCGATGCCGATGTTGACGACCGTGCGGATGCGCTCGCCGGTGGCCCCGGTCCATTCGCCGCTGCGCAGCCTGTCGGTGAAGTCGCCCATCCTGTCCAGCACCTCGTGGACGTCCTCGACCACGTTGCGGCCGTCGACGATCAGCTCGGCGTCGCGGGGCAACCGCAGCGCCGTGTGCAGCACCGCGCGGTCCTCCGAGGTGTTGATGTGCGCGCCCGAGAACATCTGGTCGCGGCGCTCCTCGAGGTTAGCCGCGCGAGCCAGATCGACGAGTAGCCCCAGCGTCTCTCGGGTGATGCGGTGTTTGCTGTAGTCGATGTACAGGTCGCCGACCGTGAGGGTGAGATCGCGGCCGCGGTCGGGGTCTTCTTCGAAGAACTGGCGTAGGTGCGTTTCGCCGATCTGCTCGTGGTGCCTGCGCAGGGCGTCCCAGGCCGGGGTGGCGGTGATGTCGGGGATGGTGTGCACGGAGGTCATATCCCCGACCCTAGTGACGGTCGCGAGCGCGGCATAGCCGGGCGCTGCGGGCCGTCACCGTCGGCCTAGTGACGGTCGCGAGCGCGGCATAGCCGGGCGCTGCGGGCCGTCACCGTCGGCCTAGTGACGGTCGCGAGCGCGGCATAGCCGGGCGCTGCGGGCCGTCACCATCGAGCTATGCACCGCGATGCGGCCGAGCCAGGGCTGACGCCGGGCGCACTCAGTGGCCGAGGCGGCCTCTGCCGAGCCGCAGCAGCAGCATCGCCAGGTCCTTACCCTCCGGGCCGAGCTCGCTGTACCGTTCGATCACCTTCATCTCGCGGCTGTGCACCAACCGGGTGCCGCCGGACGCCATCCGGACCCTGCCGATCGCCCGGGATACCTCGGCCCGCCGCTTGACCGCGGCGAGGATCTCGGCGTCCAATCGGTCGATTTCCCGGCGCAACTCGTCGATATCGCCGTCCTGTTGGGTGTCGACCATCTCGATGTCCATCTCTGCTGACTCCGTGTTCTCGTGAGGTGGGGGTTCTGGTCTCATCCGGCACGGGCCTCACAAAAAGACGAGCCCCGAATCCGGAAGCGGACCACGGGGCTTGAGCGAAAGCAGCTACACCACGGGCACCGCTGGCCGGTACCCATAAAAAAATCGGCGCTGCTTGTTGAGCACGCCTTGAGTGTGCCATCAACAGCCGCGCCCGTGCAAAATTCCGGCAGTCTCGCGGCATGCCACTTGAGCTCGCGCCGCGCGGTGCCGTCTGCCCACGCGTGTCGGCGGGCGGCGGTAAGTTTGGACAGACATGAGTGTGCACGCAACCGATACCCGGGCCGCCTCCGACGCCGACCAGCTGCTGGAGGGCCTCAACCCCGAACAGCGCCAGGCCGTGGTGCACGAGGGATCGCCCCTGCTGATCGTGGCCGGCGCCGGCTCGGGCAAGACGGCGGTGCTGACCCGGCGCATCGCCTATCTGATCGCAGCGCGCGGCGTCGGCGTCGGGCAGATTTTGGCGATCACCTTCACCAACAAGGCCGCCGCGGAGATGCGCGAGCGGGTGGTGCGGCTGGTCGGCAACCGGGCCCGCGCGATGTGGGTGTCGACGTTCCATTCGACGGGCGTGCGGATCCTGCGCAATCACGCCACCCTGATCGACGGCCTCAACTCCAACTTCTCCATCTATGACGCCGACGATTCGCGGCGCCTGCTGCAGATGATCGGCCGCGACATGGGGCTCGACATCAAGCGATACTCGCCGCGCCTGCTGGCCAACGCGATCTCCAATCTGAAGAACGAGCTGATCGACCCGGCCCAGTACGTGTCGGACCTGTCGGACGCCTCCGACGACCTGGCCCGCACGGTCGCGTCGGTGTACGCCGAATACCAGCGGCGGCTGCGGGCGGCCAACGCGCTGGACTTTGATGACCTCATCGGCGAGACCGTGGGGATCCTGCAGACCTTCCCGCAGATCGCCCAGTACTACCGGCGCCGGTTCCGGCACGTACTGGTCGACGAGTATCAGGACACCAACCACGCGCAGTACGTGTTGGTGCGGGAGCTGGTGGGGCACGGAGGTTCAGCGAGGCTCGCCGGAGGCGAGGCGAAGCTGGGACCGCCGAACGAGCACGGCGGTTCAGCGGTGGGTGAGCACTCGCCCGACGACGTGCCGCCGGCAGAACTGTGTGTGGTCGGTGACGCCGATCAGTCGATCTACGCGTTCCGCGGCGCCACTATCCGCAACATCGAGGACTTCGAACGCGACTACCCGGACGCGACAACCATTCTGCTGGAACAGAATTACCGTTCGACGCAGAACATCCTCTCGGCGGCTAACTCGGTGATCGCCCGCAACGCGGGGCGGCGCGAGAAGCGGCTGTGGACCGACGCGGGCGCCGGGGAGCTGATCGTCGGCTACGTCGCCGACAACGAGCACGACGAGGCCCGGTTCGTGGCCGAGGAGATCGACGCGCTGGCCGACCGCGGCGAGATCACCTACAACGACGTCGCCGTCTTCTACCGCACCAACAACTCGTCGCGGTCGCTCGAAGAGGTGTTCATCCGCGCCGGGATCCCCTACAAAGTCGTTGGGGGAGTGCGGTTCTACGAGCGCAAGGAGATCCGCGACATCGTCGCCTACCTGCGGGTGCTCGACAACCCGGGCGACGCGGTCAGCATGCGGCGCATCCTCAACACCCCGCGCCGGGGCATCGGCGACCGCGCCGAGGCGTGTGTGGCGGTGTACGCCGAGAACACCGGCTCGAGCTTCGCCGACGCGCTGGTGGCCGCGGCCGAGGGCAAGGTGCCGATGCTGAACACGCGCGCCGAGAAGGCGATCGCGGGCTTCGTGGAGCTGCTCGACGACCTGAGGGGCCGCCTCGACGACGACCTCGGTGACCTCGTCGAGTCGGTCCTCGAGCGAACCGGGTACCGCAGGGAGCTGGAGTCCTCGACCGACCCGCAGGAGCTGGCCCGGCTGGACAACCTCAACGAGCTGGTCAGCGTCGCACACGAATTCAGCATCGACCGGGCCAACGCGGCCGCGCTGGACGAATCGACGCCCAAGGACGAGGACGTGCCGGACACCGGCGTGCTGGCCGAGTTTCTCGAGCGGGTGTCACTGGTCGCCGACACCGACGAGATCCCCGAGCACGGGGCGGGCGTGGTCACACTGATGACGCTGCACACCGCGAAGGGCCTCGAGTTTCCGGTGGTGTTCGTGACCGGCTGGGAGGACGGGATGTTCCCCCACATGCGGTCGCTGGACGATCCGACCGAACTGTGCGAGGAGCGGCGCCTGGCCTACGTGGGCATCACGCGGGCGCGTCAGCGCCTCTACCTGAGCAGGGCCATCGTCCGGTCGTCCTGGGGACAGCCGATGCTCAACCCCGAGTCGCGTTTCCTCCGGGAGATTCCGCAGGAGCTCATCGAGTGGCGGCGAACCGCGCCGGCCCCGTCGTTCAGCGCGCCGGTGAGCGGCGCCGGCCGGTTCGGGACGCCGCGGGCGGCGCCGACTAGGTCGGGGGCGAGCAAGCGGCCGCTACTGGTGCTGGAACCCGGCGACAGGGTGACGCACGACAAGTACGGGCTGGGCCGGGTCGAGGAGGTGTCCGGCGTCGGCGAATCGGCCATGTCGCTCATCGACTTCGGCAGCTCGGGCCGGGTCAAGCTGATGCACAACCACGCGCCGCTCAGCAAGCTGTAGGCCCGCCGAACGTGAAGTCAGGGCGGCTATTTCGCTGATTTCCCGCCCTGAGAACACATTCGGCGCAATTCAGGCCTGCACCCAGCGTTTGGTCGGAGGAATTAGTACCAGGACCGCCGTGGCGAGCGGCAGCACAGGCAGTAGCTCCACGATCCACGCGACACGGGCGCCGGCGATGAAAATTCCGAGGTAGGTCAGGAAACCGACGACCGCGCCGACCAAAAGGAGCCAGCGGCCGACGGGCCGGCGCTGCAGCAGCAGGATCACCCCGGAGATCGTGGTGGCCGCGAACACGAGGGCCAGGAACGCGACGGCGATGCAGAACAGTCGGTCGGTCCGCCACCACCCGGCGATCAGGTCGGTGGCCACCACCGACGTCGCCCAGCCGCTGACGATGCTGACGGCGCAGGCGGCGACGGCGGTCCGGCCGCTCGGCTCCACGGCGGGCGTGCCGCGGACGGGATAGCCCGCCGGCTGCGGGGGGATCAGGGTGGTGGGCGATTCGGGGGCGGTCGGGATGGGACCGGTGGGCGCGCGCCTGATGATCCGCGTCCGCGATTCCGAGGGCGACTCGGCGTGCGGTTGTGATGCGGGGGGTTGTGGGTTGGGCGCGGTCACCCTAACCAGCGTAGTTGCCTACGTTAAGTCCACGCTTTGCGAGCCACGGCACGGGGTCGATCCGCTCGGTGCCGCCTTGGAGCACCTCGAAGTGCAGGTGGGGGCCGGTGGAGTTACCCCGGTTGCCCATGGTGGCGATCTGGTCGCCGGCCATCACGCGCTGCCCGACGCTCACCAGCGTGGTGTTGACGTGGCCGTAGAGCGTGACCGTGCCGTCGGCGTGGCGCAGCTTGACCAGCATCCCGTACCCCGACGCGGGTCCGGCGTCGATGACGACGCCGTCGGACACGGCGTAGATCGGCGTCCCGATCGAGTTGGCCAGGTCGATGCCGGCGTGCAGCACGCCCCAGCGGTAGCCGAAGTTCGAGGTGAAGATGCCCTTCGTCGGCATGACGTAGAGCGGTTGCTGCAGCCGCGCCTCACGCTCGGCGCGGTCGTTGGCGAACGCCACCCCCTTGGCCAGCTCCTGGTTGTGCACCGCGACGCTGGCCGCGGGTTGCACGGCGATCACCTGGGCGCCGCGAACGGTGCTGGCCTCCGAACCGCCGCCGAGCGTCGACGCGCTGGCGGCGAGGACTGGCTCGGTCGTGTGGGTGTCGGCGTGGCCGGTCGCCGCGTGGGCCGCCGCGGCGGCGGCGCCGGCGGCCATGGACGCGATCATCAGCCGCCCCTTGGCGGCGCTGGTCGGCTGCTTGCGGTGTTGGCCGCCGCGCCGGATCACGGGAATGACGTCGGTGTCGCGGAACGCGTCCAGGAAGCGGTCCCGGGCCGAGTCGCGCTCGAAGCGCGCGTCGACGGCCACGACACGGGTGACCGCCTCGTCGGGCGCGGCCAGGCGGAGGGGGGCCGGGTCGTCGGCGTCGCTGAGGTCGTCCAGCTCGGGGGCCCGCAACACTTGCGCCGCGTTGTCGAACGTGGAGTCGTTGCTGAAGTCGAGGTCGTCGAGATCGCGAGCGTCGTTGAAGTCGAGGTCGTCGAAGTCGAAACCGTCGAGCGGCAGGATCTCCGTGACCTCGTTGCGGTGGGCTTCGGTCCACCGGCCGCCCGCGGAGCGACCGACCCGCACGACGCCAGAAGCCACAGCAGGAGTGGCAAAACGGTTCAGGGACAAGCTGAAATGTCCTCGTATCGTGACCATAACGTTATCTGGACCCTAGGGACCGTAACGGTTAACCGACGGCGCTGGCAACCTCGGCCGACGATTCCGACCGGAATTGTGAACTGGATCACCTTCCATGCCAGCGGGTATGCCGTGACCTGTGCCACAACGGTGGACGCGACGGTAGCAGCCGTTCGAGGGGTGGATACAGTTCCTCCGTGCGAGTTGCCGTTACGGCACCGCCTACGTACTGGCCTAGCAGCAAGCCGAGCGAAGACAGTGAGCCCATGGACCTTTTCGAGTATCAAGCTAAAGAATTGTTCGCCAAACACAACGTACCGACTACGCCCGGACGGGTGACGGACACCGCCGAGGGCGCACGCGAGATCGCCACCGAGATCGGCCGACCGGTGATGGTCAAAGCGCAGGTGAAGATCGGTGGCCGCGGCAAGGCCGGGGGCGTCAAATACGCCGCGACGCCCGACGAGGCCTACGAGCACGCCACGAACATCCTCGGGCTGGACATCAAGGGCCACGTCGTCCACAAGCTCCTGGTCGCGGAGGCCAGCGACATCGCCGAGGAGTACTACATCTCCTTCCTGCTCGACCGCGCCAACCGCACGTACCTCGCCATGTGCTCCGTCGAGGGCGGCATGGAGATCGAAGAGGTCGCCGCGACCAAGCCCGACCGGCTCGCCAAGGTCCCCGTCGACGCCGTCAAGGGCGTCGACCTGGCAACCGCGCGGTCGATCGCCGAGCAGGGTCACCTGCCCGCCGAGGTGCTCGACGCGGCCGCGGTGACCATCAACAAGCTGTGGGAGCTCTTCGTTGCCGAGGACGCCACCCTGGTCGAGGTGAACCCCCTGGTCCGCACGCCCGACGACCAGATCCTGGCGCTCGACGGCAAGGTCACCCTGGACGCCAACGCCGACTTCCGCCACCCCGAGCACGCCGAGTTCGAGGACCGCGCGTCCACCGACCCGCTCGAGCTGAAGGCCAAGGAGCACGACCTCAACTACGTCAAGCTCGACGGCGCCGTCGGCATCATCGGCAACGGTGCGGGCCTGGTGATGTCCACCCTCGACGTCGTCGCCTACGCCGGCGAGAAGCACGGCGGGGTCAAGCCGGCCAACTTCCTCGACATCGGCGGCGGCGCCTCGGCCGAGGTGATGGCCGCGGGCCTGGACGTGATCCTCAACGACAAGCAGGTCAAGAGCGTGTTCGTGAACGTCTTCGGGGGCATCACGTCATGCGATGCCGTCGCCAACGGGATCGTGACCGCGCTGAACATGCTCGGCGACGAGGCCAACAAGCCGCTCGTGGTCCGGCTTGACGGCAACAACGTCGACGAGGGCCGCCGCATCCTGGCCAAGGCCAACCACCCGCTCGTCATCCAGGCCGACACCATGGACGAAGGTGCCGACAAAGCCGCCGAGCTGGCGAACAAGTAAGGGAGCCAACACATGTCGATCTTCCTGAACAAGGACTCCAAGGTCATCGTCCAGGGCATCACCGGCGGCGAGGGCACCAAGCACACCGCGCTCATGCTGAAGGCCGGCACGCAGGTGGTGGGCGGGGTGAACGCGCGCAAGGCCGGCACCACCGTCTCGCACGTCGACGCGAAAGGCAAGGACGTCGAGCTGCCGGTGTTCGGCAGCGTCGCGGAGGCGATGAAGGAGACCGGCGCCAACGTGTCGGTCGGCTTCGTGCCGCCGAAGTTCGCCAAGGACGCCATGATCGAGGCCATCGACGCCGAGATCCCGCTGCTGGTGGTCATCACCGAGGGAATCCCGGTGCAGGACAGCGCGTATGCGTGGGCCTACAACGTCGACAGGGGGCAGAAGACGCGCATCATCGGACCGAACTGTCCCGGCATCATCACCCCCGGCGAGGCGCTGGCCGGCATCACGCCGGCCAACATCAGTGGGCCCGGTCCCGTCGGCCTGGTGTCGAAGTCGGGCACGCTGACCTACCAGATGATGTACGAGCTGCGCGATTTCGGCTTCTCCACCTCGATCGGCATCGGCGGCGACCCGGTGATCGGCACCACCCACATCGACGCCATCGAGGCGTTCGAGAAGGACCCCGACACCAAGGTCATCGTGATGATCGGTGAGATCGGCGGCGACGCCGAGGAGCGGGCGGCCGACTACATCAAGGCCCACGTCTCCAAGCCCGTCGTCGGCTACGTCGCGGGCTTCACCGCCCCCGAGGGCAAGACCATGGGCCACGCGGGCGCGATCGTGTCCGGTTCGTCGGGCACCGCCGCCGCCAAGAAGGAGGCCCTGGAGGCCGCGGGCGTGAAGGTGGGCAAGACGCCGTCGGAGACGGCGGCGCTGGCCCGGGAGATTCTGAAGAGCCTGTAGACGGAGGGGCTCCCCCCGAGGGGGGCCCACGGGCGAACGCAGAAGCCCCCGCACGCACGGCGTGTCGGGGGCTTTGGCGTCTTGCGGGTGGCCCGGTTGGCGAGGCGCCGTCACCCTCAGGTAGATAGTTGAACTATGAATCTTGATCCGCGAACGCCGGTCGTCGTCGGCGTCGGGCAGGCCGCCGAGCGCATCGACGACCCCGACTACCGGGCGATGTCACCCGTGGAACTGGCCGCCGCCGCGGCCCAGGCAGCGCTCGCGGACTGTGGCGCCGACGTCGGTGCCGTGGCGGCCGCCGTCGACACCGTCGCCGGCGTGCGGCAATTCGAGATCTCCGGACCGGTGGCCAGCGCCGTGCTCGGTCGGTCCAACAACTACCCGCGTTCGGTGGCCAAGCGCATCGGCGCCGACCCGGCCCGCGCGATCCTTGAGATCGTCGGCGGGCAGGGGCCCCAGCACCTGATCAGCGAGCTGGCCGGCGAGATCGCGGCGGGGCGCTCGCAGGCGGCCATGGTCTTCGGCTCCGACGCGACCTCCACCCTGCGGCACTTCGCCAAGGCCGACGACAAACCCGACTTCACCGAGACGGTGGACGGCGACCTCGAAGACCGCGGGACGGGAATCGAGAAATTGATCTCGCGCTACACGGTCATCCACGGGCTGACCAGCGCCCCGATCCAGTACGGGCTGCTGGAGAACGCTCGACGCGCCGGAACCGGGCTGAGCCCTGCCGAGTACCTCCAAACGATGGGCGAACTGTTCGCGCCCTTCACCAAGATCGCCGCCAGCAATCCTTATGCCGCGGCGCCGGTCGAGCGCACCGTCGACGAGCTGACCACCGTGACCGAGACCAACCGGATGATCGCCGAGCCGTACCCCCGGCTGCTGGTCGCCCGCGACCAGGTCAACCAGGGCGCCGCCGCCCTGCTGATGTCGGTGGAGTCGGCGCGCCGCCTCGGGGTGCCCGAGGACAACTGGGTGTACCTGCGCGGGCACGCCGACCTGGAGGAGCAGGCGCTGCTGGCGCGCCCCGACCTGGGGCGCGCGCCGTCGGCCGTGATGGCGGTGCGCGAGGCGCTGGTCATGGCCAACATCGGCATCGACGACGTCGCCACCTTCGACCTGTACAGCTGCTTTCCGGTGCCGGTGTTCAACATCTGCGACGGCATGGGGCTCGCCCCCGACGACCCCCGGGGCCTCACGCTGACCGGCGGGCTGCCGTTCTTCGGCGGCGCCGGCAACAACTACTCGATGCACGCCGTCGCGGAGACGGTGACCCAGATGCGCTCCGCGCCGGGCTCGTTCGGCCTCGTCGGCGCCAACGGCGGCATCTTGAGCAAGTACTCGGTGGGCATCTACTCCACGACTCCGGGGCAGTGGGAGCCGGACCGCAGCCCGGCGTTGCAGGCGCAGGTCGCCGGCTGGCCGACGCAACCGGTGACCGAGAGCGCCGACGGCCGCGGCGTCGTCGAGACCTACACCGTCCGGCGTGACGACGGGCGGCCTACCGGGATTATCATCGGCCGGCTGGACGACGGCAGCCGCTTCCTGTCGACCACCGAGGACGACGACCTGATCGCCCTGCTGATCGACGGGGATCCGCTCGGGCGTGCAGTGCGGGTGCGCTCGTTCGACTACGGCAACCGCTGCACGCTGGCCTGAGCAGGCCGCGTTCCGCGACACGTAAACCACACGACACGCCGTGGAGGTACGCAATGGTTTACGTTTCGCGGATCCCCCGAGGAGTCGTCAGACCAGAGCCGCCAGCTTGCCGGCCAGCCGCTCCACGTAGGCGGCGATCTCGTCCTCGGACCGGTCGGGCAGGCCGAAGAGCACCTCGGTGACCCCGAGCTCGGCCCAGCGCGCCAGCTTCTCGGGGACGGGCTTGAAGTCCAGCGCGACGATCTGCGGGGCGCCGTCACGACCGGCGTCCGCCCAGACGTCCTGCAGCAGCTTCACCGGCTCGTCGATGTCGAAGTCGCGCGGCGTGGTGATCCAGCCGTCGGCGCTGCGGGCGATCCACTTGAAGTTCTTCTCGTTGCCGGCCGCGCCGACCAGGACGGGAATGTGCGATTGCACCGGCTTGGGCCACGCCCAGCTGGGGCCGAACTTCACGAACTCGCCGTCGTACGCCGCCTCCTCCTCCGTCCACAGCGCCCGCATCGCCTCGATGTACTCGCGCAGCATGGTGCGGCGGCGGCCGGGCGGCACCCCGTGGTCGGCGAGTTCATCGGTGTTCCAGCCGAACCCCACACCCAGGCTGACCCGCCCGCCTGACAGATGGTCGAGGGTGGCGATGCTTTTCGCCAGCGTGATCGGGTCGTGCTCGACGGGCAGCGCCACCGCCGTCGACAGCCGCACCCGCGACGTCACGGCGCAGGCGGCACCCAGACTCACCCATGGGTCCAGCGTTCGCATGTAGCGGTCGTCGGGCAGGGACGCGTCACCCGTCGTCGGGTGGGCGGCCTCCCGCTTCACCGGGATGTGCGTGTGTTCCGGCACGTAGAACGTCGTGAAGCCGTGGTCGTCGGCGAGCTTGGCGGCCGTCGCCGGCGAGATGCCGCGGTCGCTGGTGAAAAGTACGAGGCCGTAGTCCATGTCCAGAATTAGAACGTGTTCTAGCTGCGCGGGGCAAGCGGGCCCGCCGTCCGGCGGGGCGGTCGGCCCGGCGGGGCCCTCCGCGCGTGCGCTAGCGTGGTTGGTCGATCGCGTCTTACGGGGAGGCGGCGCGGCGGGGAGCACAGCGTCGGACCCCATCGGTACTTCGAGGCACTGGAAGCAACAGGAGGACTCATGACCTACTCGCCCGGTAGTCCCGGATACCCACCCTCTCAGCCCGGCGGCTCGTACGCGGGCAATTCGCCGTCCTTCACCAAGGACGACGACGGCAAGAGCAAGTTGCCGCTGTACCTGACCATCGCCGTCGCGGCCCTCGGGTTCCTGGCCTACCTGGCCAGCTTCGGGCCGATCTTCACGGTCAACGTCGACATCGGCAACGGCGTGTCCGGCGAGGGCACCACGGTCGGCGTGTCCCTGGCGGTGATCGCGGCGCTGTTGGCTGGCCTGCTCGCCGCCGTCAGCCTGGTGCCCAAGGCGAAGACGTACGTGGCGGTGACCGCCGTGCTGGCGGTGCTCGCCCTGCTGCTGCTGGTCTCCGCGGTGGTCAACACCGGCAACGGCGTCTCCATCGGCTGGGGGCTGTGGCTCGTGCTGGTCGCCGTCGTGCTCGAGGCGCTCGCGGCCGTCGGCGCGCTGCTCCTCGACGCCGGGGTCATCACCCCGCCGGCGCCGCGGCCCAAGTACGACCCGTACGCCGGCCAGTACGGCCAATACGGGCAGTACGGCCAGTACGGCCAGCAGCCCTACTACGGTCAGCCGGGCCCGCAGTCCCACAACCCGCAGCAGCAGGGCTACGGGGCGCAGTACGGCGGCTACCCGTCGAGCCAGGCTCCGACCCAGAGCGCGATCCCGACCACCGGCGGCTTCGCCGCCCAGCCGCAGTCCGGCCCGCAGCCCTCGGCGCAGCACCACGGGACGAACACCCCGCCGACCGGGTTCCCCAGCTTCAGCCCGCCGCCCTCGGCCGGCTCCGGCGCGTCGGGTTCGGAAGCGGGGTCGGCCCCGGCCAACTACTCCGGCCAGTCCAATCCCTCCGAGGGCCAGCAGAACTTCGGTCAGGGTCAGCAGCAGTCGCCTTCGTCACCCTCCGGGCCCGCGCCGTCGTAACCGCGCGCTTCCGCGCCTAGCCGGGGACGTGCGCCTAGCGTGACACGGGTGGAGGACAACCGGGCTGCGGGCGCTCGCCAGGCGCGTGACCTGGTCCGGGTTGCGTTCGGCCCGGCGGTGGTGGCGCTGGTCGTCATCGCCGCCGTCACGCTGATCCAGTTGCTGATCGCCAACAGCGACATGACCGGCGCCCTGGGCGCCATCGCCAGCATGTGGCTCGGCGTGCACCAGGTGCCGATCTCGATCGGCGGCCACGAACTGGGCGTGCTGCCGCTGCTGCCCGCGCTGCTGATGGTGTGGGGTACGGCGCGCAGCACGGCGCGCGCCACCTCGCCGTCTTCGTCGTGGCTGGTGGTGCGCTGGGTGATCGCGTCGGCGCTGGGCGGACCGCTGCTGATGGCGGCGATCGCGCTGGCGGTCATCCACGACGCCTCGTCGGTGATCACCGAACTCCAGACGCCCAGCGCCCTGCGCGCGTTCGTCAGCGTGCTCGTGGTGCACGCGACCGGCGCGGCCATCGGGATCTGGTCCCGGGTGGGACGGCGGGCGCTGGCCGCGTCGCCGTTGCCGAACTGGCTGGGCGACTCGCTGCGCGCCGCGGCCGCGGGGGTGTTGGCGTTGCTCGGGCTGTCCGGCATGGTGACGGCCGGGTCACTGGTCGTGCACTGGGCGACGATGCAGGAGCTCTACGGCATCACCGACTCGATCTTCGGCCAGTTCAGCCTCACCCTGCTCTCGATCCTGTACGCGCCCAACGTGATCGTCGGCACCTCGGCGGTCGCGGTCGGTTCGAGCGCGCACCTCGGCTTCGCGACGTTCAGCTCGTTCACCGTGTTCGGCGGCGACATCCCGGCCCTGCCGATCCTGGCCGCGGTGCCCAGGCCGCCGCTCGGGCCGGTGTGGGTGGCGCTGCTGATCGTCGGCGCCTCGTCGGGCGTGGCCGTCGGGCAACAGTGCGCGCGGCGCGCTCTCCCGCTCGTCGCGGCCACGGCGAAGCTGCTGATCGCCTCGGCGGTCGGGGCGGCCACGATGTCCCTGCTCGCGTATGGCGGCAGCGGGCGGCTGGGCAACTTTGGCGACGTGGGCGTCGACCAGGGCACCTTGGTGGGCGGGGTGTTCTTCTGGTTCGCAGCGGTCGGCGGGGCGACGGTGTTCCTGGCCGGCGGTATCCGGCGGCGGCCGAGGCGGCCCCGGCCCAAGCCCCAGCCCATGCCCGTCGCGGCCGAAGAACCGGCCGACTTCGCGGGCGTCTTCGAGGGCGAGGAAACCGTCGTCGAGGACGCCGCCGAAGCCGAGGTTCCCGAGACGGTCGACGGTGAAGCCCCGCCGCCCGAGGAACCCGAGCGCCGGCCCGACTGAGCAGGTAGCGATCGAGCCCGCGGTGACGGCATCGAGCCTGCGCGCAGCGCGTCGACACGCCGGGGGGCAACGCGCTGGACGCAGGCTCGGCGCAATGAGCCTCACCAGTAGGCTCGCCGTGTGCAAGAACCGCTCCGCGTGCCCCCCAGTGCACCGGCGCGGGTCGTGGTCCTGGCCTCGGGCGCGGGCTCGTTGCTGCGTTCGCTACTCGACGCCGCCGTCGGCGACTACCCGGCCCGGGTCGTCGCCGTCGGCGCCGATCGCGACTGCCCGGCCGTCGACATCGCGGCGACGGCGTCGCTGCCCACCTACACCGTCCGGCTGCGCGAGCACCCCGACCGCACCGCCTGGGACAGCGCCATCACCGCCGCCACCGCCGCCCACGCGCCGGACCTGATCGTCTCTGCGGGATTCATGAAAATCCTTGGCCCGCAGTTTCTTTCGCAATTCTATGGGCGCGTCATCAACACCCACCCGGCCCTGCTGCCGGCGTTCCCCGGCGCGCACGGCGTGGCCGACGCGCTGGCCTACGGCGTCAAGGTCACGGGCTGTACGGTGCACCTGGTGGATGCCGGGACGGACACCGGACCGATACTGGCGCAGCAATCCGTTCCGGTGCTCGACGGCGACACCGACGAGACTCTGCACGAGCGCATCAAGGTCGTCGAACGCGGGCTGCTGGTGGAGGTGGTGGCCGCGATCGCGACGGGCGGCCTGACGCTGGTCGGAAGACAAGCGACGATCGGACGAAAGGTGACGAACCCATGAGCACCGACGACTGGCGCGATGCGGCGAGAAGGCCCATCCGCCGCGCCCTGATCAGCGTGTACGACAAGACCGGGCTCATCGATCTCGCGCGCGGTCTGACCGCGGTGGGCGTCGAAATCGTCTCGACGGGGTCGACCGCGAAGACCATTGCCGAGAAAGGGATTCCGGTCACGCGCGTGGAGGAGCTGACCGGCTTTCCCGAAGTGCTCGACGGCCGGGTGAAGACCCTGCACCCGCGGGTCCACGCCGGTCTGCTCGCCGACCTGCGCAAGCCGGAGCACGCGACGGCGCTCGAGGAGCTCGGGATCGCGGCGTTCGAGCTGGTCGTCGTCAACCTCTATCCGTTCAGTGAAACCGTCGACTCGGGGGCCAGCATCGACGAGTGCGTCGAGCAGATCGACATCGGCGGGCCGTCGATGGTGCGGGCGGCCGCCAAAAACCATCCCAGCGTGGCGGTGGTCACCGACCCGCGCGGATACGACGGCGTGCTGGCCGCGATCCGCCACGGCGGTTTCACCCTCGGGGAGCGCAAAAGGCTGGCCGCCCTGGCGTTTCAGCACACCGCGGAGTACGACATCGCGGTCGCCGGCTGGATGGAGTCGACGCTGGCGCCCGAGCATCCCCCGACGGCGTTTCCCCGATGGCTCGGCCGCAGCTGGCGCCGCGAGGCCATGCTGCGCTACGGCGAGAACCCGCACCAGCAGGCGGCACTGTACAGCGACCCCGGAGCGTGGCCCGGCCTGGCGCAGGCCGAGCAGCTGCACGGAAAAGAGATGTCCTACAACAACTTCACCGACGCCGACGCGGCCTGGCGGGCCGCCTTCGACCACGAGCAGATCTGCGTGGCGATCATCAAGCACGCCAATCCCTGTGGGATCGCGACCTCGTCGGTGTCGGTCGCCGACGCGCACCGCAAGGCGCACGAATGCGACCCGCTGAGCGCGTTCGGCGGGGTGATCGCGTCCAACACCGAGGTGAGCGTGGAGATGGCCGAGTATGTGAGCACCATCTTCACCGAGGTCATCATCGCGCCCGCCTACGCGCCCGGGGCCCTCGAGGCGCTGACGCGCAAGAAGAACATCCGGGTGCTCGTCGCCTCCGAGCCGCTGACGGGCGGCACCGAACTGCGGCCGATCAGCGGTGGCCTGTTGGTGCAGCAACGCGACGAACTCGACGCCCATGGCGACAACCCGGCCAACTGGACACTCGCCGCCGGCTCGCCGGCCGACCCGGCCACGCTGAGCGACCTCGTCTTCGCGTGGCGCTCCTGCCGGGCGGTCAAGTCGAACGCGATCGTCATCGCCGGGGGCGGCGCCACGATCGGGGTGGGCATGGGCCAGGTGAACCGCGTCGACGCCGCCCGGCTGGCGGTCGAGCGGGGCGGTGACCGGGTCCGGGGCGCGGTCGCGGCGTCCGACGCGTTCTTCCCGTTCCCGGACGGGCTCGAAACGCTGGCGGCCGCCGGCGTCAAGGCGGTGGTGCATCCGGGCGGCTCGGTGCGCGACGACGAGGTGACCGCCGCGGCGGCCGGCGCGGGCCTCACCCTCTACCTGACGGGCGCTCGTCACTTCGCGCACTGAGCGTCAAACGTTGCCTCGACTGCTGACGGTTGCGCGATGCACGGAATTCGCGCGGG
Organism: Mycobacterium sp. Marseille-P9652; assembly: GCF_902652685.1. GTDB lineage: Bacteria > Actinomycetota > Actinomycetes > Mycobacteriales > Mycobacteriaceae > Mycobacterium. The sequence goes on from NZ_CACRUY010000005.1 coordinate 52,460, forward strand.
TGTCAATAAGCGGGCGGTGAACAACGCGCACATGACTCATGCCCTGGCACGCCGTAGCGTGGAGTGGTGACAACTCCGACTCATCTGCCCCGCACCGTCGGCGAACTGCGCGCCGCAGGCCACCGCGAACGGGGAGTCAAGCAGGAAATCCGGGAGAACCTCCTCGCCGCGCTCGCGAAGGGGGACGACGTCTGGCCGGGCATCCTGGGCTTCGAGGACACCGTCTTGCCGCAGGTCGAACGGGCGCTGATCGCCGGTCACGACTTCGTGCTGCTCGGCGAGCGCGGTCAGGGCAAGACACGGCTGCTGCGGGCGCTGGTCGGACTGCTGGACGAGTGGACGCCGGTGATCGCCGGGGCGGAACTGGGCGAACACCCCTACTCGCCGATCACCCCGGAGTCGATCCGCAAGGCCGCCACGCTGGGCGACGACCTTCCGGTGGAGTGGAAGCATCGCAGCGAGCGCTACACCGAAAAGCTGGCCACGCCCGACACCAGCGTCGCCGACCTGGTCGGCGACATCGACCCGATCAAGGTCGCCGAGGGCCGCAGCCTCGGTGACCCGGAAACCATCGCGTACGGGCTGATCCCGCGCGCCCACCGCGGGATCGTCGCGGTCAACGAACTGCCCGACCTCGCCGAGCGCATCCAGGTGTCGATGCTCAACGTGATGGAGGAACGCGACATCCAGGTCCGCGGCTACACGCTGCGGCTCCCGCTCGACGTGCTGGTGGTCGCCAGCGCGAACCCCGAGGACTACACCAACCGCGGCCGCATCATCACGCCGCTGAAGGACCGCTTCGGCGCCGAGATCCGCACCCACTACCCGCTGGAGCTCGAGGCCGAGGTGGGGGTCATCGCGCAGGAGGCGCACCTGAGCGCGCAGGTGCCGGACTACCTGATGCAGGTGATCGCGCGCTTCGCCCGGTATCTGCGCGAGTCGAACTCGGTCGACCAGCGGTCCGGGGTGTCGGCGCGGTTCGCGATCGCGGCGGCCGAGACGGTGGCCGCCTCGGCCCGGCACCGCGGCGCGGTGCTGGGCGAGACGGACCCGGTGGCCCGTGTCGTCGACCTCGGAACCGTCATCGACGTGCTGCGCGGGAAACTCGAATTCGAGTCGGGCGAGGAGGGGCGCGAGCAGGCGGTGCTCGAGCACCTGCTGCGGCGCGCGACCGCCGACACGGCCTCGCGCGTGCTCGGCGGCATCGACGTCGGTTCGCTGGTCTCCGCCGTGGAGCGGGGGTCCGCGGTGACCACCGGCGAGCGGGTGCCGGCCAAGGACGTGCTGGCCGCGGTGGGAGAGTTGCCGGTCGTCGACCGGATCGCGACCAAGCTCAACGCCCAATCGGTGGGTGAGCGCGCCGCGGCGCTGGAACTGGCGCTCGAGGCGCTGTATCTCGCCAAGCGGATCGACAAGGTGTCCGGAGAGGGTCAAACCGTTTATGGCTAAGCCTTTTTCGAAAGGCCACTCCTCGCGATACTCGGCCTACACCGGGGGACCCGACCCGCTGGCCCCGCCGGTGGATCTGCGCGAGGCGCTCGAACAGATCGGCCAGGACGTCATGGCCGGAACGTCACCGCGCCGCGCCCTCTCGGAGTTGCTGCGCCGGGGCACCGAGAACATGCGCGGCGCCGACCGGCTGGCGGCCGAGGCCAACCGTCGCCGCCGGGAGTTGTTGCGCCGCAACAACTTGGACGGCACGTTGCAGGACATCAAGAAACTGCTCGACGAGGCCGTGCTGGCCGAACGCAAGGAACTGGCGCGCGCGCTCGACGACGACGCCCGCTTCGGGGAACTGCAGCTCGACGCGCTGCCCGCATCGCCGGCCAAGGCCGTCCAGGAGCTCTCGGATTACAACTGGCGCAGCGCCGAGGCCCGCGAAAAGTACGAACAGATCAAGGATCTGCTGGGCCGCGAAATGCTCGACCAGCGCTTCGCCGGCATGAAGCAGGCGCTCGAGGGCGCCACCGACGAGGACCGCCAGCACGTCAAGGACATGCTGGACGACCTGAACAACCTGCTGGACAAGCACTCCCGCGGCGAGGACACGCAGCAGGACTTCCAGGAGTTCATGGACAAGCACGGCGAGTTCTTCCCCGAGAACCCCCGCAACGTCGAGGAACTGCTCGACTCGCTGGCCAAGCGCGCTGCCGCCGCCCAGCGCTTCCGCAACAGCCTGAGCCCCGAGCAGCGCGCCGAGCTGGATGCGTTGGCGCAGCAGGCATTCGGCTCTCCTGACCTGATGCAGGCGTTGAACCGCCTCGACGCGCACCTGCAGGCGGCGCGGCCGGGTGAGGACTGGACCGGGTCGGAGGAGTTTTCGGGCGACAACCCGTTCGGGATGGGCGAGGGCACCCAGGCGCTCGCCGACATCGGCGAGCTCGAGCAGCTGGCCGAGCAGCTCTCGCAGAGCTACCCCGGCGCCACCATGGACGATGTCGACCTCGACGCGCTCGCCCGCCAGCTCGGCGACCAGGCCGCCGTCGACGCCCGCACGCTGGCCGAGCTGGAGCGCGCGCTGGTCAACCAGGGCTTCCTGGACCGGGGATCCGACGGCCAGTGGCGGCTGTCCCCGAAGGCAATGCGCCGGCTCGGGGAGACCGCGTTGCGCGATGTGGCGCAACAGCTTTCGAGTCGGCGCGGCGAACGGGAGCTCCGGCGCGCCGGGGCCGCCGGCGAGCTGACCGGTGCCACCCGCCCGTGGCAGTTCGGCGACACCGAGCCGTGGAACATCCCCCGCACCTTGACGAACGCCGTGCTGCGGCAGGCGGGGACGGCCACCCGGGACGGTCGCGTGACGCCGCTGAAGATCACCGTCGAGGACGTCGAGGTCTCCGAGACCGAGACGCGCACGCAGGCGGCGGTAGCGCTGCTGGTGGACACCTCGTTCTCGATGGTGATGGAGAATCGCTGGCTGCCGATGAAGCAGACGGCGCTTGCCCTCAATCACCTGGTCAGCACGCGGTTCCGGTCGGATGCGTTGCAGATCATCGCGTTTGGCCGCTACGCGAGGACGGTGACGGCAGCGGAGCTCACCGGCCTCGAGGGCGTCTACGAGCAGGGCACCAACCTGCATCACGCGCTCGCACTGGCGGGCCGGCATCTCCGGCGGCATACCAACGCCCAACCCGTCGTCCTTGTCGTGACCGACGGCGAACCGACCGCGCACCTCGAGGATTTCGACGGCGACGGCACGTCGGTGTTCTTCGACTACCCGCCGCATCCGCGGACGATCGCCCATACCGTGCGCGGATTCGACGACATGGCCCGGCTCGGTGCGCAGATCACGATTTTCCGCCTGGGCAGCGACCCCGGCCTGGCGCGGTTCATCGACCAGGTGGCCCGCCGCGTCGAGGGACGCGTGGTGGTGCCCGACCTCGACGGCCTGGGGGCGGCCGTGGTGGGCGACTACCTCAGGTCGCGCCGCCGGCGATAGCTTCGTCACAGGGTTGACGGTCTACCGACCGGGTATTCGCAAGCGCATGAGCAACGTCCCGGCAATCGAACTCAACGACGGTCACCGCATCCCCCAGCTCGGCTTCGGCGTTTTCCAGATTCCGCCCGACGAGACCGCCGCGGCGGTCAAGCTCGCACTCGACATCGGCTACCGGCACATCGACACCGCCGAAATGTACGGCAACGAAAAGGAAGTCGGTCAGGGCATCCGCGACTCCGGCCTGGACCGGTCCGAGGTGTTCGTCACCAGCAAGCTGAACAACGGCTTTCACCGCCCCGACGACGCGCGCCGGGCCTTCGACGGCACACTCGAGGCGCTGGGGTCCGACTACGTCGACCTGTTCCTCATCCACTGGCCGCTGCCGACGCTGTACGACGGGGACTTCGTCTCGACGTGGAAGGTGTTCGAGGAGTTCGCCCGAGACGGCCGCGCCCGCAGCATCGGCGTCTCGAACTTCCAGCCCGCACACCTCGATCGGCTGGCCGCCGAAACCGGCATTGTCCCCGCGGTCAACCAGATCGAGGTGCACCCGTACTTCACCAACGACGAGGTCCGCGCCTACGGACGCGACCACGGAATCGCGACCGAGGCGTGGTCGCCGATCGCCCAGGGCAAGGTGCTCGACGACCCGGTGATCACCCGCATCGCCGGGGACCACGGGAAGTCGCCCGCGCAGGTGGTGTTGCGCTGGCACATCCAGCGCGGCGACATCGTGTTCCCCAAGTCGGTGACGCCGGAGCGGATCAAGGCCAACTTCGAGCTGTTCGACTTCGAGCTCGACGGCGACGATATGGCCGCGATCTCTGGGCTCGACCGGGGCGAGTCGGGCAGGACCGGGCCGGACCCCGATACGTTCGACTACGTGCCGGACTGACTGTTTGACCACGGCGACCCGCATCGCCCGGCTTCGCCGCGCTCGCGATCGCCTTACGAAGCGCCGCGGGGCCGGCGGGCTTTGCGCTTGATGCCCACGGCACCCCAGAAGGAGAAGCCGCGGATCTTCACCTTCGGCGCGCCGGGGGTGCCCTGGCCGAGGACGGTGTTGTCGAAGTTGCCCATCACACCGCGGCCCTGGATCTGCACGTTCACCTCGGGCGGCAGCAGGACGTTCTGGACGCCCATGATCGAGATCGCGTGGATGTCGACCTCGGTCGAGGTGAAGTCCGCATACCGCAGGTCCAGCACCCCGCTACCCCACAGCGTGAACGCGGTGAGCTTCTTGGGGACGTTCCACCGGCCGCGCCGCTCGAATCCGCTCAGCACGGCCAGGAGCAACGTCGACGGCGCCGGGTTGGGTTTGCCGCCGCGTCGCGGGCTGATCGGGGCGCCCAGCAGATCCGCCCGCAGCTCGTCGAGTTCCTCGTACGTCGTTGCGGCATACGCCTTAGCGAGCCGGTCCTCGTAGTCCTTGAGCTGGAGGCGCCCCTGCTCGGCCGCGTAGGCCAGCAACTGCGCGAGCTGGATGCGATCGGTGTCGGCCGCGCGCGACGATTCGTCACGCGCTTCCTTCGCACCACGCTGCGCCGAGTTGCTCATCACCCACGAGCGTACGACGTAGAACTTTTGCTGCAAGGGGGTTGGTCAAACTGCAACGTTCAGCCGTCGGCGGCCCACCGCGGTGGGCGCTTCTGGAGAAACGCCATCATGCCCTCGCGCGCCTCGTCGGACACGAACAGCCGGGCCGACTCCTCGGTGAGCCGCTCGGCGTCGCGGTCGAATCCCTCGAGCACCGCGGCGGTCGTCAGCGCTTTCGAGGCCGCGAGGCCCTGCGGTGATCCGCGGCCGACGTCGGCGACGATCTTCCCGACGGCGGCGTCGACGTCGTCGACCGCCATCGTGACCAGTCCGATGTCCGCGGCCGTCGCCGCGTCGAACGTCTCGCCGGTCAGGTAGTAGCGGGCCGCGGCCCGCGGCGACATTTTGGGCAGCAGCGTCAGGGAGATGATCGCCGGGGCGACGCCGATGCGGGCCTCGGTCAAGGCGAACGTGCTGCGCGGACCGGCGACCGCGATGTCGCACGCGCCGACCAAGCCGAAGCCGCCCGCGCGGACGTGGCCGTCGACGGCGGCGACCACCGGCAGCGGCGAGGCGACGATCGCGCGCAACAGGGCGGTCATCTCCCGGGCGCGCGCCTCAGCCATCTCGTAAGCCGATGGTGGCGACCCGCCTCGCCCGGCTTCGCCGCGCTCGCGATCGCCACGTGGGCTGCCGCCGCCGGCCTCACCGAGGTCCGCGCCCGCGCAGAACGTGTTCCCCGTGTGACCTAGCACGACCACCCGCACCTTCGAGTCGGAGGCGGCCTCGCGCAGTCCCCGATGCAATTGATCGACCAGGGCCGTCGACAACGCGTTGCGGTTGTGCGGCGAGTTCAGCGTGAGCCGGGCGACATGCCCGTCGACGGAATACTCGACGACGGTGTCCATCAGTACGACCGGGGCAGGCCCAGCGACGTCTGCGCCACGAAGTTCAGCACCATCTCGCGGCTCACCGGGGCGATGCGCCCGAGCCGCGCCGAGGCGAGCATGGCGGCCACGCCGTACTCCTTGGTCAGGCCGTTGCCGCCCATCGACTGCACGGCCTGGTCCACCGAGCGGGTGGACGCCTCCGCGGCGGCGTACTTGGCCATGTTGGCGGCCTCGGCCGCGCCCGCGTCGTCGCCGCTGTCGTACAGCGTGGCGGCCTTCTGCATCATCAGCTTGGCCAGCTCGACCTCGATGTGGCACTGCGCCAACGGATGTGACAGGCCCTGGTGCGCGCCGATCGGCGTGCCCCAGACCTGCCGGGTCTTGACGTAGTCGGCCGCCTTGTTGAGGGCGAACCGGCCCATGCCGACGGCACTGGCCGCGCCCATGATGCGCTCGGGGTTCAGGCCCGCGAACAGCTGAGCGATGGCGGCGTCCTGTGCGCCGACGAGCGCGTCAGCCGGCAGCCGGACGTCGTCGAGGAACACCTGAAACTGGCGTTCGGGGCTGATGAGCTCCATGTCGATCGCGGTGTAGGTGAAGCCCGGCGCGTCGGTGGGGACGACGAACAGCGCGGGGCGCAGCTTGCCGGTCTTGGCCTCCTCGGTGCGGCCCACGACGAGAACGGCCTGCGCCTGGTCGACACCGGAGATGTAGACCTTCTGCCCCTTGAGGATCCAGTCGCCGCCGTCGCGGCGCGCGGTGGTGGTGATCCTGTGCGAGTTGGAGCCGGCGTCCGGCTCGGTGATGGCGAACGCCATCGTCAGGGTGCCGTCGGCGATCCCGGGCAGCCAGCGCTGCTTCTGCTCGTCGGTGCCGAATTTGGCGATGATCGTGCCGTTGATGGCCGGCGACACCACCATCAGCAGCAGCGCGCTGCCCGCCGCGGCCATCTCCTCCATCACAAGGGACAGCTCGTACATGCCGGCGCCGCCGCCGCCGTACTCCTCGGGCAGGTTCACCCCGAGGAAGCCGAGTTTGCCCGCCTCGGACCACAATTCGGTGGTGTGCTCGTGGGCGCGCGCCTTCTTGAGGTAGTACTCGCTGCCGTAGTTGGACGCCCACTCGGCCACCGCCTTGCGCAGCGCCCGGCGGTCCTCGCTCTCGATGAAGCTGGTCTCAACCATGTTTGATCTCCCTATGTTTCGGGCGCGTCGACCCGTGCCAGGACGGCGCCGACTTCCACTTGCTGGCCGGTCTGGACGTTGAGTTCGGCGAGGACGCCGTCGGACGGCGCGGTGATGGTGTGTTCCATCTTCATCGCCTCCAGCCAGATCAGGGGCTGGCCGGCGGTGACGGTGTCCCCGACCGTGGCGGCGAGCCGGATGACGTTGCCCGGCATGGGCGCGATGAGCGAGCCCTGTTCGACGGCGGAGCCCGGCTCGGGGAACCGGGGCAGCGCGACGAGGTGGACGGGTCCGCGCGGGGAGTCGACGTAGACGTCTGGATCTTTTGAGCCGTACCGGTCGACCTGAAAGCGATAGGACACTCCGTCAGCGCCGGCCAGTACCACCTCGTCGGGCGCGGACGCCAACAGGTGCAGCGGCTCGCCACCGGGCAGTTCCAATCCGGCTCTGGTGAAACGGTATTCGACGCGGTGTTCGGTGTCCGCGTCGTCGCGGTACGCCTTGGTCTGATAGCCGGACGGGAGGTTGCGCCAGCCGCTGGGTGCAGAGCGGAAGACGGTGGCGCTCGCGCGGTTGTGGGCGGCGTCGGCCAGTGCGGCGGCCAGCGCCGAAAGCCGGACGGTGCCGGCGTCGGCGAGCGGCGCGGACAACTCCGCCAGCCCGTGCGTGTCGAAGAACGCGGTGTCGGTGTCGCCGTCGAGAAACGCCTTGTGCCGCAGGACGTTGACGAGCAGCTCGCGGTTGGTGCGCACGCCGTGCACCCGGGCGCGGGCCAGGGCATCGGCGAGCACGAGCGCCGCCTGCCGGCGCGTGGGCGCGTAGGAGATGACCTTGGCCAGCATCGGGTCGTAGTGGATCGACACGGTGAAGCCGTCGACGACCCCCGAGTCCAGCCGGATCCCGGTGCGGTGCCCCAGTGTGGTGAATTGAGTTCGCAGCGAGGGGATCTCGATGCGGTGCACCGGGCCGGCCTGCGGCTGCCAGCCCTGCGCGGGGTCTTCGGCGTAGAGCCGGGCCTCGATCGAATGTCCCCGTGCGGCAGGGGGTTCGGCGTCGAGGCGTTCGCCGTCGGCGACCGCCAGCTGCAACTCGACCAGGTCGAGCCCGGTGGTCTCCTCGGTGACGGGGTGCTCCACCTGCAGCCGGGTGTTCATCTCGAGGAAGTAGAACTCGCCCGCGTCGTCGGCGAGGAACTCGACGGTCCCCGCCCCCGCGTAGCCGATGGCGGCGGCTGCCAGCCGCGCCGCCTCGAACAGCTTGTCCCGCATGCCCGGTATGCGCTCGACCAGGGGGGAGGGGGCCTCCTCGATGATCTTCTGGTGGCGGCGCTGGATGGAGCATTCGCGTTCCCCGACGGCCCACACGGTGCCATGATTGTCGGCGAGGACCTGCACCTCGACGTGATGTCCGGTGGGCAGGTAGCGCTCGCAGAAGACGGTCGGGTCGCCGAACGCGGACTGCGCCTCGCGCCGGGCCGCGGCCACTTCGCTTGCCAGCGCCGACAATTCGCGGACGACCCGCATCCCGCGGCCGCCGCCGCCGGCCGACGCCTTGACCAGCACCGGCAGTTGGGCCTCGGTGACCGAATCCGGGTCGAGCTCGTCGAGCACCGGCACCCCGGCGGCGGCCATCAGCTTCTTGGACTCGATCTTCGAGCCCATCGCGCGCACCGCGTCCACCGGCGGCCCCACCCACACCAGCCCCGCGTCCTGCACGGCGGCGGCGAAGTCGGCGTTCTCCGAGAGGAATCCGTAGCCGGGATGGATGGCGTCGGCGCCGGCCGCCCGGGCCGCGGCGATGAGGGCCTCGGCGTTGAGGTAGTCGTTGGTCTTCGGCAGCCGCACCCGGGCGTCGGCCTCGGCGACGTGGGGGGCGCCGGCGTCCGGGTCGGTGTACACGGCGACGGTGCCCAGGCCCAGCCGGCGGCAGGTGGCGAACACCCGGCGGGCGATCTCGCCCCGGTTGGCGACCAGCACTCGAGTGACCATGCGACTCACATCCGGAAGACGCCGAAGTTCGACGTCCCCTCGATCGGGCCATTGGCGATGGCGGACAGGCACATTCCCAGCACGGTGCGGGTGTCGCGCGGGTCGATCACCCCGTCGTCGTAGAGCATTCCCGACAACACCAGCGGCAGCGACTCGGCCTCGATCTGGCCCTCGACCGCGGCGCGCATCGCCGCGTCCGCCGCCTCGTCGACCTGTTGGCCGCGGGCCTCGGAGGCGGCGCGGGCGACGATCGACAGCACGCCCGCCAATTGCGCACCGCCCATCACCGCCGATTTGGCGCTGGGCCAGGCGAACAGGAACCGGGGATCGTAGGCGCGCCCGCACATCCCATAATGGCCGGCGCCGTAGGACGCGCCGATCAGCAGCGAGATGTGCGGGACGGTGGAGTTGGAGACGGCGTTGATCATCATCGAGCCGTGCTTGATCATGCCGCCCTCCTCGTAGTCCTTACCCACCATGTAACCGGTGGTGTTGTGCAGGAACAACAGTGGCGTGTCGGAGCGGTTGGCCAGCTGGATGAACTGCGTGGCCTTCTGCGACTCCTCGCTGAACAGCACGCCGCGGGCGTTGGCCAGGATGCCGAGCGGGTAGCCGTGCAGCCGGGCCCAGCCGGTCACCAGCGACGAGCCGTACATCGGCTTGAACTCGTCGAATTCCGAGCCGTCGACGATGCGGGCGATCACCTCGCGCGGGTCGAACGGGATGCGCAGATCGGCCGGCACGATGCCGATCAGTTCCTCGGCGTCGAACAGCGGCTCGGTGACCGGGCCGGGGGCGGGTCCCTGTTTGGTCCAGTTCAGGCGCGCCACGATGCGGCGGCCGATACGGATGGCGTCGAGTTCGTCGACGGCGAAGTAGTCGGCCAGACCCGAGATGCGGGCGTGCATTTCGGCGCCGCCCAACGACTCGTCGTCGGACTCCTCGCCGGTGGCCATCTTCACCAGCGGCGGCCCGGCGAGGAACACCTTGGAGCGCTCCTTGATCATCACGACGTGATCGGACATCCCGGGAACGTAGGCGCCGCCCGCGGTGGAGTTGCCGAAGACCAGCGCGACGGTGGGGATTCCGGCGGCCGACAGCCGCGTGAGGTCGCGGAACATCTGGCCGCCGGGGATGAACACCTCTTTCTGGGTGGGCAGGTCGGCACCGCCGGACTCCACCAGCGAGATCACCGGCAACCGGTTCTCGAATGCGATCTTGTTGGCGCGCAATATCTTCCGCAGTGTCCACGGGTTGCTGGTGCCGCCCTTGACCGTGGGGTCGTTGGCCACGACCATGCACTCGACGCCGCAGACCGCGCCGATCCCGGTGACGATGCTGGCGCCGACCTGGAATTGGCTGCCGTAGGCGGCGAGCGGGCACAGCTCGAGGAAGGGGGAGTCGGGGTCGACGAGCAGCTCGATGCGTTCGCGCGCGGTGAGCTTGCCGCGGGCGTGGTGCCGCTCGACGTACTTGGGCCCGCCGCCCGCGAGCGCCTTCGCGAGCTCGCCCTCGATCTCGGTGAGCTTCGCCGCGCACGCCGACGCTGCCTCGTCGTAGGCGGACGCGTTCGCGTCGAGGGTGGAGCGCAGGACGGTCACGACTGATACCCCAGGGTTTTCGCGGCCAGGGAGGTGAGGATCTCGGTGGTTCCGCCCCCGATGCCCAGGATCCGCATGTCCCGGTATTGGCGCTCGACCTCGGACTCGGCCATGTACCCCATCCCCCCGAACAGTTGGACGGCCTGGTTGGCCACCCATTCGCCGGCCTCGACGGCGGTGTTCTTGGCGAAGCACACCTCCGCGATCAGATTGGTCTCGCCTGCGAGCTCGCGCTCGACCACGTGACGGGCGTACACCCGCGCGACGTCGATGCGGCGAGCCATCTCGGCCAGGGTGTTCTGCACCGACTGGCGCGATATCAGGGGGCGCCCGAACGTCTCCCGGTCGCGGCACCACTGCACCGTCAGGTCCAGACAGCGCTGGGCGCTCGAATACGCCTGCGCGGCAAGGCCGATGCGCTCGGAGACGAACGCGCGCGCGATTTGGAGGAATCCGCTGTTCTCCGCGCCGACCAGGTTGGCCGCCGGCACGCGCACGTCGGTGAACGACAGCTCCGCGGTGTCCGAGGAGCGCCACCCCATCTTGTCCAGCTTGCGGCTCACCTCGAAGCCCGGCGTGCCCTTCTCGACGACGAGCAGCGAAACCCCGCCCGCCCCGGGGCCTCCGGTGCGTACCGCGGTGACGACGAAGTCGGCGCGCACGCCGGAGGTGATGTAGGTCTTGGCGCCGTTGACGACGTAGTGGTCGCCGTCCTTGACCGCCGAGGTGCGCAGGTGTCCGACGTCCGAGCCGCCGCCGGGCTCGGTGATGGCGAGCGCGCCGATCTTCTCGCCGGCCAGCGTCGGGCGCACGAACTCGTCGATCAGCCGCGCGTCGCCGGAGGCGATCATGTGGGGCACCGCGATGCCGCAGGTGAACAGCGACGCGAAAACGCCTCCGGGAGCGCCGGACTGGTGCACCTCCTCACAGATGATCACCGAGTCGGCGCCGTCGCCTCCGCCGCCGCCGACCGCCTCGGGGAAGCCCGCGCCGAGCAGCCCCGCCGCCCCGGCGCGCCGGTGCAGGTCGCGCGGCAGCTCACCGGCGTGTTCCCACTCGTCGACGTGGGGCAGGATCTCGCGTTCGGTGAAGGAGCGCACTGTCTTTCGCAGTTGCTCGCGCTCCGGCGTGGTCCACAGGTTCATGACAGCAGGCTCTCCGGAATGTCGAGGTGGCGGCTGCGCAGCCATTCGCCCAGCCCCTTGGCTTGCGGGTCGAAACGCGCCTGGTAGGCGACCCCCTGGCCGAGGATGCCGTCGATGACGAAGTTGACCGCGCGCAGGTTGGGCAAAAGATGACGGGTGACCTCGAGGTCGGCGGCCTCTGGCAGGAGTTCTTTGAGCAGCTCGACGGTCAGCGTGTTGGCCAGCCAGCGCCACTGGTCGTCGGTGCGGACCCAGACCCCGACGTTGGCCGAGCCGCCCTTGTCGCCGCTGCGGGCCCCTGCGATGCGGCCCAGCGGGACGCGCCGCGTCGGCTCGGCGGGTAGCGGTTCCGGCGGTGCCGGGTCCCCGGCCGGCTTCAGCGCCAGAGTGTCCGTGGCGCAGGGGATTTCGACGCGGGTGCCGTCGGCGTGCACCGCGACGTGCGGGACGTCGTGCGCGTCGACGTAGCCGGGGCTGAACACCCCGTATACCTGGCCGTCGCCCGGCGGGGCCGTCACGTGGAAGCCCGGATAGCTCGCGAGCGCCAGTTCGACCGCCGCGGAGGAGAATTGGCGGCCGACGTTCGCGGGGTCGGGGTCGCGGACCACGCAGTGCAGCAGCGCGCTCGCGGCCTCCTCGGTGTCGGCGTCGGCGTGGTCGGTGCGGGCCAGCGACCACTGCAGCTCGGCGGGCTTCACCGTCAAGGCGGATTCCAGCTGCCGGCGCACCAGTTCGGCCTTGGCCTCGATGTCCAATCCCGTCAGCACGAACGTCATGGAGTTGCGGAACCCACCGATGCTGTTGAGCGACACCTTGAGCGTGGGTGGCGGCGGTTCGCCGCGCACGCCGGTGATGCGCACGCGGTCGGTGCCGTCCGAGGCCAATTGGATCGAGTCCATCCGCGCGGTCACGTCGGGGTTGGCGTAGCGCGCGCCGGTGATCTCGTAGAGCAGTTGCGCGGTGACCGTGTCGACGCTGACGAGGCCACCGGTGCCGGGGTGCTTGGTGATCACCGAGGAGCCGTCGGCGTGCACCTCGGCCAGCGGGAAGCCGGCGTGCGTCAGGTCCGGAACCTCGGTGAAGAACGAGTAGTTGCCGCCGGTGGCCTGCACGCCGCATTCGATGACGTGGCCGGCGACCACCGCTCCGGCCAGCGCGTCGTAGTCCGTGGGTACCCAGCCGAAGTGCGCCGCCGCGGCGCCGACGATCACCGAGGCGTCGGTCACCCGGCCGGTGACGACGACGTCGGCGCCGTCGTTCAGGCAGTCGACGATGCCCCACGCCCCCAGGTAGGCGTTCGCGGTCAGCGGGGAGCCCAGGCCGAGGTCGGCCGCGCGGGCCAGCAGGTCGTCGCCCTCGACGTGGGCGACGCGGGCGTCGACGCCGAGGCGTTCGGCCAGCGCGCGGATCGCGTCGGCCAGCCCGGCCGGGTTGAGGCCGCCGGCGTTTGCGACGATGCGCACGCCGCGGTCGCGCGCCTCGCCCAGGCAGTCCTCGAGCTGGTTTAGGAAGGTCTTGGCGTAGCCGCGCTCGGGATGCTTCATCCGGTCGCGGCCAAGGATCAGCATGGTCAGTTCGGCCAGGTAATCGCCGGTGAGGAAGTCGACGTCACCGCCGGTGAGCATCTCGCGCATCGCCGAGAGGCGGTCGCCGTAGAAGCCCGAGCAGTTCGCGATCCGGACGGCGTCGAGTGACGCCATGCGCATCCTCCCTTCAGGGATCACCATGAGCGCAACCAACCAACCGGTAGGTTAGCCGGTGTCGCCGGTGCCGCGTCAAGGTGCCCGGCGTCGCCGCCGAGATTGCCGCCAGGGTCGCGCCAAGCGCCCCGAGCGCGATCCCCAGGGCACTGTCGGCGAAGCGCGGTTTTGGCCGCAACCAGGTCACCGACTATTCTGGAAGGCAATCGTCGCCGTTCGGCCTCACGGCCATGCCGCGCGACACACCGACCCAACCCCCCGAGGAGTTAGGCCCGACCATGGCCGTACCCAAGCGCAGAATGTCGCGCGCGAACACCCGAAGCCGTCGCGCGCAGTGGAAGGCCAAGCCGACCGAGCTCGTCGGCGTCACGGTCGCGGGTCAGAAGCACAAGGTGCCCCGGAGGCTGCTCAAGGCTGCCCGGCTTGGTCTCATCGACCTCGACCGCCGTTAAGCAGACTGCCCGACTTCTCCTCGGGCCGTTCGGCCCGCATCGTCGTCGGGCGGATCTCGGCAAACTTGCGGCGCGCCTCTCAGGCCGCTCTCAGGCGCTAGGACGAAACTAGTGGCCGTGCGCATACTTGTCGTCGATGACGATCGCGCGGTGCGCGAGTCGCTGCGCCGGTCGCTCTCCTTCAACGGCTACTCCGTCGAGTTGGCCCACGACGGCCTCGAGGCCCTCGAGATGATCGCCAGCGACCGGCCCGACGCGCTCGTGCTGGACGTGATGATGCCGCGGCTGGACGGGCTGGAGGTGTGTCGGCAGCTCCGCAGCACCGGCGACGACCTGCCGATCCTCGTGCTGACCGCCCGCGATTCGGTGTCCGAGCGGGTCGCCGGGCTGGACGCCGGCGCCGACGACTACCTGCCGAAGCCGTTCGCCCTCGAGGAACTGCTGGCCCGCATGCGCGCCCTGCTGCGTCGCACCAAGCCCGACGACGACGCCGAATCCGTGGCCATGACGTTCTCCGACCTGACCCTGGATCCGGTCACCCGCGAAGTCACCCGCGGGCAGCGCCGGATCAGCCTCACCCGCACCGAGTTCTCGTTGCTCGAGATGCTGATCGCCAACCCGCGCCGCGTGTTGACCCGCAGCCGCATCCTCGAAGAGGTGTGGGGCTTCGACTTCCCCACGTCGGGCAACGCCCTTGAGGTCTACGTGGGCTACCTGCGCCGCAAGACCGAGGCCGACGGCGAGCCGCGGCTGATCCACACCGTGCGCGGGGTGGGATACGTCCTGCGGGAGACGCCGCCGTAATGATCCGCTTCGACCGGCGCCGGCGCCCCCCGCGGCGGGCCAGCACGTCATTGTCCCTGCGGTGGAGGGTGATGCTGCTGGCGATGTCCATGGTGGCGATGGTCGTCGTGTTGATGTCCTTCGCCGTCTACGCCGTGATCGCCGCCGCGCTCTACAGCGACATCGACAACCAACTGCAGAGCCGGGCGCAACTGCTGATCGCCAGCGGTTCGCTGGCCGCCGATCCCGGAAAGGCCATCGAGGGCACGGCCTATTCGGACGTCAACGCGATGCTCGTGAACCCGGGGCATTCCGTCTACACGGCCCAGCAACCGGGCCAGACGCTGCCGATGGGCGACCCGGAGAAGGCGGTCATCCGCGGCGACCTGTTCATGTCTCGGCGCACGGCGGGCGACCAGCGGATCCTGGCCGTCCACCTGCCCAACGGCTGTTCGTTGCTGATCTCCAAGAGCCTCAGGCCCACCGAGGCGGTGATGACCAGGCTGCGCTGGGTGCTGTTGATCGTCGGCGGGGTCGGCGTCGCGGTGGCCGCCGTGGCGGGCGGCATGGTGACCCGGGCCGGGCTGCGGCCCGTGGCCCGCTTGACCGAGGCCGCCGAGCGGGTGGCCCGCACCGACGACCTGCGCCCCATCCCGGTCTTCGGCAGTGACGAATTGGCAAGGCTCACCGAGGCTTTCAACCTGATGCTGCGCGCTTTGGCCGAATCCCGGGAGCGGCAGGCGCGACTGGTCACCGACGCCGGGCACGAGCTGCGTACCCCGCTGACGTCGCTGCGCACCAACGTCGAACTGCTGATGGCGGCGATGGAGCCCGGCGCGCCGCGGCTGCCCGAGCAGGAGATGGTCGGGCTGCGTGAGGACGTGCTCGCCCAGATCGAGGAATTGTCCACGCTGGTGGGCGATTTGGTGGACCTGACGCGCGACGACGCCGGCCAGGTGGTGCACGAGCCGGTCGACATGTCCGAGGTGATCGACCGCAGCCTGGAGCGAGTCAAGCGGCGGCGCAACGACATTCACTTCGACGTCGAGGCGATCCCCTGGCAGGTCTACGGCGACGCGGCGGGGCTGTCGCGCGCGGTGCTGAACCTGATGGACAACGCCGCGAAGTGGAGTCCGGCCGGCGGCCGCGTCGGCGTCACGATGCGCCAACTCGATTCGTCGCACGCCGAACTGGTGGTGTGCGACCAAGGCCCGGGGATCCCGCTGCACGAGCGGCGCCTGGTGTTCGAGCGGTTCTATCGATCGACCACGGCGCGCGCGATGCCCGGCTCGGGCCTGGGGCTGGCGATCGTCAAGAAGGTGGTGCTCAACCACGGCGGGATGATCCGGATCGAGGACACCGTGCCGGGCGGGCAGCCCCCGGGTACGTCCATCTACGTTCTCCTGCCGGGCCGCCGGATCCCGGCTCCGGCGTACCGGCCCTCCGAGGCGCCGGACGCCATGACCGAGCCGTTCGATTCGGCCCCCGAGAACTCTCGGGAACCAGCGAACGTTGTCTCAGTGGACTCTCAGTCCGCGCAGGCAACGTAGGCCTGCACGTTACTGTTGGATCAGCAAGTCGAGCCCGACGACGAGCCGAATGCCGAAATAGAGGAAGAGCGACGTAGCGACATGACGAATGACCCGAGGTATTCGCCACCGCCGCAGCAGCCGGGATATCCGGCGGCGCCGAGCCAGGCCCCCGGACACGCGACGTCCCCTGGGTATGCCCAGGGGCGCCCGCAGCCCTATGGCCAGCAGTACGACTGGCGCTACCAGTCGTCGCAGCAGGCGCAGGCGGGTCCCTACCGTCAGCCCTACGAGCCGTTCGGTGGCACGGGGCCCGGGCGGATCCCCGGGGGCACCGGCCCCATCCCCGGTGGCACCGGGACGGGCCCGATCACCGGGATGATGCCGCCGCTGGGTCCGCCACCGCACGGGCCGCAAAGGCGTTCGCGCGCAGGGCTTTTGACGGTGGGTGCGCTGGCCATCGCCGTCGTCTCGGCGGGCATCGGCGGCGTTGCCGCCACCGCCGTCGAATTGGGCACGCACACGCAGGGCGGCAAGAACGGCGGGATCATCGCGGGCGCGCCGAGTGTCCCTGCGGCGAACATGCCTCCGGGCAGCGTCGAGCAGGTCGCCTCGAAGGTGGTGCCCAGCGTGGTGATGCTGGAGACCGACCTGGGCCGCCAGTCCGAAGAGGGCTCGGGCATCGTGCTCTCGGCCGACGGCCTGATCCTGACCAACAACCACGTGGTGGCCGCGGCCGCGAAGCCGGGCGGCCCGCCGGGCGGCCCGCCCGGTGCGCCCGCCGGCTCGCCGCCGCCGAAGACGACGGTCACGTTCTCCGACGGCCGCACGGCGCCGTTCACGGTCGTCGGCGCCGACCCCACGAGCGACATCGCGGTGATCCGCGTGCAGGGCGTCTCCGGCCTCACCCCGATATCGCTGGGATCCTCGTCGGACCTGCGGGTGGGCCAGCCGGTGGTCGCCATCGGCTCGCCGTTGGGACTGTCGGGCACGGTGACCACCGGCATCGTCAGCGCGCTCAACCGTCCGGTGTCCACCACCGGTGAGTCGGGTAACCAGAACACCGTGCTGGACGCGATCCAGACCGACGCCGCGATCAACCCCGGTAACTCGGGCGGCGCGTTGGTCAACATGAGCGGTCAGCTGGTGGGGGTCAACTCGGCGATCGCCACCCTGGGCGCCGACTCGCCGGACGCGCAGAGCGGCTCGATCGGGCTGGGCTTCGCCATTCCGGTCGACCAGGCCAAGCGCATCGCCGACGAGTTGATCAGCACGGGCAAGGCGACGCACGCCTCGCTGGGCGTGCAGGTGACCAACGACAAGGGCACCCCCGGCGCCAAGGTGGTCGACGTCGTGCCGAACGGCGCGGCCGCGGCCGCCGGCGTGCCCAAGGGCGTCGTGGTCACTAAGTGTGACGATCGCCCGATCAGCAGCGCCGACGCGCTGGTCGCGGCCGTGCGTTCGAAATCGCCCGGCGACAAGGTGACGCTGACCTTCCAGGATCCCGCTGGTGGCAGCCGCACCCTTCCGGTCACCCTGGGGAAGGCGGATCAGTAGTGAGGGTCGACGAGCCACTGAACGAATCGTTGTCGGAGCTGGGATATAGCGTGGCTCCCATGGAAGCGGGTGCGGAGCTGGTAGTCGGCCGCGCGCTGGTCGTGGTGGTCGACGACCGCACGGCCCACGGGGACGAAGAGGACCACAGCGGTCCGCTGGTCACCGAGCTGCTCACCGAGGCGGGCTTCGTCGTCGACGGGGTGGTGGCGGTCGCGGCGGACGAGGTCGAGATCCGCAATGCGCTGAATACGGCGGTGATCGGCGGGGTGGACCTGGTGGTGTCGGTGGGCGGCACGGGCGTCACCCCGCGCGACGTCACGCCCGAGGCCACGCGCGAGATCCTGGACCGCGAGATCCTCGGCATCGCCGAGGCCATCCGGGCGTCGGGACTGGCCGCGGGCATCATCGACGCCGGCCTGTCGCGCGGCCTGGCCGGCGTGTCCGGAAGCACGTTGGTGGTCAACCTCGCCGGTTCCCGTTACGCGGTTCGCGACGGGATGGCGACGCTGAACCCGCTGGCCGCGCAGATCATCGGCCAGCTGTCCAGCCTGGAGATCTAGCCCGCGCCGCCTTTCAGGCCTTCGGCGTCCGCGCGGGGTCCGTGTTCCGGAGGCGGCGTGGTGACCGCCGTGCCGTGCCGGCCGGAGGAGTCTCCATTGCTCTGCGCCAGCAGGTCGCGAATCTCGGTCAGCAGCACCACCTGGGCGTCGTCGGCCTGCTCGACTTCACCGCGTTTGCGCAGCGTGTTGTAGGGCAGCACGACGAAGAAGTACACGACGAACGCGATCAGGATGAAGTTGATCGCGGCCGACAGCAGGATGTTCAGGTCGATGGTCTGACCGCCGCCGATGCTGATCTTCAGGATGCCGACGTCCGACTGTTGCTTGACGCCGACCCGGTTGATCAACGGCTGGATGATGCTGTCGGTGAACTTGGTGACCAAGGCGGTGAAGGCCGTACCGATGACCACCGCGACCGCCAGGTCGACGATGTTGCCCCGGGCCAGAAACTCCTTGAATCCTTTGAGCACTCTCCGAATGTCCTTCCTGGATTGGACAGAAGTTTGCTGCGGATCCCGGGACGAGATAGCGGTCAGGCGATCAGTGCAGGGTGAGGGTGACCTCCTGACCCAGCGCCGCGCCCGCCACCGTGTTCGCCACGCGAGCCGGCAGCGCAACCAACACTACGCGGTCGCCGTCGGCGGCCTGGGCTTTTGGCCTGGCCGACACGAGGACGACGACGGCGTCGGTGGCCACGACCCGCGGCGCGGGCGGGGTCGTCCCCGGCGTGTCGGAGGCTGGCGCGGCGAGCACGTCGACGACGTCACCGACGCGGAGCAGCTCGACGAGCGCGCCGTCGGCCAGGTGTAGCGGAACGATGCGCGCGCCCGGGCCCGCCTTGGATCCGATCGCGGCATCGGCCAGCCGGCTGCCCAGCAACCGCACGTCGGTCAGCACCTCGCCGCGCCTGGCCGGCCCCGCCACCGTCGAGCCGACCACCGCGCCGACGTCGGCCCGCGCGCCGTCGGGAATCGTTGTGGCTGAACGGGTTTCGAGCTTGACATCCTCGGCGGTCAACGCGGTGCCGGGTCGCAGGTCGCGCGCGGCGACCACCACCTGCGCGTGATCGGCGGACGGGTTGGAACGTAGCGCCGCCACGCCGGCCAGGACGACGAGGCCGCCCGCGGCGAGTCGTCGGGCCAGGACGGTCCGGGTCCAGTCGGGCCGCAGCGACGTCGTCAACCGGCGCACCAGTGTGGGGTTCAGTGACGGTTCGCGCACTCGGCCACGGTAGGCCGGGCGGCGCGCAGAACACGCCGGTCGCGGACCGGCGCTGTGGATAACGCGTTACGTGGTGGCGGCGGCGGTGGACGGCGTGGACGTGCTGCTCGACTTGTCGGACGATGCCGGCTTGTCCGACGCTGCCGACTTCTCGGCCGAACCGGACTTCTCGCTTGACCCGGAGGTGGATTCGCTCTTGGAGGAGCCGTTGGTGCCGGTCTTGGCGGACTCACGACTGTCCGTGCGGTAGAAGCCGCTGCCCTTGAACACCACACCGACCGAGTTGAAGAGCTTGCGCAGCCTGCCGGAGCACTGTTCGCAGGTGGTCAGCGCGTCATCGGTGAAGGACTGCACGATGTCGAAGCGGTTGCCGCACTCGGTGCACTGGTAGCTGTAAGTCGGCACAAAAACCTCCGGAAGATCTGAAACCTGGTTAGCACTCTAACGTCTCAAGTGCTAGAACCGCCACGTGACCTGTCGCATTCCCCGGCGCGTCACCCGCGAAACAGGGCAACCAGGCCGCCGCCCGGGGTGAGCGCGTGCGTCATCCGCACGTCGTGGGGTTCGCCCGGCAACTCGTCGAGCACCTCGTCGTCGCGCACGACCGCGATGAGCCGCGCCTGGGGATCCCTCGCGCCCAGTGACCGGTCGTAGAAGCCGCTGCCGCGCCCGAGCCGCACGCCGGACCGGTCGACCGCCAGGGTCGGGACGAGCACCATGGCCGCCTGCCCGACGGCCGATGGGGGCAGGTGCGGTTCGGGCGGCTCCAGCAGCCCCCAGCGCCCGCGTTCGAGCGCGCCACGCCGGTACTCGCCCCACCGCAGCGGCAACGGCGTGTTCGCCGGGTCGGTGCGGGCGACGGGCAGCAGCACCCGCACCGACCGGCGCAGCAACATGTCGAGCATGTCTACCGATCCGGGCTCGGTGCCCACCGGCACGTAGGCGCAGACGGTGTCACCCCCGGTCACGGTCTCCTGCAGCGCGCCGGTGAGCCGTCGGGCCTCTTCGGCGCGGACGGCGTCGGCAACTCCGCGCCGGGCCGACAGCAGCCGTTCGCGGAGTTCCGCCTTGGTGATGGTCGGCATGGTGTCAACGATGACAGGCGCGGCTTTGGCGCCGCCACATCGAGTTCGTGAGCCGTTGGCGGTTATCGTGTTATCGATGCGCCCAAATGTGGGGATTCCGCGGACGGCGATCGTCCCCGCCGCCGGACTTGGTACGCGCTTTCTGCCCGCGACCAAGACGGTGCCCAAGGAGTTGTTGCCGGTCGTCGACACTCCCGGCATCGAGCTGGTCGCCGCCGAGGCGGCCGAGGCCGGCGCGGAGCGGCTGGTGATCGTCACCTCCGAGGGCAAGGACGGCGTGGTCGCGCATTTCGTCGAGGACCTGGTGCTGGAGGGCACGCTCGAGGCGCGCGGCAAGAAGGCGATGCTCGCGAAGGTGCGCCGGGCGCCGCAGCTGATCAAGGTGGAGTCCGTCGTGCAGTTCGAGCCCCTGGGGCTCGGGCACGCGATCGGCTGCGTGGAGCCGACGCTGTCGGCCGACGAGGACGCCGTGGCGGTGCTGTTGCCCGACGACCTGGTGCTGCCCACGGGTGTGCTCGAGACGATGTCGAAGGTGCGCGCCGACTACGGGGGCTCGGTGCTGTGCGCGATCGAGGTTCCGCGCGAGGAGATCAGCGCCTACGGAGTCTTCGATGTCGAGGCGGTGCCCGGTGACGACAACCCGGACGTCCTCAAGGTCAGGGGCATGGTCGAGAAGCCCAAGGCCGAGGACGCGCCGTCGCTGTACGCCGCCGCGGGCCGGTACATCCTCGACCGCGCCGTCTTCGGCGCGCTGCGCCGGATCGAGCGCGGGGCCGGCGGCGAGGTACAGCTGACCGACGCGATCGCCCTGCTCATCTCGGAGGGCCACCCGGTGCATGTCGTCGTGCATCGCGGGTCCCGACACGACCTGGGAAATCCCGGCGGCTATCTCAAGGCTGCGGTTGACTTTGCGTTGGACCGTGACGATTACGGCCCCGAATTGCGGCGGTGGTTGGTGGCGCGACTGGGCCTGGCCGAGCGCTAGCCGACGGTACGCGGCCCGGGTACGCCCGTCAGGGCTTATGGAGGGCAGAGAGGCTCGCTTGTGCGTTCTGTGGAGGAGCAACAGGCCCGGATAACGGCCGCCGCGGTCGCCCCGCGGCCGATCCGCGTTGCGATCGCCGAGGCGCAGGGCCTGCTGTGCGCCGAGGAAGTGGTGACCGAGCGGCCGATGCCCGGGTTCGACCAGGCCGCGATCGACGGCTATGCGGTCCGCAGCGTGGATGTGCTCGGTGTCGGCGAGGTCGGGGTCGACGGGCTGCCGGCGCCAGTCGACGACTCGGGCTCCGGTGAGGACGCGCGCGACGGCCTGGTCCTGCCGGTGATGGGGACCATCGAGGCGGGCGCGCGGACACCGAGTCGGCTGCAGCCGCGCCAGGCCGTCCGGGTGCAGACCGGCGCGCCGCTGCCCACGCTCGCCGACGCCGTCCTGCCCCTGCGGTGGACCGACGGCGGGACGAAGCAGGTGCGGATCTATCGCGGGGCCCCGTCGGGGGCCTATGTGCGCCGCACCGGGGACGACGTGCAGCCCGGGGACGTCGCGGTGCGCGCCGGCACGGTCGTCGGCGCCGCGCAGGTGGGGCTGCTGGCGGCGGTCGGGCGCGAGCGCGTCCTCGTGCATCCCCGCCCGCGGGTGTCGGTGATGGCGGTCGGCGGCGAGCTCGTCGACATCTCGCGCACCCCCGGCAACGGGCAGGTCTACGACGTCAACTCCTACGCCCTGGCCGCCGCGGCCCGCGATGCCGGCGCGGAGGTGAACCGCATTGGCATCGTCAGCAAGGACCCCAAGGAGCTGCGCGAGATCGTCGAGGGGCAGATCAGCCGCGCCGAGGTGGTCGTGATCGCCGGCGGCGTCGGGGGCGCGGCGGCCGAGGCGGTGCGGTCGGTGCTTTCCGACCTCGGCGACATGGAAGTCGTCCGCGTCGCCATGCATCCCGGCTCCGTCCAGGGGTTCGGGCAGCTGGGCCGCGACGGCGTGCCGACGTTTCTGCTGCCGGCCAACCCCGTCAGCGCCCTGGTGGTGTTCGAGGTCATGGTCCGGCCGCTGATCCGGCTCTCGCTGGGCAAGCGCCAGCCCATGCGCCGGGTCATTCAGGCGCGCACCCTGTCGCCGATCACGTCGGTCGCCGGGCGCAAGGGCTACCTGCGCGGTCAGCTGATGCGCGACCAGGAGACCGGCGAGTATCTGGTGCAGGCGCTGGGGGGAGCCCCCGGCGCGTCGCACCTGCTGGCGACGCTGGCCGAGGCCAACTGTCTGGTGGTGGTTCCCACCGGCGCCGAGCAGATCCGCACCGGGGAGATCGTCGACGTCGCATTCCTGGCCCAGCGCGGCTGAGGGGGACCGTTGTCCACGCTGGTGAACCTGTTGCGTTCCAATTCCCGTCATCCCGGCTGGCCGCAGAACGTGGGATCGTTGCGCGTCCCGGCGGGCGTGGTGCGGCTGCGCGCGGTCCGCATGCGGGACGGGGCGCAGTGGAGCCGGATCCGGCTGGCCGACCGCGCGCACCTGGAGCCGTGGGAACCGAGCGCCGAGGGTGACTGGACCATCCGGCACAGCGTGGCCGCGTGGCCGGCGCTGTGCTCGGGACTGCGATCCGAGGCGCGTCAGGGGCGCATGCTGCCGTACGTCATCGAGCTCAACGGGCAGTTCTGTGGCCAGCTGACCGTCGGCAACGTCACCCACGGCGCGCTGCGGTCGGCGTGGATCGGCTACTGGGTGCCGAAGTCGGCGACCGGGGCTGGCGTGGCGACCGCCGCGCTCGCGCTCGGTCTCGACCACTGCTTCGGACCGGTCATGCTGCACCGCGTCGAGGCCACCGTGCGCCCGGAGAACGCCGCCAGCCGGGCCGTGCTGGCAAAGGTGGGCTTTCGGCAGGAGGGGCTGCTGCTGCGCTATCTCGAAGTCGACAAGGCCTGGAGGGACCACCTGCTGATGGCGATCACGGCCGAGGAAGTGCAGGGGTCGGTGGCGTCGTCGCTGGTCCGGGCCGGGCACGCGCGCTGGGCGTAGTCGTCCGGGCTGTGGTTGCCGCGACACGAGTGACGAGTGGTGCTTGTGAGAGGCAAATTACAGGTGTGTAATTGTGCTGGTCACACGACCCGGCCGCCCCTGCCACCAATCGGCCTCGCGGGGAGCCGGGACCAGTAAGGAGCAGGTCACATGCCCAGCATCCCGCAATCGCTGTTGTGGATATCGCTCGTGGTGCTCTGGCTGTTCGTCTTGGTTCCCATGCTCATCAGCAAACGGGACGCGGTGCGGCGCACCAGCGACGTGGCGTTGGCGACGCGGGTTCTCAACGGCGGGGCCGGGTCTCGGCTGATCAAGCGCAGCGGTCCGGCGGCCGGGCACCGCAGCGACCCGAACTGGAAGCCGGAGGACGAGCCGGTCGACGACGAGTTGGCCGACGCCGAAACTCAGGACCTGCGGGCCGCGGCCGCTGCCGACGCCGCCACGGACTCCGACGAACGGGCGCCGGTCGCGATGAAGATGGCGGCGCCCGAGAATTCGGAGCCCGACTACCTCGACGTCGACGTGATCGAAGACTCGGCGGCCCTGCCTGCGGCGGCCAGCGAGGCGGACTCCGCGTTGGTGGCGGTGGACGAGGAGGACTCTGGTCGCGACGAAAACGATTCGGCCGCAGACGAATACGAGTACGTCGACGACTCGTCCGGCCTGGAGCCCGAGGCGGACGCCGACGAGCACGCGGAGGAGGACGACGGCGCCTGGGCAAACGTGCCCCACCGCTCGCGGCGGCGCCGCTTCGACCCCAAGAAGGCCGCCGCGATCGACGCCCGCAAGTACGCGTTCCGCAAGCGCGTGCTGATGGTGATGGCCGTCGTGCTCGTCGGCTCGGCGACGGCGGCGTTCGAGGTCTCACCGACCGCGTGGTGGCTCTGCGGCACCGCCACCGCGGTGACCGTCCTGTACCTGGCCTACCTGCGCCGGCAGACGCGCATCGAGGAACGGATACGTCGTCGCCGGATGCAGCGGATGGCCCGCGCGCGGCTCGGTGTGGAGAACGCCTACGACCGCGACTACGACGTGGTGCCGTCGCGGCTGCGGCGCCCGGGCGCCGTGGTGCTGGAGATCGACGACGAGGACCCGATCTTCGAGCACCTGGACGACGTGGCGGCGATGCGGGCCTACGGCGGCTGGCCGCGGGACTTGCCACGGGCCGTCGGGCAGTAGTCACGTTTCGGCGGTTGGGCCCGCGGCTGGTAGCCTGCTAGCGATCAGGGGCTATGGCGCAGTTGGTAGCGCGACTCGTTCGCATCGAGTAGGTCAGGGGTTCGAATCCCCTTAGCTCCACAGGAATGGCGCCCTCGCCGCCTGCCCTGACTCATGCTCCTGCGGGCGTCGAGTCGGCCTCAGGGGAATGCTGCTATCCGACGGATCGGGCGTTGCGTCTCTTCAGGTAATCCGCCCACGACACAACCCCGGGGTTCTGTTTGAGCAGAGCCCTGCGCTGGCGCTCAGTCATGCCACCCCAGACACCGAACTCGACTTTGCTGTCGAGCGCGTCGGCCAAACATTCCCGTATCACCGGGCACTGCCTGCACAGGACGGCAGCCTCGCGTTGTTTGGGCCCGCGCACGAACATTTCGTCGGGATCGGTTCGGCGACATAGCGCTTCGGAGGTCCAAGCGCGCTGCTCCGCGGTCAATGGGCGCGCAGTGCTGTTTGCGGGCACCAGACTTACAGGCCGAACGGCCCGTTTAGTTCCTGACAACGAGCTAATCCTTTGTCACAGGCGGCCGCAAACTCGTGCGACCGCTTCCCCTGCCACTGGGATGTGCGCCACATCGGCCCGTACGTGTGACGTGAATCCCCCCGATGACCAAGTTAGCGATCGGGTATCGATTCCGCAACTTTCTGGCACAGCCGTACCTTTAAGTGGTCGCCGTCCAGCGCGGCCTATGGCCTGCACGCAGGGATCATCCTGCCGTTGCCCGACGGTCGCCCGGTCGCTCCGGGGCGTTGCCCGCGGTCACCGCGCCGTGCGCGTCGGTCCCAGAGGGATTGGGGGGCAGAAGGACGGCGGCACCGCAGCGCGGGAGTTCATTGAGTGATCTGAAGATCCTGGAGTCGGCACTTTGAGCGAATCAGCTAATGAGAAGCGGCGGATGGCCGGGCGAACCGGCTGACCCCTGTTCCGGTTGCGTTGGGGCGAGGATGTGGAGCTGACGGCCTAGCTTGGCGCCACTGACCGCAAGCCGGTATAGCAGCGGCCGCACCCGTCCTGATTAGGTCTCGACCAGCCGGCAAGTGCTTTGAGAATCAGACCGGGACCGTCGGCAGTGCCTCAGGCAAGCCGAGCATCTCGATGGCGTTGCCCCGGATGATCCTGTAAATCTCCTCCGCGGATAAACCTTCGAGCGCTTTCTGCGCGTAGGCGCGCGAATTGGGGAACGTCGAGTCGTTGTGTGGGTAGTCCGTTTCGAAAGTGATCTGATCGACGCCGATGTAGTCGCGCACTTTGACACCGAAGTCGTCGGCGAAGAAGCACCCGTACACCCGCCCGCGGACGTAGCTGCTCGGCGGTTGGGTGATGGAGGGGTCCAACCGATCCGTCGCGGTGTTGCGGTGAAAGATGCGGTCCATCCGCTCCAGAAGGAAGGGCATCCAGCCGATCTGGCTCTCGGACAACGCCATCTTCAGGCGCGGAAACCGCGCCATCACCCCCGACATCAACCAATCGGCAAGCGCCATCTGGCTATTCAGGTTGGTCAGCGAAACGGTGACAGCGGGTGGGGCGTCCGGGGAGCTCGTCGGGAATTGCGACGACGAACCGATATGTATGCAGACCACGGTGCCGGTGTCGTCGCATGCCTGGAAGACGGGATCCCAATACCGCTTGGCGTCGTGGATACTCGGCAGCCCGATCGCCGCCGGCATCTCCGAGAATGACACGGCTCGTACACCCCGTGCAGCGTTGCGATAGATCTCGGCCGCGGCGGCCCGCGGGTCCCACAACGGGATGAGGCAGAGCGGGATCATGCGTCCGCCGCTGTCGCCACACCACTCCTCGACCATCCAGTCGTTGTAGGCGATCACGCATGCCATGGCCAGCTCTTTGTCGTGTGCTTCGTTGAACGTCTGACCACAGAACCGGGGAAAGGTGGGGAAGCACAACGAACGCTCGACGTGGTTGGTGTCCATATCGGCCAGCCGTTCCGGCAGCGAGAAGTAACCGCGCCGCATCTCCGCGAAACGCACTGGGGCGCTGCTCATCTCCGCGGGCGGCTTACCCGCGCACGCCGTTGCCCCGCAGATGACGACCCGCAGATCTTCGAAAGCCCAGAAGTCGGTGTGAGGGCCGTCGGCCGCGGGCCGAAACGGCCAGTGCCGACCCTCGGGGTGGTATTCCCACGGCAGGCTCACCACATGGGGTGCGGATTCGCGGAACCTGGAGGGCAACCAACGCAGGAACAGGTCAGGGGGTTCGACGACGTGGTCGTCGACCGAGATGATCGGCGGGATTTCCGGAAGCTCGGTCTCCGTCATGTTCCCTCCTTCGAGCCGGTTCAGCGTCCCGAACGCGGCTCAGGATCGGACAGCGCTTACCCCTATTTCTATAAAATAGTTATTATTAGCTTTCATGGCTACCGTGATGCGGATGCTGACCGGCCGAACCCCGGGGGTGATCCATGGGATCCGTTGAAACGCTGCGACAAACCGGCCCCGAAGCGGCCAAGGCGATCGCGCCGCCGTTGCCCGACCTCACACCGGCGCAGGAGTTGGCGCTGCTCGCACGGTGCCTGTTCTCGGAGGGTTACGACGATCACCTGGCGGGACACATCACCTACAAGCAGCCCGACGGAACACTGCTGGTCAATCCCTTCGGCCTGACCTGGGACGAGTTGCGGGCCAGCGACGTGATGCGGATAGACGCCCAGGGCAATGAGATCGAAGGCAAGTGGACGGTCACACCGGCGATCACGCTGCATCTAGCCATCCACGCCGTGCGAGGTGACATCACGTTTGCCGTTCACAACCACCCCCGCTGGTCGACGATCTGGGCTGACCTGGGACGCGCGCCGGACATCTTCGACCAAACGGGTGCGCAGTACGGCGGCGACGTCGCCGTCTATTCCGAATACGACGGTCCCGTCAACGATCCCGCCAATGCGGCCGCGGCGGCGAGGGCGATCGGTGACGCCAACGTGTGTCTGCTGGCCAATCACGGCGTGATCGTGCTCGGCTCCAGCGTGCAGGAAGTGTATTTGCGCGCGATGTCGTTCGAGTGGCGCTGCCGCCGCGCCTGGGAGGTGGCGGTGGCCGGAGGCGGACGGCCCATGGACGCTCGCATGGCCGCGCAGTTTGGGGCGCTGTTCTCGAAAACCTCGTTCCCTGGCCTCTTTGCGGCGATGTCGCGCCGCGAGCTGCGACGTGACCCGATGCTGCTGGACTGAGAGAACTGGTTGCCCCGTCGGCCCAGGTGGTGAATTGCCTACACCCGCGTTTCCCGGTGGGGCAGGATGATCCCGACCGAACGGGGGCTGGCCCCCCGCCCTGACGGGAGGCGACCATGTGCGGATTCGTAGCCGGTCTGCTTCGCGACGCGGCGGACCCCGAGCGCGTCGACCGCGCGCTCGAGACGCTCCACCACCGGGGCCCGGACGCCGTCGGCCAATGGATGTCGCCTGATCGGCGCTGGTTCCTCGGCCACACGCGCCTCTCGATCATCGGACTGAACAACGGAGACCAGCCGATCGCCAACGCGGCCGGTGACGTCCAGATCGTCGTGAACGGCGAGCTCTATGGATACCGCGCGATTCGCGACCGCCTTCGCGCAGAGGGCTGCGCGTTCACCACCGAATCCGACAGCGAAATCGCGCTGCACCTCTACCTGCGCGAGGGCATGACCATGGCGCGCCACCTGCGCGGCGAGTTCGCGGTCGTCATCGCCGACCGCCGCAACCGGGCGATGCTCGCAATCCGCGACCGCTTCGGGATCAAGCCGCTCTTCTACACCGTGCACCGCGGGAACGTGTACTTCGCGTCAGAGGTGAAGGCGCTGCTCGCGCTCGGCATTCCCGCGCGGTGGAACCGCGAGGCGGTGCTCGGCGAATGCTTCCACTTCCGCCCGCACTCGCGCTCGGTCTTCGACGGCATCTACTCGGTTCCGCCGGGCCACTATGCGATCGCGCAACACGGCGAGGTGAGCACTTACCCGTACTGGGACCTGGAATTTCCGACCGCGGCCGAGATCGCGGCCGACGACCGGACCGACGCCGAGGTCGTCGCGGGCTTCCGCGACGTGCTCGACGACGCCGTGCGCGAGCGCCTGATCGCCGACGTCGAGGTCGCAAGCTATCTGTCGGGCGGGATCGACTCCTGCTCGGTGCTGGGCCTGGCCCAGCTGCACCTGGACCGTCCCATCCGCGCGTTCACGCTCTGCTTCGAGGACGCGGCCTACGACGAGTCGGGGTTCGCGCGTGCGCAGGCCGAGCGCTCGGGATCGAGCTTTCACCCGGTGCCCGTGCCCCCGCGCGCCCTTGCCGAGGCGTATTCCGACGCCGTCTGGCACGCGGAGACGCCGTTTGTGAACGCCCACGGTGTGGCGAAATTCCTCCTGTCGCGCGCGGTGCGTGACGCGGGCATCAAGGTGGTGTTCACGGGCGAGGGGTCGGACGAGATGCTCGCGGGTTATGCGCCCTTTCGCCGGGACGTCCTCCTCTACAACAGCGCGAGCCAGGAACCCGAGATCGTCGCGAAGCTCCTCGCGGAGATGCGGGAGTCGAGCTCGAACCGCGCCGTGCCGATGCTCACCCCGACCGAAGACGCACCGATCCCGCAGCTGGATACCGTCGCGCGCCGGCTCGGCTGGATTCCATCCTGGATCAAGACGTTCGGCGCGACGGGCGCGCAGGCGACCGAGTTCTTCAGCGCGGGCATGGCCGAGAGCGTCGCCGGGATCGATCCCTACGAGCTGACGCTCTCCCGGCTGCCGGTCGACGAGCGGCTCGCGGGCCGCGATCCACTCAACCAGGCGCTCTACCTCTGGTCGCGGATCCATCTGCCGAACTTCATCCTGACCTTCCTCTCCGACCGCATGGAGATGGCCCACTCGGTCGAGGGCCGCCTCCCGTTCCTCGACCACCGCGTCGCCGAGTACGCAGCCGGCCTGCCGATCCACATGAAGATCAACGGCATGCGCGAGAAGCACGTCCTGCGGGAGGCGACGCGCGACGTGCTGATCGAGCCCGTCTACAACCGCGAGAAGCACCCGTTCGTGACGCCGCCCGCCAAGGTCGGCGAAGAGGACGCGATGCTCGAGCTGATGGGCGACGTCTTCGCCTCCCGGCTGCTCGACGAGCAGCCGATCTTCGATGCGGCCGCGGTCCGCAAGCTGTTCGCCTCGCTGCCCGAGCGCACCCCGGATGAGCGCACGGCCCTCGACGGGCTGTGGAACCGCGTGCTGAGCTTCACATTGATGCACCAACGGTTCTCAATGACGGGTTGAAAAGTCGGTCAGGTCGCCCGGGGCGTAGAACCGCCAGAACCCGGGTATTGCTTGCTTACGGGTTTTGATATGCCCAAGTACGAGGAGCCGTCCAGGTGGGCTGGCGCGATGCAAACCGGGCGAGCGGTGGAACCAACACATGAACCGCGACGACGACCGAAGACTGACTGAAGCGGTCGGGGAAACCACTTCAGACTTCGGCGACCAGCTTCTTGACGATGTCGAAGACGGTTCGGCCGCACCCGTGGCGGAGACCGCGGAAGCGTTGCCGAGCGGGTCGGCGTTGCTGATTGTCAGACGTGGCCCTAACGCCGGTTCTCGATTTCTCCTCGATCAGCCAGTCACCTCGGCGGGACGCCATCCCGACAGCGACATTCTTCTCGATGACATCACCGTGAGCCGCCGTCACGCCGAGTTCCGCCTCGACGAGGAGGGTAACTGGACCGTCGTCGACGTAGGCAGCCTCAACGGCACCTACGTCAACCGTCAACCGGCGGACTCAACGGTGCTGGCCAACAACGATCAGGTGCAGATCGGTACGTTCCGGCTGGTTTTTCTGACCGGATGATCCTCGCGTGTGTGCGGGCCGTCGGTTCGCGGCCGACGGCCCCTCATCTAGGGCGCGATGTACCCCCGCGGCAGCACGGAGAAGTCGACGCACGCCGCGGCCAGCAGATCCCCGAGCTGCGCCGACACCGGCGCCCGCAGTTGCAGCAACGCGCCCGCCGACGGCGCCTTCAGGCTTGCGACGTTGCGGTTGAACATCAGGTTGAGGGCGTCGGACTCGATGTCACTCCAGCCGGTGTGCACCG
This sequence comes from Mycobacterium sp. Marseille-P9652, assembly GCF_902652685.1. Taxonomy (GTDB): domain Bacteria; phylum Actinomycetota; class Actinomycetes; order Mycobacteriales; family Mycobacteriaceae; genus Mycobacterium. Next base: position 83,406 of record NZ_CACRUY010000005.1, read on the forward strand.
TCATCAACGTCAGCACCCCGATCTCGTCGCCGCCGGGGGAGAGGATCGGATGCCGCCAGGCGGAGTCCGCCTTGAACCCGGTGTGCGGACGGATCACCGCGAGCACGGCGCCCGCGCCGTCCTCGATGCGCGCCGCGCCGTCGGCCGGGGCGATGCGCCCCACCGGCCTGCCCTGGCTGGCGACCGTGGTCGTCGAGGCCACCGCGATCGCGAGTTCGTCGCCCGCAGCGCCGGTCAGGGTGTAGTCGCTTTTGCCGCCGTTCTTGAACCCGAGAAGCACAGCGGCGCCGCCCTTTTGCTGCGCGTGCGCGAGCTCGGTGCCGTCGGGGGTGGTGAGCTGCAGACGCAGCGCGTTGGACATCGACCTGCTCACCTGCGCGGCGACCGCGACCGCGTTCCCGAGAATCGGCATGGCGGCATAGTAGGCGCGCGGCGGCGGCCATGCACCCACGACGAGTCGCGCCCCGCCTTTCGGGGTACTGCTGCCGGTGTCCGCACGGCGACGAAGGGAAGGGAACCCATGGCCGACTCCACCGATGGCCTGCTGCAGGAACTGCTGTGGGCCTACGGGCCGTGCGGCCAGGAGGAAGCGGTGCGGCAGGTGTGCGCCCGCGAACTGCAACCGTTCGTCGACGACATCTGGATCGACGCCGCGGGAAACCTGATCGGCTACATCGCCGCGGACGAATCAGCGATGACGAACGATCAGCATCACCGGTCGACCGTCACGGCCGGGTTGGGGGGCGCCACCCGGGTGATGGCGCACATGGACGAGCTGTCCATGCTCGTCAAGCGGGTCGAGCCCGACGGCTCGCTGCACGTCACGCAGCTGGGCACCATGTATCCCGGCAACTTCGGCCTCGGCCCGGTCGCGGTGCTCGGGGAGCACGAGACGTTCACCGCGGTGCTCACCCTCGGGTCCGAGCACACCACCAAGGAGAGCCCGCGGATCTGGCAGACCAAGCCCGATCAGGGCGACCAGGCGCTCGACTGGAGCCACGTCTACGTCTTCACCGGACGCAGCCGCGAGGAGCTCGACGCCGCCGGGGTGCGGCCCGGCACCCGGGTGTGCGTCGACCGCAGCAAGAGAACGCTCGTCGAGTTCGGCGACTACGTGGGCTGCTACTTTCTCGACGACCGGGCCGCCGCGACCGCCCTGCTGCGTGCCGCCCGCCGACTGCGCGAAGGCGGCCAGCGTCCGGCCGAGGACGTCTTTCTGGCGTTCACCACCAGCGAGGAGATCGGCGGTGTCGGCGGAACCTATGCCAGCGCCACGCTGCCCGGCAGCCTCACGCTCGCCCTGGAGGTCGGACCCACCGAGCAGGAGTACGCGACCACCGTCAGCGGCGGCCCGATCGTCGGCTACAGCGACGCCCTGTGCATCTACGACAAGGACGTGGCCGACCGGCTGATGCAGATCGCCACCGACCGCGGGCTGTCCCCGCAGGCGGCGGTGCTGGGCGCCTTCGAGTCGGACGCGTCGCACTCCAAGGCCAACGGCGTGACGCCGCGCGCGGGGCTGCTGTGCCTGCCGACGCTGAGCACGCACGGCTATGAGGTCATCGCCCGCCGGGCGATCGACGACATGGCCACCGTGATCGTCGACTTCCTTCTGGATCCGACGCGGAATACGCCGTAAACGTCGCCATTTATACCAGTCGATTTCGAGCTGTCAAGAAATTCTCAATGCAAATTTAGATTGCGCGGCATCGGCCGCGCCCACCGTCTCCACCAGCGGCGCAGGGCTTTTCGCGCGACGCTGATGCCGGCCCAATAACTGCCTGAATATTCACTGAAGACCGGCGTGGCGCTATCAATATCGCCGCGCGCCGCTTCTACTGTCGATGCATGCATACCGAGTACTACTTGCAACGAATTCCCGTCGAATCGGTGCGGCCCGGCTTTTCCCTGGCCATGCCGCAAGACGGCGACTACCGCCTCTTCCGCGTCGACTGCAAACAGATGTCCGAGCGCGCCGGACGACCGGTGATGGTCACGCTGACGGCGGAAGGCGGCCGCCCCTGGGTCGTCGAGCTCGAGGCGGGCACGCCGGTGGTCCGCCTGCTCGCCGTCTGCAAGGCGGCGTCCTAGCCGGCGCCCTGCGGCTTCGTGGCCGCGACGAACTGCAGCGCGCGCTGCGTCTGCTGTTCGATGTCGCCCAGGCCGGCGCCCGTGAACAGGTCGACGAACGCGTGGCGGTCGAACATCGTCAGCCCGATCACGCGCGCGCCGGAGGTCAGTGCGTACCGGACCGGCGGCAGGTCCGGGGCGAAGCTCGTCAGGATCGCGATGCGCCCCCCGGGCCGGAGCACCCGCACCATCTCCCGGGCGACGCCGAACGGTTCGGGTATGAGGTACAGCGCACCGAAGCAGCAGACGGCGTCGAACGTCGCGTCGGCGAACGGCAGGCTGCGCGCGTCGCCGCGCACGTAACAGGTCCGCGGCCCGCTGTTGTCGTGCACCGCGCGCGTCAGCATCGGCTCGGAGATGTCGAACCCGACCGCCAGGCCGCCGTCCGGCAGCTCTTCGGCCAGCGGCCCGGTGAAATTGCCGGGGCCGCAGGCGACGTCGAGTAGCCGCCGCGCCGTCGACAGGCGCAGGGCCGTCGCCGCGCGGCGCTGTTCGGCGCCGGTGGTGACGCCGCTGGCGACGTAGAACGACGTCGGGCGCCACAGCCGCTCGTAGACGGTCGCGACGAACGGACTGTTCATCGCGCGCTGGGCGAACGTCGGCACCGGAGCGCTCGTCGATTCCCCGAGCACGTCGAGGAAACCGTGGCGCAGCGCGGCGGACTCGGTGAGCAGACCGCGGGTTGACTCGACCGGATCGGGGCTCAATGGCATGGCTTTCGTTGCGGCCGCTTCGTGCGCGGGTGACCTCTGGGCAGGCTAGCGGATCGCCGAAAGTCCGCTGGTAAAACTGTTATTCTGTGCCGGTTCTGTGATGGACGCTGAATCACCGACGATGGGGATTGCACGTGGCGCGTCGGAAGCCGACCCGGTGACACGCCCGCGCATTCGCGCCCGCGCCCCGCTGCGAATCTCGTTCGCGGGCGGCGGCACCGACGTCCCCCCGTTTCCGGCCACCGAGGGTGGCTGCGTCCTGTCGGCGACCATCGACCGCTACGCGCAGGGATCGCTCTCCCCGCGCACCGACCGCATGGTCACCATCGAGTCGGTGGACTTCAAGACCACCCACGAGATGACCCTCGACAGCGAAATCCTGTACGACGGCAGCCTCGACCTGATCAAGGCCGCGGTGCGCCGGTTCGGCCGAGAGGGCACCGAGGGTTACGACCTGGTGTTGCGGTCCAGCGCGCCGCCCGGCTCGGGGTTGGGTTCGTCGTCGACCATGATGGTCGCCCTTACCGGCCTGCTCGCCGACCACTACGGCGTGCCGCTGGGGGAGTACGAGACCGCGCAGCTGGCGTGCGCCATCGAGCGCGAGGACCTGGGCATCACGGGCGGCATGCAGGACCTCTACGCCGCCACGTTCGGCGGATTCAACTTCATCGAGTTCACCGACCACGTCATCGTCAACCCGCTGCGCATTCGTGACGAGATCGCCTTCGAGCTCGAGCTCAGCCTGCTGCTGTGCTTCACGGGCATCACCCGTGACTCCGCGCGGGTGATCGAGGACCAGACGCGCCGCGCCACCAGCGGCGCCGACGACACCCTCGCCGGGCTGCGCGCGCAGAAGGAACTGGCGGTCGCGATGAAGGCCGCGCTGCTGCGCGGAAAGCTCAACGACTTCGGCGCCCTGCTGGGCGAGGCGTGGATCCAGAAGAAACGCATGTCGCCCTACATCAGCAACGAGCGCATCGACGAGCTGTACGACCTGGCCCTGCGCAACGGCGCGCTGGGCGGCAAGATCACCGGCGCCGGCGGTGGCGGCTACATCCTGCTGTTCTGCGACTTCGCCCGGAAGCACCGCCTGATCGAGAGCCTCGAGGCCGCGGGGGGCACGATCACCGAATTCGCCTTCGAGAGCAAGGGATTGACCACATGGGTGGCATGAGCAGCTCGGACGTCGTGACGCCGAGCGTGGAGCTGGTTCAGGAAAGGCTCGCGCAGGCGATCGCGGTCAAGCAGGAGATGCTCGCCGGCGCGTGCCTGGCGCAAACCGTCGACGTCGCGCAGCGGATGCTCGACTCGCTGCGCGCGGGTGGGAAGGTGATCTTCTTCGGCAACGGCGGGTCGGCCCAGGACGCCGGGCATCTGGCCGCCGAGCTCATGGGCCGCTTCGCCTTCGACCGCCCGGGCCTGGCCGCGTTCAGCCTTCCGGACGCCACCGCGGCCATGACGGCGATCGGCAACGACTACTCCTACGACGAGGTGTTCGCCCGCCAGGTGCTGGCCGCCGGCCGCCCCGGCGACGTCGTCGTCGGGCTCACCACGTCGGGCAACTCGCCCAACGTCGTGCGGGCGCTCGAGGCGGCCGGCCGGGCCGGCATGACCACGGTGGCCCTGACCGGTGCGCGCGGCGGCAAGGTGGCCGACGTCGCCGAGATCTGTATCCGGGTGCCCAGTGAGGACACCGGGCGAATCCAGGAAGCCTGCCTGCACCTGGGCCATTCGATGTGCGAGATGGTCGAGGCGGCCCTGTTCCCGCGACCGTCGTAAATGGCGCCTCTCGCCCTGCGCGGGGTGAGCACCGTCTTCCTCGACCGGGACGGGACCATCAACGTCAAGGCCCCCGAAGGCGAGTACATCCGGTCACCGGAGGAAATGGTCCTCCTGCCCGGGGCGGCCGGGGCGGTGGCCGCCCTGAACGCCGCCGGCCTGCGCACGATCCTGATCACCAACCAGCGGTGGCTTTCTCAACCGTCCGCGGACCCGGCCCGCTACGCCGCCACCCACGATCGCCTGGCGGAACTCCTCGCCACAGAGGGCGCGCGACTCGACGCGGCCTACCACTGTCCCCATGCGGCGGACAGCTGCGACTGCCGCAAGCCGCTGGCCGGCATGTTGCTGCGCGCTGCGGCCGAACACGGCGTGGACCTCGGCCGCTCGGTGATGATCGGCGACAGCCCCGCCGACGTGGCGGCGGGCCGGGCGGCCGGGGCGGCGACCATCCTGCTGGGCCCGGCCGGCACGCCGACCGACGGGGCCGACTTCGTGGTCCCAGACCTCGCCGCCGCCGCGCGACTGATCCTCAGCGCCCGTGAGGCCGGCCACGCCTGAGCCGGTGGGCCAGCGACCGGGCCAGCAGGGCCAGCGCGAACGGCAGGTCGTCCCACAGATACCGGCGGGCCAGGCGCCGCGGCTCGAGCGCCAACCGGTGCACCCACTCCAGCCCCAGCCGTTGCAGCACCGGCGACGCCCGCGGGACGATCCCGGCGGCCATCGCGATGCCGCCGCCGCAGGCCAGGAACCAGGCGCCCGGCAGTTCGGCGCGTAGCCGCTCGATGAGGCGTTCCTGCCGGGGGAAGCCCAGGCCGACGAACACCAGGTCGGGTGCGGCCGCGACGACGGCGGACACCGCCTGCCGCGTGCCCTCCTCGGTGGCGTCGAAGCCGAACGCCGGCGACTGCGTGCCGGCGATGCGCAGGGTGGGGAATCGCGCGACGAGCTCCTCGGCCGCCTTCCCCGGTACCCCCTCGGCCCCTCCGAGCAGGTAGAGCGACTTCCCGTCGGCGGCCGCCGCCTCGCTCAACGCCGTGATCAGGCACGAGCCGGCGACGCGTTCCGACAGCCCCAGCCCCGCGACCCGCGCCGCCCAGGCCAGGGGCATCCCGTCGGCGACGACCAACGATCCGCGGTCGACCAGCCTCGCGAGCGCGGGATCCCGGGAGGCGGCCAGGGCCACATCGACATTCACCGGGATGATGGTTCCGCCGTCACCCCCGGCCCACGCTTTGCGCACGGCGTCGACGACCTCGCGTTGCGGCAGCGCGTCGAACCGGAGGTCGCCGAGCCGGATCCTGTCCGGCCCCATGCCCGTGGGGTTCGGTGGGCTAACGGCCATCCCCCTCCTGTCAGAACTTCGCCGATCATCATGCCGCAGCGTGCTGCTTGCCGCGGCCGGAACGCACGCCATAACCTGGGCAACATCGGCACGGGTGGACGCAGTCGACAGTGGCAACGCAGGCGGGCAGCACATGGCACAGGGGTCAGCGCGACGCGCGGACCGGTGCCGCAATGCCGTGACGGGCGGGCTGACGCAATGGCCGAATTGACCGGCGCGCGCGCGGAAGAGCTTGCGGCGATGGACATCTTCGAGGGATGTCCCCTCGACGACCTGGTGCCGCTGGCGTCGGCGTTGCAACCGCTGCGCGCCGCGGCCGGCCAGGTCTTGATGCAGCAGGGTGAGCAGGCCGTCTCGTTCCTGCTGATCTCGTCGGGCACCGCGGAGGTCACGCACGTCGGCGACGACGGCGCGGTGGTCGTCGAGCAGGCGTCGCCCGGCATGATCGTCGGCGAGATCGCCCTGCTGCGCGACATCCCGCGCACCGCGACGGTCACCACCGCGGAGCCACTGGCCGGGTGGATCGGGGACGGCGACGCGTTCGTCCGGTTGGCGCACATCCCCGGGATCATGCCGCGGCTGCTGCGGACGGTGCGTCAGCGCCTGGCCGCCTTCATCACGCCGATCCCCATCCGCCTGCACGACGGCACCCACCTGATGCTGCGCCCGGTGCTTCCCGGCGACACCGAGCGCACCGTGCACGGGCACATCCACTTCTCCAGCGAGACGCTGTACCGGCGGTTCATGTCGGCGCGTCAGCCCACCCCCGCGTTGATGCACTATCTGTCCGAGGTCGACTACGTCGACCACTTCGTGTGGGTGGTGACCGACGGCAGCGACCCGGTGGCCGACGCCCGCTTCGTGCGCGACGACCGGGATGCCACGGTTGCCGAGATCGCCTTCACCGTCGCCGACGACTACCAGGGCCGGGGGATCGGCACCTTCCTGCTCAACGCGCTGTCCATCGCGGCCCGGCTCAACGGGATCGAAAAGTTCAGCGCGCGAATGCTTTCCGACAACGCACCGATGCGGACGATCATGGACCGGCACGGCGCGGAATGGCAGCGCGAGGACATCGGTGTGATCACCACCGTCATCGACGTACCCCGCAGGCGCGACCTGCCGTTCCGGCGCGACCTCACCGAGCAGATCCAGCGCGTCGCGCGGCAGGTGATCGAGGCGGTCGGCTGAGCCGGCGGGAGGACCGACGAATGCGGCCGTTCGGGGCTGGTTTCGCGGCGTGCCTGGCGCTGGCCGCATGCACGCACGCGCCCGCACCCGCGCGGCCGTCGCCCGCGTCGAAATCGCCGCGCGCGCAGCACGTTGCCGTCAACCCGGCGCGGATCAAGCGCGTCGTCGGCGACATGCCGCCCGGCTACGAGGTGACCACCGGCGTGCCGGACGCCGCATCGCCGACGGTGATCTGGAGCCTGCCGGGCGCGGCGGCCACCCCGCCGCAGTGCGCCGCGCTCGCCGACCCGGGCGACGGCCGTGGGCACTCCGCCCAGGGCGTGTCCGCCTCGGGCGCGGGCGGCATCGTCCACGCGGTCGTCGTGGCCGTGCCCGCGCCGGCGCAACTGGACCGCGACCTACTCCCGGCGTGCGGTCAGTGGTCGATGGCCGCCGGGCGCACCACCGCCGATGTCCGCCTCGTCGACGCCCCGCACGTCGACGACGCGGACACCGTGGGCATGGTGGCCGAGATCAGGTCATCGGTCGAATCGGGCACCGAAATCGGCTCGCGCACATGGACATTCGTCGCCTACCTGGGTGACTACTACGCCTTCACGACGCTGACCACCGACCCGGGGTCGGCGCTGCCCGCGCTGCCGGCGAGCTACGCCGCCGACTTGCTCGTCAAAACGGTGTCCACGTTGCGCGGCTGAGCCCCCGCCTTGGGTAGATTGGCCACGATGTTCAAGCTGCCGCTCGCGCTCGCGTCCGTGTGCGCGCTCGCCGGCTGCTCGTCGGGCTCCGATCCCGCGGTGAAGGCCGACATCGCCAAGGTCAGCGAGGTGAAGTCGAGCTTCGGGCCCGAATTCAAGGTCACCGACACCAGCGAGCGGGCGATCGACCCGAAACTGTTCTCGGCCCGGAAGCTGCCCGACGGGCTCACCTTCGACCCGCCCAACTGCGGTAAGGCGGCGGTGGGCCCGGACATGCCGCCTGACGTGCAGGGCAACATGGCCGCCGTCTCGGCCGAGGGCAAGGGCAACCGCTTCGTCGTCATCGCCGTGGAGACCTCAAAAGCCTTGCCCTTCAACGACCCCGGCAAGGAGTGCGCGAAGATCGCGTTCACCGGAGGGGGGGTCCGCGGCGGCATCGAGGTGGTCGACGCGCCGCGCATCGACGGGGCGCGCACCCTCGGCGTGCACCGGGTGTTGCAGGCGGTCCTGCCCGGCGGCGCCCGGACCGGCGAACTGTACGACTACTCCGCGCAATTCGGGGACTACCAGGTGATCGTGATCGCCAATCCGCTGGTGGTGCCCGACCAGCCCGTCGCCCACGTCGACACCGGGCTGGCGCGCGACCTGCTCGTCAAGGCCGTGAGCGCGGTCAGGAGTTAGCTAACGCACGCCGCGGGGCCGGAATTGGATGCTGACGCGCGGCCCCGTCGGCGCCGACGTCTTGGGCACCGAGTGCTCCCAGGTGCGCTGGCACGACCCGCCCATCACCAGCAGGTCGCCGTGCGCCTGCGGCAACCGCAACGACGGCCCACCGCCCCGCCGCCTCATCGCGAAAGTGCGTGTGGCGCCGAGGCTGACGATCGCGACCATGGTGTCCTCGGTGCTGCTGCGGCCGATCGTGTCGCCGTGCCAGGCCACGCTGTCCGATCCGTCGCGGTAGCAGCACAACCCGACCGTGGTGAACGGCTCACCGAGCTCGCCGGCGTAGATGTCGTTGAGCCGCCGGCGCAGCCGCGCCAGCATCGGGTGCGGTGGCTCCTCGACCGTCAGGTCGTGGAAGCTGACCAGCCTGGGCACGTCGACCACGCGGTCGTACATCTGGCGACGCTCGGCCCGCCAGGGCACCTGCTGCAGCAGCGCCTCGAGCAGCTCGTCGGCGCACGTCAGCCAGCCGGCGCGCATCTCGACGAAGGCGCCGTCGCCGAGCTGCCTGCGCTCGGTGTGCTGGAAGAGGGAGCCCTGGACCGCGATCTCCACGCCACCCACCTTATCGCACACTCGTTCGATCCCCGGGCCGGCGGAGCGAGCCGCTACGGTTTGTCGTGTGGGTGTCGTCGAGCTGAGCACCAATTCCGAAGTGGGCGCGCTGCGCGTCGTGATCCTGCATCGCCCCGGCGCCGAGTTGCGCCGACTGCATCCGCGCAACGTGGATCAGCTGCTGTTCGACGGGCTGCCCTGGGTCGCCCGCGCGCAGGAGGAACACGACCAGTTCGCCGAGCTGCTGCGGTCGCGCGGCGTCGAGGTGCTGCTGCTGGCGGACCTGCTGACCGAGGCGCTCAACCACAGCGGGGCCGCCCGCATGCAGGGCGTCGCCGCCGCGGTCGACGCGCGTCGGCTGGGAGTGCCGCTGGCGCAGGAACTCTCGGCCTACCTGCGGAGCCTGGAGCCGGGCAGGCTCGCCGAGGTGCTGATGGCCGGCATGACGTTCAACGAGCTGCCGGCCGACACGCGCACCGACGTGTCCCTGGTGCTGCGCATGCACCACGGGGCGGATTTCGTCATCGAACCGCTGCCCAACCTGGTGTTCACCCGCGACTCGTCGATATGGATCGGCCCGCGGGTGGTGATCCCGACGCTGGCGCTGCGGGCCCGTGCCCGCGAGGCGTCGCTGACCGACCTGATCTACGCGCACCACCCGCGGTTCACCGGGGTGCGCCGCGCGTACGAGTCGCGGACCGCCCCCGTCGAGGGCGGTGACGTGCTGCTGCTGGCTCCGGGCGTCGTGGCCGTCGGCGTGGGGGAGCGGACGACGCCGGCCGGCGCGGAGGCGTTGGCGCGCAGCTTGTTTGACGACGACCTCGCGCACACGGTGCTGGCCGTGCCCATCGCGCAGCGGCGGGCGCAGATGCACCTGGACACGGTGTGCACGATGGTCGACGTCGACACCGTGGTGATGTACGCCAACGTCGTCGACACGCTCTCCGCGTTCACGATCCAGCGCACGCCCGACGGCGTGACCATCGGCGACGAGGCGCCCTTCCGCGAGGCGGCGGCCAGGGCGATGGGGATCGACAAGTTGCGGGTGATCGACACCGGCCTGGATCCGCTGGTCGCCGAGCGCGAGCAATGGGACGACGGCAACAACACGCTCGCGCTGTCGCCGGGCGTCGTCGTCGCCTACGAGCGCAACGTGCAGACCAATGCGCGCCTCGAGGACGCCGGCATCGAAGTGCTGACGATCGCGGGGTCCGAACTGGGGACGGGTCGCGGCGGACCCCGCTGCATGTCGTGTCCCGTCGCCCGCGACGCCGTGTAGCGTCGGCTCGCCGAGTCTGCAGTGGTGGCATCGATCCTGCGCTCAGCGCGGACAAATGGGCGTTTGACGCGCACTGGATGCAGTCTCGATGAGACGAGATGAGAAGAACTCAACGCCAGCTGGGCAGCCAGATCTCCATGTTCCACGTCTCCTGCGAAATGGGCAGACCGGTGAGGACGGGATACAACCACGCGAAGTTCGTCACCACCAACGCGACGTAGCAGGACACGGCGATCAGCCCCAGCGTGCGGCGCTCCCGGCCTTGCCCACGCGCGAAGAGGATGTCGCCGCAGATCAAGGCGATGGCCATGGTCAGAAAGGGCCCCATTGTCGCCGCGTAGAAGAAGTACATCTGCCGGTCGATGTCGGCGAACCAGGGCAGCCACCCGGCGCAATACCCGGTCAGGACCACCGCGTAGCGCCAGTCGCGCCGCACCAGCATGCGCCACGCCGAGTACAGCAGCACCGGAACGGCCAGCCACCACATCGCCGGAGTGCCGACCATCATCTCGGCCTTGACGCACGACTGAGCGCCGCAACCCGGCACGTTCTGCTGGTCGATGGCGTAGAGCACCGGCCGCAACGACATCGGCCAGCTCCAGGGCTTGGATTCCCAAGGGTGGTAGTTGCCGGCGGAATTCGTCAGTCCCGCATGGAATTCGAACGCCTTGGCGGTGTAGTGCCACAGCGAGCGGATCGCGTCGGGCACGGGGACCAACGAGTGCGGGCCGATCGACTGGCCCACCTCGTGCCTGTCGATGGCGGTCTCCGACGCGAACCACGGCGCGTAGCTGGCGAGGTAGACCCCCAGGGGGATCAGCGCGAGCGCGTACGCGGTGGGGAGCAGGTCGCGCCGCAGCACACCCAGCCACGGCCGGGTGACCTGGTACTGCCGCCGCGCCGCCAGGTCGAACGCCAACGACATGGCGCCGAAGAACACCACGAAGTACAGCCCGGACCACTTTGTGCCGCAAGCCAATCCGAGCATCAGTCCCGCGAGGAAGCGCCACCAGCGCACACCGAGCCGCGGACCCCAGACGGTGTCGGCGTTGCGGCCCTCCATCAGGGCGACGTGCAGGCGTAGACGCACCTGGTCGCGGTCAACGATCAACGCGCCGAAGGCGGCGACCACGAAAAAGGTGAGGATGCCGTCGAGCAACGCCGTCCGGGCCGCGACGAAGCTCACGCCGTCGCAGATGACCAGCACGCCGGCGATCGCGCCGACCAGCGTCGAGCGGCTGATCCGCCGCACGATCCGCATCACCAGCGTCACCAGCACCACGCCCAGCAGCGCGCCGGTGAATCGCCAGCCGACCCCGTCGTAGCCGAAGATCGCCTCGCCGACGGCGATCAGCTGTTTGCCGACGGGCGGGTGGACGACCAGGCCGAAGCCGGGGTTGTCCTCCACGCCGTGGTTGTGCAGCACCTGCCAGGCCTGCGGGGCGTAGTGCTTCTCGTCGAAGATCGGCGTGCCGGCGTCGGTCGGCGAGCCGAGGTTCAAGAACCGCGTCACGGCGGCCAGCAGCGTGATCACGCCGGTGACGACCCAGCCCCGGATGGTGTCCGTGGGCCCGAAGTCCGGCACGGGGACGAGCGGTCCCGGCGTGACGACGGGGACGACGCGCTCCTCCTCGTGGGCGACGGAGGCTTCGCGGGGCGGGGCGGACATCGGTGTCGATCGTAGGCTGTCCGTCATGACCTCCGGTCGCCTATTGCTGGCCGCGACCCCGTTGGGCCAGCCGGCGGACGCATCACCGCGCCTCGTTGACGCCCTGACGCGCGCCGACGTGGTGGCCGCCGAGGACACCCGCCGGATCCGGACGCTGGCCCGCGCGCTCGAGGTGCGGATCACCGGCCGGGTGGTCAGCCTGTTCGATCGGGTCGAGTCGGCGCGGGTGGATCCCCTGATCGAGGCGATCCACGCCGGGGCGACGGTGCTGGTGGTCAGCGATGCCGGCATGCCGTTGATCAGCGACCCGGGCTACCGGCTGGTGGCGGCGTGCGTGGACGCCGGTCTGCCGGTGCAGTGCCTGCCCGGTCCGTCGGCGGTGACGACGGCGCTCGCGGTGTCGGGCCTGCCGTCGGAGCGGTTCTGCTTCGAGGGGTTCGCGCCGCGGAAGAAGTCGGCGCGTCGCACCTGGCTCGCCGCCCTGGCTGACGAGCCGCGGACGTGCGTGTTCTTCGAGTCGCCGCGCCGGTTGCCCGCGTGCCTGCGGGACGCCGCCGAGCAGCTCGGCGGTTCGCGCCGGGCCGCAGTCTGCCGCGAGTTGACCAAGGTGCACGAGGAGGTGGTGCGCGGTTCGCTGGACGAGCTCGCCGCCTGGGCGGCCGACGGCGTGCTCGGCGAGGTCACCGTGGTGCTGGCGGGGGCGACCCCGCGCGCCGACGTTCCGTCGCTGGTCGCGAAGGTGCAGCATCTCGTCGACGCGGGCGCCCGCGTCAAGGACGCGTGCGGCGAGGTGGCCGCGGCGAACCCGGGCGTGCGGACGCGGGAACTCTACGAGGCGGTCCTGCAGTCGCGCAGGGACTGAGCCGTTACAGGTGCGGCAGGCCCGGAATCGGCGGCGGTCCGGGCAACGCCGACAGCGGCGGCGGTCCCGGCAGCGGCGGCAACGCGGGCAGCGGGGGCGGTCCCGGCAGCGGCGGCAGACCGGCCGGCAGCGCCGGCAACGCGGGTAGCGCCGGCAACGGCGGCAGACCGGCCGGCAGTGCCGGCAACGCGGGCAGCGGCACAGCTCCCGGCAGCGGGGGCAGGCCCGCCGGAAGCCCGGCCGCGGGCAACGAGCCGATCAACGGCAGCGCCAACGCGGCGAGCGTCGCGGGGTCGACACCCGGCAAGCCCGGCAGCGCGGGCATGCCCGGTAGCGAGGGGAGGCCGATCGCGGGCAGGCTCGGTAGCGCGGGAAGGCCGACCGCCGCGGGGAGGCCCGGTATCGAAGGGAGCCCCATCGCGGGGATGGCCGGCAGTGCGGGCATCGCGAACCCGGGGAGCGCCGCGGCGGGCACTCCGGGGAGGCCGGGAATCCCTGGCAGCGTCGGCAGGGTGACGCCCGGAAGGCCGAGGTTCTTCGGCAGGAAGCCGATCTGCTGCAGGTAGGCGATCGCGATCGCGGCGCTGGTGACGGTGCCCACGGCGGCGCTCGCCACGCCGACGACGCTGCCGCCCACGCCGACGACGCCGTTGACGACCGAGTAGGCGGCGTTTATCCCGTAGGGCGCGGCCATGGCCCCGGCGAGTCCGGGCAGCAGGGTGCCCGGGTCAAGCGGGCCGGAGCTTCCGGTGTCCGGTACGCCGACGTCCGGCAGGGCGGGCAGGGTCGCGCCCTGGCCGCCCGCGGCCGGGGCGCCACCGCCGCCGCCACCGCCACCCACGAATCCGGGGCTCGTGCCCGCTCCGGCCGCCGCTGCCGCGTCGGCGCCGGGAGCCGCAGGTCCGGGCGGTGTCACGTTGGACGCGTCGGAGAATCCCGGCTGCGTTCCCGCGTCGGGGGCGGCCTTGGGTGCCTCGGGCATCAGGACCGAGTCGACACGCTCGCATTTTGCGCCGATTCCGCACGATCCCGAGGTCGGGATCGGCGTGCTGACCGAGGTCAGCGGCGTCACCGCCAGCGTCCCACCGAGCAGGGCGGATGCCGCGGCGCCCAGGAGAGCGATTCTCATGACTGAAGCCCCATCTTGCAGTCGACACGCGATCGGCGCGGGTCAATGGTCGAAAGCTTAGACGCAACCGGAATGTGATGCGGGTGTAATGCGAAATCCGGGGGCCCTATCCTGCGGTTTCCGGCGTCAACGCGGCTAGCGAGGCGTTCCCGCGGTGGCGATGCACGGCACGTCCACGACGGGGGCGGCCTTGTGCAGACATTCCGCCCACTCGGCGTCGGGCTCGGAGTCGGCGGTGATGCCCCCGCCGACCCCGAGCACGGCGTTGCCCGTGGCGTCGAATTCGACGGTGCGGATCGCGACATTGAGCTCGGTACCGGCCACCGGCGAGGCCAATCCCATTGTGCCGCAATAAATTCCGCGCCTCCTAGTCTCCCAGCCCGAAATCAGCTGGCGGGCCCGGGCTTTCGGCGTCCCGGTGACCGACGCCGGCGGAAACGTGGCGTCGAGCAGCGCGGACGTCCGCAGCTCGGCGGGAACGCGCGCCGACACCGTCGACACCAGGTGCCACACGCCCGGCGCACGCCGCACGACCAGCAGTTCGGGCACCGTGACGGTACCGGTCACCGCGACCCGGCCGAGGTCGTTGCGGACCAGGTCCACGATCATGATGTTCTCCGCCACGTCCTTCGCGGACGCCCGCAGCGCCGACGGCCAGGCGTACAGGGGCAGGGTGCCCTTGATGGGGCTGGAGGTCACCACCGTTCCGTTTCGCCGCAGGAACAGCTCCGGGGACAGCGACGCGACCGCGCCCCACGGCCCGGCCAGAAAGGCGGCCCGAGCCGGCGACGTGCGGGCGACGCCGTCGACGAAAAAGTCGAGCGGGGCGCCGTCGACCGTCCCGGCGAACTGCGTGCACACGCACGCCTGATACACCTCGCCGGCGGCGATCGCCTCGAGGCAGGCCAGCACGCCGTCACGGTGCGCGGCCCGGTCGGCGGTGTCCCAGTCGATCCGGCACTCGCGCGCCGGGACCGGCCGTGCCGCCAGCGCGGCAGCGAGCCACTCCGGCATCGGCGTGCCGGAAAGGCTTTCGTACCACCAGCATCCGGCGCCGTCGCAGCGCAGCACGCAGTCGGTCCACCCGCCGGCTGCCTCGGGGATCCGGGGCGGTCGCCCGTCGGCTCCCGGGTCGGGGTAGGACAGGTAACCGATCCAGCCGCCGCCCACCGCTTCCGGACGGGGCGACGGGCGGTCCTGCGGGACCGCGAACGCCTCGCCGACGGGCACCGGCCGCACCGGCACGCTCGGAGCGATCACCGCCGACGCGCCGAACCACTCGCCCGTCAGCGCGGCGGGTGGCGGCGCGCAGAGCCGCTCGGTGGCGTCGCCGACGGCGCGCAGCACGCTGGGCGCGGTGCCGAGGTTGCCGAGCCGGTCGATTCGCACCGCCCTAGCTTGGCAGAGCCGGCGAAGGAGATCGCTAGCCGCGGCTGATGTCGCGGGCGATGGTGAGGTTGGTCAGCTTGTCGGGATTGCGCATCACGTAGAAGTTGGTGATCTTGCCCTCGACGATCTCGACGGTGATCACACCCTCGAGGTGGTCGCCGAGGTAGAGCAAGACCGCCGGAGCGCTGTTGCAGGTCACCGGGTCCAGGCGCAGGTATGCGCCGGCCCGGCTCATCAGGCCCGCGATCGCCCGGGCCACCCGATCGGCGCCGACCACGGGCCTGCGGGCGGCGCTCGCCTTGCCGCCGCTGTCGGCGGTCCACGTGACATCCGGGGCGAGCATCGTCATCAGCGCCTGCACGTCGCCGCTGACCGCGCTCCGCAGGAATTGCTCGGTGAGCTCGGCGTTGCGTTGCGGATCCGTCGCGTCGAACCTCTTGCGCCGGGCCCGCACGTGCTCGCGTGCGCGGTGCGCGACCTGCCGCACGGTGGGCACCGGCTTGCCCACCGCGTCGGCGATTTCGTCGTAGTCGAAGCCGAACACCTCGCGGAGCACGAACACGGCCCGCTCGTCGGGGCTCAGCGTTTCGAGCAGCACCAGCATGGCCGTCGAAACCGATTCGGCGAGAACGATATCCGCCGACGGGTCATGCTCTTCGAGCAAAAGCGGCTCGGGCAGCCACGGGCCCACGTAGTCCTCGCGCCGGCGGGCGCCGGCCCGCAGCGTGTTCAACGCCTGGCGGGTGACGAGCCGGGCCAGGTAGGACTTGGTGTCCTGCACCGTGGTCAGGTCGACCGCCGCCCAGCGCAGGTAGCTGTCCTGCAACACGTCGTCGGCCTCGGTCGCCGAGCCCAGGATCTCGTAGGCGATCGTGAACAGCAGCGGCCGGAGCAGGGTGAACCGTTCCGCGTGCTCGCTGCCCGCCCCCTGGCCGGCCCGCGTCATCGGACGCCGACCGGTTCGGCGGCTGCCAGGCGCGCGGCCCGCCGTCCGCCCTTGAGCCAGAAGTACGAGCCGGGTTTGGCCGCCTCGCGCCGGATCGACCACAGCGTCCCCTTGCAGATCGTTTCCTTGAGCGAGGCGGCGGCGCGGCCGCCCAGCACCAGGTTCATCGGGGTGTCGTCGGTGTGAGCGACCTGGTACGCGGCATCGGAGCGCCCCAGGCTGATGCACTGACCCACGAACGCCTGGTTCAGGGCCGCCGGCGCCTTCCCGGCGAGGCGGCTAAGCACGGTGTCGGCGGCCTGGGCGCCCAGCGGGCCGGCGGCCTGGCAGCTCATCCGCAGCGGCTGGCCCGACGGGGCGGCGGCGTCACCCGCGGCGACAATCCGGTCGTCGTCGATGCTCGTGAGCGTCTCGTCGGTGAGCAGGCGGCCCAGGGCGTCGGTGCGCAACCCGCTGCGCGTGGCCAGGTCGGGCACCGCGAACCCCGCCGTCCACACGGTGAGCCCGCTGGGCAGCACCCCGCCGTCGGAAAGCACCACCGCATCCCACCGGACCT
Organism: Mycobacterium sp. Marseille-P9652; assembly: GCF_902652685.1. Taxonomy (GTDB): domain Bacteria; phylum Actinomycetota; class Actinomycetes; order Mycobacteriales; family Mycobacteriaceae; genus Mycobacterium. Next base: position 100,367 of record NZ_CACRUY010000005.1, read on the forward strand.
CGCGGGCGGCCACGGATTCCACCACGTTGACGCCCAGCCTGCGCAGCCGCCTCGCGACCGACCGCCGGCCCCGGCCGCTGAGCGACGGGCCCAGGACGTCGCCGCACAGCAGGGTCACCGGCCGTCCATACCCGGCCAGTTCGGCCGCCGTCTCGATGCCGGTCAGTCCGCCGCCGACCACGGTGACGGGAGCGGCGGTCGGCAGGTCGGCCAGCGCATACCGCAGCCGCTGCGCCCCTTCCAGATCGGCGACGGAGTACGCGAATTCGGCCGCGCCCGGCACGGACGCGGGGATCGCGCCGGTGCTGCCGACGGCGTAGATGAGGAAGTCGTAATCCAGCCCCGCGCCCGACGCGAGCTGTACGTGCCGGTCGGCGGGCGCGATGCGGTCGACGGAGTCGACGACCAGCCGGATGCCCTCGCCCAGCAGCGTGTCGTAGTCGGCGGTCGCGGCGCCGGTGTCGGCGGCCCACTGGTGCAGCCGAATTCGCTCGACGAACACCGGGCGGGGATTCACCAGGGTGATGTCGACGTCCGGGTGCTGCCGCAGACGGTTCGCCGCCAGGGTCCCGGCGTATCCGCCGCCGATGACAACGACATGAGTTCTCTGGGTGCCCGCCTCGGTCATTTCTCCTCCTGCTCTCGTTCGGACTTGTGCCCTTCAGACACCGCCCGACCGCGAAGCGTGACAGCGCCGGCGGGAGTGTGACCCGTCTCACTCATAGTGCGACTTCCCGCCGGTCGCGGGCCTCGCTGCACCCATTGCGGGCGAGCCGCACATGTTAAGCTCCGCTCTACCGATCAGTTAGCTGACGGGGCCACTCACGCCCATACCGAACCCCCGAAGGATGGAGCTTCGCCGGTGCGCACGGGAGTGCATCCGGAGAAGCGCACAGAACGACGAGGATCCCCGCACATGGGAGGAGCCCGTGCCGCGCAGCCTCGATCTCGTCATCACGTCGGTCGCCACCCAACTGATGGAGGCGACCGGCGCCACCGCCACCCGGGTGAGTGAACGGGTTCTCGAGCAACTCGTCGAACAGTTCAACCTCGACGCCGCCTTCTTGCGGCACCACGATCACGACATCCGGGCGTCGGTGCTGGTCGCCGAATGGCCGCGCCGGGTGGACGTTCCCGACCCGGATCCGATGGCCGTCATCCACTTCACCAGTGTCGACGCGGTTTTCGGGGATGGTGAGCACGGCAGGAAACCGGTCGTGATCCGGCCGGATCAGGCGACTCGCTCCTTCGCCCTCTGGTCGGGACCCAGGGCGGCGACCAAGCAGCCCGCCGCGCCGTCGGTGGCCGCCGCGCCGCTGGTCTCGGGCGAGGCGACCACCGGTGTGCTCGGCTTCGTCAGGTACGGCGCCCGCAAGTGGAAGCAGGAGGAGATCAACACGCTCGAGGCGGCGGCCGCGCTCTTCGCCCAGTTGCAGGCCCGGATCGCGGCCGAGGAAAAGCTCCGCTACCTCGCCGAGCACGACGACCTGACCGGCCTGTACAACCGTCGGGCCCTGGTCGCCCACCTCACCGAGAGGCTGATCGCGGGCAGCCCCGGCCCGGTCTCCGTTTTGTACCTCGACCTGGACCGGCTCAAGCCGATCAACGATTACCTCGGCCACACCGCCGGCGACTGGTTCATCAGGGTCTTCGCGCAACGGCTCCGGGCCTGCGCCGGCATCCGCAGCATGATCGCCCGGCTGGGCGGTGACGAGTTCGTCGTCATCCCCGAACAGCCGATGTCGACCGCGACGGCGGAGTCACTCGCTCGGCGGCTGTGCGCGACGCTGCGCGAGCGACTGGCCATCGGGGGGCACATGATCACCCGCACCGTCAGCATCGGCGTCGCGGTGGGCGTCCCGGGCCGGGACAACAGCACCGACCTCCTGCGCCGGGCCGACGAGGCCGTGCTGACCGCCAAGCGTGGCGGCGGCAACCAGGTCGCGATGTCCACCGACGACATGTCGCTGAAAAGCGCGTTCCGCAACGACATCGAGCTGCATCTGCAGGGCGACATCGACAGCGAAGCGCTGCTGTTGCACTACCTTCCCGAGGTCGACCTGTGGACCGGCGCCATCGTCGCCGCCGAGGCGCTGGTCCGGTGGCGGCACCCGATCTGGGGGCTGCTGCTGCCGGACTCGTTCATCGGGGTGGCCGAGTCGACGAACCTGGCCGGTGAGTTGGGCCGATGGGTGATGCGAACCGCCTGTGCCGATTTCAGCCGCTGGCGGTCGAAAGGCATCGGGCTGAGCGCCACCCTGCGGATCAACGTGTCGCCCGTGCAGTTGATCACCCGGGGCTTCGTGCGCAGCGTCGCCGACACCATCGACGAGTTCGGCATCGACGCCGGGTCGGTGTGCCTCGAGATCACCGAGCGCGCCGTGGTGCACGACATGGAAACCACCCGCAAGACGTTGTCGGAACTCAAAGACGTCGGCGTGCAGATCGCGATCGACGACTTCGGCACCGGCTATGCCGTTCTGTCGCACCTGAAGTCGTTGCCGGTCGACACGCTCAAGATCGACACCGCGTTCGTGCGCGACCTGGGCACGAACGCCGGCGACCTGGCCATCGTCCGCGCGATCATCGGTCTCGCCGAGGCGTTCGGCCTGCAACTGGTCGCCGAGGGCGTCGAGACACCCGCCGCCGCACTGACTTTGATGCAGCACGGCTGCCACCGGGCCCAGGGATTCCTGCTGTCGCGGCCCGTGCCGGCCGGCGCGATGGAGGCCCTGCTGGCCGCCCGCTGGATGCCCATGCCGTTCCTCGCCGATCGCGAGGCCCTGTCGTTAGGCGCGATCTAGCCCTGGGCACGATGTTCGGTTCGGGGAGCAAGGCCGTGCTGGCGGTCGCCTGTGCGACGGCGACGCTCATCGGCTGTGGTCGACACGTCGACCCGGGACCGCTGTCGGCGATGGCCTTCCCGGCCGTGCCGCCCACCGTTCAGGAGATCGCCAACCCGCTGCGCGGGCAGTACGAGGATCTGCTCAATCCTCTTTTCCCGCAGGGAAACCCGGCCGATCGGCAGTACCAGCCGTGGCCGGCGTCCTACGACGCCAGCCTGCGGGTGTCGTGGCGTCAGCTGCAGCCCACGGATCCCGGCTCGCTGCCGCCCGACGCCCCCGACGATCGCAAGTACGACTTCGGTGTGATCGACGACGCGCTGGCGAAACTGGGCAACCGCAACATGCGGTTGATCCTGGGCGTGTACTCCTACCGGTCCTGCTGCGGCGACTCGTCCGGCGGCGACGGGAACATCGCGATACCCGACTGGATGCGCCCCGCCGCCACCACCTATCCGGGTGCGCCCGACGGCGGCGGGGTGGCGCAGGTGGTGCCGAACTGGAACGACCCGCGCTACCTCGACGGCTTCGGCCGGCTGCTCGCCGCGCTGGGCCGCCGATACGACGCCGACGAGCGGCTGAGCGTCTTCGAGTTCTCCGGATACGGCGACTTCAACGAGAACCAAGTGGCCTACCTGCGCGACAAGCTGGCCGCGGCGGGTCCGGCGCCGGACGACAGCGCCGCGGCGCTGGGGTACTACAGCCAGTACCGCGACCAGAGCATCACCGCGGCATCGATACGCCGGCTCGTCGCCGCCAACGCCGACGCCTTCCGGCACACCCAACTGGTGGTGACGCCACAGAATCCCGAGATCGTGCGTCAGCTGCTCGCCGACGACGTCACCAAGAAGCTGTCCGCGCCGGTGGGCATCCGCTCGGACTGCCTCGGCGTCCAGTCGCCGCTGCCCGGCTGGGCGGACACCGCCGACTCGCACTACGTGCGGACCAACGACGGCGTCGTCGATGCGCTGAAGCGGCGGCTCTCCGCGGCGCCGGTGATCACCGAGTGGTGCCCACTGCCCAGCGGGGCCGACCCGCGGTCGTACTACGAGAAGGGCTTGCACGACGTGGTTCGGTATCACGTGTCGATGACGTCGAGCTCCAACTTTCCCGACCGCGACTTCGCCTCCGCAATGGACCGCACCTTGTATCCTCTGTGGGCGCAGGCCAATACGGAGGCCGGGTACCGGTATTCCGTGGAGGCCCGCCCGGGATCGCAATCCAGACGGGGCAAGGTGGCGACGATAGGGGTGGTGTGGACCAACTACGGCTCGGCGGCCGCGACCGAGAATTGGGCACCCGGCTACAAGCTGGTCGATTTCTCCGGCGCGGTGGTGCGGACCGTTCCCGCCACGGTGAACCTCAGGACACTGACGCCCGAGGACTCGAGCCAATCCCGCGAGGGGGCCGTCCCTACGTCGTCCACCGACGACGTGCACGTCGACGTGTCGGGGCTGGCGCCGGGCCACTACACGCTCTGCGCATCCGTCGAGTGGCAGCAGCACAAGCCGGGCGCATCGCACGCGGTCAACTACGGCCCGATGGCACTGGCCCGTTACGGCCGCGACGCCTCCGGGATGTATCCCATTGCCTCCCTTGACCTCCCGCGTGACGACGCGGTGCCGGCCGGCGGTCACTGACGTGGCGCGGGGTGTCCGCCGCGCGCTGCTCGTCGTCGCCTGCGCGTCGCTGTTGCTCTGCGGGTGCGGCCGTCCGGCCGACCCCGGTCCGTTGGTCGCGCTGGACCGCCCGCCCATACCGATGAACGTCCAGGAGATTGCGAACCCCTTGCGCGGGCAGTACGAGGACCTGTTGGAACCGCTTTTCCCGCAACGCAATCCCGCGCAGAAGCGGTACCCGCCGTGGCCCGCCTCCTACGATGCCAGCGTGCGTGTCTCGTGGCGGCAGCTGCAGCCCACCGACCTCCGCAGGCTTCCCCCCGACGCGCCCGACGACCGGAAGTACGACTTCAGCGTCATCGACGATGCGCTCGCCAAGCTGGCGAGCCGGAACATGCGGTTGACGCTGCGCGTGTTCGCCTACAACTCCTGTTGCGACGCAACGTATCCGAACAACACCAACATCGCGATTCCGGAGTGGATGCGCTCGGCGGCCACCGACTATGTCGGGCCCGTGCGGTACTGGTGGGGCCCGGGTCTGACGCAGGTGGTGCCGAATTGGAACGACCCGCACTACCTGGACGCCTTCGGCGACCTGCTGGCGGCGCTGGGCCGCCGCTACGACGGCGACGAGCGGCTCAGCGTGTTCGAGTTCTCCGGGTACGGCGACTTCAGCGAGAACCACATCGCTTTCCTGCGGGACAAGCTCGGTGCGCCGGGGCCCGCGCCGGACGACAGCGTGGCGGCGCTGGGGTATTACAGCCAGTTCCGCGACCAGAGCATCACCGCCGCCTCGGTACGCCGGCTGGTTGCCGCGAACGTCAGCGCCTTCCCGCACACCCAGCTGGTGACCACCGCGCTCAATCCCGAGATCGTGCGTCAGCTGCTGGCGGACGACGTGACCGCGCGGCTGTCCGCGCCGGTGGGCATCCGGTCGGACTGCCTGGGCGTGTACGCGCCGCTGCCCGTCTGGGCCGAATCCGACCAGTCGCACTACGTCCAGACCAAGGATCCGCTCGTCGGCGAGCTCAAGGACCGCCTCGCCACGGCGTTGGTGATCTCCGAGTGGTGCCAGCTGATGAACGGCATCGATCCCCGGTCCTATTACGAGAAGGCGCTGCGCGACGTCATCCGCTACCACGTGGCGATGACCGCGAGTTTCAACTTCCCGGATGCGGACTCCACCACCGCGATGGATCCGGCCCTCTACCTGTTGTGGGCCCAGGCCAACGTTTCGGCGGGCTACCGGTACTCGGTGCAGGCCCGGCGGGGATCGGAGACAGTGCGCGACGGCGTGGCGTCGGTGGCGGTGACCTGGACCAACTACGGCTCGGCGGCCGCCACGGAGAAGTGGGTTCCCGGCTACCGGCTGGTGGATTTCTCCGGAACGGTGGTCCGGACCGTGCCGGCGACGGTCAACCTGCGAACGCTGGTCCACAACGAATCCGGCGACTCCTCGGCGAAGGAACCGGTTCCGTCGTCGGCCGGCGAATCGATCCGCGTCGACGTGGCCGGATTGCCGCCCGGGCAGTACACGCTTCGGGCGTCCGCGGATTGGCAGCAACACAAGCCCGGCGCCACTCAGACCGTCAACTATCCGCCCATGCAGCTGGCTCGCGACGGGCGCGACGAATCGGGCTCGTACGCGATCGCGACGCTCGATATTCCGCGCGCCGGGCTCACCCCCGCCCCGGGACAGTGACGTGGTGAGCGGCGAACCATTTCGATTTCCGGCCACACGACGCGCTGCGTACTATGCAGGATTATTGCGCAGCGCGCCTTTAAGTGAATAAAAGGACGAATTCTCCCGCTGCGTTCTCAGAAAGGTCTTCAGCCGATGGATTTCCGTACCTTTGTCCGGATACTCCTCGCGCACTGGAAGCTCGCCGTCGGCGCGCTGCTGGCGTGCACGATCGGTGCCGCCGCACTGACGGCGGTGCAAACAAAGCACTACCAGTCGTCGGCCACGATCCTGATCTCCTTCCCGGGCGCCACCGACCTGACCGAGCTGTACAACGGCACGCTGGCGGCCCAGGAACGGCTGTCGTCGTACGCCCAGATCGCGGGCGGCCGCACCGTGGCCGAACGCGCGGTGAACCAGGTGCAGGCGCCCATGAGCGCCGACTACCTGGTGACCCAGACCCAGGTCAAGTACACCGCGAAGTCCCTGCTGTTCACGATCACCGTCAAGGACACCGATGCCAGGCGCGCCGCGGCGCTGGCCGGGGCGATGGCGGATCAGTTCGCGGCGATCGTGCCGACGCTGGGAGCCACCGTCGGGTCCACCGGTCCTTCGGCTCCCGCCACCGCCGGGCCGCGGACCGAACCGGGCGAGACGACCCCGGCCCCCGGTCAGCCGCCCGAAGCCGCCCCCGGGCAGCCGGCCGGCAAGACGCTGGCGGTGGCCCGGGCGAAGGTGGTTGAACCGCCCCGGGTACCCGACCACCCGATCACGCCGGTGCCGGCCCGCAACATGGTGATGGGCTTCGCCGCCGGACTGCTGCTCGGCATCGCCGTGGCCCTGGTCCGCGAGGCCACCGACCGCAGCGTGCGCACGCGCGAGAAGCTGGAGGAGCTGTCCGGGCTGCCGACCCTGGCCGAGCTGCCCGGAAAGCGCGGCGCGGCACCGAGATTCGGTACGGACGTCACGTTCGACGACGGTGTGCGCGGCATGCGGGCCCGGCTGCGCCGAGCCGTCGGACCCGACGCCCGCCGGTTGCTCCTGGCGGCCCCTTTCGGCGGCGAGGGAACGACGACGACGGTGCTGAACCTCTCGCGGGCGCTCGCCGAGATCGGCGAGGACGTGCTGCTCGTCGAGGGTGACACGCGCCGGCCGGTGGTCGCGGGCCTGCTGAACGTCGAATCGGGGGAGGGCCTGGCCAACGCGCTGGGCAACCCCGACATCGCCGCGGAGGCCGTGAAGCCGACCGCGATCGCGAACCTGTTCATCCTCGCCGCTCGGTCGGCCCGCCGCGAGGCCCTGCCGTGCAGCGCGTATGCCCCCGAGGCGATCGACCGGGTGCTCGGCGAGCTGTCGTCGCGGTTCGACCGCGTGGTGGTCGACGGTCCACCGATCCTGGCCACGGCCGACAGCGTCCTGCTGGCCGGCGCCGTGCAAGCCACGGTGCTGGTGGTCCGGGCGAGGCGCACGACCGTCGACGAGCTCACCGACGCCTTGACCGCGCTGCGCGCGGGCGGCGCGAACGTCGTCGGCACCGTGCTGACCGACGCCCGGCCGTCGGTGCGCAGCCGGGCCTCGGCACGCGCGTACCGCGGAAAGGTGCGGGGGACGGCGTGATCTTCGAGCTGCGGGGCCGACATCGCCTGGCGATGGACGGAGCCGCGCTTGCCCTCTTCCTGTTCGGGTGCTTCGTGTTCGGCGTGCTCTCGGTGCGCCGAACGACCGAGGGCGTGCTGCTCATCGCGGCGCTGTTCTGCCTGGTCGTGTACTGGGTGAAGCCCGAAGGGATGACGGCGGTCATGCTGTTCGGGGCGTTCGCCGCGCTGCCCGAAGGGCTGCACATCGGCAAGGTGTTCGGGCCGGTGGCGGTCTACGCCTACCAGGTGGCCGCGATCCTCGCGATCTGCTACCTGCTCCCGATCGTCAAGCTCCGGTCCTACGACTGGCTGCTACCGGGGATGTTCGCGTTCACGGTCGTGGTCTTCACCGTCGTCGGGTTCCAGATGGGGCACGACGCCACGATGGTGATGCGCGAATCGACGACCTTGTTCGAAATGATCGTCGGGTTCGTGCTGGCGTTGCTGCTCGTGTACGGCGGCTACGTCCGCTGGATCATCCGCGTGATGGTGCCCATCCTGTGGTTCTCGGCGGGCATGGCGATCGTGAGTTCGTTGCACGCCATCCGGCTGGCCGGGCGCGCCGAAAGCCTGGAAGAGTCGACCGGCGCGGGCCAGGCCCTGCGCATCGTCCTGTCCACCCAGACACCGGCGACCGCCGTGCTCAGCGGACTCGTCGCCGCCGCGATCATCGGCCGCGTCAGGCCGGCCGTCTACCTGTCCCTCGGGCCGCCCGCGCTCGTCATCTCGCTCCTGTCGTTCGCCCGCAACACGCTGATCGCCGTGGCCGTCGCGGCCCTGGTCGCCTTCCTCACCAGCTTCGGCTGGGCGGCCCTGCGCCGGACGGCCATGGTGGCCGTCTTCAGCGCCGCGGTCTTCGCGGTGACGGTGCCGGGGTCGCTGTTCGTGCTGCAGCATTCCGAGGCGGGGGCGTGGCTCAGCGACCAGTTCACCGCGTTCAACCAGCGCGTGCTGGGCGGGGTTTCGGCGAGTGCGCTGGCCACCGACGAATCCACGCTCGACCGGCTGCGGGAGGTCGCGCGGCTCAACGAGGCCATCGCCCAGGCGCCGGTGTTCGGGCACGGCCTCGGCTACGCCTACCAGCTGCCGTCCGGCAAGGACCCGAACTCCTTCGCCTGGAAGCTGGGGCCCACCTACTCGCACCTCTTCTACCAGTGGTTCCTGGCGAAGGCCGGGGCGGTGGGCCTGGCGGCGTTCGCGTGGTTCGCGCTGACGCCGGTGGTTCGTGCGGTGCGCTGCGCGACGGTGCCGGCCAAGATCAGCGCGGCCGTCAGCGCGGGCCTGCTGGCGATCACCGCCGTCTGGCCGTTGCCGGAAATGCCGATGGACGCCTTGGCGCTGGGGCTGTGCCTGGGGGCCGCGATGGGATTCGCCGGCCTGCGGCGCCGGGAGCGCGAAGCGGCTCCCGCCGGCGCTTCGCCGGCTCAGGCCGGGGCGCCGGGTGTCCGCTGATGGCGCCCCTCGCGGTCACCCACGTGGGGCCGGACATGTACAGCTTCGGCGGCACGCAGTCCGTCATCCGGGTGATCCGCGACAACCAGATCGGCGCCGACGAGATCCGCGTCCTCTCGACGTGGGACGGGCGCCGGCACCTGAAGAACCTGCTCCTCACCGGGGGCGCGGGGACGGCGCTGGCCCGAACCCCGCGCACCACGATCGTGCACTTTCACATGTCCAACGGCGGAGCGTGGCTGCGTGAGGGACCGCTGATCCGGCTGGCCGACGCACGCGGACTGCGCGTCGTCATCACGATCCACGGATCCGACTTTCACCGGTTCGCCTGGTCCCACAAGCATTTCGTGGGCGCGATCCTGAGTCATGCGGACCACCTGATCCTGCTGTCGGAGGAGGCGCGCGCCGCGGCCGCGTGGGTGGCGCCCTACGTCCCCACCTCGGTGGTGGCCAACCCGATCCCGATCGACCGCGACGCCCCCGGCGCGAGCACGACGCCTCCCGTCGTGCTGTTCGCCGGGACCATCGGCTTACGCAAAGGGGTCGACAAGCTCGTCGCGGCGTGGCGGCTGCTGCTCGCCGAGGGCATCGAAGGGCAGTGTCGCATCGTCGGTCCCATCGACGACTACTCCCCGCCGCCAACCGAACGCCTGTCGGTCGAACCGCCGGTCCACCCCGACCGGGTGCGCGAACTGCTCCGGACCGTGCGGGTGGTGACGCTGCCGTCGTTCGCCGAGGGCATGCCGATGATCCTCACCGAGGCGCTGGCCGGCGCGCGCCCGATCGTGGCGACGCCCGTCGGCGGCACGACGGAAATCGCCTCCGACCCGCACATGCTCGTGCCCGTCGGCGACGTCCCCGCGCTGGCCCGCGGCATCGCCCGTTACCTGCGCCACCCGGACCTCGCCGAGCGCGACGGGCTGCGCGGCCAGCAGCACATCGCGGCCACCCGCAGCCCCGAGGTCATCGGCGCGGAGCTCCGGCGGATCTACGAGAGCTGCCTCGATGCGGCGAGTTGAGCTCCCGGGACCGGGGCTGACGGTCAGCGCGGTCGGCTTCGGGTGCGGCGGCCTGCTGCAGTCGCCGTCGCGCAGGGAGCGGATGGCGGTGCTGGGCGCCGCCGTCGCCAACGGCATCACCCACTTCGACACCGCGCGCATGTACGGCCTCGGACGGGCGGAGTCGGAGCTCGGGGCGTTCCTGCGCACGGTCGACCGCGACTCCGTGACCATCGCGACCAAGTTCGGCATCAACGTGGGCGGCGCCGTGGCGAGGCTCGCGCGATTCCAGGCGCCGGCGCGGGCGCTGCTCCGCGCGGCGCCGGCGCTGCGCCGCGCCGTCAAGCGGCGGCAGGGATCGCCGGAGGCACCGCGGGTCTACGACGCGGCGGCCGCCGCGCGCGGCCTGGACCAGAGCCTGGCGGCGCTGGGCGTCGACCACGTCGACATCCTGTTCGTGCACGGCCCGCGGCCCGGCGACACGGTCGCGGCCGGCGAGTTGCGCGAGTTCTTCGAACGCGCCCACCGGCAGGGCAAGATCCGGGCGTGGGGCGTCTCGCAGGACGAGGGGCTCGACACCGACTTCGCCGCGGAGTTCGCCCCCCAGGGGGTGAGCCAGGTGCGCGGCGACCTGCTCGGTCCGCCGCCGCGCCCGGCCGATCTCGTCTTCGGGGTGCTCAACCGGTCGTATGCCACCTTGTCGGGCGCGCTGCACGCCGACGCGCGGCTGGCGGCCCACTGGCGCGAGGCACTCCAGCTCGATCCGCTGGCCGCCGGTGCGCTGCCCAAGCTGATCCTCGGCTCGTCCGCGGCGGCGACGGGGTGCCGCGCCATCCTGTACAGCACCACCCGTCCGCGCCGCGTCGCCGAGGCGGCGGACGCCGTGGACGCCCCGGTGGACGCCGACACCCTGACCCGATTCCTGGCTTTGGTCAAGGAGTTTCGAGAGGGCACCGCCGCGTGATCCGCGCCCCGCAGGACTTCGCCGCGGGCGCGACGATCGAGACCGACGTCGTGGTGGTCGGCGCCGGCCCGATCGGGATCGCCACGGCGCTCGAACTGGCGCGCGCGGGCGTGCGGGTCGCGCTGATCGAAAGCGGTCTTTCGCGCATCGACCACGCGGCGCAAAAGTTGGCGTCTTTCGACTCGCGGCAGGACGACTACTTCCATTCGCGCAGCGAGCTCATGGTGCGCCGGCAGGTCGGGGGCACGTCGGCGCTGTGGGGCGGGCGCTGTGTCCCCTACGACCCCATCGACTTCGAGGACCGTCCGATCACCGCGCAGGCGCGCTGGCCGATCCGGTACGAGGATGTCGAGCCCTACCTGCAGCGGGCCTGCGACTGGGCCGCGTGCGGCAGGGCGGCGTTCAACGCGCGGGACATCCCCGAGATCGCGGGCCACGACATGGTTCCCGGCCTGCCCGACGGAGCGCTGCGCACGACCGACCTCGAACGGTGGGCGCTGCCAACGCGTTTCGGGCGCGCGTACCGCGACGACCTGCGCGACGCCACCCGCCTCACCGTGTGGACCGGCCTGACGTGCACGGAGATCGTCACGACCGACACCGGCGATTCGGTCGACCATCTCGTCGTGAAAGCCCTCGACGGCCGGGAAGGCAGGGTGGTCGCGACCGACTACGTGATCGCGACCGGCGGCGTGGAGGCGACCCGGCTGCTGCTGGCGTCGGACCGGCACCATCCCGCGGGGCTCGGCAACGCCGGCGGACACCTGGGGCGCTGGTACATGTCGCACGTCGAGGGGCGGGTCGCGCGGGTGCATTTCACCGCGGACCCGGTCATCCACGAGCACGAGCGGGACGACGAGGGGGTGTACGTCCGCCGGCGCTTCACGCTCAGTGCCGAGGCCCAGCGTGAGCTGGGGGTGCCGAATGCCGCCGTCTGGCTGGTGAATCCACCGATCAGCGACCCGGGCCACGGCAGCGGGATCCTCTCCGGGGTCTACCTGACGCTGATCTCGCCGCTCGGCCGCTTCCTGCTTGCCCAGGCCATCCGCGAGACGCACACGAAGACGGACGGCCCGCCACGCGTGCTGGCGCACCTGCGCAACATCGTGCGAGACCTGTTGCCGTCCATCCGGTTCGCGGTCGCCTTCACGTATGCACGCTTCCTGCGCAGGGGCCGCAAGGCGCCCGGGTTCTTCGTGAAGAGCGCCGACAACAGCTACCTGCTGCACTTTCACGGCGAGCACCTGCCGCACCGGGAGAGCCGGATCGAGCTCACCGACGAGCGGGACGCCCTGGGCATGCGCAGGGTGCGCACGCACATGCACTTCTCCGAGGCCGACTACGCGAGCGTGCGCACGGTCATCGGCGTGATCGACGAGCACCTGCGGCGCCACGGCGTCGGGTACGTCGAGTGGCTCACCGACGACGTCGAGGGTTCGGTGCGCGCGTTCATGAAGGGCTACGCCGGCTACCACCAGGCCGGGACGACGCGGATGGCCGCCACGCCGGACGGCGGCGTGGTGGATCCGGACCTCCAGGTCCACGGGGTGCGCGGCCTCTACGTGGCCAGCACGTCGGTGCTGCCCACGTCCAGTCAGGCCAATCCGACGCTGCTGGGGATCGCGCTGGGGGTGCGCCTGGCCGATCACCTGGCGGACGCTCGAAAGGCGTGCAAGCCAACGAGTTCGGCGGGTTAACGTCGGCGCGCCAGCACCTCGGCGATGATTTCGAGGAACCGTTCGGCCACCAGGTCGACGGCGCACCGCCGGGCGTAATGCTGCGCCGCCGCGGCGCCTTGGCGCGCCGCCACGGCCGGGTCGGCCAGCAGGTCGAACGCGGCGGCGAGGCCGGCGACGTCGTCGATGCCGATCGGCGGGCACTCCGTGGGCTGATACTCCGGCAGGGCGCCGGCCGTGGATACGATCGGCATCACGCCCAGCTGCATCGAGAGCACCTGGACCCCGCTCTGCGACGCGCGTCGGTAGTGCGAGACCGATCCCTTGGCGGCGGCCAGAATCGGGATGACGTCGGCGTAGCGGTAACTGCCCCGGCGCCAGACCGTGTGCTCGGGCAGGGCGCCGGCGTCCAGGGTGCCGTCCCCGATGAGCACCAGGTTGTCCCCGCGCCAGCCTCCGCCGGTGACGTGCCGCTGCCACGCCCGCAATACCACATCGGCGTTCTTGTACGGGTTGAGCCGGCCGAACATCACGAAGTCCCGGCGCCCGTCGGCGCCCACCAGTGGGGGCACGCGGTGCGGGTCGATGTCACTGGCCAGTGGGACCACGTGCACGGGCGTGCCCGCGACGTCACGGTTCCCGGCGACGGCTTCCGCCACGTAGCGGCTGTAGGTGATGGTGGCCGCCGAGCGGGCGCCCCAGCGGTCGAACACCGCCACCTCGTAGGCGGGCCGCTGCTCGCCGGGGTCGTGCGGGCGGTCGTCGTGCACCACCTGGATGCGTGGCGCCCGGCCCGCCAGCGCGATCCACCGGGGATCGCGGACGATCTCGGCGATCACGACGTCCGGCCGGTAACTGCGGATCCGGCGCCAGGCCCGCAACGTCGGCGGCCACGTCGAAGCGGTGCGAAAGCTCGGTTCGAGCACCAGCTCGTAGTCGCGGGCGGCGTCGGACTCGGGGTGCCGATCCGACGTCACCAGCAGCACGTCGGCCCCGTGCCGGATCAGCGCTTCGGCCTGCACCCGCACGGCCGGCCGCGTCCACGGCGAAAGCCACAGCACGCGAGGCGAATTCACCGTTCCCCGTCGGCGTGCAGGAAGATGTCCGCGTCGGTCCACATCCGGGTCTCGAGCGCGCGGCGGGGCACCCCCTGCAGGAGGTTCGTCACCCGCGGCGAGGCGAGCAACCGCCAGGCCACGGGATTGACGTCCGCCCGCGTCCAGATGTGCAGGCCCATGCCGCCGAGGAACCACCAGCGGGTCTTGGAGGTGTGAAAGCGCATGCCGAACCGCTTCCCGATCAGTTCCAGCGTCGAGCGCTGGTAGAAGGTGATGTGCTGCCCGGTCGCGAAGGCGTAGTACATCCACTCCTCCGGCGGCGGGGGCTGCCCGTCGAAGATCTCGGTCGTGAAGACGATCGTGTCGGTGCCGGTGCTCTGCAGTAACTCGTCCACGAATGCGACGGGGTCGGCGAGATGCTCCATCACCTCGAAAGCGGTGACCGCGGTGTACGGCCGGCCGGGGCCCGCGTCGGCCTCGAAGCCCCGCGCTGTCAGGTTGGGGGAGTGCTTGTCCGCCCAGTAGTAGTCGAAGCCGATGTCGCGCATCATGCGGGTGAAAAGCCCGTAGCCGCCGGCGGCGTCGAGGTAGCGGCCGCGGCGGTCGAACAGAAAGAACAACAGCACCGACATCGCGCGCGCCAGGTACTGGTTGCGCCACACCAGGGTCGTGTCCGCCGCCGCCACCGGGCTCGCGTAGGCCTCGTCCAGCCAGAAGGGTTCTTCGGTCTGCAGGCCCCCGCAGTTGCCGCAGAAGTAGTACTTGCAGTCGTACTTCCCGAGCAGCTGGTGAGTGAACGCCAGACTGGTGCCGGAACTGCAGATGCGGCACAGCACGTTACTCAACCCTCCTCAGCGAAAGGACAATGCCGAAGCTACGGCACCGCGCGCGCGGGGAGCAAGCCCGCGCCGCCGATGTCGCCGGCGAGCGGGAAGTCATTGGGGCGGCGGGACGTTCGGACGTTTCTCGGTACCGGCCGCGACGTGGCGTGGTAGCTTTGATCGTCCCGCATCGGTTTGCTCGAGAGACGCCCCGGATGACCGCCTGATGGCCACAAGCACAACACCGCCCTTCAGGACGCTCAAGCAGAAGATCCGGCGAATCCTCGGCGGCGAAACGCGCGACCAGCTCAAGGATCTCGTTCTCCACGATCACTCCCAGTGGCTGAAGGCCAACCACGTCAACCCGCTGAACCGGGCCGGCAAGAGGTGTTTCTCCGCGACCGACGAGGACGGGATCACGCTGGAGATCCTGCGCCGGATCGGCCGCCTCGACGACGGGGTGTTCGCCGAGTTCGGGGTGGGCGACGGCACCCAGAACAACACCCTGATCCTGGCCGCGCTGGGGTGGAAGGGATTTTGGGTCGGCGGTCAGGATCTGGCGGTCACGTTCGAACCCGGCCCCCGTTTCACCTACGAGAAGGCGTGGATCACCGCCGAGAACATCCTCGCGCTCAGCCGATCCTGCCTGCAGAGAATCGACGCCACGCACGTCGACGTCGTGTCGCTGGACCTCGACGGCAACGACATCTACCTCGTCGAGAAGCTCCTGGCGGACGGCATGCGCCCGAGCCTCTTCATCGTCGAGTACAACGGCAAGTTCCCGCCGCCGGTGAAGTTCCAGATCGCCTACGATCCCGGTCACGTCTGGCAGTCCGACGACTACTTCGGCGCTTCGCTCGCGAGTTTCGCCGAACTCTTCGCGCGCCACGACTACCGCCTGGTGTGCTGCAATTCCCACTCCGGCTCCGACGCCTTCTTCGTCGATGCGGCGCTGGCAGGCCATTTCGCGGACGTGCCGACCGACATCGGCGACATCTACGTCGAGCCCCGATACTTCCTCTACGGCAACTTCGGACAGCACCCGACGTCCCCCCGCACGGTGTCGAAAATTTTGGGCGGCGCCGCGGCCGGGCGCCAAACCGGCGGAGCCTGAGGCTGATTCACAGCACGGCATTGATCGCGTCGAGATAGGCGTCGGTCATCGCCTCGACCGTGTAGTGCTTGCGCATGCGCTCGAAGCCGCGCCGGCCGACCGCGGGCAGCGCGTCGGGATCCGCCAGGATCCCGGCGAGGTGCTCCCGCCACCCGGACACCGTGACCGGCTCGACGAGAAACCCGGCCCGGCCGTGGTCGAGCATCTCGGGAACGGCGCAAATCGCCGACGCCGCAACGGGCACCGCCCGGGCCATGGCCTCGAGAATCACCAACGGGAACGCCTCCGAACGGCTGGGGACGCACAGCAGGTCGGCGTCGGCCAGCGCCGGTCCCGGCCCGGCCGACCACCCACGCCACCGCACCCGGCTCTGCAGGTGCGCGGGCGTCAGCGCCTCCAGCCTCTCCCGGTCCGGGCCGTCACCGAAAATCGAGAGCCGCCAGGGCATGTCGCCGAGCGCGGCCAGCGCCTCGATGAGCAGGTGCGGGTTCTTGTGCTCCACGATGCGCGACAGCATCACCAGGTGCGGCGGCGCCCCCGCCGCGCGTACGCGCGGGGCCGGTTCACCGGTCAGCACGACGCCGTTGGGTGCGATGAACCGGCGCCCCCAGAGCCGGTGCTGGGCGGCCAGCATGTCCCAATGCCGTTGCGCGAGAACGATGAAACCGTCGGCGCGGCGCATCGCGGCCGTCAGCGCCCGCGAATAGATGGGCCGGTCGGTCTCGGGGGGGACGTGGGGGGCGACCAGCCAGCGCCGGCCGGGGGAGGCCGCGCGCCACAGCGTGGCGAACCCGGCCTCGGTGTTGGTGTCGGCGGTGACGAGCACCGCCGGTCCGTCGGGAAGGTCGACGGCCGGCGCCCACCAGGGCTGGCGCACGACGCGGACGCTGGGCGGGATCTCCCGGATCAGCGGGCCGAACCGCTGCACGCACACCACGGTGACGCGGTACCCGCGGCGGTCCAATTCCGTTGCCAGCAACGCCTTTTGCCGCTCGGCACCACCGTAGACCAGTCGGTTGGTGGTGATCACGATGGCCGGCAGGTCCCGTCGCCCGGTTCCGCCCCGCGCCTTCGCCTTGGGCCGCCGCAGGCGATCCAGCGCGGTGGTGGCCGCCAGGTAGGCGTCGGCGTGGTGGACGCCGCGCTGATGCTCGAGGAGCAGCGCGGTGCCGGCGCGAGCCAGGTCGCGGTTGCGGCGCCGGTCGTCGGCCGCGGCGGTCACCGGTCGGGTGCGGCGCACGCCGAGTTCGTCGGCCAGCAGCACCCGCCAGCCCGCCGCGCGCGCCCGCGCCGGCCAGTCGGCGGCCCCGCCGTAGCGGTAGAACTCCTCGTCGAAGCCGCCCACCGTGTTCCAGGCCGCGCGGCTGATCGCCACGCACGTGCTGCCCACATGGCCGAGGCCGCGGCGCTCGGCGGGCCGTCGGGCATACAGCGGCGAAAGCGGGCTGGCGCGAAGGGGATTCGAATAGCCAGCCGCCTCGGCCAGCGACCGGGTGAGCGTCGCGGGGCGCGTCGCGGTGTCCCACGGCGCCCAGCCGGGCGCCGTGTCGTCGGCAACCAGCGGCGAGACGGCCGCCACGCGGGGCCGGCGGAGCAGCTCCCGGGTGCGCGTCAGCGGCCCCAGCAACCGCGCGTCGGCGTCGAGCAGCAGCAGGTCGGCGTCGCCGGGGACGTGCTCCACGAGCGTGTTGACCGCCGCGGCGTAGCCGAGATCCGCCGGGCCGGACACCCAGTGGACCGACGGGTGCCGGGCCGCCAATCCTTCGCCGGCGCAACCCTCTTCGCCGGCGAGGTAGACATAGACGTCGATGCCGGGCAGGTGCTCGGCGACGCTCGCCAGGCAGGGGTCGAGCGGCTGGTGGGCGCAATCGGTTGCGATGAGCACCACGAGCGGGCGCGTGGACGGCAGTCGGGTCGCCCCGCCGACCGGGCGCTTGAGGTAGGCCCGGTCCAACTCCCGCGTCATGCCAACAGCGGGTTCGGGCGCGACGCGGTGCGCAACGACGCCAGGTCCGACAAACGCAGCGGGCCGAACGCGGCGCTGACGACCAAGTAGGCCGCGGCGGCGGCGGCCAGAACGAGCACCACGTGCTGACCCGAGAGCAGCAGCGTCACGACGACGCTCGCCCCCGTCGGAATCAGCAGCCGCACCAGGAACCTCACCGGCGTACGGTAACCGCACCGCCGGCGCAGCCACCAGCTGCCGACGACCATGTTGAAGAATTCCGTGCACACCAGCGCGACGCCGCGGCCGACGGCGCCGAACCGACCCGCGAGGGCGACGTTGAGCGCGACGTTGAGCACGAGCGTGGCCATCGTCAGCCAGAACAGCACGCGCTGGTGATGGCTGGCGACCAGGCCCTGTCCCAGGGTGCCGCTGACGAACCGCAGGGCGGCCGCGACGAACAACAGCGCCAGCACCGGCGTTCCGCGCGCCATGAACGCCTTGTCACCGAACAACCCGATCAGCGGGCCGGCCAGCAGCGCGCCGACCACCGCGACGGGGACCGCCACGAAGTACATCAGCTCGACGCTGCGGCGCAGGAAGCCGGCGAAGGCGGCGACGTCCCGCGCGAACAGCTCGTTGGCCGTCGAGAGCGTCGACTTGAGGAAGATCAGCGACACCACGATCGTGTTGAACGCGATCGTGAAGGCCAGGCCGTACACACCGACCTCCGACTGCGTGCTCAGCAGCGAGAGGATGACACCGTCGGCGCGGCAGTACATCAGCCCCACCACCAGAAAACCGATGAGCGGCAGGCTTTCCCGCAGCAGGTCGGCGGCCTCGCGGGGCGCGAAGACGGGGCGCACCGAGATGTGCCGCGTGGCCGCGGCGCCCTGGATCACCAGCTGCAGCGCGGGCGGGATGAGTTGCGCGACGGCGAACCAGACGACGTCGGCGCGCGCCGCGACCAGGCAGGCCACCATGCCCAGGGCGGCCAGGCGGGCGGCGACGTCGGAGATTGCGACCGCGGTGAACCGCACGGTGGCGAGGAACACCGGCTCGAACCGCGTCGTCATGGTCTGCATGAGCAGAGCCCCCGACAGCACGACGAGCATGACGCGCACGTTGTGGTCGTGGTAGACGAACAGCCCCGACACCGCGGCCAGCGCGGCCAGCGGAAGGCAGTACACCAGGGCCATGCCGCTGTTCACCCGCACCAGCCGCTCGAGGTCGCCTCGCCCGGACGTCACGCGGCGCACGATCACGGTGGCGATACCGAGGTCGGCGAGGCTCGCCCACATGGCGATGAACATCACCGCGATGGACAGCTGGCCGTAGTGCCCGGGTCCCAGGTAGCGCGCGGTCATCGCCACCGAGATCACTGAGGCCAGCATCCCCAGCGCCCGGCAGATCAGCTGGATGGAGAACGCGTGGGCCATCCGCGCAACCGGGACCGACGAACCGAGCGCGCCGGGTGCCGTCGGCTCAGTCATGGCCGGTGGCACCTAGTACGCCCCGTGGCTCGTCAATACGGCTTTCACGGTCTTGGCGATGATCATCAGGTCACCCGACATGGACCAATTGTCGACATACGACAGGTCCAGCCGCACGGATTCTTCCCAAGAAAGATCGGAACGGCCGCTCACCTGCCACAGCCCGCTGACGCCCGGCTTCACCAGCAGCCGCCGGTGGACGTCGCCGTCGTAGTTCTCGACCTCGCGCCGCAGCGGGGGGCGCGGGCCGACGACGCTCATGTCGCCCTTGAGCACGTTGATGAACTGAGGCAGCTCGTCGATGCTGAACCGGCGCAGCATCCGGCCGACGGGAGTGACGCGGGGGTCCTGGCGCAGCTTGAACAGCACGCCGCCCGCGCCTTCGTTCATCGACATCAGGTGGTCGAGCTGCTTGTCCGCCCCGTCGGTCATCGTGCGGAACTTGAGCATCGTGAACGGCTTGCCATCAATGCCGATGCGCTCGGAGTGGTAGAAGACCGGACCCTTGCTCGTCAGCTTCACGGCGAGGGCGGCCACCAACAGGACCGGCGCCGTCGCGATCAGGGCGGCCAGTGAGAAGCAGAAGTCGAAAGCCTGCTTCTGGAACCGCTGCGTGCCCTCGTATTGCGGCTTCTCGACGTGCAGCAGGGGCACGCCGGCGGTGAGGCGCAGGGCCAGCCGCGCCTCCGCGACGTCCATCACGCCGGGCGACACCACCAGGTCGATGTCCATGGTCTCCAGCTGCCACATCAGCTCCCTGATGGCGTGCATGCCGAAGTCGGTGGTCTGCGCGATGGCGACCGTGTCCGCGCCGCACCTCTCGATCGCCGCCGCCGCGTAGGTTTCGTCACCGAGAATCGGGACCCGGCGGCCGCCGACCTTCAGCGTGTTGCCGCGCGGCCCCCCGTAGCCGGGGATGCACACGCCGACTACGACGCACCCGTCACTGGGATTGCGGCCGAACTCGTGCGCGAGGTGGGACACCGCCTGCCGGTCCCCGATCGCCAGCACCCGGGTCAGGCAACGGCCGCGAGCGCGCTGACGGCGGATGTACGTGCGCCACAGGCTGCGGCTGGTCAGCAGACCCAAGGTGCCGGCGGGCAGCGCGATCGCCAGGTAGCCGCGTGCGAGGTCGACCTTTGCCAGCATCGTGACCATCGCGATGATGCCGAACGTCCAGAACGACGCCGTGCCGATGCGACGGTACTCCTCGATCCCGGCGCCGATTACCCGCGGCGACCGCGTCTGCATGATGGCCAGCGACGAAAGCCACAGCGCGGCGAAGATAAATGAGTACAGCGTGATGACGGGGTCCGAGTAGCCCGACGTGTTCTGGAAGTCGCCGAACCGGACCGATTGAGCCAGGATTACCGCGGCGAACACGATCACCGCGTCGCTGATGCGGAGCCAGCGTGAGTACTGGTACTGCCAGCGCCGCAGGGTGGTGGCACCGGACAACGGTGCCGGACGGGCGGGGGCCGGCACCCCCGCGGTGCGGACGCGCGGCATGGGCGTCGGCGTCGATTTGATCGGTGGAATCGCCTGCGGCAGAGCGACCTTCGCCGTGAGGCGGGCCGCCGGGGCGATCAGCCGTCCGGCGGCAACCGCCTTTGACTTCCGGGGAATCACCTGCTCGGTCGTCATCGGGCGGCCCTATGCGTATCCGCCGGCCGGCGGCCGCGTCATGATCGTCGGGACGATGCCGTAGCGCGGCCCCAGCGACTTGGTCGCCGACGCCAGCCGCGGCAGCGAGCCCAGCATGGTCGGGGGCACGGCCGGCGTGCCGAGGGCGTTGGGCAGCGCGGCGGCGGCGCTCACCGGCGCCGTCGGGATCACGCTGGTCCAGCTGGCGGGCACGGACAGGGGACCCAGCGCGCTGGCGGTGCCGAGGCTGCCGAACACGCTGGAGCCGAGCGCTCCGGCCGAGCCGGCCGCGCTCGCCACTCCCGACGCCGCCCCCGCGGCGGCCGCGGCAACCCCGTCGCCGGCGGCCTTGGCCAGACCTTGGACAGTCTGGGCGATCCCGAGCACCGAGGACAGTCCGTACAGCGGCGTCGCCCCGGCCATCAGCCAGGTCGGCAGGGAGTAGGGCAGGTTGGTCGTGAAGCTCGAGATCGTCGACGACAGGGTGCTGGACAGGGCCGCCGAGGAGGTCGAGGTGCCCAGCATCGCCGTGGCCGGCGTCGTGAGCGCCTGCAAGGTGGCCGGGACGGAGGACACCAGGCTCGCCAGGGAGAACTGGCTCTCCGCCGAGACGGAGGCCGCCTGGGTGACCGCCGCGGCCTGCTGGCCCAGGCCCGCCGGGCTGGTGACCTCCGGCGGCGAGGCGAACGGCGTGACCTCGGTGGCCGCCGCCGCGTGCGCCGCGTACTGGTACATGGCCGCCGCGTCCTGGGCCCACATCTCGCCGTATTCGGCTTCGGTGGCCGCGATGGCGGGCAGGTTCTGGCCGAAGAAGTTGGTGGCGATCAGCGCCGCGAGTTGGGCCCGGTTGGCGGCGACAGCGGGCGGGGGCACGGTCATGGCGAACGCGGCCTCGTAGATCTCCACGGAGAGCCGCGCGTGGCTGGCCGACTCGGCGGCCCGCGCGGCGGCCCCGGACACCCACGCGACGTACGGTCCGAACGCCGATGCCATGGCCAGCGACGTCGGGCCCATCCAGCGGTTGGTCACCAGTCCGGCGATCACCGACTTGTACAGGCTGGCGGCGGTGTGCAGTTCCGCGGCCAGGCCGTCCCACGCTACGGCAGCCGCGACGAGCGATCCCGGGCCGGGACCGGCATACATTCGTGCGGAGTTGATCTCCGGCGGGAGCGCACCAAAGTCCACGACTCAGCCCCTCGCCCGCACGGGGACGTGGCCGCGTGCCCGTCGTTCGCCGCCGAGCGGGTGCCCGTCGGTGCCGGCGGATGCCGCAGAAGCGACCGGCTGGGTGGTGACCATCGAAACGTGCCTCTCGTGAGGGGGTGGAGAGTGCCGGACCAGCGGAACCGCTGAGACCAACAGACGTATAATAGCGGATGAAACATACCTTTAGTACGTCTATTCTGTGTGTTCCGTATTACAGGTTTACGTAGCCTTACCTGTGCTACTAGGGCCTTACGTCCCTTCGTTCGCGAAAACTGTTAGTCTCCAAAAATCGGTGTGAACGTCGCCCGCGACTTCGGTGCGCGTTCGCGCCGGACCGCTGAACACCGCATGAACACCATTTGAAGCTGGCCGGGCAGAACCGAGGTGCGCGCCCTGAAGGTCACATGCATGTCGTCGCCGGCCGGCGGTGACCACGATGTTCCGGCAGTTAGAGAGCAGATTTCTCAGTTGCAATGACGACCCACTCGACCGACGGACGCGCGGACGCGACACGGCGCCAGATTCTTCGCGCCGCCGCGCACCAGTTCGCGCGCCGCGCCTATCACGAGGTGGGTCTCGACGACATCCTCGCCGATGCCGGACTGACCAAGGGCGCGATGTACTTCCACTTCAAATCGAAGTACGCGCTGGCGGTGGCGATCATCGATCACGAGACATCAGACGGCGCCATCGTCGTGGAAGACCTCCTGAGCAGGGGTTTGTCGGGACTCGAGACCCTGATCGACTTCTCCTACCTGATCGCCGTCCAGGACATCACGACCGACGAGGTCAGGGCCGGGCTCAACCTCATCGAATCGGTCGGCCTGTCCGAGGGGCTGCAGGAGCGGCTGCTGGGCAGCTGGGCGAAGGCCCTGGCCGGGGTCGTCGAGCAAGCCATCGCCGAGGGCGACATCGGCGAACAGTGGGACCCGCAGGATGTGGGGCGCTTCATCGTGTCGCTGCACATGGGCCTGCGGAAGACCAGCTCCCTCGATCAGCCGGAACAATTTCTGCTCGACCTGGAGAAGAGCTGGGCGCTCATCCTGGCGGGCATCCTGCAACCGGAGCGCGCTGACTATTTCCGGCAGTTCCTCCGGCGGCGCGCGTCGCTCGCGATCAACGCGAATTCCCACGGGGAGCACTAGCGCCTGACGAGGACCGGCCGTTTTCGAGCGCCGAGCGGGCGCGGGCCGCGGTCGTTTACGTTAGTCTCTCGCCGGGCACGTTGCCCGGCCGAGACTTCCGGGAGGACACAAGCGATGGCGCGTCAGGTTCGATCTGAAGCCACTCGGCGGAAGATCTTCGACGCGGCAATCGATGTGTTCGGCGACGTCGGATTCGCCGCCGCCGGCTGGGGGACGATCATCGAGCGCACCGGCATGACGAAGGGCGCCCTCTACCACCACTTCGATTCGAAGGAAGCGCTGGCATCGGCCGTCATCCAGGAGGGTTCGCAATCGCTGCTGAACGCGTTCCGGAACGTCTGCGGGGCGTCGTCGCCGGGTCTCGAGAACATGGTGCACGGCACATTCACCGTCGTGAAAACGCTGAATTCGGACAAGATGGCCCGCACGGCCGTGCAACTGGCGTCCGGGCTGAGCGGGTACAACGAGGCGGTCTCGCGCTTCTACGCGAGCCTGGTGGCCGAGATGGCCGACCAGGCCCGGCGCGCGGTCGCCGAGGGCGATGTGCGCGACGACGTCGACCCCGAAGTGGTCAGTGAGTCGATCGTCGGCGCCGTCTTCGGAACGCTGTTGCTTTCGGACGCGGTGTCGCGCAACGGCGCGGCCCCGAACGGTGACGCGGACGAGCCCACCGTGCGGCTGCGGCACCTCTGGGAGCTGTTGCTCCCCGGCGTCGTCTCGGACGCCTCACTGGCGTACTTCCGGCAGTTCCTGCGCCGGGAGGCCGTGCGCCACACCCCGGTCGCCGCCGCCCGCGAGGGTGCCGGCGCGGAGCCCACTACCACCTAGCAGTCCCTGACCGCCCGCTCGAGGCGCGCCGCGCAGTGATTTTCGATTGATTTCGGCGACCTACTCGAAGACTGCATACTGTTGCCGTGAAGTACCTGAAGTATGTGGCCAGAGTTGTCGCCGTGGCCGCTGTGCTCGCCGCCTCGACCCTCAGCGCCCCGCCGTCCTGGGGGGCGCCCGGCGACCCGGTGACGTCCGCGGACTCGACGACCCTGTCCCTGGCCGATCTCGGGTCTTCGCCCATGCTGGAATTCTGGGGGCTCACCAGCAGCCAGCAGCTGACCGTGCCGGTGCTGCACGGGCTGACACCGACGGCACTCAACGCGACCGTCGAGCTGCCCATCAACCTGCGGTCGGGGCTGCTCACCGTCACGCAGGGCGAACGCACTCTTGCCCGGATCAACCTGCCGACGGCCGATCAGACGCCGATCGTCATTCCGCTCACGGGGGCGGAGGTGGACGACGACTGGCTGACGGTGACCATGCGCGCGTACCTCGTGCCCCAGGAGGGATTCTGCCTCTACCCGGAGAGCCCGTTGCGCCTCGTCGGCGGGACGATCAGCTACACCGGGGTCGAGCAGCCGCCCAACACGGTCGCCCATTTCCTGCCGCCGGTGCTGCGCAAGCTGAGCATCTATCTGCCGCAGTCGCCGTCGCCCGCCGAATCCGACACGGCCGTCCGGCTGGCCACCTCCGCCGCCGCCCACTACGGCAAACAGACTCCCGACATCGTGGTGGTGCCCCTCGGGGAGGGGCAGGCGGCCCCGCCCGCACCGCCGCAGCCCATGGAGCGCCAGATCGTCGTCAAGGAGGGGCCGGACAACGGGATGTCGATCCAGGGCTCCGGCGGAGTGCCCTACCTGTTGATGTCGGGGCCCCTCGGGCAGGCCGACGAATCCGACATCGCCATGCTGTTCAACGACCTGTCGCAGCTGGCCGTCTCGACCAAGGCCTCGGTCGAGACGCTCAAGCCGAACGTGCAACTGCCCGGTGACACGGCGTCGATGCGCGACGTAGGGCAGCCGTTCGCGAACGCGACGTCGCTGCAGCCGCGCGTGTCGATCGGCTTGGACCAGACGCGGTTCGGCAGATCCTTCCACTCGGTGCGGGTGCACCTCGTGGGCTCGTACACCCCGACGCCCGGCAACATCGGCGGCCAGATCACCGCGGCGGTCGGCGCCGAGACCATCGACCACTGGGCGACCGACGGCCACGGCAACATCGACCGCTGGATCGACGTGCCCGACCGGTTACTGCAGCGCTACACCAGCCTTGATCTGGTGCTCGACGTCGCGAGCAACGTCGGTCATTGCGGCGACTTCTACACCGCCGGGCCGGGAAATCAGCTCCTGACGCTGAACATCAACGGCGACACCACCATTCAGACGAGCCCCGCCTCGCCGCCCATACCCGACGGCTTCCAGTCCGTGCCGCAGACGTTGATGCCGCGCGTCCAGGTGGGGATCGAACCGCACTCGCTGATCGACACGATCCGGGCGATCAACATCCTGGTGGGACTGCAACGGATCAGCGCGGTGCTGATCGGGACGACGGTCACCGGTGTGAAGCAGGCGATCGAGTCGTCGAACCCCGCGATCGTGATCGCCGCCGACGGGTGGAACCACTCCGACGTCGCGCTACCGGTGTCGGCGGGGCCGAGCGGACCCATCACGGTCAACGCCGTCGAAGCCGGTGGCAAACCCACCAAGCTCACGCTGGACCCGACCATGCGGTTCGCTTCTCTCCAAACGGTTTTCAACCGCGGCCGGTCCTTGCTCGTCGCGACGTCCAACGGCGCGCCGGGGCAACTCGACGAGTTGCTGCGCTGGCTCAACAGCGACAACAACAAGCACTGGCAGCGGCTCAAGGGAGTCGCCGCGGTGGCCATCCCCGGGCAAGACCCGGTGACCGTGCAGCAGCCGCCCACCTCCGGCCCCGCCGCCGGGTCCCAGGGCCACCAATCGGATCTCGAGTGGCTGTGGTGGTTCGGGGCGGGTTGGCTCGTGCTGGCCATCGTCGGTGCCGGGATCATCGTGCTGCGCACCAGGCGCTGAGCCGGCACCGCGCGATGCGACCGGCCATCCGCGTTATCGCGGCCGGGCTGCTGTGCGCCGCGGGGGTGCCGGCGCTGACGCGGCGTCGGCACCGCGACCGGCTCGCGATCGTGATGTTCCATGGCGTGACCGACCGCCCGCTGTCACCGCCGTGCCGGCATGTGACCGCGACGGCGCTGTACCGCCGTCAAATGCGTTATCTGCGAGAGCATTTCAACGTCCTGCCGCTTGAGGACGCCCTCGGCCGGCTCGCCGCGGGCACGCTGCCGCCGCGCGCGGTGGCGATCACGTTCGACGACGGCACCCGAAACCTTGCGACGCACGCGCTGCCGGTGCTGCGGGAACTGAAGCTGCCGGCGGCGCTGTTTCTCGCGACGGGCCCGATCGGCAGCGACGAAACCCTGTGGCCCGACCGGTTGTGGCTCGCTGTCGCCCGCACCACCGCGGCCAGGGTGGACCTGTCGGTGCTGGGGCTCGGCACCCGTTCGCTCGACGGTGCCGCGAGCCGCGGCCGAACCTACGGGGCCGCGGTGGAGGCGCTGAAGGACCTGGCCGACGACCGACGCATCGCCGTCCTGGACGACGTCCTCGGCGCCCTGGGCCACCGCGACGACGGCGACCCGGGCCCGTTCCGGATGTTGACCTGGACGGAGGCGCGTGAGATGGCGCGCGACGGCCTGGTCGCGCTGTATCCGCACACGGTGACGCACCCGATCCTCGCGCGGTGCGGCGACGACAAGGTCGAGCGGGAGATCACCGACTCGTGCCGCGCGATCCGGGGCGAAACCGGCTCAGCGCCAAGGGTATTCGCCTACCCCAACGGGCAGCCCCAGGACTTCGACGGCCGCGCCCGCGATGTCCTGCGCGGTTGCGGCGTGCGCTGGGCGCTGTCCACCACGCCGGGGTTCGCCGACCGCCACAGCGACCCGCTTTCGTTACCGCGGTTGGCGGCCGGCAGCGCACCGTCGTTCGCCTACTTCCGCCTCATGGTCTCCGGCGGGCTGCCGCGCCGCCGCGCGCGGGTCGGCTAACGGCCCTCCTGCCAGAGCTGTTCGGTGAGGTCCTGGAAGGCCGCGAGGGCGAACTGGTCGTCCGCCCGTCGCACCGCCGACCGGCTCATCAGCGCGCGCACGACCGAGCCGTCCTTGTGCGCCAACTCGACGACCTCGTTGGCCAGCGCGTGGACGACCGACAGGAGGGACTCGGACGCCGGCGCCTCATGGAAGATCTGGTGGAACTTCAGGCACAGGACTTCTTCCGGCTCGTAGCCGAGCATCTCGGCAAACGCGGTGTTCGTGAACAGGATGCTGCCGTCGTGCGCGATGGCGAGCACGGGAACCGGAATCCGC
The DNA here is from genome assembly GCF_902652685.1 of Mycobacterium sp. Marseille-P9652. Classification (GTDB taxonomy): domain Bacteria; phylum Actinomycetota; class Actinomycetes; order Mycobacteriales; family Mycobacteriaceae; genus Mycobacterium. The sequence goes on from NZ_CACRUY010000005.1 coordinate 127,894, forward strand.
TCCAGCACGACCAGGGCGGGCAGTTGCTGCAGCGCCGTCATCGGTGACTCGGCCTGCTGCGGGTTGCGTCTTCGGTCCACGGCCCGATTATTGCGTATTGCGAGCCTATTGCCGGACGGAAATTTTGCTGTTCATTCAACTTCCGTTGCCGGCTGGTAGCGGGGAAAGACGCCCGTGGGCGCCGGCAGCGCCGTGCCCGGGACCAATCGCACGCCCACGGCGGAAAACGCGCGGCGGTCCGGCGGCTGCCCGAGCAGGTCCAGCAACTTGCCGGCCGAATCGGGCACAACGGGCTGGACCAGCAGGGCAGCGATCCGCACCGCCTCGCACGTCGTGTAGAGGACGGTGCGAAACCGGGCCTGGTCGAGCTCGGACTCGCTTTTGCGCAGCACCCAGGGCTGCTGCGCGGAGAAGTACTTGTTGGCCTCGCCGAGCATCAGCCAGATCGCCTCCAGCGCCAGGTGCATCGCCTGCTCGTCGAAGTGGGCCCGCACCCGATCCAGCAACGCGTCGGCCGCCGCCAGCAAACCGGTGTCCGCCTCGGTCAGCTCACCGGGTTCGGGCACCACGCCGCCGAGGTTCTTGGCCACCATCGACAGCGAGCGCTGGGCGAGGTTGCCGAGCTCGTTTGCCAGGTCGGCGTTGATCCGGCTGACGATCGCCTCGTCGCTGTAGCTGCCGTCCTGGCCGAACGGGACTTCGCGCAGCAGGAAGTAGCGCACCTGGTCGACGCCGAACGTGTCCACCAGGGCGTCCGGGGCCACGATGTTGCCCACCGACTTGCTCATCTTCTCGCCGCGGTTGAGCAGGAACCCGTGCGCGAACACCCGGCGCGGCAGCTCGATGCCGGCCGACATCAGAAACGCCGGCCAGTAGACGGCGTGGAACCGGATGATGTCCTTGCCGATCATGTGCAGGTCGGCGGGCCAATACCGGCGGTACAGGTCGGATTCGGTGTCGGGGAAGCCGGCGCCGGTCAGGTAGTTCGTCAGCGCGTCGACCCAGACGTACATGACGTGATCGGGGTGGTCGGGCACCTTGACGCCCCAGTCGAACGAGGTGCGCGAGATCGACAGGTCGCGCAGCCCGCCGGAGACGAAGCTGACGACCTCGTTGCGCCGCACGTCGGGGGCGATGAAGTCCGGGTTGGCCGCGTAGTGGGCGAGCAGCTTGTCGGCGTACGCCGACAGCCGGAAGAAATAGGTCCGCTCCTCGGTCCACGTCACCGGGGTGCCGGTCTCCGTCGCGATCCGGACGCCGTCCACGACCTCGGTCTCGGATTCGACGAAGAACCGCTCGTCGCGCACCGAATACCAGCCCTCGTAGGTGTCCAGGTAGATGTCGCCCGCGGCCTCCATCCGGCGCCAGATCTCCTGCGAGGCCGCGTGGTGGTCGGCGTCGGTGGTCCGGATGAAGCGGTCGAAGGAGATGTTCAACTTCTCCTGCAGGCGCTGGAAGACGTCGGAGTTGCGGCGGGCCAGGTCGGCGGTGGGCAGCCCTTCGGCCGCGGCCGCCTGGGCGACCTTCAGGCCGTGTTCGTCGGTGCCGGTCAGGAAGCGCACGTCGAAGCCGTCGAGCCGCTTGAACCGCGCGATCGCGTCGGTGGCGATGTACTCGTACGCGTGCCCCAGGTGCGGTGCGGCGTTGGGGTACGTGATCGCGGTGGTGACGTAGTAGGGCCTCATCGAGACTCACCCTATTGTGTGGCGGTGGCCTCCAGCCGAGCGAGTGAACGCGACATGCCCCCCGCCCCGGAGCCGCTGGCGCCGCTGATCGATGCCCACACCCACCTCGACGCGTGCGGGGCACGCGACGCCGACGGGGTGACCGCGATCGCGGACCGCGCCGAGGCGGTGGGCGTCGGCGCGATGGTCACGATCGCCGATGACCTGGACTCGGCGCGCTGGGTGACGCGGGCCGCCGACTGGGATCGGAGGGTGTACGCCGCGGTCGCGCTGCACCCGACCCGCGCCGGCGCGCTCGACGACGCGGCCCGCGTCGAGATCGAGCGGCTGGCGGCGCACCCGAGGGTGGTGGCGGTCGGCGAGACCGGCCTGGACCTGTACTGGCCGGGGCGGCTGGAGGGCTGCGCCGAACCGGCCGTTCAGCGCGAGGCGTTCGCCTGGCACATCGACCTGGCCAAGCGGTGCGGAAAGCCGCTGATGATCCACAACCGCGAGGCCGACGCCGAGGTGCTCGACGTGCTGGCCGCCGAGGGCGCCCCCGAGACCGTGATATTCCACTGCTTCTCCTCCGACGCCGCGATGGCCCGCCGATGCGTGGACGCGGGGTGGTTGCTGAGCTTGTCGGGAACGGCCAGCTTCCGTAACGCCCGCGCCCTGCGGGAAGCCGTTCCGCTGATACCGGGGGAGCAGCTCCTGGTCGAAACGGACGCGCCGTTCCTGACGCCACACCCCTACCGGGGGGCAGCGAACGAACCGTACTGCCTGCCCTACACGGTGCGCGCGATCGCTGAGCTGGTGGATCGCCCTGCCGAGGAGATCGCCGCCGTCACCACGAGCAATGCGCAACGGGTGTATGGACTGGGGTCGGCGGTCGAGTGAATCCGTCCATAGGCCCGCGTTGGAGTTGCTCAACATTGGCCGGTTCGTTACCGTCTTGTGATCATGCGGGTGGGCGCTGAGCCCCTCCGCATAATCTTTGTCATTTTCTGCAGTACTTGGTCGTCGAAGCGGTTGCTAGTGGTTACTGAGGTCGGAAGCGCTTGAGTGTCTTGAACGTATTGACAAAACTTCATCAGAATCAATCACCCATGTTGCGGCTCGTGGTCGGAGGGCTGCTCCTGGTCCTGGCCTTCGCCGGCGGGTTCGCGGTTTCCGTGTCCAAGACGGTGACGCTGACAGTCGACGGCGTCGCGATGCGCGTGACCACGATGAAGTCGCGGGTGATCGACATCGTCCAGGAAAACGGCTACTCGGTCGACGAGCGTGACGACCTGTACCCCGCCGCCGACGTGCAGGTGCGCGACGCCGCGAACATCGTGCTGCGGCGCAGCCGTCCGCTGCAGATCTCGCTGGACGGCCACGACACCAAGCAGGTGTGGACCACGGCGTCGACCGTCGACGAGGCGCTCGCCCAGCTGGCCATGACCGACACCGCCCCGGCCGCTGCGTCCCGCGGCAGCCGCGTCCCCCTGGCGGGGATGGCACTGCCCGTCGTCAGCGCCAAGACGGTCCAGATCAACGACGGCGGCGCCGTGCGCTCGGTGCACCTCCCGGCGGCCAGCGTCGGTGCGCTGCTGAGCGCCGTCGGCGCGCCGCTCCTGGAAAGCGACCAGGTGGTGCCGGCCGCGAACTCGCCGATCGTCGACGGGATGCAAATCCAGGTGACCCGCAATCGGATCCGCCAGGTCACCGAGCGGATCCCGCTGCCGCCGACGTCTCACCGGGTCGAGGACCCGGACATGAACGTCAGCCGCCAGGTCGTCGAGGATCCTGGCAGCCCCGGCACGCAGGACGTCACCTTCGCCGTGGCCACCGTCAACGGCGTCGAGACCGGCCGGCTGCCCATCGCCAACACCGTGATCGCGCCCGCCCGCGACGCCGTTGTCCGCGTGGGCACCAAGCCCGGCACCGACGTGCCGCCCGTGACCAACGGTTCGATCTGGGACGCCATCGCCGGCTGCGAGGCCGGCGGGAACTGGGCGATCAACACCGGAAACGGGTACTACGGCGGGGTGCAGTTCGACCAGAGCACGTGGGAGCGCAACGGCGGCCTGCGGTTCGCGCCCCGCGCCGACCTCGCCAGCCGCGAAGAGCAGATCGCCGTCGCCGAGGTGACGCGCGAGCGTCAGGGCTGGGGCGCCTGGCCGGTGTGCAGCGGAAGGGCCGGGGCGAGCTGACGATCCGGCTGCTCGGTCGCACCGAGATCACGCGGCTGGCCAAAGAGCTGGAAATCCGGCCCCGGAAATCTCTCGGGCAGAATTTCGTCCACGACGCCAACATGGTGCGACGGGTGGTCTCCACCTCCGGGGTGAACCGCGCCGACCACGTGCTCGAGGTGGGGCCCGGCCTCGGCTCGCTCACCCTGGCGCTGCTCGACCGCGGCGCCGCCGTCACCGCCGTGGAGATCGACCCGGTGCTGGCCGGCCGGCTGCCGCAGACCGTCGCCGAGCACTCCCACAGCGAGGGCCAGCGGCTGACCGTGGTCGAGCACGACATCCTGACGCTGCGGCGCGGCGACCTCGCCCCCGGGCCGGAGCCGACCGCCGTCGTGGCCAACCTGCCCTACAACGTCGCCGTTCCGGCGCTGCTGCACCTGCTCGCCGAGCTGCCGTCGGTGCGGACCGTGACGGTGATGGTGCAGGCCGAGGTGGCCGAACGGCTCGCCGCCGAGCCGGGCGGAAAAGAGTACGGCGTGCCCAGCGTCAAGGTCCGCTTCTTCGGACGCGTCCGCCGCTGTGGCATGGTGTCGCCGACCGTCTTCTGGCCCATCCCGCGCGTCTACTCCGGGCTGGTGCGCATCGACCGGTACGAGGCCTCGCCCTGGCCCACCGACGACGCCTTCCGCCGTCGGGTGTTCGAGTTGGTCGACATCGCGTTCGCGCAGCGGCGCAAGACGGCGCGCAACGCGTTCGCCGAGTGGGCGGGCTCGGGTCACGAGTCGGCGAACCGGCTGCTGGCCGCCAGCATCGACCCCGCCCGTCGCGGCGAGACGCTGTCGATCGACGACTTCGTGCGGCTGTTGCGGCGCTCGCCCAACGGCGGCGACGGCAATCCGGAATCGGAGCCGCAGGCCTCGGCGAGCTGACGTGTCGGCACTGGTGCGTGTCGTCCACCCCGCGGCGGGGATAGTCTGCAGCCGTGGCTGATCATGTCTGACGGCAACACCGCCGCGCAGTGGGTGCCCACCGGGTCGGTCACGGTCAGGGTGCCCGGCAAGGTGAACCTGTACCTGGCCGTCGGGGACCGTCGCGACGACGGCTACCACGAGCTGACGACGGTGTTCCAGGCCGTCTCGCTGCTCGACGAGGTGACGGTCCGCAACGCCGACGTGCTGTCGCTCGAGCTCGTCGGCGAGGGCGCCGACAAGCTGCCCACCGACGAACGCAACCTGGCCTGGCAGGCGGCCGAACTGATGGCCGAACACGTCGGCCGCGCGCCCGACGTCTCGATCCTCATCGACAAGTCCATCCCGGTGGCCGGCGGCATGGCCGGCGGCAGCGCGGACGCCGCGGCCGTGCTGGTCGCGATGAACTCGCTGTGGGAACTGAACGTGCCGCGCCGCGACCTGCGCATGCTCGCCGCGCGGCTGGGCAGCGACGTTCCGTTCGCGCTGCACGGCGGCACCGCGTTGGGCACCGGCCGCGGGGAGGAGTTGGCGACCGTGTTGTCGCGCAACACGTTTCACTGGGTCCTGGCCTTCGCCGACGGCGAGCTGCTCACCCCCGCCGTCTTCGCCGAGCTGGACCGGCTCAGGGAGGCCAAGAATCCGCCGCGGCTCGCCGCGCCGGGCCCGGTGCTGGCGGCCCTGGCCGCCGGCGACGCCGCCCAGTTGGCGCCGCTGCTGGGGAACGAGCTGCAGGCCGCGGCGGTGAGCCTGAACCCGAAGCTGCGCCGCACGCTGCGCGCCGGCAAGCAGGCCGGTGCGCTGGCGGGCATCGTCTCCGGGTCCGGCCCGACGTGTGCGTTCCTGTGCCCGTCGGCGGCCGCGGCGGTCGACGTCGGCACCGAGCTGTCCGGCGCGGGAGTCTGCCGCACCGTCCGGGTCGCGACCGGGCCGGTCGCCGGCGCCCGCGTCGTGCCGGCGCCCTCCGAGGTGTGAAATTTCCCTCATCGGGCGCGACGGTTTGTTAGTTACTTAAGAGGAGTTTAAGATGGCTCGCGGTGACGAATACCGGTAAGCAGTTTCAGACGTCGGGCGGGCATTCGTCCGGACGCCGCGCCGCTGTCTGGTCGGCATCATCACCGATTCGCGACCTAACCGCCGCGCAACTGTGCTCGCGCGCCTGCTACCAAGCGTTACCCGGCGGGCGGAGGATGAGATTTCCGGGCCCTGGGCATGCGCTTAAACCGAGGAGGTTTTCGTGAGCAGGTTTACCGAGAAGATGTACCACAATGCCCGCACGACGACGACGGGCATGGTCACCGGTGAACCCCACGACCCGGTCCGCCATACCTGGGGCGAGGTGCACGAGCGCGCCCGCCGCATCGCCGGGGGGCTCGCCGCCGCGGGAATCGGCCTCGGCGACGCCGTCGGTGTGCTCGCCGGCTTCCCCGTCGAGATCGCGCCGACGGCGCAGGGCCTCTGGATGCGCGGCGCCAGCCTGACCATGCTGCACCAGCCCACGCCGCGCACCGACCTGGCCGTCTGGGCCGAGGACACCATGACGGTGATCGGCATGATCGAGGCCAAGGCCGTCATCGTCTCCGAGCCGTTCACGGTGGCCATCCCGGTGCTCGAGGAGAAGGGCATCAAGGTCCTCACCGTCGCCGACCTGCTGGCGTCGGAGCCGATCGACCCGATCGAGGTGGGCGAGGACGACCTGGCGCTGATGCAGCTGACGTCCGGCTCGACCGGCTCGCCGAAGGCCGTGCAGATCACCCACCGCAACATCTACTCCAACGCCGAGGCGATGTTCATCGGCGCGGAGTACGACGTCGACAGGGACGTCATGGTCAGCTGGCTGCCCTGCTTCCACGACATGGGCATGGTCGGCTTCCTCACCATCCCGATGTACTTCGGCGCCGAACTGGTCAAGGTCACGCCGATGGACTTCCTGCGCGACACGCTGCTGTGGGCCAAGCTCATCGACAAGTACAAGGGCACCATGACCGCGGCGCCCAACTTCGCCTACGCGCTGCTGGCCAAGCGGTTGCGCCGCAACGCCAAGCCGGGCGACTTCGACCTGTCCACGCTGCGCTTCGCCCTGTCCGGTGCCGAGCCCGTCGAGCCGGCCGACGTCGAGGACCTGCTCGACGCCGGTAGGCCGTTCGGGCTGAGGCCGTCGGCCATCCTGCCGGCCTACGGCATGGCCGAGACGACGCTGGCCGTGTCCTTCTCCAAGTGCAACTCGGGTCTGGTGGTCGACGAGGTGGACGCTGACCTGTTGGCCGCCCTGCGCCGCGCCGTGCCTGCCAGCAAGGGCAACACCCGCCGCCTGGCCACCCTCGGACCGCTGCTCAAGGACCTCGAGGCGCGCATCATCGACGAGAACGGCAACGTGATGCCCGCGCGCGGCGTCGGCGTCATCGAGCTGCGCGGCGAGTCGCTGACGCCCGGCTACCTGACCATGGGCGGCTTCATCCCGGCGCAGGACGAGCACGGCTGGTACGACACCGGCGACCTCGGCTACCTCACCGAGGAGGGCCACATCGTCGTGTGCGGCCGCGTGAAGGACGTCATCATCATGGCCGGCCGCAACATCTATCCGACCGACATCGAGCGGGCCGCGTCCCGCGTCGAGGGCGTGCGGCCCGGGTGTGCGGTCGCGGTACGACTGGACGCCGGCCACTCGCGCGAGACGTTCGCCGTCGCCGTCGAGTCCAACGCGTGGCAGGACCCGGTCGAGGTGCGCCGCATCGAGCACCAGGTCGCCCACGAGGTGGTCGCCGAGGTCGACGTCCGCCCGCGCAACGTCGTGGTGCTCGGCCCCGGGACCATTCCGAAGACGCCGTCGGGCAAGCTGCGCAGGTCGACGTCGGTCACGCTCGTCACGTAGCTCCGGCGAGCTGGGGGTACCTCCCGCTTGCGGGGGAACGCAAAAGCACGTTGCGCACGGCGTGTCGCGGTGCTTTTGCGACTGCTCGGCAGTGCTACCAGGCGTGGACGCGGTTCTGCGCGGGCTCCAGCCCCTCCTCGATCAGCAGCTCGGTGGCGTCGGCGGCCTGCTCGCAGATCGTCGGCACCTCGGCGCGCTCGGCGGCGGTGAAGTTCTCCAGCACGAACGCCGCCGGGTCCTTTCGCCCGGGCGGCCGGCCTATCCCGATGCGGACGCGCTGAAACTCCTTGCTGCCCAACGCCGCAACGATCGAGCGCAGACCGTTGTGACCGCCCTCGCCGCCGCCGGTCTTGAGCCGGATGCGGCCGAAGTCGAGGTCGAGGTCGTCGTGGATGACGATCAGGTCGCCCGGGGCCACGGAGTAGAACTTCGCCAACGGCCCGACCTGGCGGCCGGACTCGTTCATGTAGCAGCGCGGCTTGGCCAGCACCACGGCGTGGCCCGCCAGCCGCCCGGTGACGACCTCGGCGCCCGACTTCTTGTGCGCCTTGAACGTCGCGCCGAGGCGCGCGGCGAGCAGGTCGGCGACCATGAACCCGAGGTTGTGCCGGGTGCGGGCGTACCTGTCCCCGGGGTTGCCCAGGCCGACGACCAATAACGGCTCGGCCACGGTGCGATCCGCCTACTCGGACTCTTCGGCCTCGGCCTCGGCCTCCGCCTCGGCTTCGGGCTCCTCGGCCTCGGCGGTTTCGCCGGCGCCCTCCTCGGCGAGTTCCTCCGCGCTGGGCGCGTTCACCACGTTGACCACCAGCAGCTCGGGGTCGGAGATCAGGTTGACGCCCCGGGGCAGCTCGACCTGGCCCGCGGTGATCTGGGTGCCCGCCTCGACGCCCTCGACCGAGACCGTCAACTGCTCGGGGATCGACAGGGCCTCCGCCTCGATCTCGATGGAGTTCGTCTCCTGGGTCACCAGGGTGTCGGGTCCCGCTTCGCCCTCGACGACGACGGTGACCTCGACGGTGACCTTCTCGCCGCGGCGCACGACCAGCAGGTCGGCGTGCTGGATGGTGCGGCGGATCGGGTGGATGTCCAGGGCCTTGGTCAGCGCCAGCTGCTCCTTGCCGTCGATGTCGAGGGTGAGGACGGCGTTGGTGCCGGCGTGGCGCAGCACGGCCGCGAAGTCGTGCCCGGGCAGCTCGAGGTGCTGCGGGTCGCTGCCGTGGCCGTAGAGGACGGCGGGGATTTTGCCCTCGCGGCGGGCGCGCCGGGACGCGCCCTTGCCGGTCTCGGCTCGCACCGCGACCTTGAGTTGATTGACGGCGGACTTGGCCATGTGTCGCTCCTGTGTGCTCGGCTCCGGGTTTTCGGGGGCACGGCCAGGGTCGCGACGATGTGTCGGTCTCCGTCGATAACGGTGCCGGAGCACCCTCGCCGTGACGCCCGGTCAGGGTAACGCACGCGCGCGGTACAGCGGAAATCGGCGAGTCACACCCGTCACATGCGCCGGCCGCGACGGGCGACGCTTACAGCGGGAACTTGGTGCCGGTGAGCCGCTCGGAGAGGTCCCAGAGGGCCGCGGCGGTCGCCGGGTCCTTGGCCCGTCTGCTACGCCCGACCGGTTGGGTGCGTCCGACGTAGCCGAACCGCGGACCGACGAACGTGTCGCCCGGCAGGTCCTGCGACGCCGCGTACAGCGTCTGCCGCGCACCGTAGTCGGCGTCGGTGGCGATCACCCGGGTCGCCGCCGACACCACGGCGTCGCTGAGCCTCTTCCCGGATGCGCCCTGCAGGTTGGTGTGCGAGTAGCCGGGGTGGGCGGCCAGGGACCGTAGCGGCGACCCCGCCGCGTCGAGCCGGCGCTGCAGTTCGCCGGTGAAGAGCAGGTTGGCCAGCTTCGACTGGCTGTAGGCCAGCCACGCGGAATATCGCCGGGTTTTCCAGTTCAGGTCGTCGAGGTCGATGCGGCCCGGCCAGTGCGCCATCGATGACACCGTCACCACCCGGTCGGTGAGCTTGGGCAGCAGCAGGTTGGTCAGCGCGAAGTGCCCGAGGTGGTTGGTGCCGATCTGGCTCTCGAAGCCGTCGGCCGTCAGCGCGTACGGGGCGGCCATGATGCCTGCGTTGTTGATGAGGATGTCGGCCGCGTCCACCCCGTCGGCGAACTCGCGCACCGAGGCCAAATCCTGGAGGTCGAGCCGGCGCACCTCGACGTCACCGGACATCCGTCGCGCGGCGGCCTCGCCCTTGCCCGTGTTGCGGACGGCCATGACGATCGTCGCGCCCACGCGTGCCAGCTCGCGGGCGGTCACCTCGCCCAGGCCGCCGTTCGCGCCGGTGATGATCACGGTGCGCCCGGCGAACGACGGCAGATCCGATGCGGTCCAGTCAGCCATGCCTGACAACAGTAGTGACGTCGAATTCCAAAGGGACCGTGGTGGGTCCGGTGATGCCGTTCATCGAGGGCCACGGGGCGGGGCCGGCGAGACGGGCGTTGGGCATCCGCGTGGTGATCATGCGGAGCCCTTCGATCAGCTCGAGGCGCGCCAGGTGGGAGCCGAGGCAGTAGTGCACCCCGCCGCCGAAGGTCAGCATCGGCGGCTGTGCGTCTCGCGTGATGTCGAGCCGGTCGGGGTCGGCGTAGACGCCGGGGTCGCGGTTGGCCGAAGCGGTGTTGGCGCCGATCAGCGTGCCGGCGGGAATGCACACGCCGGCGATGACGACGTCCTCCGCCGCCCTCCGCAGGGTGCCGAAAACGATTGGGGCGTAACGCATCAACTCGTGCACCGCATTGGGCGCCAGCTCGGGGTGCGCGGCGAGTAGGGCCCATTGGTCCGGGTGCTCGGCCAACGCCTGAATTGCGGCGGCCAGCTGGTTGCGGGTGGTGTCCGTGCCGGCGCCGAGCAGCGTGGCGCAGAGCATGAGCAACTCGTCGTGGGTGAGCCTGTCGCCTTGGTCTTCGCAGCGGATCAGGTCGGAGATCAGGTCATCGGACAGCGCCGCCCTCCGCCGCGCGATCAGGTCTTCGAGGTACGCGTCGAGTTCCTCCCACGCCGCCAGGATGGCCGGCCCGTCCTCGGCGGCGTTCCACTCGAACAGCTTCTTGATGTCGTCGACCCAGGCCGAGAACAGGTGCCAGTCCTCGGCGGGGGCGCCCAGGAGCGCGCAGATGACGGGCGTGGGGTAGCGGCGCGCGATGTCCGACACGACGTCGCAGTGCCCGGCGGGGGCGACGGCGTCCACCAGGCCCGTGATCACCTCGACGATGACCCCGCGCAGCCGCTCGGCGCCGCGGGGCGCGAAAGCCTTGGACACGATCCGGCGCAGCCGGTGATGCGTTTCGCCGTCGACACCCAGGATGTTGCTGGTCGCCCGGTCCCACAGCGGTCCCGAGGTGATGCCCTGCAGGTCGAGCCCGAGGCCGTGCGCCGTGACGAATCGGCTGTCGCGCAACACGGTGTGGACCAGCTCGTAACTCAGCACATGGGGGCCGTGGTCGCTCATCGCGATGGGCGCCTGCCGGCGGGCGTCAGCGAGTACGCAGTGGGCGTCATTTGGATCCGTGAGGTGCTCGTAGGCGATTGTGGGCAGGTCGGCCTGGAAAACGCTCTGGGCGGGGGTTGTTTCGGTTGTGGTCATGATCCGACTATCGGTCCTCGGGCGGGCAAGACCATCCGCTGTAACGCGCAAATGTGCAGAGCCGACCGCGTAGACGCGCGCGGTCCGGCGCCCCGGGATCTGCGCGGTCTGGCGGATGTTTTGCGCGTTGTCGGCGGCGATGCTGGCTACCATGGGCCAACACGCGGAGATGCCGCAGCTGGCCCAACGAGCCCAATCACTTCCGCGCGACCACAAACCCCTTGATGATCGCCTCGATATCGGAGGACTCCGCGACGGCCTGGTCGGCGAGGCTCGTGATCGTCAGCTGCACCAGGTACCGCTGGTTGGCGGGCGGCGACCCGGTGGGAATGACGATCCGATTCCAGCTATGCAGCCGAACGCCGTCGGCGTCGTAGCTGCCCTGGAGCTCCGACGACGGAAACCCATTGAAGTCGGCGTTCGAGGCGTCCAATTGCTTGAAGTTCTCGAACAATTGGGCGTCGTCGTTGCCGTGCTTGATCACCTGGGCCGGGTCGAAGTTGCCGGTCAACTGAAACACCACCAGCCGCGCGGTCGGGAACTTGCCGCCCTTGGACATCATCACGGTCTCGGGCCTGATCCTCGGGTTGTTCGCCAACTGCCAGCCGGGCGGCGTGGGGATCGCCACGGTGAGGTCGGGAATCGAATTAGGCGCGACCTGTTTGCCGGTGACCCCGATGCCCTGCAGGTACTGCGACAGCGGGACGGGCTTCTCGGTGGTGGTGCTGGTGGTGGGCGCCGAACTCTTCGACCAAATAGACTGATAGTCAGGCGGTTTCGTCTCACACGCGCCCGAAAACAACGCAAGCGCGACAACCGCGGCGGGCAGCGATCTCACAGAATCTAGGCGTCCCCGTCGAAAAGCCCTGTCACCGAACCGTTTTCGAACACCGCGCGAATGGTGCTGGCCAGCAGCGGAGCGATCGACAGGACGGTGAGCTGGGGGAAGCGCTTCTCCTCCCCGATCGGCAAAGTGTTGGTGACGATCACCTCGCGGGCCCCGCACGCCGCCAGGCGTTCGGCGGCCGGGTCGGACAGCACGCCGTGGGTCGCCGCGATGATGACGTCGCTGGCACCGGCGTCGTGCAGCAGCTTGACCGCGCCCGCGATGGTGCCGCCGGTGTCGATCATGTCGTCGATCAACACGCAGCACCGGCCCGCGACCTCGCCGACGACCCGGTTCGACACCACCTGGTTGGGCACCCGGGGGTCGCGGGTCTTGTGGATGAAGGCCAGCGGGACGCCGCCCAGCGCGTCGGCCCACTTCTCGGCGATGCGCACCCGGCCGGAGTCGGGGGAGACCACCACCATGTCCCCGTCCGGGTAGTTGTCCCGGATGTAGCCCGTCAGCAGGTTCTGTCCGCGCATGTGGTCGACGGGCCCGTCGAAGAAGCCCTGGATCTGGTCGGTGTGAAGGTCGACGGTGACGATCCGGTCGGCGCCCGCGGTCTTCAACAAATCCGCCACCAACCGCGCCGAGATCGGCTCGCGGCCCCGGTGCTTCTTGTCCTGACGCGCATAGGGATAGAACGGCATGACCGCGGTGATGCGCTTGGCGCTGCCCCGCTTGAGGGCGTCGATCATGATCAGCTGTTCCATCAGCCACTGGTTGACCGGCGCCGGCGCCGACTGCAGGACAAAGGCGTCGCACCCGCGCACCGACTCCTGGAAGCGCACGAAGATCTCGCCGTTGGCGAAGTCCCGCGCGGTCTGCGCGGTGACGTGGACGTCGAGTTCCTTGGCGACCTGCTCGGCCAGCTCGGGATGCGCGCGCCCGGAAAAAAGCATCAGGTTCTTGCGGTTGTCGGTCCAGTCGTGGCTCAACGCACTGCCCTCGCCGTTCGGATCAAATGGACGCCCCATCGTACGTGACGGGCATGGATGCGCCGGTTCACGGCGCCGGGTCGCCCTCTGGTTCCTGAGCGGCCCGCTCCGCCGCCTTGGCGGCGGCGCTGCCCGGCCGCTTGCGCCGCACCCAGCCCTCGATGTTGCGTTGCGGCCCCGCCGACACCGCCAGCGCACCGGGCGGGACGTCCTCGCGGATGACCGTCCCGGCGCCGGTGTAGGCCCCGTCGCCCACCGTCACCGGGGCGACGAACATGGTGTCCGATCCGGTGCGCACGTGCGAGCCGATCGTGGTGCGGCTCTTGGACTCGCCGTCGTAGTTGACGAACACGCTCGACGCGCCGATGTTGCTGTGCTCGCCGATGTCGGCGTCGCCGACGTAGGTCAGGTGCGGCACCTTGGTGCCGGCGCCGATGGTGGAGTTCTTGGTCTCGACGAACGCGCCGAGCTTCCCGTCGGCGCCCAGTTCCGTCCCGGGCCGCAGGTAGGTGAACGGGCCGACCGTCGCGCCGGCGCCGATCGACGACGCCGTCCCATGGGTGCGCACGACGGACGCGCCGTCGCCGACGGACACGTCGGTCAGGGTCGTCGACGGGCCGATGTCGCACCCGGCGCCGACCTGCGTGCGGCCCATCAGCTGAGTCCCGGGGTGGACGACGGTGTCGCGGCCGATCGTGACGTCGACGTCGATCCAGGTGCTGGCCGGGTCGACGATCGTGACCCCGGCCATCTGGTGCGCGGCGACGATCCGACGGTTCAGCTCGGCGCCGAGCTGCGCCAGCTGGACGCGGTTGTTGACGCCGGCGACCAGCGCGCTGTCGTCGACGTGCCGGGCGTGCACGGCGTGGCCGTCGCCGCGCAGGATGCCGATGACGTCGGTGAGGTAGAGCTCGTGCTGGGCGTTGTCGGAACTCAGCCGGCTCAGCGCCGAGCGCAGCGCCGCCGTGTCGAAGGCGTAGACGCCGGCGTTGACCTCGCGGATCTCGCGCTGCGACTCGGTGGCGTCGGCGTGTTCGACGATCGCCATGACCTCGTTGTCCTGGGTGCGCAGGATGCGCCCGTAGCCGGACGGGTCGACGAGCGTCGTGGTCAGCACCGTGACGGCCGCGGGCGCCGCGCCGTGGGCGGCGACGAGCCCGGCCAGGGTGTCGGCGTCGAGCAGCGGGGTGTCGCCGGAGGTGACGACGACGACACCGGCGTAGTCGTCCGGCAGGGCGGACAACCCGCACAGGACCGCGTGGCCGGTGCCGCGGGGCTTGTCCTGCAGCGCGACGTCGATCGCGCGGCCGAAGGTGTCGGCCAGCTCGGCGACCAGCGGCTCGATGCGCTGGTGCTCGTGGCCGAGGACCACGACCAGGTGCCGGGGCGCCACCTTGGCGATGGCGTGCAGCGAGTGTGCGAGCATGCTGCGCCCGGCGATGGTGTGCAGCACCTTCGGGGTGTCGGACCGCATTCGGGTGCCGGGTCCGGCCGCGAGGACCAGTACCGCGGTGTCACCACGAAACGCCATGGATATCCTTTCGTGCGCGAGCGTGCGTGTTTGCACACCGACACGCCGTCAACGGTGTCATTTCATGCACGCTCGCGGCAAGAAGCGGGCTCCGTCGCCAGGACTCGAACCTGAACTATCTGAACCAAAATCAGAGGTGCTGCCGATTACACCACGACGGATTGCGCCACCAAGACTCTAGACGGGATCGGCCCTCGCGCACGAACCGATACGCTGACTGACGTGGCGGTTCCGGACTCCTCGACGCAGAAAGAGCCCGACAAAGAGGTGCGCGCGCCACGCGCCCGGATGACCGGAACCGAGCGCCGGCAGCAACTCATCGGCATCGCCCGCTCGCTGTTCGCCGAGCGCGGCTACGAGGGCACCTCGATCGAGGAGATCGCCCAGCGCGCCAACGTGTCCAAGCCGGTGGTCTACGAACACTTCGGCGGCAAGGAGGGCCTGTACGCCGTCGTCGTCGACCGCGAGATGTCCGCGCTGCTCGACGGCATCACCTCGTCGCTGACGAACAACCGGTCCCGGGTGCGGGTCGAGCGCGTCGCGCTCGCGCTGCTCACCTATGTCGAGGAGCGCACCGACGGGTTCCGGATCATGATCCGCGACTCGCCGGCCGCCATCAATTCGGGCACGTACTCGAGCCTGCTCAACGACGCCGTCAACCAGGTCAGCTCCATCCTGGCCGGCGACTTCGCCCGCCGTGGCCTGGACCCGGAGCTGGCGCCGCTGTACGCGCAGGCGCTGGTGGGGTCGGTGTCGATGACGGCCCAGTGGTGGCTGGACACGCGCGAGCCCAAGAAAGAGGTGGTGGCCGCGCACCTGGTCAACCTCATGTGGAACGGCCTGACCCACCTCGAGGCCGACCCGCGGCTGAAGGACGAGTAGCGGCGCAAGAAGTTTGCAAGCGCCTGTTGCTGTGATCCGTTGCAATGCCGGATCAGCCAGCACAGGAGGAGTCAACATGAACCGAACAATTCGTGGTGGGAAAGCAGCGCTCGTGGCTGGCGCCGCATCGCTGTTGCTGTGGGGCGGCGCCGAACTGGCCGCACCCGCGGCCCAGGCGGGCCCGTGCCCGCGCCTCCAGGCGTGCACCACCTGGTGCCCCGGGCAGCCCAACCCGGCTGGCCGGCCCGTTCCGTGGGACACCAGCGTCTGCCACGACTACTACTGGGACTCGTACGGCGTCCACGACATCGGCAACGGCGCGTTCTACGCGTGGCGATCCATGGGCTGGTAGGGCTTGCCTCGGCCGCGAGGAAGGGCGCGAGGAAGGGGTGGGTACCTAGGTCCGGCCTAGAATGGATTCATCATGACCGGACCGGGGGCTCTTCACTCAGAAACCCCCATAGCCGGGCTCGTCGACCTGGCGCTGACGGCGCCCACCTTCTCCGATTTGATCGACCGCGCGGTCGCCCGGCCGCCCGAGCTCAGCCTCGTCGGCCCGGCCAGCGCGCGGTTGTTGGTCGGCGCGGCGCTGGCCCGGCTGGGTCCGCTGCTGGTGGTCACCGCGACCGGCCGGGAAGCCGACGACCTGACCGCGGAGCTGCGCGGCGTCTTCGGTGACGCCGTGGCGGCCTTCCCCTCCTGGGAGACGCTGCCGCACGAGCGGCTGTCACCCGGGGTCGACACCGTCGGCGCGCGGCTGACGGTGCTGCGGCGCCTCGCCCACCCCGACGACGCGAGGCTGGGGCCACCGCTGCGGGTGGTGGTGACGGCCGTGCGCTCGCTGCTGCAGCCGATGACGCCGCAGCTCGGGCTGGTCGAGCCCGTCACGCTGACCGTCGGCCAGGAGATCGCGTTCGAGGATGTCATCGCCCGGCTGGTCGAGCTGGCCTACAGCCGCGTCGACATGGTCGGCCGGCGCGGCGAATTCGCGGTCCGCGGCGGGATTCTCGACGTCTTCCCGCCGACCGCCGAGCACCCGGTGCGCGTCGAGTTCTGGGGTGACGAGGTCAGCGAGATGCGGATGTTCGCCGTCGCCGACCAGCGCTCGATACCCGAGATCGAGGTCGACACGGTCATCGCGGTGGCGTGCCGCGAGCTGCTGTTGACCGACGACGTGCGGCAACGGGCCGCCGCGCTGGCCGCCCGGCACTCCGGCGGGGAGCCCGGGATCACCGGCAGCGTCACGGACATGCTCGCCAAACTCGGCGAGGGCGTCGCGGTCGACGGCATGGAGGCGCTCCTTCCGGTGTTGCGGCCGGGCGAACACGTGCTGCTGACCGACCAGCTGGCCGCGGGCACGCCGGTGCTGCTCTGCGACCCGGAGAAGGTTCGCAGGCGGGCCGCCGACCTGATCAAGACCGGCAGCGAGTTTCTGGAGGCGTCGTGGTCGGTCGCGGCGCTCGGCACGGACGCGCCCGTGGACGTGACCCAGTTCGGGGGGTCCGGGTTCGCCGAGCTGGACGACGTGCGCGCCGCCGCCGCCGAGTCCGGTCACCCGTGGTGGACGCTGAGCCAGCTCTCCGACGAGTCCGCGATCGAGCTCGACGTGCGGCCGTCCCCGTCGGCCCGGGGGCATGCCCACGACATCGACGGGATCTTCGCGATGCTGCGCGCGCACGTCAGCACCGGCGGGTACGCCGCCGTCGTCGCGCCGGGCACCGGGACCGCCCACCGCGTGGTCGAGCGGCTCGCCGAGTCCGACACCCCCGCCGGCATGCTCGACTGCGGGGCGGCACCCAAACAAGGCGTCGTCGGTGTCCTCAAGGGTCCGTTGCACGACGGGCTCATCGTCGAGGGCGCCAACCTCGTCGTCATCACCGAGGCGGACCTCACCGGCAGCCGGGCCACCGCCGTCGAGGGCAAGCGGCTGGCGGCCAAGCGGCGCAACACCGTCGACCCGTTGGCGCTGACGGCCGGCGACCTCGTCGTCCACGACCAGCACGGCATCGGCCGGTTCGTGGAGATGGTCGAGCGGACCGTCGGCGGCGCCCGCCGCGAATACCTCGTCCTCGAGTACGCCTCGTCCAAGCGGGGCGGCGGATCCGACAAGCTCTACGTCCCGATGGATTCGCTGGACCAGCTGTCCCGCTACGTGGGCGGCCAGGCGCCCGCGCTCTCCAAGCTCGGCGGCAGCGACTGGGCCAATACCAAGACCAAGGCCCGCCGCGCCGTGCGCGAGATCGCCGGCGAGCTCGTCGCGCTGTACGCCAAACGCCAGGCCAGCCCCGGGCACGCGTTCGCGCCCGACACCCCTTGGCAGGCCGAGATGGAGGACGCGTTCGGCTTCACCGAGACCGTCGACCAGCTCACCGCCATCACCGAGGTGAAGGCCGACATGGAAAAGCCGATCCCCATGGACCGGGTGATCTGCGGCGACGTCGGCTACGGCAAGACCGAGATCGCGGTGCGTGCGGCGTTCAAGGCGGTGCAGGACGGCAAGCAGGTCGCGGTGCTGGTGCCGACCACGCTGCTGGCCGACCAGCACCTGCAGACGTTCACCGACCGGATGGCCGGGTTCCCGGTGACGGTCAAGGGCCTGTCGCGGTTCACCGACAACGCCGAATCGCGGGCCGTCATCGAGGGCATGGCCGACGGGTCGGTCGACATCGTCATCGGCACGCACCGCCTGCTGCAGACCGGGGTGCGCTGGAAGGACCTCGGCCTAGTCGTCGTCGATGAGGAGCAGCGCTTCGGCGTCGAGCACAAGGAGCACATCAAGAGCCTGCGCACCCACGTCGACGTGCTGACGATGAGCGCCACACCGATCCCGCGGACGCTGGAGATGAGCCTGGCCGGCATCCGCGAGATGTCGACGATCCTGACCCCGCCCGAGGAGCGCTACCCCGTCCTGACCTACGTCGGCCCGCACGACGACAAGCAGGTCGCGGCGGCACTGCGGCGCGAGCTGCTGCGCGACGGCCAGGCCTTCTACGTGCACAACCGGGTCAGCTCGATCGACCGCGCGGCGGCGCACGTCCGCGAGCTGGTGCCGGAGGCGCGCGTCGTCGTCGCGCACGGGCAGATGCCCGAGGACCGGCTGGAACGCACCGTGCAGGGGTTCTGGAACCGCGAATACGACATCCTGGTCTGCACCACGATCGTCGAGACCGGCCTGGACATCTCCAACGCCAACACGCTGATCGTCGAGCGCGCCGACACCTTCGGCCTCTCGCAGCTGCACCAGCTGCGTGGGCGGGTCGGGCGCAGCCGCGAGCGCGGGTACGCCTACTTCCTGTATCCGCCGCACACGCCGCTCACCGAGACCGCCTACGACCGGCTCGCGACGATCGCGCAGAACAACGAGCTCGGCGCGGGCATGGCCGTCGCCCTGAAGGACCTCGAGATCCGCGGGGCGGGAAACGTGCTCGGCGTCGAGCAGTCCGGACACGTCGCCGGGGTGGGCTTCGACCTGTACGTGCGGCTGGTCGGCGAGGCCGTCGAGGCCTACCGGGCCGCGGTCGACGGACACACCGTGACCACGGCCGAGGAGCCGAAGGACGTGCGGATCGACCTCCCCGTCGACGCGCACCTGCCGCCCGACTACATCGCCAGCGACCGGCTGCGACTCGAGGCCTACCGGCGGCTGGCCGCGGCGGCCGACGACGCGGCGGTCGATGCCGTCATCGAGGAGCTCATCGACCGCTACGGCCCGTTGCCCGAACCGGCCCTGCGGCTGGTGGCCGTGGCGCGGTTGCGGCTGCTGTGCCGGGTGGCGGGCATCACCGAGGTCTCGGCCGTGTCGGAGGCGACCGTGCGCCTTGCGCCCCTGACGCTGCCGGATTCCGCCCAGGTGCGGCTGAAGCGGATGTACCCGGCCGCGCGCTACCGCGCGACGACGTCGACGGTGCAGGTGCCGATTCCGCGGGAGGGCGGGGTCGGTGCGCCGCGCCTGCGCGACGTCGAGCTGGTCCAGATGGTGGCCGACCTGGTGACCGCTCTGCAGGGTGAACCGCAGAAGGACATTGGTATAACGAGCGCAGGGCCCGCGAGAAGTGAGGAGCGACGAGCGCGATGACTTCCATCGTCGTCTTGTTCGATCCGCGTCGCCCGTCGCTCGTGCCGGTCGAGGCCATCGAGCACCTCGCCGGCGAGGTGCAATACACCGAGGAGATGCCCGTCGCGGTGCCGTGGTCGTTGCCCGACGCCCATCCGGTCCACTCCGGGCACGAGGCACCGGTGTTGCTGTCCTCCGACCGTGACCATCCCGCCGTCACCGCTCGCCTGGCCGCCGGCGCGCGGCTGATCTCGGCGCCGGACACGCCCCGCGGCGAGCGGCTGGTCGACGCGGTCGCGATGATGGACAAGCTGCGCACCGCCGGGCCCTGGGAAAGTGAGCAAACCCACGACTCGCTGCGCCGGTTCCTGCTCGAGGAGACCTACGAGGTGCTGGACGCCGTGCGCAGCGGTGACGCCGACCAATTGCGCGAGGAACTCGGCGATGTCCTGCTGCAGGTGCTGTTTCACGCGCGCATCGCCGAGGACGCGCCGCATCACCCGTTCACCATCGACGACGTCGCGGCCGCGCTGATGCGCAAGCTGGGCAATCGGGTGCCGGGGGTGCTTGCCGGCCAACCGATTTCGCTCGAGGAGCAGTTGGCGCAGTGGGAGGAGCGCAAGGCGGCCGAGAAGCCGCGGAAGTCGGCGATGGACGACGTACACACCGGTCAGCCGGCATTGGCGTTGGCTCAGAAGGTGATTGCGCGCGCGGAAAAGGCCGGGATACCCGCCGACCTGATGCCCGACGGGATCACCACGGTCTCGGTGTCGGCCGACGTGGATGCGGAAAGCGCACTGCGCACAGCCGTTCTGGAGTTCGCTGACACCGTTCGGGCCGCGGAGAGGGCGGTCGCCGCGGCGCGCCGCGGCGGGGGCGTGCCGGACGAGTTCGATACGGCCCCTCTCGGAGACGTCAGCGAGGAGGAGTGGCGCGCGCACTGGCCGTCCGGCGGCGCCGAAGAGGGTGCTGAGGCGAATTGAATTGCCGTCCGGAGCGCGGCGCGGCAGCGATCCTCGAAATGTTTGCCGAATGCCCGCCGGAGCGGCCTGTAATATCGCCGTTGATGTTGGCAATCAGGATGGTCGGCATGCCCCGGTGTCGCTAGCCGACGTTGCTGGCAGCTAATCGTCGGCCGATGCCGCCCGCGATTTTCTCGGTGCGTCGGGGCCCGCAACGGGGCGGGTGCTCCCAAAACTCGTGGGACGATGGCTGAGGTTTTGTTGTAGGGGAGTTGTAGGGGACTGTGGTGTCGCCAAGGCGTTGGTTGCGAGCGGTCGCCGTGATCGGCGCGACCGCGATGCTGCTCGCCTCCAGCTGCACCTGGCAGCTCAGCCTGTTCATTCCCGAGGGGGTGCCGCCCCCGGCCGGGGATCCGGTGCCGGCGGTCGACACCCACGCCAGTGGTAGGCCCGCCGACCAGCTGCGGGCCTGGGCCCAGCAACGATCGGCAGCCCTGGAGATCCCGGTCATCGCCCTCGAGGCCTACGCGTACGCGGCCCGGGTGGCCGAGGTCGAGAACCCCAAGTGCCACATCGCCTGGACCACGCTGGCGGGCATCGGGCAGGTCGAAAGCCACCACGGCACCTACCGCGGCGCGACGCTGTCGCCGAACGGGGATGTGAGCCCGCCCATCCGCGGTGTTCGCCTGGACGGCAGCGGCGGGACCATGCGCATCGTGGACAGCGAGCAATCGGTGACCGACGGCGACGGCGTCACCCGCGCGATGGGTCCCATGCAGTTCATCCCGGAAACCTGGCGGCTCTACGGCGTCGACGCCCACAACGACGGCCGGGTCAGCCCCGACAACATCGACGACGCGGCGCTCGCGGCGGCCGGGTACCTGTGCTGGCGCGGGAAGGACCTGGGCACGCCGCGCGGGTGGATCACCGCCCTGCGGGCCTACAACAATTCCGGCGTGTACGCGCGTGCGGTGCGCGACTGGGCGACCGCCTACGCGGCGGGTCACCCGCTGTAGCAGGATGTATCAGGCTTTACGCTAGGGGCGTCCTCGGCCGGCGCCGCTACCGGGCACGTCTACGCAAGGAGAACCCAGTGCCGATTATCGAGCAGGTCGGAGCCCGCGAGATCCTCGATTCGCGCGGCAACCCGACGGTCGAGGTCGAGGTGGCCCTCATCGACGGGACGTTCGCGCGGGCGGCGGTGCCGTCCGGCGCGTCGACCGGGGAGCACGAGGCCGTCGAACTGCGTGACGGTGGCGAACGCTACGGCGGCAAGGGCGTCCAGAAGGCCGTGCAGGCCGTGCTGGACGAAATCGGCCCGGCGGTGATCGGGCTCAACGCGGACGACCAGCGGCTGGTGGACCAGGCGCTGGTGGACCTCGACGGCACGCCCGACAAGTCGCGGCTGGGCGGCAACGCGATCCTGGGCGTCTCGCTGGCCGTGGCGAAGGCGGCCGCCGATTCGGCCGAACTCCCGCTGTTCCGCTACCTCGGCGGCCCGAACGCGCACATCCTGCCGGTGCCGATGATGAACATCCTCAACGGCGGGGCGCACGCCGACACCGCGGTGGACATCCAGGAGTTCATGGTCGCGCCGATCGGGGCGCCCAGCTTCGCCGAGGCGCTGCGCTGGGGCGCCGAGGTCTACCACTCGCTCAAGTCCGTGCTGAAGAAGCAGGGGCTGAGCACCGGCTTGGGCGACGAGGGCGGCTTCGCCCCCGACGTCGCCGGCACCACCGCGGCGCTCGACCTGATCGGCAAGGCCATCGAAGCCGTGGGCTTCAAGCTGGGCGCCGACGTGGCGCTCGCGCTCGACGCCGCGGCCACCGAGTTCTACACCGACGGCAAGGGATACGCGTTCGAAGGCTCGACCCGCACCGCCGAGCAGATGGCGGAGTTTTATGCCGGCCTCCTCGGCTCCTATCCGCTCGTGTCCATCGAAGACCCGCTGTCCGAAGACGACTGGGACGGCTGGGCCGCGCTGACGGCGTCGATCGGCGACCGTGTGCAGATCGTCGGCGACGACATCTTCGTCACCAACCCCGAGCGTCTCGAGGAGGGCATCGAGAAGGGGGTCGCAAATGCGTTGCTGGTCAAGGTGAATCAGATCGGCACGCTCACCGAGACGCTGGACGCCGTCGCGCTGGCCCACCACAGCGGCTATCGCACGATGATGAGCCACCGCAGCGGCGAGACCGAGGACACCACGATCGCCGACCTGGCGGTGGCGGTCGGCAGCGGGCAGATCAAGACCGGCGCGCCCGCCCGCAGCGAACGCGTGGCCAAGTACAACCAGCTGCTGCGCATCGAGGAGGCCCTGGGTGACGCCGCCCGCTACGCCGGTGACCTCGCCTTTCCCAGGTTCGCGCTCGAGGTGAAATAGCTTGGCGGCCAAGCCGGATCCGAAACGGCGCTCCCCGGCATCGCGCCCGGGGAAGGCCGGCGGATCGGGTCGGCGCGGCCGCTCGGCTAAGCCGGTGTCCAAACCCGTTGCGTCGGCTGGCCGCGCCCCAACGCGCACGCTGCAGGAGCACGTCGTTGAGCCGATCAAGCGGCAGGCGGCCGAGTCCGTCGAGCAGCGGTCCGATCAACGGCTCGGCTTCACGGCGCGGCGGGCCGCCGTGCTGGCCGCGTTGGTCTGCGTGTTGACGCTGACCATCGCGGGCCCGGTGCGCACCTATTTCGCGCAGCGCACCGAGATGGAGCAGCTGTCCGCCAGCGAGGCGTCGCTGCGCCGGCAGATCGCCGATCTCGAACAGAAGAAGGGCAAGCTCGGCGATCCGGCGTACATCGCGGCGCAGGCCCGCGAGCGCCTGGGATTCGTTATGCCCGGGGACATTCCGTTCCAGGTGCAGCTGCCGCCGAGCGCGGCTGCGCCGCAGCCGGGCTCCGAGCCGGGTAAGCGCGCCAGCAGCGACCCCTGGTACACGGCCCTGTGGCACACCATCGCCGACGCCCCGCACCTCCCGCCGGCGCCCCGGGCGCCGGCGGGAGGTGCGGGGCGTCGGCGATGGCGTGCCACAGGGCCGTGTACCAGGGGTCGCTGCTGGCGCGCTTACCCCGCGCGGCGCCCCGCTGCGGCGCAGCCGCGCGCGCCGGCAGCGGCACACGCAACGGCCTGTCCCCGGGCATCACGAACCCCCGGCGACCGCGCGCCTGCGGCGCGCGGTA